>NZ_JAFBAR010000066.1 GCF_019247635.1 Mycobacterium sp.
GGACCTAACCCGACTCGGCTGGGCTCTGCACGGATCGGTCACCGCGATCACCGTCCCCATCGGGGAACTCACCACCAGCGACGCCGGCTCGGTGGTGGTATGGAACCACGACGCGGCCAGCGCATTGTTCAACGCGCTCGCCGCCGACGCTCCGGTTCCGACTTCCGCGCTGGACGTCCAGCCCTAACCGCACAAAACTTTCGTGCCGAATTAGTAGATCAAGCTAGCCTTGCTTTAGTTAGGCGACGCTGCCCTGAAATGAATTAGGGAAACCTTTCCTGGGTAAGCGATGCCTTCGTTGCAGACGCGATCTACCTGCAGTAACCTGCACTATCTGAGCGATTCTGCCGGTCTCAAGACTAAATTCCATGCATTGGTTCAAGAACCGAGCAGTTCATGCAGTGGTTCCTGCGCGAGCAGATCGAAGAGGTGGCGCTGATGACCACCCTGGTGCGGGTGGCCGACCGCGCGGGAGCCAACGTGTTCGACCTGGAGAACTTTGTTGCGCGCGAGGTGGCCTCGGCGCGTGACGCTGCGGGTGCGCCGCAGGCCGCGGGTGGTCGGCTATAGACCCGAATTTCGACCCTCGCCGCAACCGGATGTCGGCCGCAGCCACGCCCGACTAACCCGAGCCCTCGGCGATGCGCCCGGCATCCAGCCAGGCTTTGGTACGGCCGGGGTGATTGGTCGCAATCCACGCCACGCCGACTTCTCGGCAGAATTTGACGTCCTCGTATTCGTCGACGGTCCAGCAATACACGGCACGGCCCTGGGCGGCGGCGCGATCCACCAGCTGCGGATTCTCCTTCAGCGACGGCAGCCACGGCCCCACGGCGGTGGCGCCGACCGCGGTGGCCGCGCCGCTGGCCAGGTACCGGCCGGTCTTGCCGAGTAGCACGGTGGGCAGTAGCGGTGCGGCCCGCCGAATCCGCCACACGGCGGCCGCCGAAAAGGACATCACCACCGCCCGGGACCGGTCGGCGGAGGCGGGCGCGGCGATGCCGAAGCGGTGCAGCAGCGCCAGCAGTTTGCTCTCCACCAGCGAGCCATAGCGCACCGGGTGCTTGGTCTCGATGAAGATCTTCACCGGCCTGCGCCAGTCCAGAACCAGCGCCACGAGCGCGTCCAACGTCAGCAAGCTGGTGTCGCCGTGGGTGCCGTCGGCACGCCAACTGTCGTGCCAAGCGCCGTACTCCAGCTCGCGCAGCTGGGCCAGCGTCGTCGTGCTGACCACTCCGGCTCCCGTCGAGGTCCGGTCCAGGCGGCGGTCATGGACGCACACCAGGTGGCCGTCGCGGGTGAGCCGCACATCGCATTCCACGCCGTCGGCGCCCTCTTTGAGGGCCAGATCATAGGCGGCCAGCGTGTGTTCCGGCCGGGAGAAGGAGGCGCCGCGGTGAGCCACCACAAATGGGTGCCCGGCGAGCACCTCGTCGGCCCACGTCATCCCCCTATGCTGCCGGTTCCTGCCCCTCTAACTCAACCGAGTCACCGACTGCCCCCGCGGGCGGACGGTCCTGGGGTACCGCGACCCAACGGTGCGCGGGCCGTTGCACTGGCTTGCGCTCGAAACCTTCGAAAACCCTCGCGACGGCGGCTACCGCGGCCGCCGCAAACACATACGCGAGCACCATCATGACGGTGTTGTTGGCGACGCCCTGCGCATCAGAGGCCCACCGGGTAGCGATGGCATAGATCGATAGCACGTTGCTGCACACCCAGGCGATCCACCACACCACGATCGGTCTACGCAGGCGCGCGTAGTGCTCTTCGATCGTCGCCAACTCGATGACGAACACCGGAGCCCACAGCAGATTGACGAGCGGCAGCAGGCAACCCAGCCACAGCGCCCGTGCCGAACGCGGATCCGGCAGGCCGCGGTGGGTGAACGCGGCGGATCGACGCGCGATGAGCCATTGGACCAGCGTCACGGCGCACGCGACCGCCGCCCCGATCGCCACCACGCTGGCCGCGATCCCGAGTGCATTGCCGGCGAAGGCCACCATCGAGTTGAGCAGCGTGTTGCGGTTGATCACCAAGAGCACGTATCGCGCGACGTACACCAGAGCCGCAAGGGCGAGTACCAGCAGGCCGACGAACAACGTCGCACGCACCCGCTTGGCCGATGGTCCCGCCGTCGGCGGTGCCGCGATCTGCGTGGGTACCAGGTCGACGCGATCCGCGAGCCCCCACCGCGGAATCACCGTGTAGTGCGGGGTGGGGCCGCGAGACCGTCGGCCACGGTAAAGCGGCGGGGCGGCGCCGGGGCGCACCGCGATCCACCGAAAGCCGGGCGGCAGCCTCGGCGCCGAGCGCTGCCAACTCGAACCCGCGGGACCTCGACGGAGCCCGGCAGCGCCGCTCGCCGGGGGACGGCCGCGCGCCGCCCAACGGGTGTCGGAGCCCGGCATGTCGGTCAGCGGAGCCAGCAGCGCACCGCGGCAGCGCGGACACCACGCGCGTTGCCGGTCTCGCACGTTCCACCGCGTGCCGCACTGGGAGCACACCTGGATCACCGGACAAGCCTAACCGTGCCGACCACGCGGTCCGGGTAGTGCCGACGATGCGGCTTCGCGGGCGGAGCAATGACGGTTTTGCGACGAGGCGGCGCTACGCCCACAGCTACTTATGGCTATCCACAATTTCCACAGGTTTATCCACAGTGCGACGGGGGGTAGCTAAGCCATTATCACAGCCTCTTCCGCCCGGTCTTATTGCAACTGTGGATAACGACGGGTGGGTGAACGACGGTCATAGACAGCTCGACAGTTACCTGAGCGAAATGGATTGCACTACTAAAACACCTGTCCATCCGCCGCCCGCGACGCCCCCGGGCGTCGCGGGCACACGAACGCCAGCGCCCCGTCACTTCTGCTTCCCGTCTGCCCCTCGGCGCGCGCCTCGATCCGCCCGAATCGCCAGGTCACGGCCCTGGCCGTGAGCCAAGTTTGCAACCCATCGTCAAGGGGTTAAACTCGCGAGCGCCACGATTCGGTGTGACTCACCTCACTTCAGGGGGTAACGGGCAGGTGAAAGGCGTTTCATGACCACGCATTCATTCGGTCCTGGCTCGGCGTCGTCGAGCTCACACTCCGGGTCGTCCGCCTGGAGCAGCACGTACGTGATCGCCGCGCTGCGAGCCGGGCTGATCGCGCTGGCGCTGCTGGCGATTCTCGCGCTGATCGTTTTGTCTTGAAGCCCGGCGTATCGGGCTATCTGAGCTACCCACCCGTCGAGCTGTCGTGCGGTCGTTGTTGCGGCGCGCGCGGTCATGGAGCAGGGTTGACTAGGCGTGGTTAACCGGGCCGCCGGGACGGCGAATCCCTCCGAATCACGCGTCAGACGATTTTTTCACCGAAGGAAGGAATGCCGTGGCTGAATACACCCTGCCCGATCTGGACTGGGATTACGCAGCGCTGGAACCGCATATCTCCGGTCAGATCAACGAGATCCACCACAGCAAGCACCATGCGACCTACGTCAAGGGCGTCAATGACGCGGTCGCCAAACTCGAAGAAGCCCGCTCCAAGGGTGACCACGCGGCGATCTTCTTGAACGAGAAGAACCTGGCCTTCCACCTGGGCGGTCACGTCAACCACTCCATCTGGTGGAAGAACCTATCGCCGGACGGCGGTGACAAGCCGACGGGCGACCTTGCCGCCGCGATCGACGACCAGTTCGGGTCGTTCGACAAGTTCCAGGCTCAGTTCAGTGCGGCCGCCAATGGGTTGCAAGGGTCCGGATGGGCGGTGCTCGGTTACGACAGCCTGGGCGACAAGCTGTTGACGTTCCAGCTGTATGACCAGCAGTCCAACGTCCCGCTCGGCATCATTCCGCTGCTTCAAGTCGACATGTGGGAGCACGCCTTCTACTTGCAGTACAAGAACGTCAAAGCGGACTACGTCAAAGCGTTCTGGAACGTGGTCAACTGGGCCGACGTGCAGGCGCGCTACGCGGCCGCGACCTCCAAGACAAGCGGACTTATTTTCGGCTAAGGCGAATACCACCACGCAAGGGCGTCGCGCAGATCGCGCGGCGTCCTTGCGTTATGGGGGCCGCCCGGCGTTTATGAGCGTTTTGTAAACCCAAGCATCACTGACCGTGTCGAGTTGCAAGGCGCCCAAACCTTGCGCATCCTTAGTTATTCGAGATACCAGTGTGGTTGTTCGGACGGAGGCGTGGGAGGGTCGAGCGGAGGGCGAAAATGGATGCTGGGTCTGGCCGATCTATCGGGGTTTCTCCCTTCCATTCTCGTGGTGCCCTAAAGGGGTTCGTCATTTCTGGACGCTGGCCGGATTCCACCAAGGAGTGGGCCCAGCTGCTGATGGTCGCCGTGCGGGTCGCTTCGCTGCCTGGATTGCTTTCCACCACAACGGTATTCGGCGCGCGCGAAGAGCTACCCGACGAGCCCCAGCCCGACACAGTCGGACTGGTGTTGGCTGAGGGCACGGTTTTCGGTGAATCAGCCATCCAGCCAGGGTATTTCGCGGAGCATCAGCCACCGGCATTGCTGATGCTGCATCCGCCGTCCGAAACGACACCGTCGCTGCCGGAATGCACCGGCGCGGCATCGGGATGCGTACTGCTGCCGGGCCTGCCGTATCTGGGCCTGGAGCACCGGGCGGCGTGGGTGGAAGCGGAGGCCGACGGCACCATCACCTCGATGGTGAGCCGCGTCGGCGTCGATCCGATCAGCCACCCGGACACCGCTATTCTGGCGATGCTGCTTGCCGCGTAAGGGAATTTGATCTTTGCCGTGTGGGCCTGGCGCGAGGGCCGGCAGCGACGACGATGCCTGCACCACGCGCGAGCCCCGCGCCGCGCTGCTCACCGTAGACGACGTCGGCGACCCTCACCTTCGCCAGCGCCCAACTGACTCTCTGGATCGGGTCGCCGCTGGGGCGGCTGCTGCATCAGCGGCTCCCCGCCGAACCGCTGCACGGGTTGGCCAGCCTGTTGTGGGCTGGCCTCCGGCGGCCGTCGCCGTGACCGCGGCGGTGGTCCCGGCCGTCTTCGGCGTAACCGTCGCGCAAACTCGTGGCGGGCGGCGGGTGCACACCCACACGGCCGCCAGATCCCCGGATGCCGGCTGAAGCGCCGTCCGCTCCGGCCCCCTGAATCCGGTCACGAGTAGTCCTGCCCGTAGCCGGTCTGGCCCGGCGGGCCCGCGGCACTCCCCGGGCGATGATGCGGACCCTGCGGAACTGGACAGCAAAGGAGGCCTCCGCCGATTTCTGGCAAAAAGCTGGTTGCCCGATGTGGTGCACACTGCCCCAAAACGCCCTTCTCGGCGCGTTCGGCAACGACAACGTGACCCCGCCGGTACCCGTCTTTGCGGACAGGTTTCTGCGGATAACCTGTGAATTCTGTTCATCTTGTGGACACCCGGCCGTGCCGGTTGGATGCTCTGTAGGGGCTGTTTCGCCGCACGCGCCGACGGCCGGTACAAAATCTCGGGTTTGCACTTGGTTTGTGGAGGCAACTCTCGCTACCATGGTCAGCAAATCCCTATTAGACACCTGTTAATCCTTCCAGCCCAGTGGAGGTCGTATCGATGAGCACGACGTTCGCCGCCCGCCTGAACCGCCTGTTCGACACGGTGTATCCACCCGGACGCGGCCCGCACACCTCCGCAGAGGTGATCGCGGCACTCAAGGCGGAAGGCATCACGATGTCGGCTCCCTACCTGTCGCAGCTACGCTCGGGCAACCGCACCAACCCGTCCACGGCGACCATGGCCGCGCTGGCCAACTTCTTCCGCATCAAGCCGGCCTACTTCACCGACGACGAGTATTACGCGAAACTCGACAAGGAATTGTCCTGGCTCTCCACGATGCGCGACGAGGGTGTGCGCCGGATCGCGCTGGGCGTCTCGGAGCTCCCGCCCCAGGCCCAAGAACAGATCGTCGAGCGGATCGACGAGCTGCGCCGCGCCGAGCGGCTGCACGCCTGAGCCCGCTTTACCCCCCGCCCGGCCCCCACGATTAGGGTTGGCTCAGCGATCGTGCACCCGCTCGAGCGACAGTCCACGAGATATCGGGAGGCGTCCGGGAATGGGCCTGTTCCGCAAGCGAAAGAGCCGCGCGACGCGCCGCGCCGAAGCCCGCGCGATCAAGGCCCGCGCCAAGCTGGAAGCCCGGTTGGCAGCCAAGAACGAGAAGCGCCGCATCAGGAGTGCCGAACGCGGCGCAGACAAGGCCCTCAAGGCGCGCCTCAAAGCGCAGCGCGACAGCGACAAGGCGGCCCTCAAGGTCGCCGAGAACCAGCTCAAGGCGGCACGCGAAGGCAAGGTGTTCTCGCCCACCAGAATTCGTCGCGTGTTGACCGTGTCCCGACTGCTTGCCCCCGTCCTGACGCCGTTGATCTACCGCGCCGCCATGGCCGTTCGCGGACTGATCGACCAGCGCCGTGCCGACCAGCTCGGTGTCCCGTTGGCTCAGATCGGCCAATTCTCCGGGCACGGTGCCCGGCTGTCGGCCCGGATCGCCGGCTCCGAGCAGTCGTTGCGGACGGTGCAGGACAAGAAACCCCGGGACGCCGAGACCCAGCAGTTCGTGTCCGCCATCTCCGAACGGCTGACGGATCTGTCGGCGGCCGTCACCGCCGCGGAGAATATGCCGGCAGCGCGGCGCCGGGCCGCCCACTCGGCCATCTCGTCGCAGCTCGACGGCGTCGAAGCTGACCTGATGGCCCGGCTGGGGGTGAGCTGACGTGCCGCGCTCAATCAGGTGGATTCCGAGCGTGCTCGCCGCGATCGCCGCGCTCTTCCTAGGCTCGGCCGCCGGCGCCCCGACGGCCTGGGCGCACGTCCATGCCAGCAGCGACAACGCGGTGCGCGGCGCCATGGCGATCGTGACTTTTTCGGTGCCCAACGAATCCAACACCGGGGCGGCCACCACGGCACTGACCGTCACCCTGCCGAACGTCGCATCGGCGGCCACCGAGACGTCGCCCGGGTGGACGGCCAAGGTCGAGCGCGACGCGTCCGGCGGCGTGAATTCGGTGACGTGGACGGCGGCACCCGGCGGCGGCATCGGCACGGGCCAGTTCGGGTTATTCCGGATTCAGGTGCAGCTGCCCGACACCGACACGGTCAGCTTTCCGGCCACCCAGACCTACGCCGACGGTTCGGTCGTCAAATGGGACCAGCCGCCGTTGGCCGGCGGCGCTGAGCCCGAACACCCGGCCCCAATGCTCACCCTGTCCACCGGTTCAATGGGCCCGTCGGACCACCACGCCGCCGCCACGACGGCGCGCCCCGACAACACCGCCCGTCTGCTGGCCGGGGGAGCCCTGATCCTTGGTGCGGTAGCCGTGTGTCTGGTGTTGGTCCGCCGCCGCACATGAGGCGCATCGTCTGGATCGGCGTGCTGCTGGGCGCCCTGCTGACCGGTGGCGCGCTGACCGCGACGCTGACTGCGCCCACGGCGTTCGCGCACGCCACGCGCCTGTCCACCGAGCCCGCCGACAATGCCGCCCTGGCGGCGGGTCCCACCCAGGTGAGCGCGACGTTCAACGAGCGATTGCAGACCACGTTCGCCGCAATGACTGTCGTCGGGCCCGACGGCAACCTGTGGTCCAGTGGTGACGCGACGGTACAGGGCGCGGTGGTCAGCATCACCATGCGACCGCTCGGGCCGGTCGGCGGCTACACGGTGAACTACCGGGTCGCTTCCGCGGACGGTCACGTGGTGTCGGGATCATGGTCGTTTCGGTTGACGGCGCCCGGCACCGGCACCCCTGGGCCCGCCGCGGCGCCAGCCTCCGACGACGGCGCGGGTGGAGACCTCCCGACCTGGCCATTCGCCGTCGCGGCCATCGCGGTGGTCGGCGCGGGAGCGCTCTGGGCGGTGCGGCGCAGGTAGCCACCGCGACGCGGCACGGCGTCCTGGCATGATGGGTCCAGACGTCGACGCCCTCTGGCGCGCATCGAGCAAGCTGTAAAGGAGCGGCCGCATGGCAGACCCGCAGGATCGACCCGACGGCGAACCGGACGAGGCAGCGCAGCCGCCGGCCAAGAAGGCTCCTCCTACTCCGGGCGCCAAGAAGGCCACTAAAGCACCCGCGAAAAAAGTGCCCGCCAAGAAGGCACCCGCGAAAAAAGTGCCCGCCAAGAAAGCGCCTGCCAAGAAAGCGCCTGCGCAGAAGGCGCCCCCCATCTCGCGGATTGAAACCAACGGCGAGCTTGCTGCTGCCGCCAAAGACGCTGCGGCACAAGCAAAGTCAACTGTCGATCACGCCAACAACCCCGTAGCCCCCGAGCCCGCGCCGCCCACGGCGGTGCACTACCGGGTGCCACTGGCGGTTGCCGTGGCGCTCAGCCTGCTGGCCGTTCTGCTGATCCGGCAACTGCGCCGCTGAGCAACGTGACCATCTCGTTTCGGCCGACCGCCGACCTCGTCGACGACAGCGGGCCGGACGTACGCAGCTGCGACCTGCAGTTCCGCCAGTTCGGTGGCCGCCCGGAATTTGCCGGGCCCATCAGCACGGTGCGCTGTTTTCAGGACAATGCGCTGCTCAAATCGGTGCTCTCACAGCCAGGTGCGGGCGGGGTATTGGTCATCGACGGTGCCGGCTCGCTGCACACGGCCCTCGTGGGTGATCTGATCGCCGAGTTGGCCCGCTCCAACGGATGGGCCGGGCTGGTGGTGCACGGCGCGGTGCGCGACGCCGCCGCGTTGCGTGGCATCGATATCGGCATCAAGGCAGTGGGCACCAATCCACGCAAGAGCACCAAGACCGGCGCCGGGGAACGCGACGTCGAGATCGAACTCGGCGGGGTTGCCTTCGTGCCGGGCGACATCGCCTACAGCGATGACGACGGCATTGTCGTCGTCGCTGGGAGTGGTCGTTAAACCGCTACTGGGACAGGCCGTTTCGCAAACCGTAGACCCTCGTCGTTCACCTTGCCGCGGCGGATCGTTTGCATGTCGAAGAAGTAGTTCTGCTTGAGCCGCCACGGCGCGCGCGACCCTGACTTGGGCAGTAGATGCATCGAGCGCTGGAAGTAGCCCGGATTGAAGTCCATGAATGGCAGCTCGTCGACATCATTGCCCGGATGCTGCGGCTCCACCGTGTCCAAACCCTTGGCATCCATGTAGTTCAGTAACCGGCAGACGAATTCGGAGACCAGGTCGGCCTTGAGCGTCCATGACGCATTGGTGTATCCGAACGTGATGGCGAAGTTCGCAACCCCGGAGAACATGCAACCCTTGTAGGTCATCAGCGACGTCAGCTCGATGGGCTCACCGTTCTTGGTCGGCCTTACACCGCCCAGCAGCTGCATGTTCAAACCCGTTGCGGTGACGATGATGTCGGCCTGCAACTCCTCCCCAGAGGCGAGCCTGATTCCGGTCTTGGTGAAACGGTCGATGGTGTCGGTGACGACATCGGCCTTGCCGTGGCGGATGGTCCGGAAAAAATCGCCATCGGGCGCCAGACACAGCCGCTCGTCCCAGACGTTGTATCGCGGCCCAAAATGCTTCTCGACGTCATAGCCTTCGGGCAGGCGTCGTCGAGCCATCGTCATCAGCGTCTTGCGCATGTAGGCGGGGGCCTTCCGCGCGAGCTGGTACTGGAAGGTGCTGAACGCGATGGCTTTCCAGCGGTTCGCCAGGTGCGCGAGGCGGTCGGGCAGCAGCCGGTTGGCGTGCACGGCGAAGGGATCCACCCCGGGCAGCGAGCCGATGTAGGTCGGCGAACGCTGCAGCATCGTCACGTGACCGGAGCCGGAATTTACGAGTGCTGGGATCAGGGTGATCGCGGTGGCACCGGAACCGATGACGACGATTTTCTTGCCCGAATAGTCGAGGTCCTCCGGCCAGTGCTGGGGATGGACGATGGTGCCCGCGAAGTCTTCGGAGCCGGCGAACGTCGGCGAATACCCCTCGTCGTAGTTGTAATAGCCGGTGCACGCGAACAGGAACGTACAGGTGATTTCGCTCTGCCGTCCGTCGCTCTCGACCGTCAAAGTCCAGCGGTTGTGGGCGTCGGACCAATCGGCCGCCACAACCCGATGGCGGTAGCGGACGTGCCGGCTGATGCCGTTCTCGACCGCGGTTTCCTTGATGTAGTCCTTGATCGAGGCGCCGTCGGCAATCGACTTCGCCGAGCGCCAGGGCTTGAACCGGAACCCCAGGGTGAACATGTCCGAGTCCGACCGGATGCCGGGGTACTTGAAGAGGTCCCAGGTGCCGCCCAGATCGGCACGGCGTTCCAGGATCGCGTAGCTCTTCGTGGGGCAGCGGTCCTGCAGGTGCCAGGCTGCGCTCACGCCGGAGATGCCGGCGCCCACGATGACGACGTCTAAGTGCTCTGCCAGCTCAGTCATAGCGGCCAGATTATCAACGGTGTGTTGACTTGGTCAACACCCTGTCGAAATATTCAACGGCGTGTAAAGTACCTGGCATGGTTACCGCCAGTTCGACGCGTTCCCCGCGGGGTCGCCGTTCCACGCGGCCGTCGGGTGACGAGCGCGAGCAAGCGATCCTCGCCACGGCCGAGCGGCTGCTCGAAGAACGCTCGTTCGCCAGCATCTCCGTCGATGACCTGGCCAAGGGCGCTGGACTTTCGCGCCCGACGTTCTACTTCTATTTCAAGTCCAAAGAGGCAGTGCTGCTCGCGCTGCTCGAGCCGATGATCGCCCGCGCCGACGCGGAGTTCGACGGCGCGGTGCAACGGCTGCCGGCGGATCCGCGCCGGGTGTGGCGCAACGGGATCAAGGCGTTCTTCACCGCGTTCAGCTCACATCATGCGGTGGCCCGGGCCGGGCGGGAGGCGCTGGCCGCCAGTGCGGAAGTACGGGCCGTGTGGACGGGCTTCATGCGCAAGTGGATCGACCAGACCGCTGCGATGATCGACGCCGA
Source organism: Mycobacterium sp. (assembly GCF_019247635.1). Taxonomy (GTDB): domain Bacteria; phylum Actinomycetota; class Actinomycetes; order Mycobacteriales; family Mycobacteriaceae; genus Mycobacterium. The sequence continues at coordinate 10,866 of NZ_JAFBAR010000066.1, forward strand.
ACGCGCCCGCGGCGCGGCGCCGGATACCATCCCGGCGGCAGACCTCGCGACGTCGCTGAACCAGATGAACGAGCGCACCATGATGGCCACCCTGTCGGCGGAACAACCGTCGGTCGGCGAAGACGACCTCGTCGACACCCTCACGCACATCTGGCTCAGCAGCATCTACGGTGGCGCCGGCTGACTGTCGGCTGACTGTCGGCCCCGTATGCGAACATGTGTTCGTGCGGTGTGACGCGTCCATCCTGCACGCGGACCTGGATTCGTTTTATGCGTCGGTCGAACAACGCGACGACGCGTCGCTGCGCGCGCGCCCGGTGATCGTCGGTGCCGGGGTGGTGTTGGCGGCCAGCTACGAGGCCAAGGCCTACGGCGTGCGCACCGCGATGGGTGGGGCGCAGGCGCGGCGGTTGTGCCCGCACGCCGTCGTCGTGCCGCCGCGAATGCGGGCATACTCCCAGGCCAGTGATGCGGTGTTCGAGGTGTTCCGTAACACCACCCCGATCGTCGAACCGCTCTCGGTGGACGAGGCCTTCCTCGACGTCGGCGGCCTCGCCCGGGTCTCCGGCACGCCGGTCCAGATCGCGGCGCGGCTGCGCGCCGACGTGCGCAACCGGGTCGGCCTGCCCATCACCGTCGGCATCGCCCGGACCAAGTTCCTCGCCAAGGTCGCCAGCCAGGAAGCCAAGCCCGACGGGCTGCTGCTGGTCCCGCCGGACCAAGAGCTGGCATTCCTGCATCCGCTGCCAGTGCGTCGGCTGTGGGGTGTGGGCGCGGTGACCGCCGAAAAGTTGCATGCGCACGGCATCACGACCGTCGCCGAGGTCGCCGAGCTCGGCGAGTCGACGCTGGCCTCGCTGCTGGGTGGATCGATGGGGCGGCAATTGTATGCACTGTCGCGCAATATCGACCGGCGCCGAGTCAACACCGGTGTGCGGCGGCGCTCGGTGGGTGCCCAGCGTGCGTTGGGCCGCGCCGGCAACGCCATGTCGGCCGACGAGATCGACGCGGTGGTGGTCAACCTCGTCGACCGCATCACCCGGCGGATGCGCGCCGCCGGACGCACCGGCCGAACGGTGGTGCTGCGCTTGCGTTTTGACGATTTCAGCCGGGCGACTCGGTCCCACACCCTGCCGTGGGCGACCTCGTCGACGCAGCCCATCCTGGGCGCCGCGCGGCGATTGGTCGACTCGGCCGCGCCGTTGATCGCGCAGCGCGGATTGACACTGGTCGGCTTTGCGGTGTCCGGCATCGACCGCGGCGGGGCCGAGCAGCTGCTGCTGCCGTTCGACGGGGAGCCGCACACCGTTGACGCCGCGGTCGACGCGATACGCCGCCGCTACGGCAACTCCGCGCTCACCCGCGCCGTGTTGATCGGTCGCGACCCGGGCCTGGAGGTGCCGCACCTACCGGACTGACCACTCCAGCAGCTTCTCGGCCGGCCAAGTGTTGATGATCCGGTCGACAGCGATGTCCGCGTCCAGCGCCCGCTGGGCGCCATAGCCGAGGAAGTCCAGCTGGCCGGGCGCGTGCGCATCGGTATCAATGCTGAACAGGCACCCGATGTCGCGGGCGAGATTCAGCAGGCGAGTCGGCGGATCACGGCGTTCGGGCCGCGAGTTGATCTCGACCGCCGTGCCGTGGTCGCGGCAGGCGGCGAATACCGCCTCGGCGTCGAACTTCGACTCGGGCCTGATGCGCCGGTTGCCCGCCACCAGCCGGCCGGTGCAATGGCCCAGCACATCGGTGTCGCCGTTGGAGACGGCGCGCACCATCCGGCGGGTCATCGCCGCCGTATCCATCGACAACTTGGAGTGCACGCTGGCCACCACGATGTCCAGCCGGGAGAGCAGATCGGGCTCCTGGTCCAGGCTGCCGTCGTCGAGGATGTCGACCTCGATCCCGGTCAGGATGCGCATCGGCGCGAACTCGTCACGCAGCTCGTCGATCACATCGAGCTGCCTGCGCAACCGTTCCGGCGACAACCCGTTGGCGATAGTCAGCCGTGGCGAGTGATCGGTCAGCGCGCAGTATTCGTGGCCCAACGCCGCGGCGCTGGCCATCATCTCCTTGATCGGCGCCGACCCGTCCGACCAGTTCGAATGCAGATGCAGATCGCCGCGCAGCGCGGCACGGACCTCTCCGCCCCCGAGATCTTTTGCCGCGGAGCGCAATTCGATCAGCAGGTCGGGTTCACGGCCGGACCAGGCCTGGGCGATCACCTTTGCGGTCTTGGGGCCGATCCCCGGCAACGACTGCCAGCTGTCGGCCTGGCCGTGCCGCTCCCGCGTGGCGTCGTCGAGGTTCTCGACGATGTCGGCGGCGTTGCGGTAGGCCATCACCCGCCTGGGATCCTGGCGATCGCGGTCCTTGTAGTAGGCGATCTGCCGCAGCGCGGCTACCGGGTCCATGACTGCCCCACGGTGAATCCAGCGAAAATCACTGCGGATCCCCCCATTTCGCCGGCGACGAGCAGGGCAGAAGGATCAGCCGCGAGCGTGGTGTGTGTTCCGAGAACCATCGTCCCGTCGAGTTTAGTAGGACCACAGGAAGCCGGACTACGGTCGTGATTATGCGCTTCGCCTTCAAAACCTCCCCACAAAACACCACCTGGCCGGACATGCTGGCGGTCTGGCGGGCGGCCGACGACATCGACGTCTTCGAGTCCGGGTGGACCTTCGACCACTTCTACCCGATCTTCAGCGACTCCAGCGGGCCCTGCCTGGAGGGGTGGACGACGCTGACGGCGCTCGCCCAGGCCACCGAGCGGCTGCGGCTGGGCACCCTGGTCACCGGCATTCACTACCGCCACCCCGCGGTGCTGGCCAACATGGCCTCAGCACTCGACGTCATCTCCGCCGGGCGCCTCGAACTCGGGATCGGCGCCGGCTGGAACGAGGAAGAGTCGGGCGCTTACGGCATCGAATTGGGCACCATCAGGGAACGCTTCGACCGGTTCGAGGAGGCGTGCCAGGTGCTGATCAGCCTGCTCAGCCAGGACAGCACCGACTTCGACGGCAAGTTCTATCAGCTCAAGGGCGCCCGCAACGAACCCAAGGGGCCGCAGCGCCCGCACCCACCCATCTGCATCGGCGGCAGCGGCGAGAAGCGCACGCTGCCGCTCACCGCGCGGTACGCCCAGCACTGGAACTTTGTGGGCGGCCCGCCCGAGGAGTTCGCCCGCAAGCGCGACGTGCTGGCAGCGCGCTGCGCGGACATCGGGCGCGACCCCAAGGAGATCACGCTGTCGTCGCACCTACGCCTGAACACAGACCTCGACTACGGCCAGGTGATCGCGGATGCGGCCGCGCTCGCGGCCGAGGGCCTGCAGCTGGGCATCGTCTACCTGCCGCCGCCCCATGACCCCGCTGTGCTGGAACCCTTGGCTGAGGCGATCCGGGACTCGGGGTTGCTCACCTAGACGCTTTGGGATGATATCGAGCAAACGCGGGGCAGTCCGGTGTATGCCCGGAGGGCGTGCTTACGTCCCGAACAGCAGCAGGTCTCGGGCGGTTACCAGACGCTCTTGCTCAGCGGGAAACTCGCGGCTCTTTACCGGGTGACGGAACCATGACCAGGCGATTCGCCCCATCCGTGACCGGGGTACAGGGTTGATGTGCACAATGCTCACTCCTGCGGTAGTTCAGCGCTTCCGGGACTCCGCACAACCTCCCTGTGACGAATCCCACAAGCGACCATTAGACACCCGTGTTCTGGCAAACTGCCGAAGACTCGCCGGGTAATTATACTTGTGTTTCTAGTGTGACTGGTGTGACTACTGTAGCGGTGCGGCCGTCGGCTTGATGGGCGCCGGCAGCGCGGTCGAACCCATCAGATACCGGTCCACACCGGCCGCGGCGGCCCTGCCCTCAGCAATCGCCCAAACGATCAGTGACTGGCCACGACCCATGTCGCCGGCAACGAACACACCCGGCACCGACGTGTCGAAGTCGGCGCCGCGCGCCACGTTCCCCCGCTCGGTGAACTTCACCTCGAGGTCGGTCAGCAGGCCCGGCTTCTCCGGGCCGACGAAACCCATCGCCAGCAACACCAGATCGGCCTCCAGCTCGAAATCAGAGCCCTCGACCTTGACGAACTTGCCGTCCTCCATGCTCACTTCGTGCACCCGGAGAGCGGTCACGTGCCCGTCCTTGCCCACGAACTCCTCGGTGTTGACCGAGAAAACTCGCTCCCCGCCCTCCTCGTGCGCCGACGACACCCGGTACATCAGCGGGTAGGTCGGCCACGGCGTGGACGCGGCGCGGGTCTCCGGTGGCCGCGGCATGATCTCGAACTGGTGGATGCAGGCCGCGCCCTGGCGGTGCGCGGTGCCCAGGCAGTCGGCCCCGGTATCGCCGCCGCCGATGATGACGACCCGCTTGCCCTTGGCGGTGATCGGTGGCTCGCCGTCCGCGCCCAGGACGCCGTCGCCTTCCTGAACGCGGTTGCCCCACGGCAGGTACTCCATCGCCTGATGAATGCCATCCAGGTCCCGGCCGGGAACGGGCAGATCGCGCCACGCGGTGGCGCCACCGGCCAGCACGACCGCGTCGAAATCGGCCAGCAGCTGCTCGGCGGTGATGTCGACGCCGACGTTGACGCCCGGGCAAAACTCGGTGCCCTCGGCCTTCATCTGGTCCAGCCGCCGGTCCAGAACGCGCTTTTCCATCTTGAATTCCGGGATCCCGTAGCGCAGCAGTCCGCCGATCCGGTTGTCACGCTCGAAAACGGTGACCGTGTGGCCGGCCCGGGTGAGCTGTTGGGCGGCAGCCAGTCCCGCCGGCCCCGAACCCACGACGGCGACCTTCTTCCCCGTCAGCTTGTCCGGCGGCAGCGGCTGCACCCAGCCCTCGTCGAAGGCCCGGTCGATGATCTCCAGTTCGATCTGTTTGATGGTCACCGGATCCTGGTTGATCCCCAGCACACATGCCGGTTCGCACGGCGCCGGGCACAACCGACCGGTGAAGTCGGGGAAATTGTTGGTGGCGTGCAACCGTTCGATGGCATCGCGGAAACGGTCCCTGCGCACCAGGTCGTTCCATTCCGGGATCAAGTTGCCCAACGGACACCCGTTGTGGCAAAAGGGAATGCCGCAATCCATGCAACGGGTGGCCTGTTCGCGCAAGGTCTCGTTGTCGAATTCCTCGTAGACCTCGTGCCAGTCCTTCAACCGCAGCGGGACAGGCCGTCGCTGCGGCAATTCCCGATGCGTGTACTTCAGGAAGCCGCTCGGATCAGCCATGCGCCGCCGCCATGATCGCCTTGTCCACGTCGGCGCCATCGCGTTCGGCTTCCGCGATCGCTTGCAGCACCTTCTTGTAGTCGCGCGGCATGACCTTGATGAAGTGTCGTTGCTGGCCGCGCCAGTCCGCCAGAATGCGCTGTCCGACAGCGGAATCCGTGGCGTCGAGGTGGGCCTGGATGATGCCGTGCAGGAAGTCGACGTCGTCCTCGTCGAGGCTCTCGACGTCGACCATCTCGGTGTTGAGGCTGTCGGGCAGTTCTTCGTCGGGGTCATAGACGTAGGCCACGCCCCCGGACATGCCGGCCGCGAAGTTACGCCCGGTACGGCCCAGAATCACCACCCTGCCGCCCGTCATGTATTCGCACCCGTGATCCCCGACGCCCTCGACCACGGCATGGGCGCCGGAGTTGCGGACCGCGAACCGCTCGCCGACCACGCCGCGCAAGAAAACCTCCCCACTGGTGGCGCCGAACAGAATCACGTTGCCGCCGATGATGTTGTCCTCGGCCACGTAGCCTTCCGGCGCGTCGTCTGACGGCCGCACCACGATGCGGCCTCCCGAAAGGCCCTTGCCGATGTAGTCGTTGGCGTCGCCGTAGATACGCAGCGTAATGCCCTTGGGCACAAAGGCGCCGAAGCTGTTGCCCGCCGAACCGTCGAAGGTGATGTCGATCGTTCCGTCCGGCAAGCCTTGGCCGCCATAGGCTTTCGTCAGCTCGTGGCCGAGCATGGTGCCCACCGTGCGGTTGACGTTGCTGATGGTCGTCGAAAAGCGGACCGGTGTCCCGGAGTCCAGCGCCTCCCTGCTCATCACGATCAGCTGCTGGTCGAGCGCCTTGTCCAGGCCGTGGTCCTGACGTGAACTGCAGTACAGGTCCTGGTTCATGAACGCCGACTCCGGCTCGTGCAACACCGGCGTCAAATCCAGCCGGTGCGCCTTCCAGTGCGCCCGCGCGAGCGTGGTGTCCAGCGATCCGACCTGGCCGACAGCCTCGTTGAAGGTGCGGAAGCCCAACTGCGCCATGTATTCCCGGACTTCTTCCGCAATGAACAGGAAGAAGTTCTCGACGAACTCCGGCTTGCCGGTGAATCGGGCCCGCAGCACCGGGTTCTGGGTCGCCACGCCGACCGGACAGGTGTCGAGGTGGCACACCCGCATCATGATGCAGCCGGCCACCACCAGCGGCGCGGTGGCGAAACCGAACTCTTCGGCGCCAAGCAACGCGCCGATCATCACGTCGCGGCCCGTCTTCAGCTGGCCGTCCACCTGGACGACGATACGATCGCGTAACCCGTTGAGCAGCAACGTCTGCTGAGTTTCGGCCAGGCCGAGTTCCCAGGGTGCGCCGGCGTGCTTCATCGACGTCAACGGGGTCGCCCCGGTGCCGCCGTCGTGCCCGGAGATCAGCACCACATCGGCGTGCGCTTTGGAGACACCGGCGGCTACCGTCCCCACCCCGTTCTCGGAGACCAGCTTGACGTGCACCCGCGCGGACGGGTTGGCGTTCTTCAGGTCGTGGATCAGCTGCGCCAAGTCCTCGATGGAGTAGATGTCGTGGTGCGGCGGGGGTGAGATCAGGCCGACGCCGGGTGTGGAATGCCGCACCTCGGCCACCCACGGGTACACCTTGTGCCCCGGAAGTTGGCCTCCCTCACCGGGTTTGGCACCCTGGGCCATCTTGATCTGGATGTCGGTGCAGTTGGTCAGGTAGTGCGAGGTGACACCGAACCGCGCCGACGCGACCTGTTTGATGGCGCTGCGCCGCCAGTCCCCGTTGGCGTCGTGGTCAAACCGCTTGACGTCCTCGCCGCCCTCACCGCAATTGGATCTGCCGCCCAGCCGGTTCATCGCGATGGCGAGCGTCTCGTGTGCCTCGGCGGAGATCGAGCCGTAGCTCATCGCGCCGGTCGAGAAACGCTTGACGATTTCGGTGGCCGGCTCGACCTCCTCCAGGGGAACCGGGGGACGCACGCCCGCACGGAATTTGAGCAAGCCGCGCAGGGACGCCATCCGTTCACTCTGGTCGTCGACCAGCCGGGTGTAATCCTTGAAGAGCTTGAACTGGCCGGTGCGGGTGGCGTGCTGCAGCTTGAAGACGGTCTCGGGGTTGAACAGGTGGTACTCGCCCTCGCGGCGCCACTGGTATTCCCCGCCCACCTCAAGTTCGCGGTGCGCGCGCTCATCCGGACGGTCCAGGTACGCCAGTCGGTGCCGGGCCGCGACGTCGGCGGCGATGTCGTCCAGCGTGATCCCGCCCGTCGGGCAGGCCAGGCCGGTGAAGTAGTCGTCGAGCACGTCCTCGGAAATCCCGACCGCCTGGAACAGCTGCGCGCCGGTATAGGACGCCAGCGTCGAAATGCCCATCTTGGACATCACTTTCAGCACGCCCTTGCCGGCCGCCTTGATGTAGTTGGTCAGCGCCTTGTCGCGGTCGATACCGTCGATCACGCCGCGATCCAGCATGTCCTCGATCGACTCGAACGCGAGGTAGGGGTTGACCGCGGCCGCTCCGAAGCCGATCAACGCCGCCATGTGGTGCACCTCGCGGGCATCGCCGGATTCGACCACCAGGCCCACGTGGGTGCGGGTGCGGTCACGCACCAGGTGGTGGTGCACCCCCGAGACCGCGAGCAGCGACGGTATCGGGGCCAGCGTCTCGTCAGAATTGCGGTCGGACAAGATGATCACCCGGGCACCGTCGGCGATCGCCGCCGACGCCTGTGCGCGCACCTCGTCCAGCGCCGCAGCCAGCCCGGCGCCGCCCTCGGCGACAGGGTACAGACAGCGAAGCACCTTGGACCGCATGCCATGCGGGCGTCCGTTGATCTCGTCCTCGGGGTTCAGGTTGATCAACTTGGCCAGCTCGTAGTTGCGCAGGATCGGCTGCGCCAACATGATCTGGTGACACGATTTCGCGGTGGGGCTGAGCAGGTCCTGCTCGCCGCCGGTGGTGCCCTGCAGGCTGGTCACCACCTCCTCGCGGATGGCGTCCAACGGCGGGTTGGTCACCTGGGCGAACAACTGCTGGAAGTAGTCGTAGAGCGACCGCGGACGCTGCGAGAGCACCGCGACCGGGGTGTCGGTGCCCATCGACCCGAGCGGCTCGGCGCCCGTGCGCACCATCGGGGCCACCAGCAGATTGAGTTCTTCGTAGGTATAGCCGAAGGCCAACTGCCGCATGACAAGTCGATGGTGGCCCATCCGCGCGTACTTGCCCGCGGGCAGCTCGTCGAGCGGGACCAGCCCGTTGTCGAGCCACTCCTGATACGGATGCTCGGCCGCCAGTTCGGCTTTGATCTCCTCGTCGGACACGATCCGGCCCTGCTCCGTGTCCACCAGGAACATCCGGCCCGGCTGTAGCCGCATCCGGCGCACCACCGTCGACGGATCCAGGTCGAGCACGCCGGCCTCGGAAGCCATCACCACCAGGCCTCCGTCGGTGACCCAAATGCGGGACGGGCGAAGGCCATTGCGGTCGAGCACGGCACCCACGACCGTGCCGTCGGTGAACGTCATCGATGCGGGACCGTCCCACGGTTCCATCAACGAGGCGTGATACTGGTAAAACGCACGCCGCGCCGGGTCCATCGACTCGTGTCGTTCCCAGGCCTCGGGGATCATCATCAGCACCGCGTGCGCCAGGCTGCGTCCGCCCAGGTGCAGCAGTTCGAGCACCTCGTCGAAGCGCGCGGTGTCGGAGGCACCGGGGGTGCAGATCGGGAAGAGCTTTTCCACGTCGTCTGGCGAACCGAAGACGTCCGTTTTGATCAGCGCCTCGCGCGCGCGCATCCAGTTCTCGTTGCCGCGGACGGTGTTGATCTCTCCGTTGTGCGCGATGCGCCGGAACGGGTGCGCCAGCGGCCAGGACGGGAAGGTGTTGGTGGAGAACCGGGAGTGCACGATCCCCAGCGCGCTGGTCAGCCGATCGTCTTGCAGATCGAGGTAGAAGGCCTTCAGCTGCGGCGTGGTCAGCATGCCTTTGTAGATCAACGTCTGGCCGGACAGGCTTGGGAAGTACACGGTTTCGCGACCCGGACCGTCCTGCCCGGGGCCCTTGGTCCCCAGTTCGTGCTCGGTGCGCTTGCGAACGATGTAGCAGCGCCGTTCCAGGGTCATGCCGGACGCGCCCGCCAGGAACACCTGGCGGAAGGTGGGCATGGCATCGCGAGACAACGCGCCCAGTGACGAGTCGTCGGTGGGCACGTTGCGCCACCCGAGCACCTGCAGCCCTTCGGATTCGGCGATCTTTTCCACCGCGGCACAGGCGGTCGCGGCGTCCTTGGACGATTGCGGCAAGAACGCGATGCCGGTCGCGTAGCTGCCGGGGGCGGGCAGCTCAAAATCGACGACTTCCCGCAGGAATTCGTCGGGAACCTGGATCAGGATGCCCGCGCCGTCGCCGCTGCGCGGTTCGGCGCCCTGCGCACCGCGATGTTCAAGGTTGAGCAGCGCGGTGATCGCCTTGTCCACGATGTCGCGGCTGCGCCGGCCGTGCATGTCGACGACCATGGCTACGCCGCACGAGTCGTGCTCGTACGCGGGGTTATACAGCCCGACGCGCTTAGGCGTCATTCCCACCTGCCCCTCCAAGAGACTTGCTGCGCGGCCTTCAAATCTCCGCTCCGACGGGGCCGCACCCATTGAGGTTGCGGGCTAAGCCCCTTCGGTCTTGTCGATAGGCTGTCCGCCAAACGGCGATGATCCGGTCTGGGATTTGCCCGTGCAGCGCTGAACGGTGGTCCTGTAGTCGATCTCGACAAGTCGTAAAACGATATGACAAAACCCGCCTGACATGCCAACTTCCCCCAATACTAACCCGTCGAGCGGCTGCGCTCATCCGCAGCGCGGTGAGCAGCTCGCCCCGGACCGGCGCCGCCGTTTCGCTGCTCACCTGTCGCCGCCCGAAACCGCGAATCGCGACAGACCGGGCTGAATCAACTTTGCCGGGATCGCACTTAAGCGCCCGCATCGCCCGTCATGCACCCGGTGTCTGCCCTACCACGACGGCGGCAGCCGTGCGATAACGCGTGGCAGCAACCCCGGACGGATTCGGCTGTCGGGACTCCGAGCCATGCCCACCACCGCGCAGCGCAGCCCGCGCGGAGTCCATTGGAGTTTGCACAATAGTAATAGGAGTCTAAAACCAGACCGGGCGGACTTTGCCCGTTCGTCGGCTCGACCGGTGACCGATACTGGTCGGGTATCCGGCATTCGGGCTCGACGCCCGGCCGCCTGGGAGCTGAGGAGCCCATGAACGAGCGCGACGAATTTCTGCGAGACCGGATGCGGCCCAGTCAGCCCACGAAAGCCCCCGCCCGCGTCGCGCGTCCGCCGGGCCCGCAGGCCCCCGCGCCCCAGCCGGGTCCGCCACGGCCGCCAGCCCCAGCTCCGCCACGCCCGCCGACACCCGCCCCGCCCCCACCACGGCAAGCTGCACCTGTCCCACCCCCGCCACACCCCGCACCCGTCCCGCCCCCACCACGCCCGGGGCCCCCGCCGCGCCAGCACCCGGGGCCGCCCGCGCCCGTCCCCGCGGCACCCCCACCGGGGCCGCGCCCGGTTCCGCCGCCCGCACCCCACCCCGCCGGTCCGCTCCGGCCACCGCATCAGCCGGTGCCGCCCCCGGCGGTGGCTTCCGCGCGCCCGCAAGCTCCCCCGCCAGCCGGACGCGGCTGGCGGCGTCTCGTCCGTGCCGCCACCTTCGGCCTGCTCAACCCGGGCCCATCGGCGGTGCAACGCGAAGAGGCCGAGCTCGAGACGGCCGTCAGGATCCCGTTGCGCGGCAATTACAAGGTCGGTGTGCTCGGCAAGGGCGGCGTGGGCAAAACGTCCGTCGCTGCCAGCGTCGGTTCGATCCTGGCGGAACTGCGCCAACAGGACCGGGTGGTGGCGATCGACGCCGACACCGCCTTC
>NZ_JAFBAR010000024.1 GCF_019247635.1 Mycobacterium sp.
AAATACTTCAAGTTGGTTTAGGGGCAGCGCTTCGTTCCAAAAGTATGTATAGTCGTCCTTCATGTGGGTAGTCGGTTTGTGGAGGCTCAGGCGTGGGGCACACGGTCTGCAGCCAGCCCACCACCAGTCGATCCGGTTGGGTTAGGAGACGCACATGTCATTTGTGACAACGCAGCCTGAGGCTTTGGCGCAATCCGCTGGCAGTTTGCTCGGCATCGGTTCAGCAGTGAACGCCCGCAGCGCCGCCGTGGCCGGGCCCACGACAGGAATCGCTCCCGCGGCGGGCGACGAGGTGTCGGCGTTGACGGCAATGCAGTTCGCCGCACACGGCGAGATGTACCAGGCGGTCAGCGCGCAGGCCGCAGCCGTCCACCAGATGTTCGTCGACGCCTTGCAGACAAGCGCGAGCTCCTACGCCGCCACCGAGGCCGCCAACGCGGCCGCGGCCGTATAACCCGGATCTGACCCATGGTTTTGGATTTCGGCGCGCTACCACCGGAGGTCAACTCCGCGCGAATGTATATCGGTGCCGGGGCGGGTCCGCTGTTGGACGCCGCCGAGGCGTGGGATCAACTGTCCGACGACTTGACCACCGCCGCCGCGGCCTACCGTTCAGTGGTCTCAGGATTGACCACCGGACGCTGGCTGGGCCCCTCGTCGCTGGCGATGGCATCCGCTTTCGGGCCCTACGTGGCGTGGACCTTCGGGGCCGCCGCGCGCGCCCAGGAGACGGCCAGCCAGGCCAGGGACGCCGCGGAAATCTACGAAGCCGCCTTCACCATGACCGTGCCACCCACAGCGGTCGCCGCCAACCGGGTGCAACTGGCGACGCTGGTCGCAACCAACCTGCTGGGGCAGAACACGGCGGCGATCGCGGCCAACGAAGCCGAATACGGCGAGATGTGGGCGCAGGACGCCGCGGCCATGTACCAATACGCGGCGAATTCGGCGGAGGCAGCGCTGCTGACCGTGTTCGCCGCCGCGCCCGAGGTCACCGACCCCGCCGGACTGCTGGGGCAGTCCAACGCGGTGTCCAACGCCACCTCCGCCTCCGCAACTGACCCATTCTCGCTGGCGGGCTTGCTGTCCTCGGTGCCCTCGTTGCTGCAGGGCCTGGCCGCACCCGTCTCGGGCTCCGGCGCCGCCTCGATCCTGACGCCCTGGGGAACGCTGTTGAACGCAACCGGTTCGTCGGACCTGCTGTCGAGCCTCACGTCCGGAAACGTCGACGACCTGCTTTCACTGCTCCCTACCGTTATGGCGGTTTCCACGACCCCGTTGTTTGGGCTGTCGAGCGTGCTCAGCATCGCTCAGACGTTGCAAGGCCTGGCTACGGCCACGGTCGCGGGCGCCGCCGATGTGGCGGGAAACGCTGCGGCGGCGGCCGCCGATGTCGGGGCCGACGCGCTCGGGGGTGTCGGGGGTGTCGCGGGAACCATGGGCGAAGCGGCCACATTGGGTTCGCTGTCGGTGCCACAGGCCTGGGCCAGCGTCATCCCCTCGGCGCACCTGACCTCGGCCGGCGCGGCATTGACCAACGGGGGCGTGGGCGACGTGTCGCGCATGCCGCCGAGCCTGCTCGGCGGGCTGCCGCGGGGCGCTGGGTCAGCCGGGCCGGCGGCCGCACCCCGATACGGGGTCGTTCCGACGGTGATGGCCCAACCCCCGTCAGCGGGATACGGGGCGGTCATATGACCCGGGAGCCGACGCTGACGGCCTGCTGACGGTCCCGCCGAGGGCCGAACCCCAGCCAGCCGACCGAATAAACAAATTAAAGACCAGATACCCAAATTTCCGCTTCAGATCATTCAGAAAGTATGTAAAATGGGTCTTGTGAATGCGCCTAGTATGAGCGGTTTTGTAGGTCCCGGTGCGGCCCCTCGCCTGATGGGCGCCCTGTCATGAAAGTCGTCCTCTTCTGCGGCGGCTATGGCATGCGCATGCGGAGCGCCGACGGTGACCAGGTCCCCAAGCCGCTGCAGATGGTCGGGCCCCGGCCACTGCTCTGGCATGTGATGCGCTATTACGCGCACTACGGCCACAACGAGTTCATTCTGTGCCTGGGTTACGGCCAGGGCATGATCAAGGACTTCTTCGTCAACTACCGCGAGGTGGAGTCCAACGACTTCGTCATGCGCGGCGGCAGGGTCGAGCTGCTCGACTCCGACATGTCCGACTGGACCATAACCTTCGTCGACACCGGCCTGGAGTCGCCGATCGGCGAGCGGCTGCGCCGGGTCCGCAAGTATCTGGGTGACGACGAGTACTTCCTGGCCAACTACGCCGACGTGCTGACCGACGCCCCGTTGGACACCATGATCGACCGTCTGGTCAGCAGCGGGGCGACGGCGTCCATGCTGACTGTGCCGCCGCAGTCGTCGTTCCACTGCGTCGACGTCAGCACCGACGGCGACATCAAAGAGATCGCCCCGTTGACCAACTTCCCGATCTGGGTCAACGGCGGCTACTTCGTGCTCAGGCAGGAAATCATCGACCTGATCCCGGAGAACGGCGACCTGGTCGGCGATGCGTGCATGACGCTGGCCGGGACGGGACAGCTGCTGGGCTACCGACACGACGGGTTCTGGAAGCCGGCCGACACATTCAAGGAGCGCGCCGAGCTCGACGCCGACTACAACCGCGGGATTCGCCCGTGGGCGGTGTGGGAGGCATCCCAGTCGGCGGGCCGGTCGGCATGATCCCCCTGACAACTGGCGGCATCAGCTCTGTTGCCGTCGTGGGAGCGCACTGCGACGACATCGTCATCGGTGCCGGCGCGACGCTGATGCTGATTGCCCGCCATAACCCGGACGTCGTCGTGCACGCGCTGGTGTTGAGTGGTGGCGGCACGGAGCGTGAGACGGAGGAAAAGAACGCCTTTGCGGCGTTGCTCCCCCACGCCGATCTCCGGTTGACGGTCGCCGACCTGCCCGACGGCCGTCTTCCGGAGCATTGGGGATCGGTGAAACAGCGCCTCGCCGACTTTCGGAGGGACTGCCAGCCCGATTTGGTGCTGGGACCGCAGCGCGAGGACTACCACCAGGATCACCGGTTGATCGCCGAACTCATCCCGACCGAGTTCCGCGCCCACCTGGTGCTGGGCTACGAAATCCTCAAGTGGGAGGCCGACTTGCCGAATCCCACTCTGTTCGTGCCGATTCCGGCCGATCTGGCCCAGCGGAAGACCAGGTTGCTGGCGCAGTGCTATCCGTCCCAGTCGGATCGCGACTGGTTTGACGACGAGGCATTCCTCGGCCTGATGCGAGTCCGCGGAGTGCAGTGCCATTCGCGCTATGCCGAAGCCTTTGTCGTGGAGAAGGCGGCGTTCGACCCGTCGCCGGTGAGCACAGGCCAGACCCACCGCGGAGGAGCCAAATGAAGTACACGCCCACCGAAGTCGCGGGGGTCACGATCATCGACATCGAGCCCCACCGCGACCATCGCGGCTTCTTCTCCCGCTTGTTTTGCGCCGACGAGTTCGCCGAGCACGGCCTGATCCCCGAGGTCTCCCAGACGAGTATCTGCTTCAACCACACCCGCGGGACAGTGCGTGGTCTGCACCGCCAGGTGCCCCCGCACGCCGAGGCCAAGCTGGTGCGCTGCATCCGGGGCGCCATCGCCGACGTCGCCGTCGACGTCCGCCCGGAGTCACCGACCTACGGCAAGCACGTGATGGTGGAGTTGACTGCCGACAACCGTCGCGCACTGTTCCTGCCCCCCTACGTCGCGCACGGCTTTCAAACCCTGACCGACGACACCGAGATCATGTATCAGATCAGTGGTCCCTATGTCCCGGACGGCGAGCAGAACTTCCGTTGGAACGAGCCGCAATTCGCTATCGAGTGGCCGCTGCCGGTCACGGTCATGTCCGAAAAGGATGCCAGCTGGCCCCTGTTGGGGTCGGGGTTGGCGCCCACCGGGGGCTCACCATCATGAGCCAACTGTGCGTGAAGCATTCCGGGTAGGTCAGTCATGGCGCCGAACACCCTGCCCTCGACCGCTGTGCGGATGGTCGTCAGCGGGAACATCGTCGAGCGGTGCGAGACCCGCCAGGTGCTCTCGATCATCAACTCGCGCCTGCAGTCGCAGTCGTCGCGCCGCTTGGTGGTGGGGTCGGTGAACCTCGATCACCTGCACCATTTCCGCAGGATCGGTGACGCGCCCGACGGCCGGTTGGAATGGTTGCTGCTGGCCGACGGCATGCCGATCGCCTGGCGTGGTCAGCTGTTGACGGCGAAGCCCTGGCCCCGCGTCACCGGCGCCGACCTGCTGCCCGCGGTGTTGGCACTGGCCGAAGCGAACGGCCATCGGATCGGCTTTTTCGGCGGCAGCGCACAAACCCATCAGCTGCTGGCCGAGCATCTGCGACAGCGCTATCCCGCGCTCGCGATCTCGGGGATGTGGGCACCGCAGCCAGACTGCATCGAATCCCTGGCAAATAGCCATGTTTCGGACATCCGCGCCGCAAAAACCGACATCTTGGTCGTCAGCCTCGGCAAGCCGCGTCAGGAGCAGTGGGTCGACCAGTACGGGCACGCTACGGGCGCGCGGATTTTCCTGCCGTCCGGGGGCGCCATCGACTTTTTGGCCGGCACCACCCGACGCGCCCCGGAGTGGATGCAACGGGCCGGGCTGGAGTGGCTATATCGGCTGACCCACGAACCGCGCCGGCTGGCCCGCCGCTACCTCCTGCAGGGCCCGCGCGCGCTGCTGCGCGCCGCGCGTGCCCAGATCATCTGCTATCCCGGCGTGTTCTACACCGATGCGCCCACATACGACCAGGTCGAAAGCTTCGGAGCGGCAACCGAAGTCGCGTCCGCGTGGCCGAGCGGGTTGCCAGCGTGACTCGGACTCTGCAGACAGCGAGCGGCCCCTCGGTCTTGACCGCGATTCCGGCGCCGGAATCCAGCGGCAACCCCGTTGCGCGCTGGCAGCAACAATACTCAAGCCGCCTGCGCGTCACCGACTCGGTGATCGTGTGCTCGGCGGTGGGCCTCGCGCAGATCGTTCGCTTCGGCGACACACCCAACCAGTCGGGATACCCGGGTCCGGTGATAACGCTGCTCTCGGGTCTGTTTGCGGCACTGTGGCTTTCGTCCATTGCCGTCTTCCACACCCGATCGACCCGCGTCATCGGCGCCGGAATCGACGAGTACCGGCGGATCGCCAGCGCATCCTTCTGGACGTTCGGAATTATCGCGATGGTCACCCTGCTGGCCAAGATCGAGCTGGCCCGCGGCTACCTGGCGGTCGCGCTGCCCGTAGGCACGCTCGGATTGGTGACCAGCCGCAACCTGTGGCGCAAGTACGTCTGGCGCAGACGCGCTAAGGGTGAATGCCAGACCATGGTATTGGCGATCGGCGACCGCGCCGGTGTCACGCACCTGGCGCATGAGCTGATCCGCAACCCGAAAGACGGCTACGTCGTGGTCGGGGCCTGCATTGCCGGCCACGGGCCGGCCCGCGGCGACACGATCACGGTCGGCGGCCGCGAAATCCCGATCCTCGGTGACGAAACCGCCTCGCTGACAGCGCTTTACGGGTCCGGCGCGGACACCGTGGTCGTGACGCGCTCCGAACATTTCGGCGTGCGCAGCATCCGGGAGCTGATGTGGCAGCTGGAGACGACGGGTGCCGACCTGGTGGTGGCGCCCGGGGTGGTGGACGTCGCAGGCGCGCGATTGACCCTGCTGCCCATTGCGGGGCTGCCGCTGCTGCACGTCGACAAGCCACAATACGAAGGCAGCCAACGCTTTCAGAAGCGCGCCTTCGACTTCTGCTTCGCGCTGGCAGCGCTCATCGCGACGTCGCCGCTTCTGCTCGCGAGCGCACTGTGCATCAAGTTGACGAGCAAGGGGCCGATCTTCTACCGGTCCGAGCGCATCGGACTGGATGGCAAGCCCTTCACGATGCTGAAGTTCCGGACCATGGTCGAGGACGCCGACAAGCAACTCGAACGCCTGCTGCCGTTCAACCAGGGTGCCGGCGGCATGCTCTTCAAGATCCATGACGACCCGCGCGTCACGACCATCGGCAAATTCCTACGTCGGTACAGCATCGACGAATTACCGCAATTCATCAACGTTTTGAAGCAGGACATGAGCGTAGTCGGGCCGCGACCGCCGCTGCGGCGAGAGGTCGAGAACTACAACGGCGAGGTCAAGCGACGGCTGTTGGTGAAACCGGGCGTCACGGGACTGTGGCAGGTGAGCGGCCGCTCGGACCTGTCCTGGGAAGACTCCGTTCGCCTCGATCTGTCCTACGTCGACAACTGGTCGATGCCAGGCGATCTCGTGATCATCGCCCGGACGCTGCGGGCCGTGTTGGCCAGTGACGGGGCGTACTGATGAGCGGTGACACCGTGACCGAACCGACGGAGGCGTTGACGCCGACGTCGGTGCCCCGATCCCGCATCGCGCACGCGTTCTCCGTCCAGCTGATCTGCCGGGTACTGGGGATGCTGGCCTCGGTGGTCTCGGTAGCGATGACGGCCCGGTACCTGGGTCCCGGCCGCTACGGCGAGCTCACCATCGCCGTCGCGTTCATCGGGATGTGGACCAGCCTGGCCAATCTCGGTGTGGGAACCGTGATCGTGCGCCGCGTCAGCTCGGGAACCGGCGATCTGGAGCGGTTGGTTCGCATCAACAGCGGCCTGTCCCTGGTTTATTGCGTCCCGTTGGCGTCAGTCGCAGCGGTTTCCGGGTTGCTCATCTATAGCGACGCCGACGTGCGGGTGATGTTGGTGGTGTTGTCGGGTCAGCTGCTCATGCTGACGATGACGACGCGCTTCGAGCCGGTTTTTATGTCCACCGTTCGGTTCGCGGCGGTCGCCGTCTCCGACGTCGTCAGCCGGGTGGCCACCCTGGGCGCGGTGTGCTGGCTGGTAACGACGCACGCGGACGTCATCTGGTTCGCTGTCGCGCAACTGATTCCACCAGCTTTGCAGCTCCTGATCCAGGGCACGGCGGCGGCACGCCACATCTCCCTGCGCCCGGTGTTCGCGCCACGCGAGGCCGCCGAGCTGCTGCGGGAAAGCCTGGCGCTGATGGGCGTGATGGTGGTGGGGATCCTGTACTGGCGCGCCGACGGCGTCATCTTGTCGCTGGTCAGCACCCATGCCGAGGTCGGCGTATACGGGTTGGCCTACACCGTCGCATTCAACACCGAGGCGCTCTCGGTTTTCTTCCTCAAGTCCACGCTGTCGACGGCCACCGGGCTGTTCTCCCGCGACGTGCCGGCTTTCGCCGCCTTCCAGCGGCACAGCGTCGAGATGATGTACTTTCTTGCCGCCCCGGTCGCCGTCGTCGGGGCGGTGCTGGCCGGCCCCTTGATCGGGCTGTTGGGCGACCAGGCGTTCGTCGGTCGAGGGGCACCGACCCTGGGACTGCTGTTCATCGCGGCCGCGCTGCGCTTCGTCACCTCCACCGTCGGCCAAGGGCTGTTCGCCTGCCATCAACAGCGGTACTTCTTCCGCGCGTTCGTGGTGACGCTCGTCGTCAACGTCGCGATGAACTTCGTTCTGGACTACCGGTTCGGTGCCGTGGGCGCCGGCGTCACGCTGGTATGCACCGAGCTGATGGGGCTGGTGCTGGCCAGCCGGCGGCTCCGCCGCGAATGCGGCTACCGCACGCCAGTGGGCTTCCTGCTCAGGTTAGCGGTGCCCACCGGCGCCAGTGTGGCTGTGGCGCTGCTACTTTCGGGCCATCACGTCGTTCTCGTCCTGGTCGCGGCCGCCGCCGCGTATTTCGCCGTAAATCTCGTGGCCGGCCCGGTCAACCGGACGGCGTTGATTGCACTCTTCCGGAAACAGGTGAGCGCATGACGACCGAGATGGAGCGGACGTACTTCAAACGCCCCGTTACCCACACAGTCAACACGCCTGAACGCCCGCTCGCGGCGCTGATAGTCACCTACAAGAGCCACGACCTGGTCGAGATGTGTCTGGCCAGCCTCGCCCAACAGCTTCCCGACCTACCGGTATACATCTACGAGAACAGCGGCGACGGTTACCCCGGTCGCGAAGAGCTGGCTGCCCGTCACCCGGATGTGCACTGGGTGCTGGGCCCGGTGAATCTTGGCTTCGGGGCGGCCTTTAACGCGTTGGTGCAACACACGCCGGGCGACACCGACCTGCTGCTGCTGAACGCCGACGCGCGGCTGCAGGGGCCGCTGACACGCACCCGAGAGTTGCTTCGCCAGCCCGGGGTGGCGGCCGTGTCGCCGCTCGTGCTCGATTCGGGGGCGCCGGGCCCGGCGCGGTGGGACATCGCGACCCGCCGCCGGACGCTGTCCCGGGCGCTGATCGCCGCCGCCGGTTACTCAGATCGGCTGCGCGGCACGCCGATCTCGCACCTCTATGCGCGCCAGCCCGCCGAATCGCACAGCATCGAGGGCTACGTGGGTGGCGCCTGCCTGGCAATCAACCGCGCAGCCTGGGACGAGATCGGTGGTTTCGACGAGGAATTCTTCCTCTACGGTGAAGAGACCGACTGGCAGTCCCGCGCCAGTGCTGCGGGCTGGCGCATCCTGTTGGCCGACGAACTCGACATCCACCACGGCAACCCGGCCGCCACCAAGAACGTGCGTGACTCCGTCGCAGCCCACGGCGCGGAGGTCACCAGCCCCGAGCGCCGACGCAACCGTGACCTGTTGCGCGCCAACATCGCGCTGCTGCTGGAACGTCAACACGGCGTTCACCACGCGGACGCCTATCTCGCCGGCACCACGCTTCTGGACCGGGTGCAACGCACCAGGAGCGACGTGCGCAAACGCACCATCGCCGCCCGCCGCTGTGACAAACCGTCCATCGTGATCACCACCAACCGCCTGGTCTACGGCGGGGCCGAACGCCAGAAGGCTTTGTTGGCAGCGGAATTGGACCGGCGCGGCTATCCGGTGACGATCGCGTGCATGCAACGGTTCGGACCGTTGATCAAGGAGATACCGCATAGCGTGCGCGTGGTGCGCCAACCCTGGTGGGCCCCCTCGGTGGATCTGCCCGCCGGGCCCGCGGTACTGATCAGCGGCGACACCAACACCGAAACGGGGTTCGCCACCCTGTGGCGCGCCACCGCGCGTGATCGGCGGTGGTTGGTCGCCCCGCACACTCCGCCGGAGACCGACCGGCCGATCTACTCACGCCCGCTGGCCGCCGCGATGAACCGCGCCGACGGATTTATCGTTCTGGCGCAACGCCACTGGGACATGCTCACCCCACACCACCGGCTCAAGGGCCGGCCGTTCGTCGCGCCCAACGGGGTAGTGGTGACGGGTGAACCGGGCGAGCGCATCCGCACGGCCGGCGAGCCCCTGCACCTGGTGATGCTCTCACGCATCGTCGAGCACAAGAACCCCCATCTGCTGATCGAGGCACTCGCCGCCCTGACGGACATGCCGTGGAAACTCTCCATTTTCGGCGACGGGCCCGACCGGGAGAGGCTGCAGGCCCTGACCCCACCGGGGTTGCGTGACCGGGTCCAGTGGCACGGATGGTCCGCCGGACCGGGGCCAGCGCTGGCCGACGCGGATCTGCTCTGCGTGCCGAGCCGCTCCGAGGCGTTCCCGATGGCGATCCTTGAAGCCATGGCCCGCGCCGTACCCGTTGCGGCATCGGCGATCTGCGCGGTGCCGGAAATGCTGGATTTCGGCAAGGCGGGATTCGTCGTCGAACCGGTGTCAGTGTCCGGATGGCGCGAACAGTTGGCCGAAATACTGTCCAGCCCTGAGGATCTGAACGCGGTCGGACAACGGGGCTTGGCGCGGCTGCGCACGCATTACACGGTGGAGGCGATGACGGACGCCTACCTTGACGCGATCGAAGAGGTGCTCTGATGACCATCCCATCATTCTGGAAAAGGCCCTTCCGGAAGGAACAGAGCGCTGCGGACGGCGCCGTCGAGGAAACACGAATGTATGAGACCGTGATCCTGGGCGGCGGGCCGGCCGGTACGGGCTCACTCGTTTGGGCTGCGCGGCACGGCCGGCTCAACGCGTGGCTGGACAGCGGCGTCGCGCTGGTGGAACGCAGCGACGGTCTGGGCGGTTCGCTGGGCCAGTACCCGCTGAACGCCGATTCCCGGGGCACGTCTTTCCTGGAATGTCTGGATGGACCGGATTGCGCGCCATTTCTCGCCGACCTCAAGTCCGATCCCGCGACGCGGGAAATGGAACCCTTTCGCAGCGGGCAACCCACGCTGCAGATGGTGAATCGCTTCGAGCGGGCCGTCGGCGCCGCCGTCCTGGCAGAGTTCGCCCGCCATCCGAACAGCTGCGCCCTGACCGGTACGCGGGCGTTGGCGATTCAGCTGGAACGCGACGGCTCGATCGGCGTCATCACCACCGACCGCGACGGCCAGCGCGCGGTCGTGCGCGCTACCAGCGCCGTCGTGGCCCTCGGCGGGCGGCCCAACATGTCATGGTCCAAGACCGAGCTAGCGCCAGGCCTCTATCTGGGGCAGTGGCGAGACAAGATCGTCTCCAGTCACCGACTGCTCAGCCAGGGCGGCGCGGCGGAGGTCGCGCGGCGGCTCGCGCGGGTAAACCGCAGGCCTCGTGTGGTCATCGTGGGCGGCGCGCACAGCGCTTTTTCGGCGGCATGGATGCTGCTACAACAGCTTCCGGAGTTGAACTTCGGGCCGCAGGGCGTACAAATTCTTCATCGCAGCGAACCCAGGCCCACATATTGGTCGCGGGATGCGGCGCGCGCCGATGGCTACGAATTCTCCGAAGCGGATGTCTGCCAGGCTACCGGCCGGGTTCATCGGTTCGCCGGGTTGCAGGGTGACGGTCGTGAAGTATGGCGACGCGCCCACCGCAAGCCCGGCACCGAACCCGATGACCGCGTTGTCACCCGATCCCTCGGCAGCTTGTGGCGTGCAGACCTGATTCGCCTTCTCAATGACGCGGATCTGGTCGTGCCGGCGCTGGGCTACCGCCTTGCGACCATCCCGGTTTACGACCCGCGAGGTGACCGGGTGCCGCTGGCGCAGACCGGTCCCGCGGTCCGGCAAGACGCGCGATTGCTCGCTGCCGACGGCACGCCGGTCCCGGGTCTGTTCGGGGTCGGGCTGGGCAGCGGTTTCATGCCGTGGGGCGCGATGGCAGGCGAGGTGTCTTTCGCCGGCCAGCAGAACAGCCTTTGGCTGTTCCAGAACGACATTGGCAAGTTGATCTACACCAGTACCCGCCGGCTCGCCCATCAGCAGCAGTCCGAAGTGCCCGAAACGATCACGGCAGCAACCACTTCCGCGGTCGATCAGCACATTGTGTGCGAAGAGCCCAAGATAGCTTGGGCGGTGGGATCGTCCATCTCATGGCCCACGACAAGGGTTCGCGGACGCCACCGTCGCCAGGACACGTGGAACACCAAGCAACACGAGGAGTCGAGAGTTAGATGAATTGCCGCTTGTGCGATTCGGATCGAATGCTCAGTGTCCTGGACCTGGGCGCGACACCGCCGTGCGAAAAGATACTGTCAGCTGAGGAACTCGACCTGCCCGAGCAGACTTATCCGCTGCACCTGCGACTGTGCGAGGACTGCCTGCTGCTGCAGATACCGGCGCTGATCACGCCCGAGGACACCTTCACCGAATACGCCTACTATTCCTCGTATTCCGACAGCTGGGTGCAGCACGCCAAGACCTTCGTCGATGACGCCATCGCACGGTTGCGGCTCGGACCCGAGTCCCTAATGGTCGAAGTCGCCAGCAACGACGGCTATTTGCTGCAACACGCGGTCGCCGCCGGCGTACCGTGCTTGGGGATCGAGCCCTCAGTGAACGTGGGCGCCGCCGCCGCCAAGCGGGGCGTCCCGACGCTGACGTCCTTCCTCGACGAGGACGTGGCGCGCCAGGTGTGCACCGAACACGGACCGGCGAACCTGGTGGTGGCCAACAACGTCTACGCGCACATACCGGACTTGCGGGGTTTCACGAAATCGTTGCGCGAACTGCTCGCCGACGACGGTTGGCTGAGCATCGAGGTGCACCACGCGCTGAACCTGGTGCGACTCGGCCAGTTTGACACCATCTACCACGAGCACTTCCAGTACTACACACTGCTTTCGGCGACGGCGGCGCTGGCGACCGCCGGGCTTGCCATCGTCGACGTCGAACTCCTGCCGACCCACGGCGGGTCCATCCGCGTCTGGGCTCGTCCGGTGCTGGCCGCGCAGCCGCCAACCGAGCGGGTAGCCAAGGTGCTGCGCATCGAAGAGGCGGCCGGACTGCATCGCCCGGCGGGCTACCTGCAATTGCGTCAGCACACCGAGACGGCTCGCCACGATCTCTTGCGGTTTTTGCTGCAATGTCGTGCCGAAGGCAAGCGCGTCGTCGGGTACGGCGCGCCGGGCAAGGGCAACACCCTGCTCAACTACTGCGGGATCCGCACCGATCTGTTGGAGTACACCGTCGACCGCAATCCCTACAAGCACGGCCACTTCACGCCCGGCACGCGGATCCCGATTCACGCTCCGGAACTGATCGTCAAAGACCGTCCCGACGTGGTGCTGGTGTTGCCGTGGAATCTGGAAGCCGAACTGACCGAACAGCTTAGCTACGTCACGGAGTGGGGCGGCCAACTTGTCTACCCCCTCCCGACCCTGCACATGGCGAGCAAGGCGAACCCCCCCAATGCGGTACTCAGGTAGGCGCCGGTGAGCACCTGCCGTGCGTGTGGTGGCGCAGATCTGCACCGCGTGCTCGACCTGGGGAATGTGCCGGCGGCCGACCACTTTCCGCTAGCAACCGAGCCGATCAGCCCGAGGGAAACGGGCCATGCGCTCGCGATGGACCTCTGCGCCTCGTGCGGCCTCGCCCAACTCGCCGACGACGACACGGTCACCGAGGAACCCCGCGGCATCGAGCCGCAGGCCTTGCGGGACCAGGCCGCCGACGCGGTACAACGCGTCGCGGAGGCCGGCTGGCTGCGCGGCAGCACGGTCCGCGAGTTCGGCAGCCCGCACGGCGGAACGTGGTTGCCGCTGCTCGCCGAACGTGGCTTCGTCCAAGCCGATACCGCGGATGTCGTGCTGGACTCTTTTGGCGTCATGCACGAGCCGGATCAGCGGGCAGGCTTCGAGTTTCGCGCGAAGACCACCGCGGCCGATGGGGTGTTCCTGGTGCAGTTCCCCTCGCTCATGGCGATGGTCAGCCAAGGGCAATGGAACGCGCTGCGCCACGGACACTTCGGCTACTACTCGCTGACCGCGTTGACCGGGCTGCTCGATGCGGTCGGGATGAGCGTGGCCACAGCGTGGGAGTTCGATCTGTACGGCGGGACCTTCCTGGTCGCCGCCGTGCACGGTCGGGTGGAGCCGGACGAGCGCGCCCAAGACATATTGCGTCGCGAATGGGAATTCGGCGTCACGGAACCGGCGGTACTGCGACGCCTTCAGCAGTCGGCCGAGGGTCACGCAAAGCGGCTGCGTGATTGGCTTGTGGCGCAAGCGGATACCGGGGACACCGTATACAGCTACGGTGCCGGGTCGCGGGTACCCGCGTTGTTCAGCATCGCGGGCGTGGACAAGAGACTGGTGCTGGCGGTCGCCGACGCGTCGCCCGCCAAGCAAGGTCGCAGGATTCCGGGCACGGATGTGGCGATCATCGCACCAGAACAGCTGATCGCGGCCAATCCCGATTGCGTATTGCTGACGCTGCCGGACCTGTATGCGGAGGTCCGGCAAAAGTTCCCTCAGCTCGACGGGCGCTGGTTCGTTGACCCGGGCCCACCGGGAGCCACGGCAGCACTGTGAATCCGACTCGCGTACTTTGGCTTTCGCCCTGGATGCGGCCGCTGGCCCGGGTTCAGGCCGAGGCACTGCAGCGGCGCGGCACCGAGGTGTTGTTGGTGACCTCCGATCTACACCCCGAGTCGGGCGCCGCGCGCGACTACGAGCTGGTGCTGGACCCAAGGTTCCGCGTGCCCGCGACCTGGCCGGCCACCCTGTCCGCCTGGCGCCGCATCCGCGACTACCGGCCACAGGTCGTGATTGCCGAGCTGGTGCGCGACCCCCGGTGGATCGCGCTGGCCGGGCGCGCCCCACGCATCCAGCTGGTGCACGACGACCGCCCGCACGACGTCATCGAACAGCGGCCGGGCTACGAGGACGCGGTGTTCGACCGCTGGGGCGCCGGCTCCGCGGCCACCGTCACCTACAGCGACTACGTCGCGACCGAGGTGGGTGGCCGCCGCGACGTGGCCGGCACGCCAGTACACGTCATGCCGTTGACCAGCGACCTCGACCCCGCCCTGGTCCCGGCGCCGGTGGACGCCGCGCAGCGCCGCGACTTCGTGTTGGTCGGCCGGCTCAATCCGTACAAGAACCTCGGCGTTGTCCTCGAGGCCTGGCAGCGGCATGTCACCGGCGGCGGCTGGCGCGGCGACGACCTGGTGCTCATCGGCAACGGTGCACTCAGCACCCCCGATCTACCCCCGCATGCCCGGTGGCACTGCGGGAGGTACCGCTACGCCGACGTCGTTTCGACACTGGCCGCGGCCAAGGGCTCGGTAGCCCACTACCGGCGCGCGTCGCAGAGCGGGGTGCAGGTGCTGTCGATGCAGCTCGGCGTGACGCCTATCGTTTCCACGGCCGGGGGCCTGCCCGAATACCAACCGCCGCAATGCCTTCCGGTCGCAGTCGACGACATCGCCGGGCTCGCAGGCACATTCGACACACTGGCCGATCCGGTCACCGCCGCGCAACACGGTTCGGCCGCCGCGCTGCACTACGCACAGCGATTCTCCGTGGACCATGCCGCGGACCGGCTCCTGAGTGTGATCGACCAAGTGCTGGCAACCGGATCACGAGCGCCCGCCCCACTGACCACCTTTCGACGCCGCTGAGCCTCAACGCGGAAAGAGTACGCTGCTTGGCAGAGCGGCCTCGGTCTACAACGGCGTCTTCGCCTGTCAGTGTGACCGCTCGCTGATGAGACTGGCTGTGCTCACTGCGCCAAGTATCCAAAGAATTGCGTCTGATCCCACGTGTAGACCCTTATCAGGTTGACCACCCCATGAGTTGACG
>NZ_JAFBAR010000089.1 GCF_019247635.1 Mycobacterium sp.
GCCACCGCAACGCCGACCGGCAGCAGTGTGCCGACAATGGCCTTCTTCATCCTGATGTCCACAGCGCTTCCTTTCGCTTTTATCAGATCGCAACGTAACGCCGGCCTCTTGAGAAATTCTTGCGCGCTTGGTGAACTTCTGATCGGCCCAAATGGCTTCGGACAACGCGGTGTTGGTGGCACAGGCATTTCAGGTTTGAGGCATCCGCCCGCGAGGGGCGGGCCCCAGCTCGAATAGAGCGGTTCAGGGTTACGCCTTACGATCGACCCGCCGCCACGCCCCTCCGGCAAAGGAACCCCGCCATGCACGCGCACCTTCGGCCCGCCTTGCCGCTTCGCCGCATCTTCGCCTCCCAGAAGGCCCGCCCCGCACTGCTGATCGGCGCGCTCGGCGTCGTATTCGGTGACCTCGGGACAAGTCCGATCTACACGATCCAGACGATCTTCGACCCCCACGACCCCCATCCCATACCGCTCACCACCGACAATCTCTACGGGATCGTGTCGTTGGTCTTCTGGTCGGTGATGGTCATCGTCACGCTCACCTACGTGACTCTGGTGATGCGCGCCGATAACGACGGCGAGGGCGGCATTATGGCGCTCATCACGCTGGTGCGCCGCTTCGCCGGCCGGGGGAGTGGGCGCATAGCGACGCTGTTGGCCGCGCTCGGCATCTTCGGCGCCTCGTTGTTTTTTGGCGACAGCATGATCACGCCGGCGATTTCGGTGATCTCGGCGGTGGAGGGTCTCAAAGTTGTTCAACCGCACTTAGGGGGCTGGGTCGTGCCGATCACCGCGGTGATCATCGTTATCCTGTTCGCCTTTCAGAGCCGCGGCACCGCCGCCATTGGTCGCTTGTTCGGACCCGTGATGATTGTGTGGTTCACCGCAATTGGCGCCTGCGGAGTAGGGGGCATTGCCACGCACCCACAAATCCTTCGGGCGTTGTCGCCGGTATACGCGTTGATGTTCGTGGTTAAGCATTTCGACGTGGCGTTTTTTTCGTTAGCCGCTGTTGTGTTGGCGGTGACGGGCGCGGAGGCGCTCTACGCCGACATGGGGCACTTCGGCCGGCCGGCGATCACCCGGGCGTGGGTGTTTGTGGTGATGCCGGCGTGCGTGCTCAGCTATTTCGGTCAGGCGGCGCTCCTGTTGGGCAACAGGACTGTCGTCGACGCCCCCTTCTTCCTGCTTCCCCCGGAGTGGGCGCGGTTGCCGATGGTGCTGCTGGCGACGGCGGCAACAGTGATCGCGTCCCAGGCGGTGATCACGGGGGCCTATTCGGTGGCATCGCAAGCCGCTCAACTCGGCTACCTGCCCAGGGTGCGGGTCGTGCACACGTCCGAGTCGACCATCGGCCAGATCTATGTGCCCTGGATCAACGGTCTGCTGATGGTCTCGGTGCTCATCTTGGTGTTCGCGTTCCGCAGCTCGGCGGCGCTTGCGTTTGCGTTCGGCATGGCGGTGACCGGCACGATCACCATCACCACACTGCTGTTCTTCTATATCGCACGCACACGCTGGCGAACACCGTTGTGGCTGATCGTGATTGGCGCGACCACGTTGTTGTCGGTAGACCTGATGTTCTTCGCGGCCAACCTGACCAAGCTGGTTCACGGAGCGTGGGTACCGCTGTTGATCGGCGCCTCGGCCTTCACGGTGCTGACCACCTGGCAGCGGGGCAGCCAGCTCGTCACGCAGGCCCGGGCGCGAGCGGAGGGCCCACTGCGCGAATTTATCGATCAGCTGGCCATCTATCAGCCGCCCCTGCTACGAATCGCCGGCACGGCGGTATTCCTGAACCGCGGCAAAGACACCGCGCCGCTGGCCATGCGGGCCAATGTCGAACACAACCACGTCCTGCACGAACACGTGGTGATCATGTCGATCGAAATCCGCCCGGTGCCGCGGGTGCCGGACACGGAGCGAGTAGAAGTCGACCCGCTGGGTTACGCGGAAGACGGCGTCATCCACGTCACCGCGAGCTTCGGGTACACGGAACGGCCCAACATCCCGGACGCGCTGCGCCTGCTCGAGCCGCAGCAAAGCGAAGGCCAAATCGCCATAGACGACGCATCGTATTTCCTTTCCAAGGTTGAACTCCGGAGAGGCTCGGCGCCGACTATGCCGGCGTGGCGCAAGCGGCTGTTCATCGCCACCGCCTACATAGCCGCGGACGCCGCCGAGTACTTCGGCTTGCCGAGCAACCGAACCGTGGTCATGGGTTCGCGGATCGAGGTATAGGACGCCACCGCCGCCAGCAGCGATGCGGAGCGCGCAGGCGTGCGCGCCGAAACCCTTCCA
Organism: Mycobacterium sp.; assembly: GCF_019247635.1. GTDB lineage: Bacteria > Actinomycetota > Actinomycetes > Mycobacteriales > Mycobacteriaceae > Mycobacterium. The sequence continues at coordinate 2,304 of NZ_JAFBAR010000089.1, forward strand.
ATATGGGCGTCTCGCATTGAACACCGGCGTCGGCCGCGCCGACCGGATGTTCTACTACGTTGAAGGCATCGGCCCACGGCGCGGATGGTTCCGACTGGTGGCGTGACGGAGGAGGATACGCCCATGAGGATTGTCGTGATGGCCGCCGGCAGCCTGGTGGGCGTCGTGCTGTTCGGCTCCGGTGTCGCGCACGCCAACACAAGCCAGGAGATGCAGGCATGCCAGCTGATGGACGATCCATCCGGGCACGACCAGGGCTACGCGCCAGCCGAATACGCCTTCATGATGTTGCGGGCCACTATGACGGCGGAGGACGCCAGGAATGTCATGTCTCGGGCGGTCCAAGATTACTGCCCAAACCACCTTATCGACCTTCCGGCGGGCTGGCGCTAGCCGAAGCCGGCGAGCACCCAACTTGACGACGGCCCGTCCGGCCAGCACCTTGGTGTGGTGAAGTTGCCCCTGCTCGGCCCCGTTTCGTTGACCGGCTTTCATAACGCCTGGTTCTTCCTGTTCCTGCTGGCCGTGCTGCTGGTGGTGGGGGTTTACGTCGCCATGTTGTTCGTGCGGCGTCGGCGGGTGTTGCGATTCGCCAACATGGAGGTGTTGCAGCGAGTTGCCCCCGCGCGCCGCAGCCGCTGGCGCCATGTGCCGACGATCCTGCTGGTCACATCGCTGGTGCTGCTGACGACGGCGATGGCCGGCCCCACGTCCGACGTCCGGATCCCGCTCAACCGCGCCGTGGTGATGCTGGTCATCGACGTCTCGGAATCCATGGCTTCTGACGACGTCCCGCCGAACCGGCTGGCCGCCGCGCAGGAGGCCGGAAAGCAATTCGCCGACGAGCTGACCCCGGCCATCAACCTGGGCCTGGTGGAGTTCGCGGCCACCGCCACGCTGTTGGTCTCCCCCACGACCAACCGCGCCGCGGTGAAAGCGGCCATCGACAAGCTGCAGCCGGCCCCCAAAACCGCGACCGGAGAGGGCATTCTGACGGCATTGCAGGCAATCGCGACGGTCGGGTCGGTGATGGGCGGCGGCGACGGGCCGCCACCGGCCAGGATCGTGCTCGAGTCCGACGGCGCCGAGAATGTGCCACTGGACCCGAACGCGCCGCAGGGTGCATTCACCGCGGCTCGGGCCGCCAAGTCCGAGGGCGTGCAGATATCGACGATCTCGTTCGGCACGCCAGACGGCACCGTCGAGTACAACGGCTCCACCATCCCGGTTCCCGTGGACGATCAGACCTTGAAGAAAATCTGCGAGATCACCGACGGCCAGGCGTTCCACGCCGACAGCCTGGAATCGCTCCGGAACGTCTACTCGACCCTGCAAAAGCAGATCGGCTACGAAACCGTCCGCGGTGACGCCAGCGGCGCCTGGATGCTGCTCGGTGCGGTGGTCATGGCCGGCGCCGTGCTGGCGGGCCTGTTCCTGAACCGCAGGCTGCCTGCCTGAGGTGCCTCACACCGGCAGGCGCCGGTTGATCAGCAACGCCAGTCCCGCGGCGACGAGGGCCACGATGACAGCAAGCCGCAGCCAACCGGCGCTGCCGGGCCCGGGCACGATGCGATAACCGATGTCCTTTTCGATGGAGTCGTAGATCTTGTGGAGTTCGCTGAGGTTGCTGGCGGTGTACGGCTGCCCGCCAGACAGGCGTGCGATGGTCTTGAGCTGATCGGGCTTGACGGGAACCGCGACGCGCTGCCCGCTCATCTCGATGGTGCCGTTGGGCGTCCCGAACGAGATCGTCGAAATCGGCACGCCCTGATCCTTGGCTAGGCGCGCCGCCGTGTAGGCGCCGTCGTGCGGATCGCTGGGGTTGGACGGCTTATTCTCACCGCCGTCGGAGAGCAACACGATACGTGCCGGCGGTGGGGTGTCTCCGCCGGCCACGGCCGAGGCGCTGATGGCGTGCAGGGCCGTCAGGATGGCCTCGCCGGTGGCGGTGCTGTCGGCGAACTGCAGCTTCTGCAGCCCGTCGATGACCGCCTGGTGCTGCGGGGTCGGCGGAACCAGAAGGTACGGCGTTCCGGCGAAGCCGACCAGTCCCAGGTTGATTCCCGGCGTCAGTTGGGTGGCGAACTGCGTCGCGGCCTGCTCGGCGGCCTTGAGCCGGGTGGGTTCGACGTCGGTGGCCCGCATCGAGTTGGACATGTCGATCACCAGCATCACGACGGCGCGGTTGCGCGGTATGCGCATCTCGTGGGTGGGGGTGGCCAGCGCCACGGTCAGCAGGACCAGGCTGAGCAGAGAGACAACGAGGGGAATGTGACGCCACACCGGCTGCGGCACTTGCGCATCGGTGAACCGGTGCAGCCGCTGTCGGCGTCGAGCCTGAACGAAGATGTAGAAGCCCAACAGCGCCAGCGGGACCAACCCGAACAGCAACATGCCCGGGCGTTGGAACCCGTACAGCGGCAGGACGCCGATCCCGGGCAGCGACACCGACTCACCTACCTATCTGGGCCTATCTGGGGCCTGTCTGGGCTGATGCGGGGCCCTGCCTGGCCGTTCCCCGGAAAACGGGCGGATGCTGCCGCCAGTAAAGAGCAGGATGGGTGGTCCGTCAAACGCGCCTGGCCAGCACCCCCCACAACGCGTCGGCAAATTCGCCTGGTGCCGAGCAAATCCGCCGTGGTCGCCAGGAAACTCGAGCGACGCTTGAGCAGTCCTGCACCGCTATTCGCGCCGAAGCCGCGAATCCACAAACTTTTCCAGCTGCTCCCATTGGCGCACCGCCGCCGAGTACGGAGCCGCGGGCTTGCCGACCGAGCCGGGTTCCAGCACGTAGGTCACCAACTTGCCCAGCGGCTTGCCGGTTTCCAGGGCCTTGTCGACTGTGCTCTCCTCCGAGTAGTCGCCGACGTCACGGAGCAACTCGACGGCGAGGTCGAGTTGCTCGCGATCCACGGCGTCGGGCCCTTCGGCGAAATCGTCGGAGAGTCCGCTCAGCACGTAGACGTTGTCGTCGGTGATCTGGACGGCCAGTGAGCCGTCGGTCGCGGCGGTGCGGATGTCATCGTAGGTGCTGAGGTCGGACAGGTCGTGATCGTGTTCGTCGGCGAGATAGCGGGCCAGCGCGCGCTCCGAGGTGAACACGCTGATCCGACCGTTGCGGCCCAGGAAGATCGGCCGATCGTCGAGGTAACAGCGCAGCGTGTAAAAGGTGCCCGAACTCGTCATGATCCGGATCGGGTCGATACCCACCTGCGCCCAGAAATCCGCGTCGCTGCCCAGCACGACGCTGTCGCCTTGCGCGCGGGCGTCCTCTTCTTCGTCCTCGTCTTCTTCGTCCTCTGTGTCCTCGTCTTCTGTGTCCTCGTCGGCTTCTTCCTCCACGTCTTCCTCTTCGGCAACCGCGGCGGACTCCTCGTCGGACTCCTCGGCGTCTTCTTCGGCGTCTTCTTCGGGCTCGTCGGGCTCTTCGGGTTCTTCGGGTTCCTCCGCCAATTCCTCGGCGGCCTTGGCCGAGATCTCCTCGTCGACTTCGGGCGTGGTGATGACCTCGTCGATGGCCTTGAGCACGTCGTCCCAGCTTCGGTTGATGACCTCGCCGATCGCGTTCCATCGCTTCTGCCCGGCTTTGCCGGTGAAGTAGTCGATTCCGCCGGATACCGTGCCCAGGCTCGGATTGCCGTTAAAGAATTTCGCCACGGCCGGCAGCTCGCAGACCGATCCGATGGACGACACGATCGCCAGCGCGGCCGCCAGTGCGGTCACCGACTCCTCGGTGGGCTTCTCCGCCACCAGCTCCTCGACGGCCACCAGGTCGAATTGCTGGTCGTCGGGCGGGTCCAGTTTGTGCGCGTGGGCTGTGGTCACGTCCTCCCACCCCGGGTGGTCGACCAGGTCGTTGTCGGTGTCGGTACGCACGAATGCGATCAGGTCGGCCACGGTCTCGAAGCCGTACAGGTCCTCGTCCTTACCGAGAAACGCCTCCCACTCGTCGCCGGCGTCGCGCCAGCGGGGTGCCCACAGGGTGTAGCGGTCACCATCGGACAAGCTCAGGCGGACGGGCACGAGGGCAGCAACCATGCGGCACACAATAGCGACGGCCCGAGCGCGCCCCGGCGGTTACCCGCCCCAGATGGTGGCGATCGGCGGCGCGTTCGCCGCATTACCTATCTTGGGCAGGCCGTACATCTGCTCCAGCGTGGAAAGCACGTTGTAGTGGCTGATCGTCTCGTTGTAGGTTCCCGGCTGCACGTGGGCGCCATAAATCACGGTCGGGATCTGGTTGCGGGGAGTGCCATCATCCTCGTCCCAGGTCACGATCAGCAGGCTGTTGTTGGTCGTGGCCCAGTTGGCGTAGCTGGACAGCTGCCGGTTCAGCCACGCGTCGCCCTGGGCGATCGAGCCGTCATGCATGTTGTCGTCGTTGTTGGGAATGACGAACGACACGGTGGGCAGGCTCGCGTAGTTCGCCGGTTGTGGAAAGGCCGAGAACGGCACCGAGTTCGCCGGCGGCACGTTGCTGAAGTTGGCCCACGGCACGTGCTTGCGCGCGTACTTGCCCGCGCTGCAGGCGGGTGAGCCGACCGCAGGCAGGTCTTCGGCGTAGCCGCCGAATGTGTAGCCGGCAGAAAGCAATTCGGAGGCCAGGTTGGGTGCGGCGCCGGCGTTCACCGGGCAGACGTCCTTGGTCACGCCGAATGTGTCGCCCGCGAACAGCGCCAAATAATTCGGCTCGCTGGGATGCGTTTCGGCGAACGACGCCGCCATCATCGCGCCGCCCGCGGCCAACGCATTGATGAACGGAGCCGACTTGTTTCCGATGATGTTGGCCTGTGACCGGTTCTCCTCGATCACGATCACCACGTGGGCGGGAGTCGGCAGGGCCGCAGCCGCCTGGGCCGTGCGGGGGTTGACCGGGAAGGTCAACATCGCGAGGACCAGCATCGCGCCCAACACCCTCAGAGCCCGTCGCACCGGGGGAGTATACGAACGGATTTCGGCGATCCGCGGGACGGACGCAAGCGTGTCAGCAGACTTACTTCCGATTGTTATGTGGCCAGCTGATGGCGACCCGCTGCACCCGGCTTCGCCGCGCTTGCAATCGCCCGGCCATGATGGCGACCCGCTGCACCCGGCTTCGCCGCGTTTGCGATCGCCCGGCCAGCTGATGACGACCCGCTGCACCCGGCTTCGCCGCGCTTGCGATCGCCATTAGGGTCGGGATCCGTGGACGTGAGCCTCATTGACCACCCGCTGGTGGCGACCCGGTTGACCACGCTGCGCGACGAGCGCACCGACAACGCCGTCTTCCGGGTGGCGTTGCGCGAGTTGACGCTGATGCTCGTGTACGAGGCCACCCGGGATGCGCCCACCAAGCCTGCTCCGATCCGCACGCCGTTGGCCGAGACGGTGGGCTCGCGGCTGGCCAATCCACCGCTGCTGGTGCCGGTGCTGCGTGCCGGGCTGGGAATGGTCGATCAGGCGCTCGAGTTGCTGCCGCAGGCGCGGGTGGGCTTCGTCGGCATTGCCCGAGACGAGGACACCGCACAGCCGGTGCCGTATCTGGAGTCCCTGCCCGACGATCTGGCCGATGTGCCCGTCATGGTCCTTGATCCCATGCTGGCTACCGGCGGATCGATCACGCACACCGTCGGGCTGCTGTTGCGCCGCGGCGCCACGAATATCACCGTGCTCTGTGTGGTAGCGGTGCCGGAAGGCCTTGCGGCACTTGAGAAATTGGCGCCCCATGCGCGGGTGTTCACCGCGGCCGTCGATGACGGGTTAAACGAAATCGCTTATATCGTTCCGGGGCTCGGTGACGCGGGCGATCGCCAGTTCGGTCCCCGATAGCTCACCACGCGCGCACCGCGGCGGTCAGTTCATCGAGCAGCGCGGCCGCGCGTTCCTGAGCGGCACTTAGATCTTCGGCGGCAGACGCGACAGAGCAGCGAATTTCCAAGTAGCACTTCAGTTTTGGCTCGGTCCCCGATGGCCGAACCGCGAGCCGAGCCGACGTGTCGTCGTCGCCGCCGGTGAAGATCAGTATGTCGGTGAAATCGGTTGGGCCGGAAGGAGCACCGGAAAGAGAAGTGAAGAAGCCGATCAGCCGAGCCGGCGGGTCCGCGCGCAGTTGCCGCATCAAGACGGCCGCCTCGTCGGGGCCTGCGACACGACGCGACACCGCCGCCACCTTGTGCACCCCGTGGCGCCGGGCGAGGTCGTCCAGCGCATCGGGCACCGAACGTCCCTCGTTCTTGAGCGCGGCCACCAGGTCGCACGCCAACACCGCGGCGCTGATGCCGTCCTTGTCGCGCACGGCGTCGGGATCGACGCAATGGCCGATCGCTTCCTCGTAGGCGTACGCCAGGGTCCCGGGCCGGTCGGCATCGGCGCGCGCCAGCCATTTGAAGCCGGTGCGGGTTTCGACGTGCACCGCGCCGTAGTGCGCGGCTATCGCCGCCAGCATGCGTGAGGAAACCACCGTGCTGGCCACCACCACCGTCGCGGGTTCTTGTGCCTGCGAGAGTATGTAATCGCCCAGCAGCCAACCGGTTTCGTCACCGGACAACATTCGCCACCCCGATGGGGTGGGTATTCCCACCGCGCACCGGTCGGCGTCGGGGTCCAGCGCGATCGCGACGTCAGCGTCGACGTCGGCCGCGAGCGCGAGCAGCGCGTCGGTGGCACCCGGTTCCTCGGGATTCGGGAACGGGACGGTGGGGAATTCGGGATCCGGCGCGAACTGCGCCGCGACAGTATGCACGTCGTCGAACCCGGCCCGCTGCAACGCCTTTAGGGCCACGGCCCCGCCAACGCCGTGCATCGGCGTGAGGGCCGGCCGGACCGAGCCGGTGCCGCGCCGGACGCCGGCTGCCCGCTCGACATAGCGCTCGACCAGGTCTGTGGCGCGGGCGTTGGGTGGGTCGACGGGCCGGCGGGCGATTTCGTCGGCCGGGGGAGCGGCCGACATCGCGGCTTCGATCTGGTGGTCGGTTGGCGAGACGATCTGGACGCCACCGTCGAGATAAACCTTGTAGCCGTTGTCGGCCGGCGGGTTGTGCGATGCCGTGATCTGGATGCCGGCGCCGGCGCCCGTATGCCTGACCCCGAACGCGACCACCGGCGTAGGCACCGGGCCGGATAGCTGTAACACGGAAAACCCCGCGGCGGCAAGCACTTCCGACGCTACGGTAGCGAACGTGCTCGAACCGTGCCGGGCATCGTGCCCGACGATCGCCGTTGTGGGGGCGGCGCGCCGTTCGGTGAGCACCCGTGCCAGCGCCCAGGTGGCTCGCGACACCACCGCGACGTTCATCGCATCCGGACCGCCGCGCACCGGTCCGCGCAACCCCGCTGTGCCGAACTTCAGCGGGCGGGCGAACCGCGCGGCGAGTTCGTCGGGGTCGCACGCGGCCAGCTCGGCGGCCGTCTGCGGGTCCGGGTCGTGCGCGATCCAATCCTCGGGCGTCACGGTGGAGCTCAAGCTATGACGGGACTCGGGCTATGCGCTCGATAATCAGGGCCAGCAGCGCGCCGATCCGGCTCGCCGACGCCGCCGCGGCCGCAAGTACATCCGTGTGCCGGAGTGGCTCGCCGGTGATCCCCGCGGCGAGGTTTGTCACCAGGGAGACACCCAGCACCTCGGCGCCGGCCGCCCGGGCGGCGATGGTTTCATGCACCGTCGACATGCCGACCAGGTCTGCGCCCAGGATCCGCAACATCCGGATTTCCGCGGGCGTCTCGTAGTGCGGCCCCGGCATTCCCGCGTACACGCCTTCGGTCAATCCGGGGTCGGCTTGCCGGGCGAGTTGCCGCAGCCGCAGTGAATACGCGTCGGTCAGGTCGACGAAGTGGGGGCCGATCAGCGGCGACCGCGTCGTGAGGTTCAGGTGGTCGCTGATCAGCACCGGCTGGCCGACTTCCAGGTCCGGTCGCAGTCCACCGGCCGCGTTGGTGAGCACGATGATTCGCGCCCCCGCGGCGCAGGCCGCCCGCACCGGATGCACGACGTGCAGCAGGTCATGACCCTCGTAGGGGTGGATGCGGCCGGCCAGCACCAGCACCCGGTGGTCTCCGATGGGTACCGACAGCAGCTCGCCGAGATGCCCGAGCGCGGTCGGAGGCGCGAAGCCGGGCAGTTCGGCTTGGGGCAGCACGGCCGTCGGGGTGCCGAGTGCCGCTACCGCCGGCGTCCATCCCGATCCAAGCACGATTGCGACGTCGTGCTCGCCGACCCCGGTGCGCTCGGCGATGACCCGAGCCGCCAGGCGCGCGAGGTCACCGGGATCGGTCGGTGGGCTGGTCACAGTGGGCGAGCCTAGCCGGGCGACGGCGAGCACCGGAACGCCCGCGGCGCGGCGAGCACCGGACGGTGCGAGCAAGGTGCTCGGCAATCGGGCCTAGCGTTCAGCCGCTCAGCTGTTGAAGAACCCCGAAACGAAGCCGTGGCTGATCGAATTGAAGTAGCCCGAGGTGTACCCATCGAGGGTGGTGTTGTAGTAACCGGTGGTCCCGCCCTCGAAGATGCCCGTCGTGTTGTGGACGCCCGACCCGTAGGCACCGATCTGATTTTGGATGCCACTGACGTAGTCGCCGGTGTTGTTGAACCCCGAGCTGTTGGTGCCGGTGTTTCCGTAACCCGAACTCGTCCCGGGTAGGTCCCACGGGGAACCGGTGCCGGTGTTCAGGTCGCCCGAGTTGAAGAAGCCGGTGTTGATGCTGCCCGAGTTGAAGAAGCCGGTGTTGTAGTTGCCGCTGTTGAACCATCCGGTGTTGAAGTCGCCCGAGTTGAACCATCCGGTGTTCCGGTTGCCCGAGTTGAAGCTTCCGGTATCCCAGATGCCCGCGTTGCCAATGCCGGTGGTGAACGTGCCCGCGTTGCCGATGCCGGTGTTCACGCCGTAGCCGGGGGCGGGGCCGAAGCCGGAGTTCCACATGCCGACGTCGCCGCCGCCGGAGTTTCCGAAGCCCGAGGCCCCGTTGCCCGAGTTGAACAATCCGACGGCGTTGTTGCCCGAGTTTCCGAAGCCGACGTCGTTGGTGCCGGAGTTGAAGCCGCCGAAGCCGGTCTGATGGTTGCCGGTGAGGCCGATGCCGATGTTGCCGTTGCCCGTGTTACCGAAGCCGATGTTCCCCGCGCCGGTGTTGCCCCAGCCGAAGTTCCCGGAGCCGACGTTGCCGTCACCGAAGTTGTTGCTGCCGATATTGCCGCTGCCGATGTTGGCGAAGGCGTTTGTGCCGTTCAGGCCGACGTTGCCGAAGCCCAGGTTGTAGGCACCGACGTTGCCGAAGCCCGGGTTGAAATCACCGACGTTGCCGCTGCCCAGGTTGAACTTGCCGAGGTTGCCGCTACCCAGGTTGAAGCTGCCGACGTTGCCGCTGCCGAAGTTGGTCTCGCCGAGGTTTCCGCTGCCGACGCTGACCTCGCCGCCGTTGCCGCTGCCCAGGTTCCAACTTTGGCTGTTGCCCACACCGATGTTCACCAAGTGCTGGTTGCCGATGCCGAACACGGTGAAGCCGGGGAGGCGCTCGATTGGCCCGAAGATCGGTCCGAGGATGTTGGCCTCCACCGAATAGATGGTGTCGCCGAAAGAGTCCGCTGCGGTGGACCACGGCGTCAGCTCGGCGGCCGCGGCGGAAGCACCGGAGTGATAGCCGACCAACGCGGCGACGTCCTGGGCCCACATCTCCTCGTATTGGGCTTCGGTGGCGGCGATTGCGGGGGCGTTCTGGCCGAACAGATTCGACACGACCAGCGACACCAGATTGTCGCGGTTGGCACCGACCAGGGCCGGCGGCACCGTCGCCGCTTGCGCGGCCTCGAAGGCGGCTGCCACCGTCTTGGCCTGGGCGGCGGCGCCTTGCGCCTGCCCCGACGCCGCGCTGAGGAAGCTGGTGTAGGGGGCGGCCGCCGACGTCATCGCCACGGACGCGGGGCCCTGCCAGGCTTGTCCCGCTAGATCCGTGGTCACCGAGGAAAACGACGACGCGGCTGAGCTGAGCTCAGCGGCCAGGCTGTCCCAGGCCGCCGCGGCTTCCAGCATCGGCCCAGAACCGGGACCGACGAACATCTGGAAGGAGTTGATCTCCGGGGGTAACACCATGAAACTCATCGATAGTCCCTTCTAGTTGCGGGTAGTCGCCGATCCCTGCTCAGCAGGCGGCGTGGGGCCGAACGAACACCGCCGCATTTCGCGCCACGCCCACCCCTTCCGCTGTACCTACCAGATGTCAATCATATGGACATATACCATACTTTTTGGATGGTTGCACTGGGTATTAGTAGGGAAGTGGTTCGGCCGGCGATGGTGAGATACTGCCAACATGCCCCCAACCACCGCACTTGACAGCGTCGAGGGGCTGGTTCGGGGCCGTGGCGGCGATCTGATCGAGTTGTCCCATGCCATCCACGCCGAGCCCGAGTTGTCGTTCGCCGAACATCGCAGCTGCGCCAAGACGCAGGCGCTGGTCGCCGAGCGCGGTTTCGAGGTCAGTGCGGTGGCCGGCTTGGACACCGCGTTCCGTGCCGATTTCGGCAGCGGCCCGCTGGTCGTCGGCGTGTGCGCCGAGTACGACGCGTTGCCCGAGATCGGCCATGCCTGCGGGCACAACATCATCGCGGCGGCGGCGGTGGGCACCGTGCTCGCGCTGGCTGAGGTGGCCGACGACCTTGGCCTGACGGTCGCCCTGCTGGGCACGCCGGCCGAAGAGTCCGGCGGCGGTAAGGCGCTGATGCTGCAGGCCGGAACGTTCGACGACGTCGCGGTCGCCGTGATGGTGCACCCCGGGCCGAGCGACATCGCCGGGGCTCGGTCGTTGGCGCTGTCCGAGGTGACCGTGCACTACCAGGGCAAGGAATCGCATGCCGCCGTCGCGCCGTACCAGGGGCTCAATGCCGCCGACGCGGTGACCGTCGCGCAAGTCGCCATCGGTTTACTGCGACAACAACTTTGGCCGGGCCAGATGATGCACGGGATCGTCACCGACGGCGGGCAGGCGGTCAACGTCATCCCTGGGCGCGCGACGTTGCAGTATGCGATGCGGGCGGTCGAATCCGACTCACTGCGACAGCTGGAGGGCAGGCTGTACGCGTGCTTCGCCGCGGGCGCGCTGGCCGCCGGCTGCGAGTACGAAATCGACTCGCCCGCACCGCCTTACGCGGAACTCAAACCTGACCGATGGCTGGCCGACGTGTGCCGGGAGGAGATGCGCCGGCTCGGCCGCGAGCCGGTACCGGCCGCCGTCGAGGCGGAGTTGCCGTTGGGCAGCACCGACATGGGCAACGTGACGCAGGTGCTGCCCGGAATCCATCCGGTGATCGGTGTGGACGCCGGGGGGGCTACCGTCCACCAGCGCGCGTTCGCCGCCGCTGCTGCGGGTCCCAGTGCCGACCGCGCGGTGGTCGACGGCGCGATCATGCTGGCGCGCACCGTAGTCCAGCTGGCGGAGGACCCCGCCGAGCGGGATCGGGTGCTGGCGGCCCAGCAACTCAGGGCCGGCAAGGCGGCGCCATGAGCCTTGTCGACACCGCTGAGTCCTGGCTGGCCGCCCACTACGACGACCTGGTCGGCTGGCGCCGGCACATCCACCGCTACCCGGAGCTGGGCCGCCAGGAATACGCCACCACCCAGTTCGTCGCGGAGCGGTTGGCCGACGCGGGACTCAATCCGAAGGTGCTGCCCGGCGGGACCGGGCTGACCTGCGATCTCGGTCCCGAGCATCGGCCGAAGATCGCGCTGCGTGCCGACATGGACGCGCTGCCCATGGCCGAGCGCACCGGCGCGGCGTACGAATCCACGATGCCCAACGTCGCCCACGCCTGCGGTCACGACGCACACACCGCGATCCTGCTGGGCACGGCGCTGGCGCTGGCGTCGGTGGCCGAGCTGCCCGTCGGCGTGCGGCTGATCTTCCAGGCGGCCGAAGAGCTGATGCCCGGCGGCGCCATCGACGCGATCGCGGCCGGCGTGCTTACCGGGGTGTCGCGAATCTTCGCCTTGCACTGCGATCCCCGACTCGAAGTCGGCAAGGTCGCGGTCAGGCAGGGGCCCATCACGTCGGCGGCCGACCAGATCGAGATCACGCTGTATTCGCCGGGTGGGCACACGTCACGCCCCCACCTGACCGCCGATCTGGTCTACGGGCTTGGCACGCTGATCACCGGGCTGCCCGGGGTGCTGTCGCGTCGCCTCGACCCGCGCAACGGCACGGTGTTGGTGTGGGGCGCGGTCAATGCCGGTGTGGCGCCCAACGCCATTCCGCAGACCGGCGTCCTGGCGGGCACAGTGCGCACCGCCAGCCGGCACACCTGGCTCGTGCTCGAGGGGACGATCCGCGCGGCCGTCGCCGGGCTGCTGTCACCGTTGGGAATCGAACACAGGCTGCACTACCGGCGAGGCGTTCCGCCGGTGGTCAACGAGGACGTCTCGACGCGCATACTTACCCACGCGATCGAAGCCGTCGGCCCCGATGTGCTCGCCGACACCCGGCAGTCCGGTGGGGGTGAGGACTTCTCCTGGTATCTCGAGGAAATCCCCGGGGCCATGGCCCGCCTGGGGGTGTGGTCGGGCGAGGGTCCGCAGTTGGATCTGCACCAGCCGACGTTCGATCTCGACGAACGCGCGTTGGGCATCGGCATGCGGGTGATGGTCAACATCATCGAACAGGCCGCCACTTTTTAACCGCGAGCGTGCGTGCCTGTGCACGACACGCCGCGCCTTTATGGCATTCCGCGCACGCTCGGCAGGGGTGAATTGTGGGTACGCCGCGCTGCGCCGACGATACCCGGCGTGAATGCGGAGCTCGACGGGTTGCTCGTTGCGCAAGGCGACGTGGTGACCTCCGCCCAGGCGTTGACCCACCTCACCCGACGCGGCCTGGAAGCCGATTTGAAATGCGGTGTGCTGCAAAAGCTTTGGTACGGAATTTACGGCCGCGGTGAGGACACCGCCGCGCTCCGGCTGCGCGGCCTGGATCTGGCGACCGGGACGAGGATCGCGGTGTGCCTGAGCACCGCCGCGGCCGCGTACGGCTTCGACACCGAACGGGACAGGGACCTCCATGTGCTCAATCCGGGTGGCCGGCAATTGCGACCTACCCGCGGTCTGGTCGTGCACCGGCGTGCGGGCGCGCCGCTATCCGTCGTCGAGGGACGCCCGGCCACCGAGCCGGCCTGGACGGCGATCGAGGTGGCCCGGGGCCTGCGCCGGCCACGAGCGCTGGCGACACTGGACGCCGCGCTGCGCAGCGGTGCTTGCGGCCGCAACGAACTGCGGCGCGTGCTCAAGCAGCACTCCGGGCGGCGTGGTGTCGTCGCGGTGCGGGAGTTGCTCGAATTGGCGTCGCCGCTGGCCGAGTCGCCGATGGAGAGCGAGGCCCGCCTGGTCATGCTCGACGGCGGTTTGCCGCCGCCGGTGTTGCAGTACAAGGTCGTCGACCTCAACGGCGAAACCTGGCGGTTCGATTTCGCCTGGCCCGAATACCGGGTCGCGGCCGAGTACGACGGCGTCGACTGGCACAGCGGGCCCCAGGCGTTCCTCCGCGATCGCAAACGCGGCGCGGCGGTGCACGATCTGGGGTGGATGGTGGTGCCGATCGTCGCGGAAGACGTCAGGTACCGGCCCGTCGAACTCGTCGCCCGGATCGAACGGCGCCTGCAACGTGCGGCGTGAGCGTGCGCAGAATGCCAGGCGCAGCGGCGTGTCCCTGAACAGACACGCACGGTCGCGACAAGAAAGGTTAGGTCCCGGGTCCGATGTTGCGGGCGGGACGGGTCCGCAGGTCGTGCACGTAATCGCTTGGCGCGCCGGCGATCTCGGCGGCATCGGCCATGACCCCCAGATAGCGCGCGGAGGGCAGCCCGCCCTCCCAGGCGTCTAGCACGTACAACCAGGCCAGGACGGGATCGGTGGTGGTGTCCGAGGACAAGCGGTGCACGCGGCACCGGATCTTCTTGTGCACGCCGAATTCCGAGCCCTCCCAGCGGTCGAGGTTCATTTCGTCGGCCGGCGTCATGTCGTAGAGCACGACGAACACCCGCGAATCCGGGTCCTCGACAATCGTGGCCAGTGCGCCTTCCCAGCCAATGTCCTCGCCACCGAAGGTCAGCCGCCACCCCGGCAACCAGCCGGTTCCGGCCATCGGAGAATGGGGTGCGCGCTTGAGCATCTGGTCTGGATGCATATTCGACCCGTAGGCGGCGTAAAGCGGCACGGGGAAAGCTTAAACGTCACTCTGCGGAGTGCGCGGCCATCAAGCTAGGTTAAGGGCTGTGCTGACGCGCATCGTGGTCATTGGCGGTGGCCCGGCAGGTTACGAAGCCGCCCTGGTGGCGGCCACCTCACATCCGGACACGACGCAGGTCACTGTCATCGACTCCGAAGGCATCGGCGGTGCCGCCGTCCTGGACGACTGCGTGCCGTCGAAGACGTTCATCGCCTCCACCTGGCTGCGCACCGAGCTGCGCCGGGCCCCGCGACTGGGTTTTGACATCGACATCGACGACGCCAAGATCTTGCTGCCGCAGATCCACGCCAGGGTCAAGAGGCTGGCCGCCGAACAGTCGGCTGACATCGCGGCCCAGCTGCGCAGCATGGGCGTTCACCTCGTCGCCGGGCGCGGCGAGTTGGTCGACCCCACCCCCGGGCTGGCGCGCCACCGCGTCAGGGCGACCGCCGCCGACGGCACCACCAGCGAGCACGACGCCGACGTCGTGCTGATCGCCACGGGCGCCAGCCCGCGAATTTTGCCGTCGGCACAGCCGGACGGCGAACGCATTCTCACCTGGCGGCAACTTTACGATTTGGAGGAGCTGCCCGAGCACCTCATCGTGGTGGGCTCGGGGGTCACCGGTGCCGAGTTCGTGCACGCCTACACCGAATTGGGGGTACCGGTGACCGTGGCGGCCAGCCGCGACAGGGTGTTGCCCTATGAGGACGCCGACGCCGCTTTGGTGCTGGAAGAGTCCTTCGCCGAGCGTGGCGTCCGGCTGTTCAAGAACGCTCGGGCGGCCTCCGTCGTCCGCACCGACAACGGTGTCCTGGTCACGATGACCGACGGCCGTACCGTCGAGGGCAGCCACGCCCTGATGACCATCGGCTCGGTGCCCAACACCGGCGGCCTGGGACTCGAGCGGGTCGGCATCGAGCTCGGGCCGGGCAACTACCTGACCGTGGACCGGGTGTCGCGCACCTCGGTGTCAGGAATCTATGCCGCGGGCGACTGCACGGGTCTGCTGCTGCTGGCGTCGGTCGCCGCGATGCAGGGCCGGATCGCGATGTATCACGCGCTGGGCGAGGGCGTCAGCCCGATCCGGTTGCGCACCGTCGCGGCAACGGTTTTCACCAGACCCGAGATCGCGGCGGTCGGCGTTCCACAGTCGGCGATCGACGACGGGTCGTTCAGCGCCCGGACGCTCATGCTGCCGTTGCGGACCAATGCCCGCGCCAAGATGTCGGGGCTGCGACAGGGTTTCGTCAAGATCTTTTGCCGGCAATCTACCGGGGTGGTGATCGGTGGCGTGGTGGTCGCGCCGATCGCATCGGAGTTGATCCTGCCCATCGCCGTGGCCGTAACCAACCGCATCACCGTCAACGAGCTGGCGCAGACGCTGGCCGTCTACCCGTCGCTGTCCGGTTCGATCACCGAAGCGGCACGCCGGCTGATGGCGCACGACGATCTGGACTGAAAGCGCGACAGAAAGCAACGCAAATAGCACGTAGCCTGGGTTGGGCAACACCTACTGACGAGTAACCGAGAGGAATCTGGTTTCGTGAGCAACCCGAACGATCCGGTGGAGGGCGAGCGCCGGCCGGCGTCGTTGCTAAACCCCGAGCAACGCGCGGCGGCCTGGGAACGACTCGGTACCGAGCAGTTCGACGTTGTGGTCATCGGTGGCGGGGTGGTGGGCTCGGGGTGCGCGCTGGACGCGGCCACCCGGGGTCTCAAGGTAGCCCTGGTCGAGGCGCGAGACTTGGCGTCGGGCACGTCGAGCCGCTCGTCGAAGATGTTCCACGGAGGGCTTCGTTATCTCGAACAACTGGAATTCGGGTTGGTCCGGGAGGCGCTCTACGAACGTGAGCTCTCGCTGACCACGTTGGCGCCGCATCTGGTCAAGCCGTTGCCGTTCTTGTTTCCGTTGACCAAGCGTTGGTGGGAGCGGCCCTACATCGCCGCCGGAATCTTCCTCTACGACCGACTCGGCGGCTCGAAATCGGTTCCGGCACAGAAACATTTGACCCGCGCCGGGGCGCTGCGGTTGAGTCCGGGCCTGAAGCGCAGTTCGCTGATCGGTGGCATTCGTTATTACGACACCGTCGTCGACGACGCCCGGCACACCATGACGGTGGCGCGCACCGCGGCGCACTACGGCGCGGTCGTTCGCAGCTCGACACAGGCGGTCGCGTTGCTGCGCGAGGGCGATCGGGTGACCGGCGTTCGGGTGCGCGACTCCGAGGACGGCTCGATCACCGAAGTCCGGGGCCATGTGGTGGTCAACGCGACCGGCGTGTGGACCGACGAGATTCAGGCTTTGTCCAAGCAGCGCGGCCGATTTCAGGTGCGCGCCTCCAAGGGTGTGCACGTAGTGGTCCCGCGGGACCGGGTCGTCAGCGACGCGGCGATGATCCTGCGCACCGAGAAGTCGGTCATGTTCATCATTCCGTGGGGGAGTCACTGGATCATTGGCACCACCGACACCGAGTGGAACCTCGACCTGGCCCACCCCGCGGCCACCAAGGCCGACATCGACTACATCCTGGGCACCGTCAACGAGGTGCTGGCAACGCCGTTGACGCACGGCGACATCGACGGGGTGTACGCCGGGCTGCGCCCGCTGCTCGCCGGCGAAAGCGACGACACCTCCAAACTGTCCCGCGAGCACGCCGTGGCCGTGCCGGCAGCGGGGCTGGTGGCTATCGCCGGTGGCAAGTACACGACCTATCGCGTGATGGCCGCCGACGCGATCGACGCCGCGGTGCAATTCATTCCGGCCCGGGTCGCGCCCTCGATCACCGCGAAGGTGAGCCTGCTGGGCGCCGACGGCTACTTCGCGCTGATCAACCAGGCGGAGCACGTCGGCGCGCTGCAAGGCCTGCACCCATACCGCGTGCGACACTTGCTGGACCGCTACGGCTCGCTGATTGACGAGGTGCTGGCGTTGGCATCGGACGCTCCGGGCCTGCTCAACCCGATCACCGAGGCCCCGGGCTATCTGAAGGTGGAAGCCCGCTACGCCGTCGTCGCCGAGGGTGCCCTGCACCTCGAGGACATCCTGGCCCGGCGGATGCGGATCTCGATCGAATACCCGCACCGCGGCGTGGACTGCGCGCGGGAGGTGGCCGAAGTCGTCGCGCCCGTGCTGGGCTGGAGCGTCTCGGACGTCGAGCGTGAGGTCGACAACTACACCGCCCGGGTGGAGGCCGAGGTGTTGTCCCAGGCTCAGCCCGACGACGTGTCCGCGGACGAGTTGCGTGCCAGCGCGCCCGAGGCGCGCGCCGAGATTCTCGAGCCGGTGCCACTCAATTGAGGCCTGCGCCGCTGCCGGTTCGCGACGGTTTGGGCCCGGCACGGGTGCGGCTGCGGGGCGGACCGGTGCTGGCCGAGCTGACCGCCCGGTTCGGCGCGCGGGCAGCCGCGAAAGTCCTTGCCGGAGAGGTGGTTGACGCCGACGGGACGGTGGTCGACGCGGCCACCGAGCTCGCCCCGGGTGCCAGCGTGTACCTGTATCGGGATCTGCCCGAAGAGGTGCCCGTCCCCTTTGACATGCCGGTGCTGTATCAGGACGGGAACATCGTCGTTGTCGACAAGCCGCACTTCTTGGCGACCATGCCGCGGGGACGCCACGTCGCGCAGAGCGCGCTGGTGCGGCTGCGTCGGGAACTGACGTTGCCGGAGCTGAGCCCGGCCCACCGCTTGGACCGGCTCACCGCCGGGGTGCTGCTGTTCACCACCCGGCGCGAGTTGCGGGGCCGGTACCAAACGCTTTTCGCCAACGGTGCGGTGCACAAGACCTACCTGGCGCGGGCGGCGGTTGATTCGGCGCTGGTGCTGCCGCAGCTGGTTCGCAGCCGCATCGTCAAGCGGCGCGGTCACCTGCAAGCGGTCTGCGAACCCGGTTCGCCCAACGCCGAGACGCTGGTCGAGCTGATATCCGCCGACGGCCTGTACCGGTTGACCCCGCGCACCGGACGCACTCACCAACTACGGGTGCACATGGCGTCGCTGGGTCTGCCGATCCTGGGAGATCCGTTGTACCCCAACGTCGTTGATGTCGCCCCTGACGATTTCGGTATGCCGCTGCAATTGCTGGCGCAGCGCATTGGCTTCGACGATCCACTCAGCGGCTCGCGCAGACAGTTCACCAGTCAGCGAGCGTTGTGACAGGCCGTGATTGGGTTTACGTGGCGGGCACGTCGGTCCTGTGCTGCGGGCAATACGCGTCGATGGCCGCGCCGACGAAGTAGCCGGAATGATAGGCGGGCATACTGCTGCTGTTCAGCACGTCGCTCGCCACATCGGAGGGCGACACGCCGTTGTCGAGTTTCGTGCAGACCAAATGCCCGGCCTCGATCGCGTGTGTCGGGGACATGTGGTCGCTGATGCCCTGGGATTTCAGCGATGCCAGGAATCGATCATCGGACGTGTCGGCGTGCGCGCTCGGCGTTGCGGCCAACAGGCCAATCGAGGCGGCTGCCAACACGGCTAGCAAGCGGGTAACCATCTGGGGTGCTCCCTGACTTGAGGTTGTTGTTGGCGCCAACACAGCCGCCAACCCTTGGTACGGCATTACTACTGTTTCCAGCAGTAATTGTTGCGTTGTTGCGACCGTAGTTCTAGGTAGCCGACTGTTTGTGCATGCTTTGTTCACCCTCGGGACAACTCAGGGACGTGAAAGACGGCGCGACGTCGGTTGCGGAATGCGCCTGATATCCGTTGCGCCACAACGCAAGCACGAAGTTCTGCGTGAGGTAACCCAACGCCGCGGTTCGGTCCTGCCGCGCCAGAGTCGCAATAACGTTTGAATTTGTTCGCAGCGATCCGAAATGAGCGTGCCGGCGCCGATCGTCCGCAGGGCCCCGGGTAGGAGGACAACGACTCGGGCAGTTCCTACGAGATCCACCCGGGTTGCCGGTCACTCTCGTCAATCCGACAGTGCGAGCGGTAATTTGACGACATGCCCCGGGCGCGACTGCTGTCGTCGATCGTCCTGGTGTGCTGCCTGACCGGGTGTGGGGCGCATCGGGTGCAAGCCGCGGCCCGGGACCAGGCCGGCACTTTTGCGTTCGGCGGCCTGAACCGGACCTACACCGTGCATGTGCCGCCCGGCCCGCCCGTGGGCCTGGTGCTCAACCTGCACGGTGGCGGGGGCACCGGCACCGGGCAGGAGGATCTGACGGACTTCGACGCCGTCGCCGACACCGGCAACCTCGCGGTGGTCTACCCCGACGGATACGACAACAGCTGGGCCGACGGCAGGGGGGCCTCGCCGGCGGACCGCCGCCATGTCGACGACGTCGGATTCCTGGTCGCGCTGGTGGGCAAGCTGCAGAACGATCTTGGCGTGCCCGCCGGACACGTCTTCGCCACCGGCCTGTCAAACGGGGGCTTCATGTCCAACCGGCTGGCGTGTGATCGCGCCGACGTGTTCGCCGCGATCGCGCCCGTCGCGGGCACGCTCGGAGTGGGTGCGGCCTGTCATCCCTCCCGCGAGGTGTCCGTGCTGGAGTCGCACGGGACCGCGGATGCGGTGGTGCCGTTCAACGGCGGAGACGTGCACGGTCGTGGCGGGGTCAGCCACTCCATCTCGGCGACCAGCATGGTGGACCAGTGGCGTGCGGCCGACGGCTGCCAGGGCGATCCGGTGGCCCAGCAGCTGCCGGACGTCGGAGACGGGACCACCGTGCGCCGGTTCGATTCCACGGCGTGCGCGGCCTCCACCGAAGTGGTTTTCTACCGAATCGAAAACGGTGGTCACACGTGGCCGGGCGGCAAGCAGTATCTGCCGAAGGCCATCATCGGGCCCACCACCGTCACTTTCGACGCGTCGCAAGTCATCGCCCAATTTTTCCTGACACACGGACGTGGCTAAACTTGCGGCGTCGCCTGGCGCGCAATGTTCGAGGGCTGGTTTCAAGTTTGTAAACCGAAAGTTCCAAAAATTTTCCGATGGCCGTCAAAATTAGCTCTCATGGAGTTCACTTCTTTGCCGCCCGAGGTCATTGCCGCGCTGATCCACTCGGGGCCCGGTGCTGAACCACTGATCGAGGCTTCCGGTGCGTGGCAGGGGCTCGGTACCAGCCTGGACGATACCGCCGGCATCTATGCGGGGGTGGTGGGGCCGCTGTCCGGGGTCTGGCAGGGTCCCTCGGCGGCGGCGATGGTCGCGGCGGTCGACCCCTACGTCGCCTGGATGCGCAGCACCGCACAGCAATGCCAGCAGACAGCCGCGTCGCTCCAGGACGCGGCGGCGGCATTCGCCTCCGCCAGTGCGGCGGTGGTTCCCGTCTCGGCGGTCACCGCGAACAGGACGCGGTTGGCTCAGCTGTTGGCCACCAACCGGTTCGGGAGCAATCTTCCGGCCATCGCCCAGACCGAAGACGAATACCAGAGCATGTGGGCGAACAACTCCGCGGTGATGGATCGCTATCAGGCGGCCTCGGCGCAGGCCACGACGTTGTCCCCGTTCACGTCCCCGCCGTCGATCACCAGCGCGACAGGGACGGCCGGCCAGAGCAGTGCGACATCGGCCGCCGCCACCCCGGCGGACCCGGTCTCGGACGCGATCTCTGAGATAACGTCGCTTATCGGCTTCCCGGACCCCAACAGCGGCTATTTCGGACTGGCGAACACCTACGCCAACCAGTTCATCTCGTCCGGCTTCCCGATCAATCTGCTCAGCTACCTGGCCCAGAACACCCAGGCGCAGGCGTTCCAGGGGTTGGGTGACATTGGCGCGGGCCTGTCGGAAGGGGAGTCCGCACTGGGAGCTTCGACGGCTAATTTGTCCGCTGCGATCAGAGGCGGTATGTCGGCGCCGACGGCGGCGATGGGCGTCGGCGTGACGGTCGGCAAGCTGACGGCGCCGCCTGCCGTCGTGGGGCTGTTGCCCGCGACGCAGACGCCGGTCCAACTCGCGTCGTCGGCAACTCCGCTCACCGCCGTCGACTCCGGCTTCCCCATGCCGCCGCTGATGCCGCCGCCGATCTCGGCGGGCAGCGGTTGGCGCAAGCGGAAGCAGACGAAGTACGAAGACATCGCGATCGGCGCGGAACTCAAGGGAACGGTGATGCCCCGACCGCCCTCCGCGGGATGAGGGCCGGCTACCGCTAGCGGTGCACGCCTTGCAGGTCGGCGAGACCGTTCTGGACTCCTCTGGTCACGTCGTCGCCCGGCCCGCTGTTGGAGACCCTGTTGGCCTGGTCGCAACTGCAGCTGAGGTTGCCGAACACGCTGGGGTCGGCACCGGCCGGAGCCGCAACACCCACGGCAACAACGAACGTAATCGCGGCGCCGAACGCCAATTTCGGTATCACTATGGCTCTCCGTGAATAGTGGTTTGACGGAGTCTATCGGCAGTTGTCTCGGATGGCGTGCAGCGTAGATGACGTTGTTGTTACGAAGTCACGAAGCATAATTCGGGCAGTACGCGGCGATGCTGGCGCCGACAAAATACCCCGCGAGGTAGCCGGACAGGTCGCTGTTTTGCATCACTTCGGCCGCGATCTCGGCAGTCGATCTGCCGTGCCCGAGTTCGTCGCAAACCTCGTGCGCGGCGGTGAGGGCGGTTTGCGGTGAGCCGAAATTGATGCCCTTGGCCGTGATCGCGGCGAGGAACGCGTCATCGGTGTGGTCGGCGCGGGCGGCCGGGCCGGTCACCGCCGCGAGACCCAACAGCGCGACCGCCGCGAAAAGCCCGGCCAGCAGTGATCGCACTGTGCCGTGCGAGCGCACGCGGACGGTCCTCATTTGTGACGATCATCGCATGCACCCGGCACCGCCGGACCGGTCGCATGTGCCGAGCCGGGACCGTTCAGGCTTGGCAGGCCGGACACCAATACCTGACCCGCTCGCCGCTGCCGTCGTAGTCGATCGGTGTGCCGCAGCGGCGGCACGGCTGGCCGGCCCGCCCGTACACCCATAGCTGCCGGCCCGCCCGGGTGTCGCCGGTGGTGCTGCGGTTCCAGCGGAACCGGTTGGCCCACAGCATGTCTCGGGCCCGGGCGACCAGACGCCGCGGGTTGCCGACCGCCCCGATCGGCGCGGTCGGTAGATGTCCGCTGACAAAGCACAATTCGTTGCAGTAAACGTTGCCGATCCCGGCCAGGACCCGTTGGTCGAGCAGGGCTTCGGCGATGGGCCGGTCCGGCTGTGCGGTCAGGTTGGCCACGGCAAGCGCGGGGTCCCAGTCCTCGCCCAACAGATCGGGTCCAAGGTGCGCCACGACGGCGTCGTCCTGGTCGCGGTCCAGGATCTGCAGTACCCCCAGGTCGACGCCGACAGCGCGGATACCGTTGGCTTCCAGGATGATTCGTGCACGGTGATCCACCCGTGTCGCGCGGGTGCCGACCCGCCAGCTGCCGTCCATTTTCAGATGCGAGTGGATGCTGGCCGGCCCGACGCGGATGAACAGATGCTTGCCCCGACTGAACACCTGGTCGACTGCCTGCCCGGTCAGGTCGACGGTGGCAAACCGTGGTACCCGCACGTCGCAGCGGGTCAGCGTCCGGCCGGCCAGATGCTCGCGCAGCGTGGCCGCCGTGTGCCAGACGGTGTCACCTTCGGGCATGGTTCACCGCAGCCGCAACCCGCGCGGGGTGCGGACGAAACCGGCGTCGGCGAGTGCGTCGGCCACCACACCCGGCTCGCCGGGTCGCAGGATGGCCATGCCGTCGACGCGCTCGACGAGAATCGAGGCCAGGCGCCGGGCGGCGACCAGGTCGGCCAGTGCGCCGGCCGCCGCGTGGTCGGCGGCGGGGTCGTCGGTGAAGGTGAGCAGCGAGCGCCCGCCGCGCTCGAGGAACCAGGCCAGCTCGCCGTCCACCAAGACGACCAGCGCGCCGGCTTTGCGGCCCGGCCGCGCCGCGCCGTCACCTCCCGCCCCGGGCCAGGGCAGCGCCGCGCCGTACGGATTGGCGGGGTCGGCGGCGGCCAGCGCGACGGCCCGGTATTCGGGCCGCTCCGGGTCGATTCCGTCGGAGTAGCTGCGCAGCCGGTCGACGGTCGACGCGACGGCGAACTGGGCGCCGCCCAGCGACTCGACGAAATAGCCCCGCTGACACCTGCCCGCGTCCTCGAACGTGCTGAGCACCTTGTAGAGCGTGGCAAATCCGCCCGGGACCCCCTCGGCCGCGACCGCGCCTTTGGTCAGTACGCCGTAGCGGTTCAATAGCAGCTCGGCTTGGTAGTGGGCGCGCACGGTGGAATCGGGCTCTGGCATCGGCAGCGCCGACCACCGGCCGGCCACCGTCGGATCGATGCTGCGGGACTGGGCGTGGGCGACGCTGTATCGGCTCAGGCGTGGCGGGCGGCGACGCGGCGCGGCGGTCGAGCGTTTACGTGCACCGCCGCCGCCCAGCCGCCCGCGCACCGGCGCGAAGGTGTCACCGGTGACCCAGCCGGCCCAAATCAGTTCCCACAGCGCGTTTTTGAGTTCTGTCTCAGCGAATCCGTCCTGCGCGAGCTGGCGGAAGAAGTAGGCCCCGCCCCCGGCCAGTGTCTGCAGTATCGCCCGGTGCGCGTCGGTTAATTCGATCTCGGCCGGTGCGGCCAGTGTCAGCGGTGCCGAGTCGGCCAGGTGCAGCGCGACCCAGCCGTCGCTGCCCGAGATCGACCCAACGCCAGACCAGGTGACCTCGCCGGTGGCGAGCAACTCGTCGAGCAGCGCGGGAGAGTAGTCCCGGATCCGCGGTGCCAGCACCAACGGTTCGATCGCCGAGGCCGGGATGCGGGCGCCGGCGAGCTGGTCGATGACGGCGGCCAGCCCGTCCACACCCGCATAGCTCGACGGCCCGGTGGTGCCCACGTGGTGCCAGGCGGGCAGGAACCGCGCGTAGGCGGCGGTGCTCACGGGCTCGACCTGAGCCCGCAGCGCCGCCAACGATCGGCGCCGCAAAATGCGCAAAACATCTGCGTCACACCACTGTTCGCCGCCGGCCGCAGTCGGGATCCCGGCGACGAAATCGCCGCGCACCAGCCGGCCATCGCTGGCCAGCCGGCCCAGCACGTCGGCGGTGACCCGCAGCCCGAGGCCGAACCGGGCGGCGGCCTCGGCGGTGCTGAACGGGGTGTGGGTGCGCGCGTAGCGACCGAGCAGGTCGCCGAGCGGGTCGGCGACCTCCTCGGTGAAGCTGGACGGCAACCCCACCGGAACCGCCGCGCCGACCCCGTCGCGCAGCCGGCCGATGTCCTCGACGGCCACCCACCAGCTGCGGGCGGCGAACGACACCGTTAGCGCGCGCCGGGCGGCGCGCAGACCTTCGAGCCAACCACCAACATCGGAAACTCTTGCGCGGGCGGCTATCTCGTCTTCAGTTAACGGCCCCAACAGCCGCAGCAGATCGGCGACCGCTTCCGCGTCGCGGGCGAGCCGGTCGTCTGCGAGGTGCTGTAGCTGGCGCCCGGTGGCGGCGATGACGTCGGGGTCGAGCAGTTCGCGCAGTTCCACCCGGCCGAGCAGCTCGGCCAGCAGCGTGCTGTCCAGCGAGAGTGCCGCCGCGCGGCGCTCGGCCAGTGGCGAATCGCCCTCGTACATGAACGCGCCGACGTAGCCGAACAACAGTGACGCCGCAAAGGGAGACGGTCTTGCGGTTTCCGTCTCGATCACCCGCACCCGGCGCTGGGCGATGCCGGCCATCAACTCGGTGAGCGCCGGGACGTCGTAGACGTCCTGCAGGCATTCGCGAATCGTCTCCAGCACGATCGGGAAGTCCGGATACTTCCGGGCCACGTCCAGCAGCTGGGCGGCGCGCTGGCGCTGGTGCCACAAGGGCGAGCGTTTGCCGGGGTGCCGGCGCGGCAACAGCAGCGCACGGGCCGCGCACTCCCGGAACCGCGAGGCGAACAACGCCGAAGCGCCCACCTCGGCGGTGACGATGGGGTCAACCTCGTCGGCGTCAAAGACGAACAGCTCGGCACCGGGCGGGGCACCCTCCCCGCCGGAAAACTCGGTGTCGGGCAGCCGCACCACGATGCCGTCGTCGGAGGCGGTCGGCTTGTCGTCGATGCCGTGGCGTTCCCGGAGGCGCCGGGCCACCGCCAGCGCCAGCGGACCGTGCACCCGCAATCCGTACGGCGAATGCAGGATCACCCGCCAGTCACCCAGCTCGTCGCGGAACCGCTCGACCACCAGCGTGGCGTCCGTGGGAATCGCCCCGGTGGCGGTGCGCTGCTCGTCCAGCAGCACCCACAGGTTGTCGCGCCCGTAAGCATCGAAACCCAAAGCGGCACAACGCTTGTCGAATGCCTCGCGGCCCAGGCGGGCGAGTTGGCCGGTGAACTCGCCCAGTGCGCGGCCGAGTTCGGCCGGTCGGCCGACGTCGTCGCCGCGCCAGAACGGCAACCGGGCCGGCTGACCCGGCGCGGGAATGACCAGCACCCGGTCGTGGGTGATCTCGACGATCCGCCAGCTAGTAGCCCCCAGCGAGATCACGTCGCCCGGCCGCGACTCGTACACCATTTCCTCGTCGAGTTCCCCTACGCGCGAGGGCTTTTCGGAATCGGTAGCCAGATAGACGGTAAACATCCCGCGATCGGGAATGGCGCCGCCGGAGGTGACGGCCAGCCGCTGCGCGCCGGGGCGCGCGGACAGGGTCCCGCTATCGCGGTCGTAGACCAGTCGCGGGCGCAGCTCGGCGAATTCGGTGGAGGGGTACTTGCCCGACAGCAGGTCCAGGGTGGCCTCGTACACGCTGCGCGGCAGCGTCGCGAACGGGGCGCTGCGGCGCACCGTGTCGAACCACCGGTCGGCGTCCAGCGGCTCCAGCGCGGCCGCGGCAACGGTGTGCTGGGCCAGGATGTCGAGCGGATTGGTGGGCACCCGCATGGTCTCGATCTGCCCGGCGAGCATCCGCTGCACGCTGACCGCGCAGCCGATCAAATCGGTGCGGTGTTTGGGGAACAGCACCCCCCGCGACACCTCACCGACCTGATGTCCCGCCCGCCCGATGCGCTGCAGGCCGCTGGCCACCGACGGCGGAGCCTCCACCTGGATCACCAGATCGACCGCGCCCATGTCGATGCCCAGCTCCAGGCTCGAGGTCGCCACCACCGCCCTGAGCCGGCCGCTTTTCAGGTCTTCTTCGACCACGGCGCGCTGCTCCTTGCTGACCGAGCCGTGATGCGCGCGCGCCAGCAGCGGGGGCGCACCGAAGGTCTGGCCACTGCCCATGATGTGGGCCGGTGCCCCGCCGCCCACCTGCGGGTTGGCCGCCGGTGACAACTCGATGCCGCAACGCTCGGCGTGAATCTCGTTGAGCCGCGCGGTAAGTCGCTCGGCCAGCCGGCGTGAGTTGGCGAACACGATGGTGGAGCGGTGCTCTTCGATCAGGTCGACCAGGCGCGCTTCGACATCGGGCCAGATGGTGTTGTTGGTCAGGTTGGCCATGTCGGGCACCGGCACCTGCACGGTGAGCTCGAGGGTTTTGGCGGCCGGGGGGGCCACGATGGTCGTCGGCGACCGACCGGACAGAAACCGCGCGAGTTCCTCGGGCGGACGCACGGTCGCCGACAACCCGATGCGCTGCGCCGGCCGCCCCGCCCGCAGGTCGTCCAGCCGCTCCAAAGACAGCGCCAGGTGTGCGCCGCGCTTGCCGGCCGCGATGGCGTGAATCTCGTCGACGATCACCGTCTGGACGCCGGCCAGGGTCTCGCGGGCGGCCGAGGTCAGCATGAGAAACAGCGACTCCGGGGTGGTGATCAGCACGTCGGGTGGCTGGGCGATGAGCTGGCGGCGCAGCGTGGGCGGGGTGTCCCCGGATCGCACCCCGACGCTGATGTCCGGCACGGGCAGCCCGCCGCGCTCGGCGATCCGGGTGAGCCCGGCCAGCGGGGTGCGCAGGTTGCGCTCGATGTCGACGGCCAGGGCCTTCAGCGGTGACACATAGAGCACGCGGGTGCCCGCGGGCCGATCGGGGGCGCTTGCCAGGTTGTCTAGCGCCCACAAAAACGCGGCCAACGTCTTGCCCGAGCCGGTGGGCGCGATGACCAACGTGTTGTCGCCCGCCGCGATCGCGTTCCACGCGCTGGCCTGCGCGGTGGTGGGGGCGGCGAAGGTGCCGGCGAACCACTCCCGGGTGATCGCGCTGAACCGGCCCAGCGCTGCAGACGATGCGGTGCTCACCTGGCCATGGTGCCAACGGGGACCGACAAGTTACCTCTGGGGTACGTCCCGCGCACTCGCCATCGCCTCGGCCAGTCCGTGCGGGATCTCGGGAACCCGCGCGATCGAGTCCAGCAACGTGTGTGCGCACGCGTCGGCGAGCCGTTCGGCGTCCGTGGTGGGGTCCATGATGCGCTGCCGGCACAGCTCGAAGGTGAAGGCGAGCCAGCCGTGAATGATGACCCGCAGATCCCGCTCGACAAGCGGTTCCAGCTTCGCGTCCACATCGCTCACCACATCGTTGATGCGCTTCATGATGTGTTCCATCTGGCGGTTCTTGGCCTCGTCGTCGATGCCCAACAGAACCGGGTCGGACCGCCCAAGGCCGACGTACGCGGCCCACGCGGCCTCGGGGTTCTGCTGGTGGTAGGCCATGTAGCCCAACACACCGATCCGCACCTCTTCGTACATGGTCAGGCCGGTGGGCGGGAGGTTCTGGGTCACCTCATACAACCGGTCGGCCTCGTCCTTGACGACCGCCGCGAAGAAGGCCCGCTTATCGGGAAAGTAGTGATACATCAAAGCGCGCGACACCCCGGCGCGCTCCGCGATCTCGTCGATGCGGACTTCGTCGTAGGGCCGCTTCCCGAAGACCTCTGCCCCCAGGGCCAGCAACTCAGCGCGTCGATCCTCGGGGGATAGCCGCCTCCGCGCTGGTGCCATGTGACAGATACTACTCACGAGTTAACAAGTGATGGCCACGCCTGATGTGTGCGTTCAACTTGCCGCGCACATCCGAGCGCGATTTGAGCTCGCTTGCCGGCGTTTGACGGGTTTGTCCTGGCTATTGCCGGGCAATCCCATAACTTCGTAACAAAAGCGCCTCGGTAACTAAAACGACGTGGCCGACGATAATCCACAAAAGAACCTGAAACACTGCGCGATATATGAGGTCGGAGGATGCAAGAGCTGGGTGCGCGACCTCCCGGTGACCACTTGGGGCAGGACGACAACGAGGTCCGTGCCGCCATTCGGTTTGCCGTCGTAGCGGCGCTGGCCGGTGTCGGCTTTCTCATCCTGGCCGCGGTCTGGGTCAGCACCTGCGGGGGCACCAGCGTCGACACCGTGGCCTGCGGCCCACCGGAACGCACGCTGCTGGGCTTCGGGGGTCCCGTCATCTTGTTAATCGCCGGACTCTGGGCGTTCTACCGCACGTACCGGGTATGGCGGGATGCGGGGACCTGGTGGGGATGGCACGGGGCCGGCTGGTTCCTGCTGACGCTGATGGCCGTGACGCTCTCGCTCGGCGTCGCGCCGATCGCCGGCCTGGTGCTGTCGCTCTGAATTTCTGCGACGGCCTAATGCGTGAGCGCCGCGAAAGCGCCGCGAACGTGCAAAGTAATTGGCCTTATCCCTCCACAACGCCTTCCGTGAGTTCTACCGTTATTGGTAATGCCTGGTTAGCGGACCGAAAAGGCAGGGAAACGGAGGAAGCCATGGGTGACACCTATCGTGACCCAGTCGACCATCTACGGACGACACGGCCCCTTGCCGGCGAATCACTGATCGACGTGCTGCACTGGCCCGGTTATCTCCTGGTTGTCGCGGGCGTCGTCGGTGCGGTTGGAAGTCTTGCCGCCTTCGGCACCGGACATTATGCGCAGGGCATGACCTCTGGTGTGGCCGCAATCGCGGTCGCGCTGGTTGGTCTTGCCTGGCTTGCCGTCGAGCACCGGCGGGTCCGCGGGATCGCCGAACGCTGGTACGCCGAGCATCCCGAGGTCCGCAGGCAGCGTTTGGCCAGTTAGGCCAGCGCGTTTCGGGGTCGGGCGGTGGGATGGCCGGTCGCGGTAAGCGCCGGTCGGAAAACTTGGGTGCCTGGGTTGTATTTCCCCGCTGAGTGGGTATCAGGCTTAGACCATGATGAGTACCGACAGTCTTGCGTCAGCGTTGTCACCCCATCATGGGGGACAGAACCACGAAAGCACCGACATAAATCCCTACCGCGATCACGACGAGAACGGTCGACGTAATCGCGGCATTCAGCGTCATGCGCTAAAGGCGGCGCGTCCGGATTGCTTCCGCACGGTCAGACTCGTCCATCGCGGGTGGCTATCCGGCGGCGAGCATGACTAACCGGCTCGAACGTACGCATCAGGTCAGGGGTGGAGAGGGTAATGTCACGCGGATATTGCCGGGAGAGCACATGACCGATGCGGAATCACGCGCTAACAAGCGCCAACGGAGCCACCGAGCCGTGGAGTTGCATGTTGCTGCGCGCTTGGAGAATCTGGCGGTGCTGCGCACGCTGGTGGGTGCGATCGGCACGTTCGAGGATCTCGATTTCGACGCGGTCGCCGATTTGCGGCTCGCGGTGGACGAGGTGTGCACCCGCCTGATCCGCTCGGCCACACCGGATGCGACGTTGGTGGTTGTCGTCGACCCGTCGGACGACGATTTGATCGTCGAGGCTTCCGCCGCGTGCGACACCCACGACGTGCTGACACCGGGCAGCTTCAGCTGGCACGTCCTGACTTCGCTGGCCGACGATGTGCAGACCTTCCACGACGGCCGTGAGCCCGATGAAACCGGCAGTGTTTTCGGCATCACTTTGACGGCGAGACGGGCGGCCACCAGCCGGTGACTTCCCGAGCTGACGCCGGTTCATCTCGTCCAAACGAGTACGCCGATGTGCCGGAGATGTTTCGTGAGTTGGCTGGATTCGCAGCCGACTCAACGGATTTCGTGCGCCACCGGGACAAGATCGTCGAGAGGTGCCTGCCGCTGGCCGATCATATCGCCAGGCGCTTCGAGGGCCGTGGTGAGCCGCGTGACGACCTGGTTCAGGTCGCGCGAGTCGGACTGGTGAACGCGGTGGCCCGCTTCGATGTCGAAACAGGTTCGGATTTCGTCTCTTTCGCCGTTCCCACCATCATGGGCGAGGTCCGTCGTCACTTCCGCGACAACAGCTGGTCGGTCAAGGTTCCGCGGCGGCTCAAGGAATTGCACTTGCGACTCGGCGCGGCCACCGCCGATCTGTCGCAGCGGTTGGGCCGCGCGCCGACGGCATCGGAGCTCGCCGTTGAACTGGGCATGGACCGCGCCGAGGTGGTCGAGGGCCTGGTCGCGGGCAGCTCGTACAACACCTTGTCCATCGAAAGCGGTGGCGGCAGCGAGGACGACGACGCCCGCGCGATCGCTGACACCCTGGGCGACGTCGACACCGGCCTGGACCGGATCGAGAACCGCGAAGCGCTCCGCCCGCTACTGGAGGCCTTGCCCGAGCGTGAGCGAATGGTGTTGGTGCTCAGGTTCTTCGATTCGATGACGCAAACGCAGATCGCCGAGCGGGTGGGCATCTCACAGATGCACGTGTCCCGACTGTTGGCAAAATCGCTAACGCGGCTGCGGGACCAGTTGGAGTAGGGCCGGGGTGGCCGGAGGCTCGCCGTCGGTGGGTACCGGCTCGGTGAACACCTCTCCCGCGGTCGCTGTGATCGGCAAGGTGCCTTCCGGATCGCAGACGCGCAGCAATCGGGACACCACCCGGCCCGGCATCATCGACCAGTGCGAACCGGCGTTCGAACACACCACATTGATCCGGTGCAGCGTCGAAAAGCCAGCTGTACCAATGAATTCCAGGCCTCGTAAATCCAGCGTCAGGCGCGCGGTAGGGCGAACCCAGCGCTCGACATAGTCGGCGAGCTGGTTTGCGTTGGCAGCGTCCAGTTCTCCGTGCGCGGCGATGACGACACCCGAAGGCCCCACGCGAGCGCTGAACTGAGCGGTCCGGCTCTTCTGCCAGGAATGAGTAAGAGACATCGGCGACTCCATCAGTCGACGAACACGCGCTGTAAGGGTTACGTCGACGATGCGTCAGAAGTTCACGACAGGAAGCTCGCCTTGCCGCGGACCCGGACGTAATTCCCAGGGCGTCTTTCGGGCGGCTGTGAACTCAACCTGTCTTGAACCCTACCCGTGGCGCACGGAGCCGACAACGTAATTCGAGCTGATTCACAGGAAGTTCGCCCAGACGTCGCTACTTGATCTCGGCGAGCACCGTGCCCTGGGTGATCGCGGCACCGGGCTCGACGGCCAATCCGGTGATGGTGCCGTCCTTGTGCGCGGTGACCGGGTTCTCCATCTTCATCGCCTCGAGGACCACCACCAGATCGCCGGCGGAGACTTCCTGTCCCTCTTCGACCGCGACCTTGACCACGGTGCCCTGCATGGGTGCGGTCACCGCGTCCCCGGAGGCCGCCGCGCCCGCATGTGAGCCCCGCTTGCGTGGCTTGGGCTTCTTGCGCACGACGCCCACCGCGTCGGGCGAGCCGTTGGACAGTGCCAGGTCGCCGGGCAGCGAAACCTCGAGCCGCCTTCCGCCGACCTCGACCACCACTTTCTGCCGTGGCCGGGTCTCGTCTTCGTCAAGGGGTTCGCCGCCGGTGAACGGTTCGATGGTGTTGTCCCATTCGGTCTCGATCCAGCGGGTGTGCACCGTGAAGCCGTTCTCGTCTCCGATGAATGCCGGGTCGGACACCACCGCGCGGTGGAACGGGATGACCGTGGCCAGGCCTTCGACCTGGAATTCGTCCAGGGCGCGGCGGGCGCGGGCCAGGGCCTCGTTGCGGTCTGCGCCGTAGACGATCAGCTTGGCCAGCATCGAATCGAACTGACCGCCGATCACCGAACCGCTCTCGACGCCGGAGTCCATCCGCACGCCGGGGCCGCTGGGCGGGTGGAACTTGGTTACCGGTCCGGGGGCGGGCAGGAAGCCGCGCCCGGCGTCCTCGCCGTTGATCCGAAACTCGATGGCGTGCCCGCGCGGGGTGGGGTCCTCGGTGATGTCGAGCTTCTCGCCGTTGGCGATCTTGAACTGCTGCAACACCAGGTCGATGCCCGCGGTCTCCTCGGTGACCGGGTGCTCCACCTGCAGCCGGGTGTTGACCTCCAGGAAGGAGATCAGGCCGTCCTGACCCACGAGGTATTCGACGGTCCCGGCGCCGTAGTAGTGGGCCTCTTTGCAGATCCGTTTGGCGGATTCGTGGATCTCTTTGCGCTGCGCGTCGGTTAGGAACGGCGCCGGCGCCTCTTCGACCAGCTTCTGGAAGCGGCGCTGCAGCGAGCAGTCCCGGGTGCCTGCGACGATCACGTTGCCGTGCTGGTCGGCGATCACCTGCGCCTCGACGTGACGGGGCTTGTCCAGGTAGCGCTCCACGAAGCACTCCCCGCGGCCGAATGCGGCGACGGCCTCGCGGGTGGCCGAGTCGAACAGTTCGGGGATCTCCTCGAGGGTACGGGCCACCTTCATGCCGCGGCCCCCGCCGCCGAAGGCGGCCTTGATCGCGATCGGCACGCCGTACTCCTCGGCAAAGGCGACGACCTCGTCGGCGTTCTTCACCGGGTCGGGAGTGCCGGGCACCAGCGGGGCCTGCGCGCGGGCGGCGATGTGGCGGGCGGTCACCTTGTCGCCGAGGTCACGGATCGACTGCGGGCTGGGCCCGATCCAGATCAGGCCCGCATCGAGGACCGCCTGGGCGAAATCGGCGTTCTCCGACAGGAAGCCGTAGCCGGGATGAACGGCGTTGGCGCCGGACTTGGCCGCGGCGTCCAGGAGCTTGCCGAAGTCCAGGTACGATTCCGCCGAAGTCTGGCCCCCAAGGGCGAACGCCTCGTCGGCCAGCGCCACGTGCGGAGCCTCGGCGTCGGGTTCGGCGTAGACCGCCACGCTGGGCAGGCCCGCGTCGCGGGCCGCCCGGATCACCCGTACCGCGATCTCGCCGCGATTGGCGACCAGAACCTTCGAGATCCTCGAGCTGGCGTGACTGGCCACTGCGCCTCCTGTGGGACTGGACGTCTTTGCGTCTCTGTCGAAAATGTCTCTTTAAGAGAATTTCTTACAAGTCTTGTCGGGGGAAGTTTATGCGGCGCGCCGTCGGCGGTATAACCCGGCTCCACTCACCGGGTTTGGCGGCCGGACTCGCGCAGTCGACGTTTGATCCGGGCCAGCATGGCCGACATGCCCCGCAGCCGAAGGGGGCTGATCAGAGCGGCCAGGCCCAGGTCGGTATAGAAGTCGTCGGGCACGGCCAAGATGTCGGCGGCGGGTTGCTCGTCCAAGCCGGCGGCCAGGATCGAGGCGAACCCCCGGGTGGTCGGGGCTTCGGCAGGCGCGCTGAAATGCAGCCGCACCCGGCTCGGGTCGCTGGCATCGACGTGCAGGAACAGCGGGGACTGGCATTCGGGCACCGGCTCCATCGCCGCCTCTGTCAATTGAGCCGGCAGGGCCGGTAATTCAGTGGCGAACTCCAGCAGCAGCTTGAGCTTGTCCTGGCCCTGGACTTCGGCGAAGTCGGACACCACCTCGGCCAACGGGGCGGGCAAGCTCATCACGGGGATACAACGCCGGGGCTTTCACCCGCGACGATCGGCGCGCGCACGGTGTTGCCCCACTCGGTCCACGAC
This sequence comes from Mycobacterium sp., assembly GCF_019247635.1. Lineage (GTDB taxonomy): Bacteria > Actinomycetota > Actinomycetes > Mycobacteriales > Mycobacteriaceae > Mycobacterium. The sequence continues at coordinate 36,040 of NZ_JAFBAR010000089.1, forward strand.
CCGTCGTAGTTGCGCACGCCGGGCTTGCCCAGCAAGTGGGTGAGCACGAACCAGGTGTGGCTGGAGCGCTCTCCGATGCGGCAATACACGATGCTCCGGTCGTCCGGGGTTATGAATCCGTAGAGCTCGTCCAGCTCTTCGCGGCTGCGGAAGCGGCCGGCCTCGTCGGCGGCTTTGGCCCACGGGATCGACCTGGCGGTGGGGATGTGGCCGGCCCGCAGCGCGCCCTCTTCCGGATAGTCGGGCATGTGGGTGCGCTTGCCGGTGTACTCGTCGGGTGAGCGCACGTCGACCAACGGCTGGCTGCCCAGGCCGGACAGCACATCGTCCTTGAACGCGCGGATCGGGGCATCGTTGCGCTGTACGACGGGGTAGCCGGCGGATGTCCTGGACGGGACCTCCAGGGTGGTGTCCCGGCGTTCGGACAGCCAGAGGTCGCGGCCGCCGTTGAGCAGCCGAACGTCGGGATGGCCGAACAGCGTGAAGACCCACAGCGCATACGCCGCCCACCAGTTGTTCTTGTCGCCGTAGATCACCACGGTGTCGTCGCGGGCGATGCCTTTGCGGTTCATCAGGTCGGCGAACTGCTCGCCGTTGATGTAGTCGCGGACTAGCGGGTCGTTGAGGTCGGTGTGCCAGTCGATCTTGACCGCTGTGGGGATGTGGCCGACGTCGTACAGCAGGACGTCCTCGTCGGACTCGGCGATGACCAGGCCGGGCGTGCCCAGATGGGCTGACAACCAGTCGGCGGTCACGAGCCGTTCGGGGTGGGCGTAGGCCGACAGGGTTGGGCTTGGATCGGGCGGTAGCGGCACGCCTTAAAGCCTACCCATCTGGCTTAGCTGAGCGGATTGGCTGCCCACAGCGCCGCCATCGACAGCCCGGCGCGGCTGAGCAGCGAACGCGTCACCGGCAAACCGAGGCCGATCACGGCGGACGGGTCTCCGTCGACGCGGTCGATGAACCAGCCGCCCAGGCCGTCCAAGGTGAATCCGCCCGCCACGCTCAACGATTCGCCGCTGTCCAGGTAGGCCTCCAGATCCTCGGGCGATGGCGTGCCGAAATGCACTGTGGTGATTGATGTTTCGGTATCCCGGAAGACGATCACGTCGTCCCGCAGGCGGACGACGCAGTGGCCGGTGTAGAGCTGGCCGGCGCGGCCCGCCATGGCCTGCCACTGCCGGCGGGCCTCGTCGATCGATGCGGGCTTACCGCACAGCCGACCGTCGAGCTCGAGCATCGAATCACAGCCGATGACCACGCAATCGGATGCGACGATGCTGTTCGGGCTGGAGAGCGTGCCGGTCACCTGCGCGGCCTTGGCCTGGGCCAGGGCACGCACCACGTCGGCGGGCCGCGCATCGGACCCCAGGCCCGCTGCGACCAGATCCTCGTCGACGCCGGAGACCCTGACTAACGGGTCGATGCCGGCCTGGCGGAGGACCTTGAGTCGACCGGGCGAGGCGGACCCGAGTACCACGCGGGTCATCGGCGCCGCTCCTCGATCCCGGCTCGAAACTCCAAGCCGGCATCATCGTCGTCGGCGCGGGTCATCGGCGCATGTGTATCCGTTCCTGCAGGGTGACCCGTTGATAGTTGGAAATCGCGTAGCGCAGCTTGTCCACCGGCAACCCCCAGCGGCTGCTCTCGGTCAGTCCGGACTGGGCCGCGCCGCCGGACGCTCCGCCCAGCACCGCGACCAGCGCGGCGAGCTCCTCATCGGTGGGTCGGCCCCTGAGGATCTGGATGTGGGGTTCGTTCACGCAGTTTCCTCACTCACAGTGCTCGCAGTGCTCACAGCGGCACGTTCCCGTGCTTCTTCGGCGGCAGATGGGCGATCTTGCGTTCCAGCAGCCGCAGCGCCGTGCCGACATAGCCACGGGTGTGTGACGGCGGGATGACCGCATCGACGTATCCGCGTTCGGCGGCGACGTAGGGGTTGACCAACGTGTCCTCGTACTCCTGCTGCAACTGCAGGCGGAGCTCGTCGACTTCCTTGCCCTCCTTGGCGGCCTCGGACAGCTGCTTGCGGTAGACGAAGCCGACGGCGCCGGAGGCGCCCATCACCGCGATCTGCGCGGTCGGCCAGGCCAGGTTGACGTCGCAGCCCATGTCTTTGGAACCCATGACGCAATAGGCGCCGCCGTAGGCCTTGCGGGTGATGACGGTGATCTTCGGGACGGTGGCCTCGCCGTAGGCGTAGAGCAACTTGGCGCCGCGGCGGATGATGCCGTTGTATTCCTGGCCGGTGCCGGGCAGGAAGCCCGGGACGTCGACCAGCATGACGATCGGGATGTTGAAGCAGTCGCAGGTCCGCACGAACCGGGCCGCCTTCTCCGAGGCGTTGATGTCCAGGCAGCCGGCGAACTGGGTGGGCTGGTTGGCGACGATGCCCACCGGCCGCCCGTCGATACGCCCGAATCCGACCACGATGTTCTGGGCGTAACCGGCCTGGATTTCCAGGAACTCGTCGTCGTCGAGGATGCGGACAATCACTTCGTGCATGTCGTAGGGCTGGTTGGGCGAGTCGGGGATCAGCGTGTCCAGTTCGAGGTCCTCTTCGGTGAGGTTGTCCTCGATCGCGCCCTCGGGCACGGGTACGGGGTCGCGCGGGGCGTCGGTGAAGTTGTTGGGCGGCAGGTAGCTCAACAGGTCGCGGACCCAGTCGAAGGCGTCCTGCTCGCCGGATGCGACGTAGTGCAACGTGCCCGACTTGGCCATGTGGGTGTGCGCGCCGCCGAGTTCCTCCATGGTGACGTCCTCACCGGTCACCGTCTTGATGACGTCGGGGCCGGTGATGAACATCTGGCTGGTCTGGTCGACCATGATCACGAAGTCGGTCAGCGCGGGGGAGTAGACGTGTCCGCCGGCGGCCGCGCCCATGATCAGGGAGATCTGCGGGATGACGCCCGAGGCCAGGATGTTGTTGCGGAAGATCTTGCTGTAGAGGCCCAGCGAGACGACGCCCTCCTGGATGCGCGCGCCGGCACCGTCGTTGATGCCGATCAGCGGACGACCGGTCTTGATCGCCAGCTCCTGCACCTTGACGATCTTCTCGCCGTAAACCTCGCCCAGGCTGCCGCCGAACACCGTGGCGTCCTGGCTGAAGACGCACACGTCGCGGCCGTCGATGGTGCCGTAGCCGGTGACCACGCCGTCGCCCAGCGGCCGGTTGCTTTCCAACCCGAAGTTGGTGCTGCGATGCCGGGCCAGCGCGTCGAGCTCGACGAACGAGTCCTCGTCGAGCAGGGCGTAGATACGTTCGCGGGCGGTTAGCTTGCCCTTGGCGTGCACCTTGTCGACGGCGGTTTCGCCGACGGGATGCAGCGACTCTTCTCGGCGCTTGTGCAGTTCCGCCAGCTTGCCCGCCGTGGTGTGGATGTCGATCGTGTGCTCCTCGGCGGGTTCTGCGGTGTGGTCGGTAACGCTGGTCATGGGTCACGAGCTTAGCGGCGAGGTAGTCTCCGCTCGTGGCGGCGGTGGTCGATTGGGCCGAAGAACACGACGTGCTGGTCGCCGGGTCCGGTGGCGGGGGTGTTACCGGCGCCTACACCGCGGCCCGCGAAGGACTCGACGTGCTGCTGGTCGAGGCGACCGACAAGTTCGGCGGCACCACGGCCTACTCAGGCGGCGGCGGGGTGTGGTTCCCGTGCAACCCGGTACTGCTTCGCGCAGGCACCGACGACACCATCGACGACGCGCTGACCTACTACCACGCGGTGGTCGGTGACCGCACTCCCCGCGAACTGCAGGAGACGTTCGTGCGCGGCGGCGCCCCGCTGATCGAGTACCTCGAGCGCGATCCGAACCTGAAATTCGTGCCGCTGCCCTGGCCCGACTACTACGGCAAAGCGCCCAAGGCGCGGTTGGACGGCCAGCGGCACATCGCGGTGAAGCCGCTGAAGGTGGCCGCCGCCCCCGCACTGCGTGAGGTGATCCGCGGGCCGCTCGACACCGACCGGCTCGGCGCCGAAACGCCGGCCGACTACTACGTCGGGGGCCGCGCGCTGATCGCCCGGTTCCTCACTGCCATCGCGCAGTACCCCGGTGCGTCGCTGCGGCGCGAGACCGCCCTGGTCGAGCTGGTCGTGTCGGACGGCGCCGTGACGGGAGCGATGGTCGAAAGCAACGGCAAGCGCAAAGCCATCCGCGCCCGCCTCGGAGTGTTGTTGGCGGCCGGCGGTTTTGAGAGCAACGACAAGCTGCGCCGCGAATTCGGCGTGCCCGGCGTGGCGCGAGACACCATGGGTGGGCCGGGAAGTCGCGGCCTGGCGCACCTGGCTGGCATCGCTGCCGGTGCGGACACTGATCTGCTGGATCAGGCCTGGTGGTCGCCGGGCATGACGCACCCCGACGGTCGTTCGGCCTTCGCGTTGTGGTTCACCGGCGGCATCTTCGTCAACCAGGACGGCAACCGGTTCGTCAACGAATCCAGGGCCTACGACCGGGCCGGCCGCGAGATCATCGCCTTGCTGCAGGACGGGTCGATCACGTTGCCGTACTGGATGATCTACGACGACAGGGAAGGCGAGGTGCCGCCGGTCAAGGCCGCCAACGTCGCCATCGTGGAGGCCGAAAAGTACCGTAAGGCCGGGCTGTGGCACACGGCCGACACCCTCGAGGAACTCGCCGGCAAGATCGGCGTGCCGGCCGGTCGACTCGAGGCGACGGTGGCCCGGTTCAACGAATTCGCCGCCGCCGGCGTCGACCAGGACTTCGGCCGGGGCGACGAGGGTTTCGACCGCGCATTCTCTGCGGGCGCGGCGCCGCTGGTGCCGATCGACAAACCGCCGTTCCACGCCGCGGCGTTCGGCATCTCCGACCTGGGCACCAAGGGCGGGTTGCGCACCGACACCGCGGCCCGGGTGCTCGACACCTCCGGCAGGCCGATCCCCGGACTGTATGCGGCCGGCAACACGATGGCCGCGCCCAGCGGCGAGGCGTATCCCGGCGGCGGCAACCCGATCGGGACCAGCATGCTGTTCAGCCATCTGGCGGTGCGGGACATGCTCAACCGCGCGAATCTCCGAAACGTCTGATTAGCCGCTGCCGCACGGGTTTCGGGCATCGGTGGGGCCGGCGGCGCCGGGGTTCGGGAGCCACTGGCATCGGGGAGCAGGGGGCCGCGCCGGATCGCTCTTCGGCGCGCCGGGCCAGCACGGGCAGGCGCTCTAAGCTGAGCGGTCATGGACCGCGACCAGCCGCTGGACGAGGCCGTGCTGCGCGCGGGCCTGACCGGGATGTGGCGCCAACTCGATGTCGTCGAACGGACCGGGTCCACCAACGCCGACCTGTTGGCGCGGGCGGCGTCGGGAAGCGACATCGCCGGGCGGGTGCTGATCGCCGAGCACCAGACCGCCGGCCGTGGCCGCCAGGGCCGCACCTGGACGGCGACCCCGCGCACGCAGCTCAGCATGTCGGTGGGCGTCAGCGTGGTGGACGTCCCCGTCGCCTCCTGGGGCTGGCTGTCGCTGGCCACCGGCATCGCGGTGGTCGACGCGGTGGCCGGCCTCGGAGTGCGGGCGGGCCTCAAATGGCCCAACGACGTGCTCGCCGGTCCGCAGGACTCGCCGCGCAAGCTAGCCGGCATCCTGGCCGAGGTCGCCCGCCCGGCGGTGGTGGTCGGGCTGGGGTTGAACGTCACCGAGGCGCCCGACGGTGTCGACGGGGCGACGTCGCTACTGGATCTCGGCGTCGCGGCACCCGACCGGCAAAGCCTCGTCTGCACGCTGCTGGATGAGCTGAGCTCCCGGATCGCGCAATGGCGGCGCGGCGATTCCCAACTGGCGGCCGACTACCGGGCCCGCAGCCTGACCCTCGGATCGCGGGTGCGCGCCCTGCTGCCCGGCGACCGGGAGGTGATCGGGACCGCGACCGCCATCGACGAGCAGGGCCGGTTGTGCCTGGAATCGGCGGGCCGGGCCGTGGTGGTGTCGGCCGGCGACGTCATTCATTTGCGCTAGGTGGGCAGCGAAAGTTAGGGTACCCTAACTAAGGTGCGTACCGTCCACATCGAAACGATTCTGCCGACCACCGCCGACCGAGTGTGGCCAGCGATGCTTTCTCCGGTCACGTTCCTCTATGTGTGCAAGGGCCTGTTCGGCGTCCCCGCGCTGGCGGGACGCTCACAGGAGCTGCGCGCGGGTGAGTGCGGAACCGGTTGGCTGTTCGCCTTCCATGTGTTGCCGGCGTATCGGCACACCATCGAGGTCGTCGAGGTGGACCCGACCAGCAAAACCGTGCGCACCCACGAGCACGGCGGCGTCCTGAAGGCCTGGAACCACACGTTGCGGGTCGAACCGATCGACGAGCATTCGTGCCGCTACAGCGACACCGTCGACATCGACGCGGGCATCGCCACCGGCTTCGTTGCCACGCTCGCGGTCGGGATCTACCGCTACCGGCAACGGCGCTGGCGCAAACTCGTGCGCCGGCACCTGATAGCGGAGCCGCATTTGCGCTGATTTCACGCCATCGCCTCGGCCCACGCGATATGGCCTTCGAAGCCAAGCGATTTCGCCATGTCCCGGTAACCATCTCGGAGGTGGGTGTAGTTCGCGCTATCGCCGCGCGCCCGTGCCAGCAGCGCTTGTAGTCGCAGCAGAAAGACGTCGCGCACGGCCAAGTCCGCTGTAGTCGGCGCCGTCGCTAACCGTCCGATCGCGGCCTCGGCTTCGGCCACGTCACCGTCGGCGTCGCGTTCCAGCAGCGTCTCCACCAGCACACCCGTCGCACAGACGCCCCAACACAGCAGCTGCCCCTCGCGCACCAGTTGCTCGATGGCCGCGCGCATGACCACGATGGCGTCGTCGCGATCTCCGCGCCGAGCCCTCTCCCGCGCCGAGTACACCTCGACGGTCGGTAGATCGGACAGGTTGTGTCCCCGGCGCACCAGCTCTTCGCCGACCTCAGCCAGCACCTGCTGACCGCGTTCGTGCTCGGCAGCCGTATGGCGATGCACCAGCGCAACGCCTAGGGTCAGCCGGGCCGCCGACACCGCGTTATCGTGGCCGGATCGTTCGGCAATGTGCACGGCGTCCTCGATCTCGCGCACCACGGAATCTTCTGGCCGCACGACTCCAAGCGGTATTCCCACGCAGTAGGCGTAGGCGATCACCATCATGTACATCGGGGGATCGGCGTTGCGGGCCATGGTGAGGCCGCGCTCTAGGTCCTCTCGCCATCCGCGACGGCCCAGGCAATACCGGGCGATGGCCCGCGACGTCAGGGCAAGCGCAAGGGGGGACCCGATAATGAAGTTGCCTTTGGCCGGATCATCGTCGGCCAGCTCGATGACCCTCTGCGACCACCGCAGGGCGTCGGAATATTCGCCGCTTTGGCCCCTGGCGAGGATGGGGGACATGGACAGCCCCACCGTCAAGGTGGGATCGCCGATCGACTCGATGAGCGCCCAGGCTTCCGACGCCAGCTGTGTGGCTTCGCGCATCCGGCCGCGATAGTTGTGATCCATCACCAATCCCGCCATCGCGATAGCCAGTGAGGTCTTGTCGCCGGCGGCCGCGCACAACTGCCGCAATTCATCGAAGCGGTCGCCGGCGACGCTCACAAAAGTTCGCCAAGCCGTCCCACACAACATCGTGCGCGGAGCGATGCGCATGGCGTCTCGGTTGTCGTCGTCCGCCGGTAGTGCGTCGGCGATCGTTTGGGCACGCTCCCAGCTCAGTCGCGCCGCGATGAAGTCGCGGTGGGTGGCCCACGCCGCGGCGCGCATGTGCCAGCCGTAGGCGGCGTGCAGATCACCGGCGGCCTCCAGATGCTCGGCGATCAGCGCCGCGTTTTGTTCTCCTGCCGCCGGGTCACGCGATTGGATTGCGGTCGCGACCCGCCGGTGCAGCTCGGCGCGATCGGATTTGAGCTGTGAATCATGGGCCACCTTGCGAATCAGCGGATGGTGGAATACGTACTCGGGTTGCGGGGTGAATTCCATCTGATCGATAAGTTCGCCCTCGACCAGCTCGGCAAGAACGGGAGTAATCCCCAATGTCTCGAGCAGGTCCCGGCCGAACCGCGAGCCGACCACTGCCGCCGCACTCAAGGTCCGCTTGGCCGCCGGGTTGAGGCGGTCGATGCGCGCGGCGATGGTCGCCTGCAGGGTGGCGGGCACGCCGACCTCTGCGACGTCGGCCGGCGACATGTAGGCGCCGCGGTTCCCCCGCAGTACACCGCGCTCGGCCAGGTCATGCACCATCTCCTCGGCAAAAAACGGATTACCGGCGGCTCGCTCGGTGATCACGGTTGTCAATCCGCCCACTGAAGGTTCCGGCCCAAGTAGCTCGGCCACCAATGCTGCGGTATCCGAATCACTCAGCGGCGCCAGGGCTATGGTCTGAGCGCCCGGAAGCGTGCTCAGCGCCCCCCGATATTCGGGCCGGTAGGTGATCAGTACCAGTGACGGCGTCTGCGAGATCACCCCGAGAAAATCCGCGAGCATGGATTCGCTCACCTCGTCGATCCAGTGTGCGTCCTCGACGACATAGACCGCGGGGGCATCGCGGGCCAGCAACGCGGCGTTGACCAGCGCGGTCAATCGCCGGCGCCGCGCATCCGGCTGGATCCTGGGGAGGTTCACGTCGGGATCGGCGATGCCCAGCAGGTCGTCGAAGAGCAGCAAGTCTTCGGCCTCGGCGTCGCGAGCGCGGGTCCGTACCTGGGCGCGGGCCGCCGGGCCGTCCAGCTCACCCACACCGCTGGCCGCCCGTAGCAGCCGCGCTACGGCCACGAAGGCAACGTCGCTGGTATGCGACTCACAGAAGGCAGAACACACGCGGACACCCCGGACGGCCGCCATCGCGGCGACCTCGCGCACCAGACGACTCTTGCCGATGCCCGCCGCTCCCCGCACGCCGACCACCGCGCCGTGGCCCTCGACGGCACGCTCCAGCAGGCCTTCGACGGTGGCCATTTCGGGGCGCCGGCCTACCAGAATCGACTCGGCGCGCCCGGCGCGACGCCGTTCCGACACGCTCAACAGCTGCTGGGCACAGACCGGTTGGTCGGCACCTTTGATACGGACCAGTTCAGGGTTATCGAGCACAGCCGCATCCTCGACCAGCCGCGCGGTGGATGCGCTGAGCATCACCGCGCCGGGCGGAGCGACGGACTCCATCCGCTGGGCAATTCCCACCTGCTCGCCGATGGTGGTGTAACCCAAAGCGCCCGAACCGATTTCACCGGCAATCACCTGACCGGAATTGAGGCCCACCCGCAGCCGCAGGTTCACCCCGTCGCGGCGTTCGACGTCAGCGGCCAGGCGCTTGGCTTCACCCTGAACACCCAGTGCGGCCAAACACGCGCGCAGAGCGTGATCCTCGAGCGCGGCCGGCGCCCCGAAAACGGCCATGATGCCGTCTCCGGTGAATTTGTCCACTGTGCCGCCGTAGCGGTGCACCACCGCCGCCGAGCGAGTGACCAGCTGGGTCATGATTTCCCGTAACCGCTCCGCGCCGACCGCCGCCGCGATCTGCATCGAGTGAACAACGTCGGCAAACAGCACAGTGACCTGCTTGTACTCCGCCGGTGTGCCCGCTATCTCGGTCGGTGACCCGCACTCATGGCAGAACTTCTCGCTCGGCCGCAATTCGGTGCCGCATGTCATGCATGCCAATACGGTCGTCACGACAGCACCATCCATTTCCGGCTACGGCGATCCCGTCAGCCCAACAATAGGGTGCTTAGCAGGCGCAAAACCAGCGTCTCCATGGCGGAGAACCGCACCCGCGACGTATGTTGACAGCCGTGACAACTGTCGCCGTCCTGGGCGGTGGAGTCGCGGGTCTCAGCGCCGCCCACGAGCTGGCTACGCGCGGGTTCGACGTGACCGTCTACGAGTGGCGCGACGTGTTCGGCGGGAAGGCCCGCTCGATACCCGTGCCGAAAACCGGAGCCGGGTCTGCGGCATTGCCCGGCGAGCACGGCTTCCGCTTCTTCCCCGGCTTCTACCGTCACTTGCCGGACACTATGGCGCACATCCCGGACGGCAACCCGGCCGACAACCGGAGCGTCGCGGACCACTTTGTCGCAGCGACCCGGGTGTTGCTGGCACAAGACGACGGTGAACCGGAGCTCGTCGCGCCCGCCGAGTTGCCCTCCTCGTTGAACGATGTCGAGGTCGCAACGCGGTTCGTGTGGGAATTCGGCACTCGTTTGGGTCTCAAGCCCGCCGAGTTGTCGGTGTTTGTGGAGCTGTTGCTGACGTTGCTCACCTCGTGTGACAAGCGCCGTTATGACGAGTGGGAGCAAATAAGTTGGTGGGAATACAGCGGCGCAGAGCAGCGGTCGCCGGCGTTTCAGAAGTTCCTTGCCGACGGGCTGAGCCGTTCGCTGGTCGCGGCGCGGGCGCGCGAGATATCGGCACGCACCGGCGGACTGATCCTTTGTCAACTGCTGCTAAGCCTGATGCGACGCGGCGGGCGGGTCGACCGGGTGCTGGACGGCCCCACCAGTGAGGTGTGGATTGACCCGTGGGTCGAGCACCTGCGCACCACTGGCGTTGCGTTGCGTTCCGGTTGGGAGGTCGCCGGGATCGACTGCGACGGCCATCGCGTCACGGGTGTGACGTTGCAGGATGGCAACAGCACGGAGCGTGTGACGGCCGACCATTACGTGGCCGCGCTGCCGGTGGAGCGGTTGCGCCTGCTGATCTCGCCGGCGCTCCGCTCGGCGGAGCCGCGGCTGGCAGCGCTGTCGGCATTGGTCACGCGATGGATGAATGGGGCCATGTTCTACCTCAAGCGGGATGTCCCCCTGCAGCGCGGCCACGCCATCTTCATCGACTCTGAGTGGTCGCTGACCGCAATCTCGCAGGCGCAGTTCTGGGCCGGCATCGATCTCAAGCAACGCGGCGACGGCGACGTCGCCGGGATTTTGTCGGTCGCCATCTCGGAATGGGACCGCCCCGGTCGTCGCACCGGAAAGGTGGCTCACGCGTGCACCATGGACGAGATCTGCGAGGAAGTCTGGGGACAGATGGTCGACCATCTGGGTAGCGCCACGCTGGATTTCAACAACGTCGACAGCTGGTTCCTCGACCCCGACATCGAGTTTCCAAATACCACCGCGACGACCAACCTCGAGCCGCTGCTGATCAACACCGCTGGCTCTTGGGCCAACCGGCCGGACGCGGTGACGCACATTCCCAACTTGTTTCTCGCCGCCGATTTCGTTCGAACCCATACCGATCTGGCGACAATGGAGGCTGCCAACGAGGCGGCCCGGCGCGCGGTCAACGGCATTCTCGACGCGACAGGCTCGGCCGCCGCCCGTTGTGGGGTCTGGCCGCTGCACGAGCCGCGCGTCCTCGGTCCGTTTCGCGAATTCGACCGGCTGCGCTATCGATTGCGGCGCCCCGCCGCCAAGCTGACGGTGAGCAAGACCGGTGAGTTGGCGCGGAACGACCCCGTCGCGAGGGGGCTGCTCGCGGCAACAAACCATCTCGGTCGGGGCTGAGGTCGCGAACATGAGCTATCCGGACAATGCCCTGGCCGCCGGTGAACAGGTCGTGCTGCACCGTCATCCGCACTGGAAATGTCTGATCCTGCCTGTCCTGGTGCTGGTCTTGGTGACCGCATTGGCCGCGTTCGGATCGGGGTTCGTCAACTCGACGCACTGGCAACAGCTCGCCAAGAACATTATCTACGGTGTCGTCTGGGGAATATGGCTGGTGATCGTCGGCTGGCAGACCCTCTGGCCGTTTCTGAGCTGGGTGACCACGCACTTTGTCGTCACCAACCGGCGGGTGATGTATCGGCACGGGGTCCTGACCCGCAGCGGCATCGACATCCCGTTGGCCCGCATCAACAGCGTGGAATTCCGGGACCGGTTGTTGGAGAGGATGTTTCGCACGGGCACGTTGATCATCGAGTCCGCATCACAGGATCCGCTCGAGTTTTACGACATTCCGCGTCTGCGCGAGGTGCACGCGCTGCTATATCACGAGGTTTTCGACACCTGGGGCGCAGAGGACTCCGGGGCCCCAGGGGCCTCAGGGGCATTGCCCAGCTGAGAAAACCGGCTCGCCCGGTTGCGCCAGGAGCGCAAAAGGGTGACGTTGCTTTCTTCCAGGCCGCCCCCTATGGCGTCCTCGAAGACCTCGGCGATGCCGCCGGCGGTCAGGGCCGACTCCAGCGCCTTGTCGGGGTTGCGGGCGAACTGGTCGGGGAACACCCAGCGCCGGAACGCCCAGAAGCGGAATCCCATCTGCAGCAGGTTTCCGACGATGTAGGCCGAGACGAAGTCGGCGATGTTTTCCATGGTCAGCGACACCGTGGGCACCCGCAGCTGCAGTACGTAGCTGGAGAACCACAGCGGAGCCATGCTCAGCAGCACGCCGACGCCGCTGAACGCGAAAAACAGCAGCGCCTCGTGGTGTCGCTCACGGCCGCCGCGGTCGCGGAAGCTCCACTCCCGGTTCAGGATGTAGGAGGCGATGACCGCGACAATTCCCGCGATGACCTTGGCCGTCACCGGTTTGGACTCCAGAATTGTCAGCTTGAGCGTGTAAAAAATTGCCGTGTCGATGACGAACGTCGTACCGCCGACGATGGCGAATTTGATCAGTTCGTGGTGGCGTTCCGCATAGGGCTGAAACACCCCGGGGAGGCGCGCGATCGTGGCATCGGCAAAGGACACAACACCGCAGTCTACGGACGTACGCAGAATCGGCGCAAAATCTTACGTAACGATTGGGCGTCATGGCCGGTCAACACGCCGGTGAGTGTCATGACAACATGATGGCCGTGTCGAGTACCCGGAGCCCGGTGGTTGCGATGGTCGGCGGCGGTCAACTGGCCCGGATGACACATCAGGCCGCGATCGCGCTGGGGCAGAGTCTGCGGGTGTTGGCCGCGGCCCCGGACGACCCTGCCGCGCAGGTGGCGCACGACGTGATCGTCGGTTCCCATGCCGATCTCGACGACCTGCGCCGCGTCGCGAACGGCGCCGACGTGCTGACTTTCGACCACGAGCACGTTCCGACCGAGCTGCTGGAGAAGTTGGTCGCCGAAGGCGTGAAGGTGGCACCGCCGCCGCACGCGCTGGTGCACGCCCAGGACAAGCTGGTGATGCGGCGGCGCTTGGCGGCGCTCGGCGCCGCGGTGCCGCGCTACGCGGCGATCGAGACCTTGCAAGAGTTAAGCGAGGTCGACGCCTTCGCGGCCAGACTGGACGGGCCGATCGTGGTCAAGGCGGCGCGCGGCGGTTACGACGGTCGGGGCGTGCAAATCGCGGGCGAGCTGGCCCAGGCCCGCGCCATCGCCCACGACTACCTGCGCTCGGGCGTGCCGGTGCTGGTCGAGGAGAAAGTGGACCTGCGGCGCGAATTGTCCGCGCTGGTGGCGCGCTCGCCGTTCGGCCAGGGCGCGGCATGGCCGGTCGTGGAGACGGTGCAGCGTGACGGGATCTGCGTGCAAGTGATCGCGCCGGCGCCCGCGCTGCCCGAGGAGCACGGCGCCGCGGCGCAGGAGCTGGCGCTACGGTTGGCCGCCGAACTCGACGTGGTCGGGGTTCTCGCGGTCGAGCTGTTCGAGACCTCCGACGGTGAGCTGCTCGTGAACGAGCTCGCGATGCGTCCGCACAACTCCGGACACTGGACCATGGACGGCGCGCGCACCAGCCAGTTCGAGCAGCACCTGCGGGCAGTACTGGACTATCCGCTCGGGGATACCGCCGCTATCGTGCCGGTGACGGTGATGGCCAACGTCCTGGGCGCCCCCGAACTGCCGGGGTCGACGCTCGACGAGCGGTTGCACCATCTGTTCGCGCGGATGCCCGACGCCCGGGTGCACCTCTACGGCAAGGCCGAGCGCCCGGGCCGCAAGATTGGGCACATCAACTTCCTCGGGGACGACATGTCCGGCGTCGCCAGCCTGCGTGAGCGGGCCGAGCGGGCCGCACACTGGTTGTCGCACGGGCAGTGGAGTGACGGATGGGATCCGCATGCAGGCGACGATGCGAGCAAAAGGAGCGGGCGCATATGACCCCTGAAACCCCCCGGGTCGGGGTCATCATGGGCAGCGACAGCGACTGGTCGGTGATGGCCGATGCCGCGAAGGCGCTGGATGAGTTCGACATCCCCACCGAGGTCCGGGTGGTCTCGGCGCACCGCACGCCGGACGTGATGTTCGACTACGCGCGCGGCGCGGCCGAGCGCGGCATCGAGGTGATCATCGCCGGCGCCGGCGGGGCCGCGCACCTGCCCGGCATGGTCGCCGCGGCGACACCGCTGCCGGTGATCGGCGTGCCGGTACCCCTGGCGCGGCTCGACGGCCTCGACTCGCTGCTGTCGATCGTGCAGATGCCCGCCGGTGTCCCGGTGGCCACGGTGTCCATCGGCGGTGCCCGCAACGCCGGCCTGCTGGCCGTGCGCATTCTGGGCTCCTCGGATCCGCAACTGCGCTCCCGCATAATCGCTTTCCAGGACGAGCTGGCCGAGACTGTGCGGATGAAGGATGCGGCGCTGCAGGAGCGGCGCGGTAAGGTTACCGGCGAGTAGCAAGGAGGCCGAAAGATGGCTGGTTGGGCCGGAAACCCATCGTTCGATTTGTTCCAGTTGCCGGAGGAACACCAGGAGCTGCGCGCCGCGATCCGGGCGCTGGCTGAAAAGGAGATCGCGCCGCACGCCGCGGACGTCGATGAGAATGCGCGGTTCCCGCAGGAGGCGTTGGATGCGCTGAACGCCTCGGGTTTCAACGCGGTACACGTGCCCGAGGAGTACGGCGGCCAGGGTGCGGACTCGGTGGCCGCCTGCATCGTCATCGAAGAGGTCGCCCGCGTCGACACCTCCGCCTCGTTGATCCCCGCGGTCAACAAGCTGGGCACCATGGGCCTGATCCTGCGCGGCTCCGACGAGCTGAAGAAGCAGGTTCTGCCGTCGATCGCCGATGGCAGCGCGATGGCCTCCTATGCCTTGAGCGAGCGCGAGGCCGGTTCGGACGCGGGATCGATGCGGACGCGGGCCAAGGCCGACGGCGACGACTGGATCCTCAACGGCGCGAAATGCTGGATCACCAACGGCGGCAAGTCGAGCTGGTACACGGTGATGGCGGTGACCGACCCCGACAACGGCGCCAATGGCATTTCGGCGTTCATGGTGCACAAGGACGACGAGGGATTCGTCGTCGGCCCCAAGGAACGCAAGCTGGGCATCAAGGGCTCACCCACCACCGAGCTGTATTTCGAAAACTGTCGGGTGCCCGGTGACCGGATCATCGGGGAGCCGGGCACCGGGTTCAAAACGGCGCTGGCCACGCTGGACCACACCCGCCCGACCATCGGAGCGCAGGCCGTCGGGATCGCCCAGGGTGCACTGGACGCGGCGATCGCCTACACCAAGGACCGTAAGCAGTTCGGCAACTCGATCAGCAGCTTCCAGGCGGTGCAATTCATGATCGCCGACATGGCGATGAAGGTGGAGTCGGCCCGGCTGATGGTCTACAGCGCCGCGGCACGCGCCGAGCGCGGCGAGAGCCATCTGGGGTTCATCTCCGCGGCCTCGAAATGCCTGGCTTCGGATGTGGCCATGGAGGTCACCACCGACGCCGTGCAGTTGTTCGGTGGCGCCGGCTACACCGTCGACTTTCCCGTCGAACGGATGATGCGCGATGCCAAGATCACCCAGATTTACGAAGGCACCAACCAGATTCAGCGCGTCGTGATGTCGCGGGCCCTGTTGCGCTGAGTAGCTGTGGGTTGGCTGTAGTTTCAAAACTCAACGAAAAGACCAGCGCTACCGCATAGGATCCACGCGTGCGACGGTCACGCTACTGACAGCCGTTCGGAGGTGGAAGAAGCCCACCTGTCGGGCCTTAGGTCGACGTCCGGCCGCCCGGTCGCCCGCCGACGCCATCAGCAGAAATCCAACCGCGGCCCTGAGGGGGTGCTAGTGCGTGGTCCTGTAGCTCCGGCGGCGCATTGGCAGTCCATGTCCCTGCTGCTGGTCGAGGACGACCGTGCCGATGCGGTGCTCGTCGAAGAACTGATCTCCGACGCCGTCGCCGACATCGAAGTGGTGTGGGCGAAGACGATGGCGCACGCGGAGCGTGAGCTGGCGTCCGCTCGACCCGATTGCGTGCTACTGGATCTGCACCTGCCCGACGCCAATGGGATGGACGCTCTGGACCGCATCGCCAAACACGACGCCACCGTTCCGATCGTCGTGCTGACCGGTCTGAACGACGAGTACTTCGGCGCTTCCGCGGTCGCGGCGGGTGCGCAGGACTATCTGGTCAAGGGCCGGGTCGAACCAGACATGCTGCGGCGCGCGCTGCTGTACGCGATCGAGCGCAAGCGGGCCGAGCTGATCGCCGCGGACCTGCACGCAAGCCAGCTGCGCGCCAGGGAGAACGCGCTGCTGGAACGCGGGCTGCTGCCCTCCCCGCTGCTGCTCGACGAGCCGGGTGTGGACATCGTCGCCCGCTATCGCCCGAGCCGCGAGGACGCGTTGCTGTGCGGCGATTTCTACGATGTCGTGCAGACGCCAGACCGAGTCGTCCATGTTTTGATCGGCGACGTCGCGGGACACGGACCCGACGAGGCGGCCCTCGGTGCGGCTTTGCGGATCGCTTGGCGCACCCTCACCCTGGCGGCCGTCACCGGGGTCGATCTCATGCGGCACCTCGAGCGTGTCCTGCACGCCGAGCGCACCGGCAGTGGAATCTTCGCGACGGTGCTCGGCTTGCGGATCCTTCCCGACAGCACCCGTGTCAACGCGATTCGCGCGGGTCATCCCGGAATGTTGCTGCAGGGCGGTGGCTCGGTGGACTGGATCGAGACGCCCGCCGGTCCGGCGCTGGGCCTGCGGTCCGCCGACTGGCCCGAGCAGGACGTGGAGTTGCCGGCGGGGCACGGGTTGCTGTTGCTCACCGACGGACTCTTCGAGGGATATTCGGGGCAGGGCAACCAACGTCTGGGCGAGGACGGTTTGCTGGAACTGGCCCGCGCGAACGCGGCCCTGCCCGGTCCAGCGTTCGTGGACGCGCTCATCAACGGCGCCCAGCGGCGCGCTCAGGCGCACGGCGGCCTCACCGACGACATCGCAGTGCTGCGGGTGGAACGGACCGCCCGGTGAGTGTCCTGTTCAGCCCGCTGCGGCGCGCGCAGCTCACCGTGCAGGGATGGCAAGCCCTGGTGCTGAGCGTCATGGGTGTGACGGTGCTTGCGGGCGCGGTGGCGGGCGCCGTGTTGCTGACCCATGCCGACGATGTGTCGGGCCAGTTGAACACCAGCCTCTCGCCGGCGCGGGTATCGGCGTGCGAATTGCAGGCGGCGCTGCGCGACCAGGAAACGGGCATCCGTGGCTACCTGATCGCCGGCGATCGACAGTTCCTTGCCCCCTATTACGACGGACAGCGCGCCGAACACGCGGCGGCCGAAGACATCCGGCAACGGCTCGGTGGCCGCGCGGACCTCATCGCGGACCTGGACGCGATCGAGGCCACCGGGACCACCTGGCGCGAGGACTACGCGGAGCCGGTCATGGCGAGCGTCACACCAACCGTCGGGAAAACCTTGGACGCTCCCACGGCCGTGCGCGGCAAAGCCGAATTCGACCATTTGCGTGCGCTTTTCGATCGACAGAACACCAACCTGGCCGCGGCCAGGGCGGATAGCGCCAGCCGGCTCGAGCGCATGAACCACTGGCGCGACAGGGTGCTGGGCGCAATGGTGTTGGTGTTCTTCGTGACCGCCGCACTGCTGGGAGTGCTGACTCGACGTGCGGTGACCCGTCCGCTCGCCGCGCTGGCCGCGGGTTGCCGACGGGTCACCCAGGGCGATTTCGAGGAACCCATCCCGCGGCCCCGCAGGCCCAAGGACATCCGCGCCATTGCGATCGACGTCGAGAACATGCGGCAGCGAATCGTGACAGAGCTCGAGGCGACGCGGGCGGCGCGAGCCCTCCTGGACGATCAGGCGGTCGAATTGCGCCGATCCAACGCCGAACTCGAACAGTTCGCCTATGTCGCGTCGCACGATTTGCAGGAACCGTTGCGAAAGGTTGCCTCGTTCTGCCAACTGCTGGAGAAGCGTTACGGCGACCGGCTCGACGAGCGCGCCCGCGAATACATCGCCTTCGCCGTCGACGGAGCCAAACGCATGCAGATGCTCATCAACGACCTCCTCGCCTTCTCCCGCGTGGGCCGGCTGGAGGCCGAGCGGACGGAGGTGGTCCTGGACACGGCGCTGGACGTCGCCCTGGCCAACCTCTCCACGGCGATCGAGGAATCCGGCGCCGAGATCGTCCTGCCACAACAGCAGCTCCCTGTGGTCATCGGTGACCCCGGTCAGCTGATCATGTTGTGGCAGAACCTGATCGGAAATGCGGTGAAGTTTCGCAGCGCCGATCGCCCGCCGCGGATCGTCATCGACTGTAAGCCGGGGGCCGGTGAGCGCGACGGCCAATGGCTGCTGAGCGTTTCGGACAACGGCATTGGCGTCCCAGCGGAGTTCGCAGACAAGGTCTTTGTGATCTTTCAACGACTGCACGGCCGCGACGTCTACAGCGGAACCGGACTAGGCCTGGCGTTGTGTAAGAAAATCGTCGAACACCACGGTGGCACCATTTGGATCGACAGGTCTTACACCGACGGAACCCGCTTCGAATTCACCTTTCCCACCATCTTGAACAGCGAACCCGTCAGGGAACCCCTGGCCATTCTGGAAGGAGCAGCGAATGATAACGGAGGGTAGGGCCATCGACATCCTGCTTGTCGAAGACGATCCCGGGGACGAGCTCATCACTCGGGAAGCGTTCGACCACAACAAGTTAAAGAACCGGCTGCACGTCGCCCACGACGGCGAAGAGGGCCTGAACTACCTCTACCGGCGCGGCGCCTACCACGACGCGCCGCGGCCCGATCTCATCCTGCTCGATTTGAACCTGCCCAAATACGACGGCCGCCAGCTGTTGCAGAAGATCAAGTCCGATCCCGACCTGTGCCGCATCCCGGTGGTGGTGCTCACCACCTCGTCGGCGGAGGAGGACATTCTGCGCATGTACAAACTGCACGCCAATGCTTACGTCACCAAGCCGGTCGACCTCGACCAGTTCATGAGCGCGGTGCGCCAGATCGACGAGTTCTTCCTGCAGGTGGTCCGCCTGCCGCAGGGCGGTTAAGAACTCACCGGGGTATACCCCGTCACGAAGCCGTTTCGGGCTCGGAAACACACTCGGCAAGGAACACGTCGTTGTGCTCACCGGCGGCCGGCGGCGGATCGGTCACGACGGCGTCGAAGCTGGAATAGCGTGCCGGCGTGCGGATCACGGTGATGGTGTGGTCGCCGCTGCCCACCTGAAGGGCGAGCTCGTTCTCGGCGAAAATCGGGGTCTCGACGACCTGCTTCCAGCTGTAGGCGAGGCAGGCCATCAGGCCGCCCCCTTGGAGCAGCTCCACCCATTCGGCGGCGGTCTTGGCCGCCAGTGCCGCCTCCAGTTCGTCGGTCAGCTCGGGGTAGTTGATCGCCCGCGAGCGCTGCTCGGCGAACCGCTCGTCGTCGATCAGATCGGGCCGGCCGATGAGCTGACACAACTTCGTCCAATGCCTGGGCACGTAGGCGCTGATGACGACGTAACCGTCGGCGGCCTTGAACGCGTCCGACGGCTGAGTGGCAAAGCCAACTCCCTTGCGTTTCTTCGTGTTCGGCGTTGCCTCGGGCCTGGGCTGGTCGCCGGACTTATTCAGGTGAATGGTCAGCTGGTTGGCCTGTAGGCCGACCGCGACGTCGTACATCGCGACCCGCACCAGGTCGCCGACCCCGTGTCGCTCCCGATTGAGCAGCGCGGCCAGCACCGCCTGCGCCAGGACGTGACCGCTGGCGTTGTCGACGAGCTGGAACGGGATGATCTGCGGTTTGCCGCTCGGCGTGGGCATTCCGGTGCTCATGCCGGACTCGGCGGCGACCATCAGGTCCACGCCGGGCCGGGTGCCGTGGGGGCCGTTGCCGCCGAAGGCGCTCAGGCGGGCGTAGATCAGCCGGGGGTTGCGGGCCCGTAACTCGTCGGGACCCAGGCCCATTCGCTCCATCACCCCGGGCCGAAACCCTTCCAGCACGACATCGGCGGTGTCGGCCAGGCGCAGGATCTGCTGTTTGGCCTCCTCGGTGGTCAGGTCCACCGTCACCGACTTCTTGCCGCGGTTGTTGGGTAGGAAGTAGGTCGCCAGCGGGGGCCGCCCGGGCAGGACCGAGGTGAGCCGCCGGGCCTGCTCACCACCGGGCGCCTCGATCTTGATCACCTCGGCGCCCAGGTCGGCCAGCACTTGGCCGGCCAGCGGCCCGGCCACGTTCTGGGTGAAGTCCAGCACGCGGAAACCGTCAAGAGGCTTGGTTGGCGTGTTCGGCATGAGGAGGGCCTTCCCTAGTCTTTGCGCAGCACCGCGGTGCAGTAGTAATTGCGGGCAAACGCCGCGTTCTCGCCGGTCGGCTGCAGCGGTAGTCCGTTGGCGGCCAACAACTCGTTCATCGGGGTGCGCACCGGACGCCAGCCGTGGTCTTCCAGGTAGGTCGCCACGTCGTTACGGTCGCCGGGGAAGCCGAGGTTGTCCAGCTCGGCGTCTAGACCGCGCTCCTGCCACCGCTGCGCGGCGCCGTTCAAAGCCTGCTGGTTGACCGAGGAATCGAGAAAGATTTCGGCCACCACTCGGCTGCCGTCGGCGCTGAGCGCGGTGACGATGTCCAGCAGCCGGTCCTGGGCGTCTGGCGGCAGGAAGCCGAGCAGACCCTCGGCGGCCCATGCGGCGGGACGCCGCGTGTCGAACCCGGCCTGTTGCAGCGCCGCGGGCCAGTCGTGGCGCAGGTCGATCGGGACCGCCCGCACGTCGGCTGTGGGCTTGGCACCCAGAGCACTCACCGTGGCTGTCTTGAAATCGATGACCTGCGGCTGGTCGATCTCGAACACCGTCATGCCCGGCGCCCAGGGCAGCCGGTAGGCGCGGGCGTCCAGGCCCGAGGCCAGGATCACGGCCTGGCGGATGCCCGCGGCGGCGGCGTCGGCGAAAAACGCGTCGATGTAGCGGGTGCGCGCGGCCAGCAGGTCGGTCATGCGCTGCATGCCCCACGTGGCGTCGGGGTCGTCGACGTCGGCCGACTCGAGTTCGCCGGCGGCCCACCGGGTGAAGAAGTCGACGCCGACGGCCCGCACCAGCGGCTCAGCGAACGGGTCGTCGATCAACCCGTCCCGGGTGGCCCTGGCCCGACCCGCGGCAACCATGGTCGCGGTGGCTCCCACGCTGGTCGCCAGGTCCCAGGTGTCGTTGTCGGTGCGCGCCATACCGTGCTCCCTCTCTTCGTGAGGCTGCTGAATCGGACTTGGGCTTTGCTTAGACAGAGTAACGACACATTTCGGTGACAAACCGTCGGCACCGGGACCGGCCAGCCGGTGCGGGGCCGGGTCCGCACCTAGCATCGGCCGGATGGAGACGACCTCTGCCGTCGGGACCCCGGCGCTCGTTGCCGACGCCTGCTGCTTTGCGACTCTGCACGACGCCCAATGGCGACGCGACGCGCGCTGGGCCCTGCGGCTGGCGTGGCTCAGCCTGGCCGTGGTGCTCTCCGAGGGAGTGATCGGGCTCTGGGAGGGCATCGCGGTCGGATCGGTCGCGTTGACGGGTTGGGCGCTCGGCGGCGCGGCCGAGTCGCTGGCCAGCGCGATGGTGGTGTGGCGGTTCAGTGGCTCGCGCACGATGTCGCATACCGCCGAGGAGCGCGCGCAACGCGGTGTGGCGCTGTCGTTTTGGTTGACCGCCCCTTACATCGCCGCCGAGTCGATTCGTTACCTGGCCCGCGAGCACCATGCCGAGACGTCGGTGATCGGCATCGCGCTGACGGGGGGCGGCGCCGTGCTGATGCCGATCCTGGGTCGCGTCAAGCATCGCCTCGGTGCCCGGTTGGACTCGCACGCGACCAAGGGCGAGGGAACCCAGAACTATCTGTGCGCGGGCCAGGCGTGTGCGGTGCTGATCGGGCTCGCTCTTACCGCCGTCTGGCACGGTGCCTGGTGGGTGGACCCCGCGATCGGGCTTGCTATCGCGGGTGTCGCTGTCTGGCAGGGTATTCGGGCCTGGCGTGGCGAGGAGTGCGGCTGCTGAGCTTGGCCGCGGCAGATCAGCTATCCGGGTAGATCGTATGACCCATAGTGAAATGTGCGCCGTTGGAATCCTGTGCGCATTGGGACAAGCAGTATTGCTTAACTCGGGATCCGTTCTTGTGCGGGCTTGGTTTCCATTGCCAACTTGTCTCGACTGTATCGCCCATGTGCACGCGGTCACGGTCAAAGACACCGCACTGCAAGGTGCGACGGGTCATGTCGCACGTTTCGACGAGCACTTCACTTTCCAGCAGGCCGAGCGGATTACGGATCAGCCGCACACCGAATCGCTCGGTTTTTCCGTGGGCCCGCAGCCGGTCGGCGATGCCGGTCAGGATGGCCTCGTCAGCAGAATTGACCGGTGCGGCGGAGCCGAAGTCGGCCGAGTTGGCGAATTCCATGCCGATGACGCCGGTGCCGCGCCCGAATTCGGATTCGGATTCGGATTCGGTTTCGAAACGCATCGCGGTCACGCTCAAACCCTTTGTAAGGTAACACTTTACGGGCGCAGTTAGGGTACCCCGTGGCGCGGCAACCGTGAATTCTATGAGGATTTCGCGGGTGGTCAGCTCGAAATGCTTGTGCAGCAACCAGATCGCGAAGCGCCGCCACGCACCGGCCGAGACGAGGTATTGGCCCAACTCGTCGAGGCAGTCGCGATCGGTCTCATCTAGCACGGCGACGTCGGTAGTATCCATGTTTCGCAGCGTCGCGTAATCCTCGACGTTGTGTTTTCGCAATGTGAGCATCGGTTTCTCCTTCTCGCAGAATCTTTTTCAAAAATGCGACCGGTAATACGGATCGCTTCAAATCGGATAACCGGCACCAACATCGAGACATGAAATCCAGAACCACCGTTTTAGCAAGCGATCTGTCACCTGACGCTACCGACGCATTCTATGATGATCCATTACGGAAGCTGTGAGAACTTATGGATTGGTTATGGCATTGAGTGAGGCGCGAATTGGGTGCCCCACTCGACGCCCCGTCGCGCCTCAGTCCAGGCGGTAGCGGATCAGCCGGGAGCTGTTGGCCACCACCGCCACCGACGACGCGTTGTGCAGGATCGCGGCCAGTACCGGCGACAGCGCTCCGCCGGCGCCGATCAGTAGACCCGCGGCGTTGACGGCAATCGACATGCCGTAGTTCTGCCGGATCACATCGACCGCGCGGGCACCCAGGTCTCCCACGTCGAGCAGGCGGTTGAGGTCGTCGTTGGCCAGCGCCACATCGGCGGTCTCGACGGCGACGTCGGTCCCGGCCAGGCCCATGGCGATCCCGATGTCGGCGGCCGCGAGCGCGGGGGCGTCGTTGACACCGTCGCCGACCATGCCGACCACGTAGCCGTCGCCCTGCAGCCTGCGGACCACCTCGAGCTTGTCCTCCGGCATCACCTCGGCGCGCCACTCGTCGATGCCCAGCTCGCCGGCGACCACCTCGGCTATGTCGGGATGGTCGCCGGTGAGCATGACGGTCCGCCGAATTCCGTTGGCCCGCAGCTTCTCCAGCACCTCGGCCGCCTCGGGTCGCACCTCGTCGCGCAGGCTGATCAGGCCGACCAGCGTGCCGTCCACCGCGAGCAGCAGCGGTGTTTCGGCCTGGCGGCGCAGCTTGTTGACCCAGTCCGACGCCTTCCTGGACACCTTCACTTTTTCGGCGCGCAGCAGACCGGGACTGCCCAACAGCAGGGTGCGGCCGTCGGCCCAGGTCCGCATGCCCAGGCCGACCAGGACCTCACACTCCTCGTGCGGCGGGATGCTGATGTGGCGTTCCTCGGTCGAGCGGATCACCGCCTCGGCCAGCGGATGCCGGGAGTGGATCTCCGAACTGGCCGCATACGCCAGCACCTGCTCCGGCTGCCAATCGGAGTGCATGGCAACGATATTCGTGACCACCGGGCGCCCGACGGTCAACGTGCCGGTCTTGTCGAAGACAATCGCGTCGACACGGCCTGCCTGTTCGAGGTGTGACCCCCCCTTGATCAGGATGCCGCGGCGTGCGCCGTTGCCGATCGCTGCGCTGATGGCGGTCGGGGTGGACAGGCCCACCGCGCACGGGCAGGCGATCAGCAGCATGGTCATGGCGCGCCGGACGTCTCCGGTGATCAGCAGGGTGATGGCGGAGACAATGAACGACGTGGGCACGAAGCGGCGGGAGAAGTTCTCGCCTACCGTCTGGATGGGCGCCCGATCATGTTGTGCTTCTTCGACTCTGGTGATGATGCGCCCAATGGTGGTCTGGTTGCCGACGGCCCGGGCGCGCACCACCAGGCGTCCGCGCACCACCACCGATCCCGCGTGCACCCCGGTCCCGACGGTGACACTGACCGGCAGGTTCTCCCCGGTGATCGCCGATTGGTTGACGACCGCCTCGCCCTCGACCACTTGGCCGTCGACCGGTATCGCGACGTGGTCGTGCACCACCACCTCGTCGCCGATCTGCACGGTGTCGATCGGCACCTGAATCTCGCCCTCTGCCACGCGAATCCACGCCGTGTCCTGGCTGCCGCGGAGCAGCTCGGAGATGGCCCGCCGGGTCCGCCGGAGCGTCAGGTCCTGCAGGTACTCGCCGATGTTGAGCAACCACAGCACGGTGAGTGCGACGACGTTCTCGCGCAGGATCAGGCTGGCCATGGTGGCCGCCGATACCAGTGCGTCGGTGCCGGCTTTGCCCGAGCGCAGCGAGCGTAGGGCGCCGCGCAGGAACGGATAGCCGGTGAAGACGGTGACGCCGGTGGCCACCAGGCGTCCGCTCGGCGCGAGCAGCGGCGGCCGTGCGAACACGTAGCGGCGCACGCCGAGCAGGGCCAGGGCCGCACCGCCGATTACCATGCGCAGCACATCGGTGTTGCGTATCTCGGACGAGTGCGGGGCACGGGCGGGAATCAGTTCTGCGGCGACGTGCGCGGCCTCGCTGATCGCTTTGAGTACTAGCGTGCGGTCGCACCGCCTGGGGGAGTACCAGACGACGACGGACCCGGTTCGCGGGTAGGCGTGCACGACACGCACGCCATCGTGTTGTGCTAGGGCCTGTACGGCCTCCTCGACGGCCACGGCGCGCCGCGGATCGGCACGGACCCAGTCCACCTTGACGCGCATGCGTCCGGCCGCGTCCGAAACAACCTGCAGGCCACCGGTTGTCGCGAGGGTCATCGCGGATCTAGTGATCGTGGTCCTGCGGTGCCCCGACGGCAGGCGTCGGCGCTTCTTCGCCCACGCGTTCGCGCGCCTCGGCCATCACGTCGGCAAGTTTGAGCCGGGCCGACTCGGCGGCCTCCTCGGCCTTGCGGGTTCCGCGCAGCCCCAGCTCGGCGGACCTCACTGCGGTTTCGTGCAGCGGCGCCTTGGCCACCGCCTTCTTCAGCACCTCGTAGGCGGTCACCCCGGCCAGGCCGGTGATCACCGTGGTTGTCGCCTTTGCCAAGAGCCCGTACACCGCCATCGCTGGTCCTCCCTGTCGTCCCGTAGCTGCGACGACGTTAACATCGAAATATTGCGATATCAATATGGATTGTCGGGGAGCGGGGCTAGAAATTGCGGGCGCCAGCTGCCCCCCGAGCGTCACCGGTCGCCAAGATCCCAGTTCGTGCAGGCCTTGACCGCCGTGGGCAGCGGCGTCGCCGGTTCCGGCGCCAGCGGTGGCGGTGGCGGTGGCGGTGGCGGTGGCACCGGCGCCGTTTTCTTCGGCACCGGCACCGCCACTGGCGGCAACGGCGGAAAAGGCGGTCCCTAGCACCGACTGACATCGGCGGCGACCGATTGCCACCACCCCGCTAAAGGACCCGGGTGACCTTTTCCGTCTCGATCCGGCGTGGCCGCAACGCCGGATCGGGGTTGGCGACCTGCACCAGCGATGCGCCGACGGCCATGATGGCCAGTAGCCCGTCCACGAGTTCGTCGGGTCCGGCCCACGAAGCGCTGGACAGCACCCGGTCGTTGGACGTCAAATCCCTTGTCGCTGCAGATGTTTCGCATTCGGCCAGGACCTCCTCGACCGAGCGGCCGGCCAGCGCCGGACCGGGACGGCGTTCGGGGACGATCTGGTCGCCGTGCACTCGGACCGCGGTCGCGTAGTCGGTGACGCCGATCGGCAGGTCGGCTGCCGGTCGGCCGAACGGGTCCAGCGACAGCACCGCGACCTCTCCAAGTCCAGAGCCGCCGGCCACCGCCGCGTCGGCGTCGTCCAGTCGGTCCTCAGTGCACAGGGCGAGATCGGCAGGGCCGTCCAGCACGGCCTCGGCGCCGATCCACCACACCCCGAACAACACCGCCGCGGTCTGCCAGTGCGCGGGCAGCAGGATCGCGATCCGGCTGTTCGGGCCGGCACCCAGCTCGTCGCGCAATAGGTTGCCGGTCTTGGCGGCCCAGTTGGCCAACGTCACCGCGGACAGTTCGATGCGCTCGCCGCTCGCGTCGTCGTAGTAGGTGATGCGCGGTCCGACCGGGTCGGCACGCAACATCGGATCGAGGATGGTGCCCGTCAGCGTGCTCAGTTGATGCACTCGGGCTTATCGGAGCCGGCGGTCAGGATCGGTGACGGCGCGGGGACGTTGGGGTCCTGAGATCCGCCGACGCTGGCGAGGGCCGGGGTGACGGCGCCGCCACCCGAAAGGCCCGAGCCCGGACCCGTGTAATCGGTGGCCAGCACCACCCGGACCGATCCGGGCGGTATGGAGGCGTCGGCGACGACCGGCAAACCACCCAGCTCCTTGGCGACTTCCTGGGCGCCCAGGTCGTCGGCTTTGGCGGCCCGCACCTGGCTGCCCTTGACGTGGCCGCTGTCGTTGTTTCCTACCGAGCCAAGCTTGAATCCCTTGGCGTTCAACACCTCGGAGACCGCCGCGGCCAAACCGTTGATGTCGGTGTCGTTGATTACGGTGGCGGTGGTCTTGGCGTGCGTGTAGGCGATCTCCTCGGTCTTGCCCTGCGATTGGCCCTGCAGCAGGCCGGCGACCCAGTCCTGCACCTGATGTGGGTCAACCCGCACCACGCTCTGCATGCCGTCGTCGCTCCAGCCCGCCCCGTCGAGCACCGGGATGGTGGCGAAGGCGACGTTGCCGCCGGCCAGCTTTGACAGCTGTTGCACGAAATCCATGACGTCCCAGCCCGAGGAGATCACCACCGAGCGCTGCACGGCCTGCTCGACCCGCTGCAGGGTGCTGGGACTGGACAACGTCTGGTCGGAGATGACGCGGTGGGCCAGCGAGGCCATCACCGCCTGCTGGCGCACCACCCGGTCCAAGTCGCCGCGCGGCAGGTCGTGGCGCTGGCGCACGAAACTCAGCGCCTGGGGGCCGTTGAGCCGCTGCCGGCCGGCCGGGAAGTCGGCGCCCGACATCGGTTCGAACACCGCGTCTTTGAGGCAGACGTCGACGCCGCCGAGCGCGTCGGCGATCAGCGCGAAGCCGAGCAGGCCGATCTCGGCGTAATGGTCGACGGTGACCCCGGTGAGTTCGGCGACCGTCTTGATCAGGGCGTCGCGGCCGGCCTGGGTACCCTGCGCCAGCGCGTCGGCGGCGGACACGCCGGCCTGCACCAGGCTGGTCCGCTTCCTTTCCCTGGTCTCGCCGTAGACCCCGTTGATCTTGGTCTTGCCCAGGCCGGGGGCCATGACGTAGGAGTCCCGCGGGATCGAGATCGCGGTGGCCGACTTACCGTTGTTCGGGATGCGGATCAGGATGATGGTGTCGGTGTTGGTGGATTCGTCATCACCGGCCCGCAGCGTCGCCAGTTCCTGAGGGGTCAAGGGGTTTCCGTGGGCGTCGGTGCGGCTGTCGAGGCCGACCAGCAGGATGTCGATCGCGCCGTCGTCGCCGCCCTGCCCCAGCGAGGCCGACGACATGTGGAAGATGCCGTCCTCAAAGGACCGGACGTTGCTCCACGCGACTCCGGTGCCGATAACGACCGCGAGCGTCAGTGCAGTGGCAAGCGCACGAACCACACGTTGCACAAGCATCACTGTAGGCTACTTGTGTCACAGCCGCTTTCCGGGTAGCCAGACCCGGCGTGCCAGACTCGAACGCATGTCGGCGAGGTCAGGGAGGCTAGTGATCACCGGCGCCGGGGGGCAGTTGGGCGGTTGCTTGGCGGCGCGGGCCCGGCTGCGCAGCGATGCCGGTGATGTCGTCGCGTTCACGTCGGCGGAGTGGGACATCACCGACGCCGGTGCCGCCGAGCGGATCGTGCGGGAAGCGGATGTCGTGGTCAACTGCGCGGCCTACACCGACGTCGACGGCGCCGAAACCGACGAGGCAGCCGCGTACGCCGTCAACGCGACCGGACCGGAATTCCTCGCCCGTGCGTGCGCGCGCGCCGGTGCCCGCCTGATCCACGTCTCCACCGATTACGTGTTCAACGGCGACTTCGGCGGGAGCGAGCCCAGACCGTACGAGCCCAGCGACCAACCCGCTCCGCAGGGGGTGTACGCGAAAAGCAAGTTGGCCGGCGAACGGGCCGTGCTGGCGGCGCTGCCGGGGGGCCCGCGGGCCCCGGGTGCCCCGGGCGCCGTAGTAGTACGGACCGCCTGGGTGTACACCGGCGGGACCGGCAAGGACTTCGTCGCGGTCATGCGCCGCTTGGCCGCCGGTGCCGGGCCGATCGATGTGGTGGACGACCAGACCGGCTCGCCGACCTATGTCGCCGACCTGGCCGCCGCGCTGCTGCAGGTGGTCGACGCCGACATACCCGGACCCATCCTGCATGCCGCCAATTCGGGGGTCGCCTCCCGGTTCGAGCAGGCCCGCGCGGTGTTCGAAGAGTGTGGCGCCGACCCGGAGCGGGTTCGTCCGGTCAGCACCGCCCGGTTTCCGCGGCCGGCGCCGCGCCCGAGCTACTCCGCGCTGTCGGGCCGGGAGTCGGCCGCGGCGGGCCTGACCCCGCTGCGGCCCTGGCGCAGTGCGCTTGCCGTGGCGCTAGCCACACAGGGCGGGGTTCCCCACGATCGACCGATACCCTCGACGCGTGGCTGACGTCCTGCCGGTGGTAGCGGTGACCTATTCGCCAGGCCCGCATCTGGAGCGGTTCCTGGCGTCGTTGTCGCTGGCCACCGAGCGGCCGGTCAGTGTCGTGCTGGCCGACAACGGCTCCACCGACGGAACACCGCAGGCCGCAATCGAGCGCTACCCCAACGTGCGGCTGTTCGACACCGGATCCAACCTCGGCTACGGGACCGCGGTGAACCGCGCGGTCGCCGGGCTCGAGGCTTCCGGTGAGCCCTTCGTCGACGAATGGGTGATCGTGGCCAATCCGGACGTCCAATGGGGGCCGGGCAGCATCGACGCGCTGCTGGGCGCGGCGGCCCGGTGGCCTCGCGCGGGTGCGCTGGGTCCGCTGATCCGCGACCCCGACGGCTCGGTGTACCCGTCGGCGCGCCATCTGCCCAGCCTGGTGCGCGGCGGCATGCACGCGGTGCTCGGGCCGTTTTGGAAGCGCAACCCGTGGACGTCGGCGTATCGCCAGGAGCGGCTCGAGCCCAGCGAGCGGCCGGTGGGCTGGCTGTCGGGGTCGTGCCTGCTGGTGCGCCGGTCGGCCTTTGACCAGGTGGGCGGGTTCGACGAGCGCTACTTCATGTATATGGAGGACGTCGACCTCGGCGACCGGCTGGGCCGGGCCGGCTGGCTGAGTGTCTATGTGCCGTCGGCCGAAGTCCTGCACCACAAGGGCCACTCGACCGGACGGGATCCGGCCAGTCATTTGGCCGCTCATCACGAAAGCACCTATATATTTCTCG
This sequence comes from Mycobacterium sp., assembly GCF_019247635.1. Lineage (GTDB taxonomy): Bacteria > Actinomycetota > Actinomycetes > Mycobacteriales > Mycobacteriaceae > Mycobacterium. The sequence goes on from NZ_JAFBAR010000089.1 coordinate 65,864, forward strand.
CCGACCGGCATTCTGGTATGTGGCGGGCGCCGCTGCGCTGGACTTTGCGGGGTTCGCTGGCGGTGCGTTCCCGGCTGATGGTGCGCAGTTCGCGAAAGCGGATGCTGGCAGAAGGGCGGCAGTGAGTTGGCAACTTCGCAAGTCGACGCGGTGGTCCTGGTCGGTGGCAAGGGCACCAGGCTGCGACCACTGACCCTGTCCGCGCCCAAACCGATGCTGCCGACGGCCGGGCTGCCGTTCCTTACCCATCTGCTGTCGCGGATCGGCGCGGCCGGCATCGAGCACGTGATCTTGAGCACGTCGTATCGGGCCGAGGTGTTCGAGGCGGAGTTCGGCGACGGGTCCAAACTCGGGCTGCAGATCGACTACGTGACCGAGGACAGTCCACTGGGCACCGGCGGCGGCATCGCCAACGTCGCCGAGAAGCTGCGGCACGAGACCGCGATGGTGTTCAACGGCGACGTGCTCTCCGGCGCCGACCTGGGTCAGCTGCTGGAGTTCCACGGCAGCCGGCAGGCCGACGTGACCCTGCACCTGGTGCGCGTGGGCGACCCGAGGGCGTTCGGCTGCGTGCCCACCGACGAGGGGGACCACGTCGTCGCCTTTCTCGAGAAGACGCAGGATCCGCCGACCGACCAGATCAACGCCGGCTGCTACGTCTTCGCACGCAAGATCATCGATCGGATACCGCGCGGCCGCGAGGTCTCGGTCGAACGCGAGGTGTTCCCGTCGCTGCTGTCCGACCCCGACGTCAGGGTCTGCGGCTACGTGGACGCCACCTACTGGCGGGACATGGGCACCCCGGAGGACTTCGTTCGCGGATCGGCGGATCTCGTGCGCGGCATCGCCCCGTCACCGGCATTGCGCGGCCACCGCGGCGAGCAGTTGGTGCACGACGGCGCGGCCGTGTCGCCGGGTGCGGTGCTGATCGGCGGGACCGTGGTCGGTCGGGGCGCCGAGATCGGCGCGGGTGTTCGGCTGGACGGCGCGGTCATTTTCGACGGCGTCAAGGTCGAGGCCGGCAGCGTGATCGAACGCTCCATCATCGGCTTCGGCGTCCGCATCGGTCCGCGTGCGCTGATCCGCGACGGGGTGATCGGCGACGGCGCCGACATCGGCGCGCGCTGCGAATTGCTGCGCGGCGCGCGGGTGTGGCCGGGGGTCGTTATTCCCGACGGTGGGATCCGCTACTCGTCCGATGTGTGAGCCACCGAGCCTCAGTCCGTCGTCAGTTGTTCGAGTAATTCGACGTAGTCGTCCAGCTAGTAGGCGTCCTGGCCCAGTGGCCACCACATGACCACTCGTCGCGCCGAGTCGATG
>NZ_JAFBAR010000098.1 GCF_019247635.1 Mycobacterium sp.
CGGGGCCCTCTCGTCGCAAGTAACACCTTGTCAGGCTTGGTACCACAGAGTACCGTACCGGGAAATAGCTTTCGGTACACCGCAGTACCACCCCGAGCACGGGGGAGATGTTGGGAGCATCATCGCCATGAGCGAAGTACTCGTCGCCGCACCGGCCGCAGCCCGGATGCCTCCGGTCGCCCGGATCCCAAAGTTGTTCCAGGGGCTCGTGTTTGCGCTGACGAGGCGAGGGATGATCAAGCGCCTGGAGCGCCGTTACGGCAGCGTTTTTACGCTCAACATTCCGATCTACGGCCGCGTCGTGGTGGTCGGGGATCCGCAGCTGGCCAAGCAGGTGTTCACCACCAGCCCCGACGAGCTGGGCAACATCCAGCCCAATCTCAGCCGACTGTTCGGCGCCGGCTCGGTGTTTGCGCTCGACCGCGACGAACACCGCAGGCGACGCCGGCTGCTGGCACCGCCGTTCCACGGCAAGAGCATGAAAAACTACGAGAGCATCATCGAGGAAGAAACGCTGCGCGAGACCGAGGACTGGCCCGAAGGCCAGTCTTTCGCGACGCTCCCGCCGATGATGCACATCACGCTCAACGCCATTCTGCGTGCGGTCTTCGGCGCCGACGGTGCCGAACTCGACGAGCTACGCCGGCTCATCCCGCCGTGGGTAACCTTGGGCTCGCGGCTCGCGGCGGTGCCCAAACCCCAACGCAGCTATGGCCGGTACAGCCCGTGGGGCCGGCTTGCCGAATACCGGCGCCAGTACGACTTGGTGATCGACAAACTGATCGACGCCGAGCGCGCCGACCCGGGCTTCACCGACCGGACCGACGTGCTGGCGCTTATGCTGCGCAGCAGCTACGACGACGGTACGGTCATGTCGCGCAAGGACATTGGGGACGAGCTGCTCACCCTGCTGGCCGCCGGGCACGAGACCACGGCAGCCACGCTGGCCTGGGCCTTCGAGCGGATAACCCGGCACCCCGAGGTGTTGGCGGCCCTGGTCGAGGAGGCCGACGGTTGCGGCCATGAGCTGCGCCACGCGACGATCCTGGAGGTCCAGCGATCCAGGACGGTCATCGATTTCGCGGCCCGCCGCGTCTATCCGCCGGTTTATCAGCTCGGCGAATGGACCATTCCGCGCGGGGATTCGATCATTGTCAGCATCGGTCAGATACACGACAGCCCCGACGTCTACCCCGAACCGCAGCGCTTCGACCCGCAACGGTTCATCGGTGGCAAGCCGTCCACCTTCGCGTGGATTCCCTACGGCGGCGGCGCCCGACGCTGCGTGGGCGCCGCCTTCGCCAACATGGAAATGGACGTGGTGTTGCGAACAGTGTTGCGCCACTTCACTATCGAGACCACCACCGCTCCCGCGGAGAAGTGGCACTGCCGTGGCGTTGCCTACACCCCCAAGGATGGCGGCCGGATCGTCGTCCGCCGCCGCTGAGCGCTACCGGCTCGCGTCAGCCCTCCGCGGCAGCTTCCAGCCGGGCCGGATGTAGTGGCAGGTGTAGCCGCTGGGGTAGCGCTGCAGGTAATCCTGGTGCTCGGGCTCGGCCTCCCAGAACTCCCCCGCGGGGCTGACCTCGGTCACCACCTTGCCCCGCCACAGGCCAGACGCCTCGACATCGGCAATGGTGTCCAGCGCGATTCGTTTCTGCTCGTCGTCGGTGTAGAAGATGGCCGAACGGTAGCTGGTCCCCCGGTCGTTCCCTTGCCGGTTCTTCGTGGTCGGGTCGTGGATCTGGAAGAAAAACTCGAGGATCCTGCGGTAGTCGGTGACGGTGGGGTCGAAGACGATTTCGACCGCCTCGGCGTGGGTGCCGTGATTGCGATAAGTCGCGTTGGGAACGTCGCCGCCGCTATAGCCGACGCGGGTAGACACCACCCCCGGTTGCTTGCGGATCAGGTCTTGCATCCCCCAGAAGCAGCCGCCCGCCAGGAGGGCTCTCTGGGTATTTCGTGCGGGATCAGCCATGCTCTTTGTCCTCCTTTGCGGCCAGGCTACACTCCGCGCGTGAGGTGCAACGGCGCATGAACAGCCCGGGATTCTCCCGTAGCGAATTGGCCGCGGCGTTCGAGGAATTCGAAGCGTCGGTCGCCCGGGCGGCCGAGACACGCGACTGGGACGCCTGGGTCGAGCACTACACACCCGACGTCGAGTACATCGAGCACGCGATGGGCACCATGCACGGCCGCGATCAGGTGCGCGACTGGATTCGCCGAACCATGACGACCTTTCCTGGCAGCCACATGGTGGCGTTCCCGTCGCTGTGGTCGGTGATCGACGAGCCGACCGGGCGAATCATCCTGGAGCTCGACAACCCGATGCGCGACCCCGGGGACGGCAGCACGATCACCGCGACCAACATCTCGATCATCACCTACGCCGGCGAGGGCCTGTGGCGCCGTCAAGAAGACATCTATAACCCTTTGCGCTTCCTGAAGGCCGGGCTCAAGTGGTGCCAAAAGGCGCAAGCGCTGGGCACACTCGACGATGACGCCGCGCGCTGGCTGCGCGAGAACGGCGGCGTGCAATGAGCGGCAAGCCGAAGCTGGTCATCGGCGCCAACGGCTTTCTGGGGTCACACGTGACCCGGCTGCTTGTCGAGGACGGCAACGAGGTGCGCGCCATGGTCCGGCCCACCGCCAACACCCGCGCCATCGACGACCTCGAAGTCACCCGCTTTCATGGCGATGTCTTCGACACCGTCACCGTGCGAGAGGCCATGGACGGTGTGGACGATGTGTACTACTGCGTCGTCGACACCCGCGCCTGGCTACGTGACCCCGCGCCGTTGTTTCGCACCAACGTCGAGGGTCTGCGCAACGTCCTCGACGTCGCCAAGGACGCGCATCTGCGTCGGTTCGTCTTCACCAGCAGTTACGCGACGGTGGGCCGCCGGCACGGCCACGTTGCCACCGAAGACGACGTGATCGGAACACGGGGTCTGACGCCCTACGTCCAATCCCGGGTCCAGGCCGAGGATTTGGTGCTGCGATACGTCGCCACCGAGGGCCTGCCCGCTGTCGCGATGTGCGTCTCGACGACCTACGGCAGCGGCGACTGGGGACGCACCCCACACGGCGCGTTCATCGCGGCCGCGGTGTTCGGCAAGTTGCCCTTTCTGATGGATGGCATCGAGTTGGAAGTCGTGGGTGTCGACGACGCCGCGCGTGCGCTGGTCCTGGCCGCCGAACGCGGGCAGAACGGCCAGCGCTACCTGATTTCCGAAAAGTTGATGCCGCTTCGGGATGTCGTGCGGATGGCGGCCGAGGAGGCCAATGTGCCTGCCCCGCAACGGTCCATCCCGGTGCCGCTGTTGTATGCGCTGGGGGCGCTGGGAAGCCTCAAGGCCCGCGTCACCGGCAAAGACGCCGAACTCAGCCTGACGTCGGTGCGCATGATGCGCGCCGAGGCGCCGGTTGATCACAGTAAGGCGGTGCGCGAATTGGGTTGGCAGCCACGCCCGGTCGAAGAATCGATCCGCGATGCGGCGCGGTTCTGGGCGGCGATGCGGACGGCCCGGAACAGCGCCTAACCTGGTCGCGCAGCGCGCCGCGGTGTGGGATCCTCGCAGGGGCGTCGTGCATACGGGTACCCAGATCCACGCATCGCTTCTCTGGCCGCGCCCGCAACCGGGCCACTGTCGGTGGCACCACCCGATGTGCCCGGCTCTGCGCGACAACATAATTCGCGGCACGGCGGCATCTTCACAGTCGCTCGGAGCCGGGCACATCGGGTTGACGGTGCAGAGACATGTGCCAGTTGTGGCCAATGCGACGCGACTGCCGCGCTGTGCTGGCTCGATGGTGGCGACCCGCTGCGACCGGCTGCGCCGCTCTTGCGATCGCCACGGCTTGATGGTGGCGACCCGCTGCGACCCGCTGCGACCGGCTTGGCCGCTCTTGCGATCGCCACGGGCGTCCGGGCTAGTTCAAGACGTCGAAAATCGCTGCCGCCGAGGTGACCGGCTTGTCCTGGTTGCCCTCGTCGTGCAAAAGCATCCGCACTCCGATGCGTTTCGCGCGGCTGCCCGGGTGCGCCGTCCCCTCGACGCGAAACGGGCCGACCTTGCCGCGTGACATGAACATCACATGCCAGCTGACGACTTGAAGGTTCCTGGTGCCCACGGCCGCCGCCGCGAGGTCGATGGCCGCGGTTTCCAAGACGACGTGCTGCGGCCCGATGTGCAAGGCGGCATCGGGTGAGGCCAGCTCCAGGCTCAACGGAGGTAGCACCCAGTGGCCGTCGGGCCGTTTTGATGCGCCGAACGCCTCCCACAACGGCGGCAGATCCGGGGAGTCTTCGATGACGAGTTCGGTGCCCGAAACATCCATCCTGTCAAGGCCTTCGGGCGGGATGCCGATGATCGCGCCCTGACCTTCGTTGAAGGCGACGACCCGGTCGGGATTGTCGGCGTCGACGATCTTGCACCGCCCGTAGCCCATCGTGCGGCCCTGGTGGATATTGCCGGAATCGACGATCTCGATCCGCTTGACGTCGTACCCCGGATCGACGATCTGCACCGAGGCGATCACCGGGTTGGGCACCGCCACCATATCCGTCTGACAGCCCTCCGGCGACGAGATCGCCAACGGCGCCACCATGATTCCGCCCGCCTCGTTGCGCATGTCACGACGGATCGTGACCGTGTTGTCGACCTCCCCGGTGTTCATCGCCGAGTGATTCCGGCCGATGTAGCGGTAGCTCAACAGGCCCGTCCAGCGCCGGAACAGCTCGTCGCGGTACGCCTCCGTGTCACCGGCGAACTCGCGGATATCGCGCGGTTGATCGCTCATTCGTCGCTCCTCTGCCCCACGACGGCGTCGTCACCGACGTCGACACCGTCGAAGAACCGGTTCATCGTGATGCCGGGGTGGCGGATCGGCACGAGGAACATCGTCAAGCCCTCGTGTTGTGAGTCATATCAAGTGAACACGGTCCCGGCGTCGACGAAGAACATCTAATCCTGAGCAGTCGCTCAGGAAGGCTACGAATGGACCCTATACCAATTTCTGACCGCCGTTGCTAGGAGCCCTAACGGCTGCCCCCGCCACTCGCGACGGGAATGCTGGTCGCCGCCTGGCGTTACACCTCCCATGAGTCATCGCAAAGTCTTAGAACCCAACGCCGGGCACCCCATCACCATCGAGCCGACCAGGGGACGCGTCCAGGTCCGTGTCAACGGCGAGCTGGTCGCGGACACCTCCGCGGCGCTGCAGCTGCAGGAGGCCACTTTGCCGGTGGTGCAATACATTCCGCTGGCCGACGTGGTTCAGGACCGGCTGACCCGCACCGACACCAGCACCTACTGCCCGTTCAAGGGCGACGCCAGCTACTACAGCGTGACCACCACCGCCGGTGCCACCGTCGACGACGTGATCTGGACCTACGAACAGCCCTATCCGGCGGTCGCAGCGATCGCCGGTCACGTCGCGTTTTACCCGAACAAGGCCGACATCAGCGTCCAGCCCGACTGACGCCCGGCTACGCGAGAACCGCCGCGTAGGCCTGGGTGTCGCTGTATTCACGTATCGACAGGATCAGGCCGTCGCGGGTATCGAAGATGCACACAAACGGGCTTTCGTAGTGCTTGTCCTTGTCGGTCACACCTTCGACCTGCCCCTCGATCACCACAATCTCTCCGGCGTTGACGCATCCGGTCAGGTCGATGTTCACCTGGGTGAGACTTCGTTTGTGCTCCTCGACGGCTTGCCGAAGGGTCTCCTTGTCGAATGCCATGCGGGTGAGGATGCTCCAGTAGGTGAACTCATCGCTCAGCAGCGCGAACCCCTCGTCGATATCCCCGCCCTCGCACAGGCTCTGCAGGAACATCCACGCCAGCTCGGCCTGCGGGTCGTCGAACGGCGTCATCACCCCGCCATCCTGACGTGGCGAACACTTTGCGGTCAATCGAGGGCGCCGGAGAGCATGCGCGAGCCGGCCGGGTGAAGTCCGAACGCAGTGTCACATTTGCCGGTGCGGGTGGTTTCGCCAACACCCTGGCACCGCTGCGCCGGGGTCGTCGGGACCCGTCCTTCCACGTCGCGGGCGACGGCACCGTGTGGCGGACCAGCCTGCTGCCCACCGGACCCGTGACAGCGTGCATAGCCCGTACCGCGCCCGACACCGTCCACTGCGTGGCCTGGGGATGTGGCGCCGCCGAGTTCGTCGAGTCGCTGCCTGCGCTGCTGGGCGCCGAGGACGACGCGGCCGGCTTCGTACCGACGGACCCGACGGTCGCCGCCGCGCAGCGACGGGTTCCACACCTGCGCCTGGGCCGCACCGGACGCGTGCTGGAAGCCCTCATCCCCGCGGTCATCGAGCAGCGGGTACCGGGCGCCGACGCCTTTCGGTCGTGGCGGCTGTTGCTGACGAGGTACGGGACACCTCCGCCCGGGCCGGCACCAGCCGAGATGCGGGTGCCGCCCTCGGCGGAGGTGTGGCGAGCCATCCCGTCCTGGGAATTTCACCGCGCCAACGTCGACCCGCGGCGAGCGCGGACAGTGGTGGGGTGCGCGCAGCGGGCGGCGTCGCTGGAGCGGTTGGCCAGCATGCCAGCGGCGCAGGCGTACAAAGCACTGCAGTCGCTGCCCGGGGTGGGGGCGTGGACTGCCGCCGAGACCGTGCAACGGGCGTTGGGTGACGCCGACGCCGTGTCCGTCGGCGACTATCACATCCCGAAGATGATCGGCTGGACGCTGCTGGGCCGTCCCGTCGACGACGCCGTGATGCTCGAACTGCTGGAACCGATGCGACCCCATCGCCACCGCGTGGTCCGCTTGCTGGAGGCCAGTGGCCTGGCTTACGAGCCGCGGCGTGGCTCCCGGCTGCCGGTGCAGCGCATCTCGTCTCTATAAGAATCGCGATGACTCGGCTTGGTTACTGTCCATGCCCATCGGGTACGCCTTGGGAAATCAACCGTATGCGAACTCGAGGGGCAACCAATGACGCAGTTCACCATCCCAGGCTTGACCGACAAGCAGGGAGCCCGGCTCGCAGAGCTGCTGCAAAAGCAGTTGAGCACATACAACGATCTTCATCTGACCCTGAAGCATATTCACTGGAATGTGGTGGGCCCCAACTTTATTGGGGTGCACGAGATGATCGATCCGCAGGTGGAGGCGGTACGCGCCTTCGCCGACGACGTTGCCGAGCGGATTGCGGCTCTCGGCGCGTCACCCGAGGGCACGCCGGGCGCCATCATCCGAGATCGCGCCTGGGACGACTATTCGGTAGGCCGCGACACCGTCCAGGCGCACCTGGCCGCACTGGACCTCGTCTACAACGGCGTCATCGAAGACATTCGCCAGGCTATCGACGAGACCGACGAACTCGACCCGGTCACCCAGGATCTGCTGATCGGCCAGGCCGGAAATCTGGAGAAGTTCCAGTGGTTCGTCCGGGCACATCTGGAGAGCGCCGGCGGAAAGCTGGCCCATCAGGGCACGTCCACCGAGAAGAAGGCGGCAAGTACCGCACGCCGCAAGTCCAAGTAGCCGCCGCTACTCTGTCGTCGAGGTTTCTGAGGCCGCCCCTGCGCGTTCGGCCTCAGCGGCCTCGCGATTCAGCCGTTGTGCCTCGTAGATGGTCACGTTGGTGCGGGACAGCAGCAGGGCCGCGATCCCCACGGCGATGATCGCGCCGGGCACCACCGAGAACGAGCCGGTCATCTCGGCGACCATGATCATGACGGCCAGCGGTGCCCGCGCGACGCTGCCGAAACAGGCCATCATGCCGACCACGACGAAGATTCCCGGCTCGTGCGGCACTCCGGGCAGGTGGCACACTTCGCCGAGCCGCCAGACCGCGGCGCCGACGAACGCGCCGATGACGATGCCAGGACCGAACAGCCCGCCGGACCCACCGGTGCCGATTGACAGCGACGTCGCCACGATCTTGGCGATCGGGAGAAGGACGACGACCCATAACGGGATCCCGAGCAGCGATCCCCGGTCGGCGGCCAGTTGCGCCCAGCCGTAGCCACTGCTCAGGACCTGCGGCATGACCAGCCCGAGCAGACCGACCAGCAGCCCGCCCATCGCGGGCTTGAGCACCGGCCCGCCGGGCAATCGATGCGTGAGCGCCACCGCCGCGTGAAACGTCCGCGCGTACAGGTAGCCGACCGCCGCCGCTACCAGCCCCAGCACCACGAACCACAGCAGCGGCCAGGCCTTTTCGAAGCGGTACTCGGCGTCGATGTAGCCGAACAGCGGATCGAAGCCCAGGAACGCCCCGAGTACCGCGTACGCCGTGCCAGAAGTAATGAAGCCGGGCAGCAGGCTGCGGTAGTCGAAGTCGTCGCGGTAGGCGATCGACGCCGCCAGCACCGCACCGCCCAGCGGGGCGGCGAAGATGGCGCCGATGCCCGCCCCGATGCCCAGCGCCACCGCGGTCCGGCCGTCCTCGGCGGACAGGTTGAGCCGTCGGGTCAGCAACGAGCAGAAGCCGGCCGAGATCTGGGCCGTCGGGCCCTCCCTGCCGGCCGATCCGCCGGAGCCGATGGTCAGCGCGCTGGACACCATCTTCACCAGAACCACCCGGCCGCGGATGGCGCGCGGGTCGCTGTGCACCGCCTCGATCGCCTCGTCGGTGCCATGGCCGGTGGCTTCCGGGGCGAGCCTGGCCACGATCAACGCCGACAGCAGGGCGCCGCCTGTGGTCACCAGCGGAATCGCCCACGGGCGCGCGAAACCGTGCGACCCGAGGTTGCCGCCTTCGCCGACGGGGGTGGGGATCTGATAGCCGCCGAGATAGCCGAGCAAAAACTCACCGGTGTACTTCAGGGCGAGATAGAAGACCACCGCGCCCAGGCCGGCGATGACGCCGATCGTGATGCCCAGCAGGAACCACTTCTGTAGATAGCCCGACTTCCTGATGGACGCGCCGAATCGTCCCCCGGCCGCGGCGGGCGGCGCGACACCTGGCTGCGAGTCGTCCAGCGCTTCGTCGCTCACCGCGCAGGCACCCCAAGCACCAAGTCATCCTATTGGGCCTCCTATTGGACCTCGAGGTCACTCACGCGGCCCGACACTCAGGGAATAAGCGGACCCTAGTCCGGTTATATGGGTCAGTTGCTGAACAAGGTAAAGAAGGAGGTAAACATGCCTGCCGTCACTGCAGACACGTTGACCCTGCCGCGTATCACCCCGGCCGGCCCCGGCGACACCGAGCGCCCCATCCGATCGATCACCACCGGCCCGCGCGGCTACGAGGGCGAGGGCTTCCCGGTGGTGCGAGCGTTCGCTGGGGTGAGCAGCGCCGCCCTGGACCCGTTTGTGCACATGGACCAGATGGGCGAGGTGGACTACCTGCCCGGCGAGCCCAGGGGCACCGACTGGCATCCGCACCGGGGCTTCGAAACCGTCACCTACATGCTGGACGGAACATTCGCCCATCAGGATTCCCACGGCGGCGGTGGTCTGATCGCCGACGGCGCGACGCAGTGGATGACGGCCGGATCCGGCATCCTGCACATCGAGACCCCACCGGCCGAACTGGTCGAACACGGCGGGGTATTCCATGGCATCCAGCTGTGGGTGAACCTGCCGAAGAAAGACAAGTTCGCGGCACCGCGGTATCAGGCCATCGAAGGCGGGGACGTCAGGTTGCTCTCCTCTGCCGACGGCGGCGCACTGGTGCGCGTCATTGCCGGCGAGATCGGCGGCCACCGCGGGCCCGGCAGCACCCACACGCCGATAACGATGGCGCACGCGACAGTCGAAAACGGCGCCCGGCTCAACATCGGCTGGCGGCGGGAGTTCAATGCCCTGGTGTACGTGTTGTCCGGCCGCGGCTTCGCCGGCCCCGTCGGGCACCCTATTCACCAGGGTCAGCTGGCGGTGTTCGGGCCCGGCGACCGGATGACGATCGCCGCCGCACAGAGATCGGACTCGTCCGCAACGGCAGCACTCGATGTGCTGATTCTGGGCGGACTGCCGATCCGGGAGCCGGTGTTTCACTACGGACCCTTCGTGATGAACTCCAAGTCCGAGCTGATCCAGGCGATCGAGGATTACCAAGCCGGCAAGTTCGGCGTTATCCCGCCGAATGCGTTAATGCCGCATCGCGGTGGTGACACACTCTAGAGGTGCCTGAAACCGCCAGCAGAGGACCGGGGCGCCCCCCTGCGGCCAAGGCGGACGACACCCGGAAACGCATTGTCGGCGCAGCCCGTCAGGTGTTCAGTGAGCGGGGGTACGACGGGGCGACATTTCAGGCGATCGCGGTCCGCGCCGACCTGACCCGCCCGGCCATCAACCATTACTACTCCAGCAAGCGGGTGCTGTACCGCGAGGTGGTGGAGCGGACCAACGAGGCCGTCGTCGGTGTTGGAATCGAACTGGCGCGCCCCGAGACCACGTTGTTGGGGCGACTGGCGGCGTTCATCGCGGCCGCGATGCAGGCGAATTCCGAGAGTCCCTCCTCGTCGGCGTTTTTGGTTACCCACGTACTGGAATCGCATCGACATCCGGAACTGAACAATGCCGAGAGCGATGCCGTGCGGGTCAGTCGCGAGTTTTTGACCTGGGCCGTCAACGACGCGATCGAACGCGGTGAGATTGCCGCCAGTATCGAAGCGGCCGCATTGGCCGAGACCCTGCTGGTCGTGATGTGCGGCGTCGGGTTCTACGCGGGCTATCTGCAGAGCTCCCAACAGATCGAGGCCGTCGTCGCAATGCTGCGGCAGTTGCTGGACGGCGGAGTCTGGCGGCCCGAGGTGTAACGCGAGGTCTACGCATCGTGACGTGACCCACAGAGCGTATAGGCTAGCTAACTTTTTCGGGTAGCATGGCCGGGATATCGACTGACGTACACGACGAAGCCGGAGCCAAGCACCCGATGAGCACACTACGCAGCCACGATGACACCTGGGACATCAAGACCAGCGTCGGTGCCACCGCCGTGATGGTGGCCGCAGCCCGCGCCGTCGAAAGCGAACAGCCAGATGCGCTGATCCGTGATCCCTACGCCAAGCTGCTGGTGACCAACGCCGGGGCCGGCGTCTTGTGGGAGGCCATGCTTGATCCGTCGATCGCAGCCAAGGTTGAACAGATCGACGCCGAGTCCGCGGCCCACCTGCAGCACATGCGTGGGTACCAAGCGGTGCGGACGAATTTCTTCGACACCTACTTCGCCGATGCGGTCGACGCCGGAATCCGGCAGGTGGTGATCCTGGCGTCGGGCCTGGATTCCCGCGCCTACCGGCTGGACTGGCCTGCGGGCACCACGGTGTACGAGATCGATCAGCCCCAGGTGCTGGACTACAAGTCCACGACGCTGGCCGAAAATGGCGTGACGCCGTCGGCCGATCGCCGGGCCGTGGCCATCGACCTGCGGCAGGACTGGCCCGCGGCGCTACGGAAAGCGGGCTTTGATCCGACGGCACGGACGGCCTGGCTCGCCGAGGGGCTATTGATGTACCTGCCCGCCGAGGCTCAGGACCGGTTGTTCACCCAGGTCGGGGAGCTGAGCGTGGCGGGGAGCCGGGTGTCGGCCGAGACCGCGCCCAACCACGCCGACGAGCGCCGCCAGCAGATGCGCGAGCGGTTCAAGAAGGTCGCAGAGGAGCTCGGCCTGGAGCAGTCCATCGATGTCGGTGAGCTGATCTATCGCGACGAGCACCGGGCGGACGTCGCGGACTGGCTCAACAAACATGGCTGGCGTGCCGAGGCGCATCAGTCGGCGGACGAGATGCACCGCCTGGGCCGCTGGGTCGAGAACATCCCGATGGCCGACGACAAGGACGCCTTCTCCGAATTCGTGATCGCGGAACGCTTGTAATGCCGCGCACTGCCGACGACTCCTGGGACATCGCGACCAGCGTTGGGGCGACGGCGGTGATGGTGGCGCTGGCCCGTGCCCGCGAAACCGCCAGTGCCGACCCGTTGATCCGGGACCAGTTCGCCGAGCCGCTGGTCTCGACGCCCGAGCTGGAGGGCGTCCGGGAGCAGGTGGCCGCCTGGTGGTCTGGGGATCCCGACGATGAGGTGGACTTTGCCGTCGGCGCCCAGCAGATGATCAACTACCAGGCGGTACGCACCCATTTCTTCGACGCGTACTTCGCCGAGACCGCGCAGGCCGGCATCCGGCAGGTGGTGATCCTGGCGGCCGGGCTGGATTCGCGGGCCTACCGGCTGGCCTGGCCGGACGACACCGTCGTCTACGAGATCGACCTGCCGAAGGTACTGGACTACAAGGCGCAGACGCTGGCCCGCCACGGCGCCGAGCCGATCACCGACCGGCGAGCGGTGCCGGTCGACCTGCGTCACGATTGGCCGCAGGCCTTGCGTGACGCCGGCTTCGACCCCGCCCGCCCAACGGCGTGGCTGGCCGAGGGGCTGTTGCCGTTCTTGCCCGCATCGGCGCAGGAGGCCATGTTCGGCTCGGTCGACGCGCTGAGTGCGCCGGGTAGCCGGGTGGCCGTCGAAATTTTCGGTGCCGACGAAGCCAAACGCAAAGAGGCCGAAGAGAAGTGGGCCGCGCTGCGGGCCAAACGCGAAGCGCGCGGTGAAGACACCTCGTTCAACCCGTTCGACCTCTGGTTCGACCACGGGGGCCGGTCCGAGCCGGCCGAGTGGTTCGCCTCGCGGGGCTGGACCACCGTTTCGGTGAGCGCTCGCGACGAGGCGATCCGGCTGGGCCGGTCCCCGGAGTCGGACGCGCGGCCGTTTCTGAACAGCTTCGTCACGGCCACCAAGCCCTGACTCAAGCCCTAACTCCAGCCCTGGCGGGCGCATCCTTCCCTACAGCTCTCCCAACCGGATGGTTAGGATCGCGGTTATCACCCATGTGGGCCTTGCAAGAAAGCGGCGGGCAACTGCGGCAGGTCCGGGAAGGATAGACACTGATGACCACCGAATCGATTGCGCCGAAGACTCAAGAAGCCCAGAGTGACGTCGCCGCGACCGTAGCCCGGCTCCGGAAGACCTTCGCCAGCGGGCGCACGCGCAGTGCCGAGTGGCGCAAGGAGCAGTTGCTGCAGCTGCAGACGTTGATGGAAGACAACGAGGACGCCATCACCAAGGCGCTCGCCCAAGACCTGGACCGCAACCCGGTCGAGGCGTTCATCGCCGACGTCGCGACCACCATCAACGAAGCGAAGTACGCGGCCAAGCGGGTGCGCAGGTGGATGCGCCGCAAATACCTGCTGCTGGAGATGCCGCAGTTGCCCGGTCGCGGTTGGGTGCAGTACGAGCCGTACGGCACCGTGCTGATCATCGGCGCCTGGAATTACCCGTTCTACCTGACCCTGGGTCCTGCGGTCGGGGCCATCGCTGCGGGCAACACCGTCATCCTGAAGCCTTCGGAAGTCGCCGCCGAGTCGTCGCGGTTGATGGCCGAGTTGGTGCCGCGCTACCTCGACAAGGACGCGATAGCGGTGGTCGAGGGCGACGGCATGGTGACGCAGGAGCTGATCGCGCAGGGTCTGGACCGGGTGATGTTCACCGGCGGCACGGAGATCGGGCGCAAGGTCTACGAGGGCGCCGCGCCGCATCTGACGCCGGTGACGCTCGAGCTCGGTGGCAAGAGCCCGGTGGTCGTGGCGGCCGACGCCGACGTGGAAGTCGCCGCCAAGCGGATCGCCTGGATGAAGATCCTCAACGCGGGCCAGACTTGTGTGGCGCCCGACTACGTGCTGGCGGACGCGACGATCCGCGACGACCTCGTGAGCAAGATCGGTGCCGCGCTCACCAAGTTCCGCTCCGAGGAGGACCAGAGCGGGATGCGCATCGTCAACCAGCGCCAGTTCGATCGGATCAGCGGTTACATCGCCGATGCCGAATCCGGGGGCAAGGGAACCGTCACCGCCGGGGGCGGTCGCGACGCGTCGAGTATGCGCATCGAGCCGACGGTGGTCCTCGACCCCGACCCGGACGGGCCGCTGATGAAAAACGAGATCTTCGGGCCGGTTCTGCCGGTGCTCACCGTCCAATCCCTCGACGACGCAATACGTTTCGTCAACTCGCGGCCCAAGCCGCTGTCGGCGTATCTGTTCACGAAGTCGAAAGCGACCCGCGAGCGGTTCATCCACGAAGTGCCGGCCGGCGGCATGCTGGTCAACCACATCGCCTTCCAGGTGTCGACGGCCAAGTTGCCGTTCGGTGGTGTCGGCGCCTCGGGAATGGGTGCCTACCACGGCAAGTGGGGCTTCGAAGAGTTCAGTCACCGCAAGTCGGTGCTGACCAAACCGACCCGCCCCGACATGTCGAGCATCATCTACCCGCCCTACACCGAACGGGCCTTCAAGCTGGCTCGCCGGCTGTTCTGATCGCTGCCGGAAACTTCCACATACCCAGAGAGGAACTCGATGCCCGGAGTGCAGGATCGCGTTATCGTCGTCACCGGAGCCGGCGGGGGGCTGGGCCGTGACTACGCCCTGACCCTGGCCGCCGAGGGCGCCTGCGTCGTCGTCAACGACCTCGGCGGTGCCCGCGACGGAACGGGCGCCGGCTCGGCGATGGCCGACCAGGTCGTCACCGAGATCAAAGACGCGGGCGGCCGTGCCGTGGCCAACTACGACAGCGTCGCCGAAGAAGACGGCGCGGCCAACATCATCAAGACCGCGCTCGACGAGTTCGGCGCCGTGCACGGTGTGGTGAGCAATGCCGGGATCCTGCGTGACGGCACCTTCCACAAGATGACGTTCCAGAACTGGGACGCCGTGCTCAAGGTGCACCTCTACGGCGGGTACAACGTGATCCGCGCCGCGTGGCCACACTTTCGCGAGCAGAGCTACGGCAGGGTTGTGGTCGCCACGTCCACCAGTGGGCTGTTCGGCAACTTCGGCCAAACCAACTACGGCGCAGCCAAACTCGGCCTGGTCGGTCTGATCAACTCGCTGGCGCTGGAAGGCGCCAAGTACAACATCCACGCCAATGCGGTGGCCCCGATCGCGGCGACTCGGATGACACAGGACATCCTGCCGCCCGAAGTGTTCGAGAAACTCACACCCGAATACGTCGCGCCGGTGGTCGCCTACCTGTGCACCGAGGAGAACGCCGACAACGCATCGGTGTTCGTGGTCGGCGGCGGCAAGGTGCAGCGGGTCGCGCTGTTTGAGAACCAAGGTGCCAACTTCGACAAGCCACCGACGGTGCAGGACGTGGCCGCGCAGTGGGCCGAGATCACCGACCTGTCCGGCGCCCAAAAAGCAAACTTCAGCTTGTAGCACACATGAAAGCCTGTGTTGTACAAGAGCTTTGCGGTCCCTCGGGGATGGTCTACACCGACATCGAGGACATCGGCGACGACGGCAGCAACGTGGTCATCGATGTCCGCGCCGCCGGGGTGTGCTTTCCCGATCTACTGCTGACCAAGGGCGAGTACCAGCTGAAGTTGGAGCCACCGTTCGTGCCCGGTCTGGAGACCGCGGGCGTGGTGAATTCGGCCCCGCCGGGATCGGGTTTCCGTGTGGGCGACCGGGTTTCGGCGTTCGGCGTGCTCGGCGGCTACGCCGAGCAGGTGGCTGTCCCGGTGACCAACGTGATCCGCAGCCCGGCCGAACTCGACGACGCCGAAGCGGTGTCTTTGCTGGTGAATTACAACACGATGTACTTCGCCCTGGCGCGCCGCGCCGCGATGCGCCCGGGTGACACGGTGCTGGTGCTCGGAGCCGCCGGGGGAGTCGGCACGGCTGCGGTTCAAATCGCCAAGGCGATGAACGCCAAGCGGGTGATCGCCGTGACGCACCGTGAGGGTGCCGCCGACTATGTGTCGTCGCTCGGGGCCGACGTGGTGCTGCCACTGCAGGACGGCTGGGCCGACCGGGTGCGTGAGCACACCTACGGTCGGGGTGTGGACATCGTTGTCGACCCCATCGGTGGCGCGGCCTTCGATGACGCCATTCGGGTGCTGGCCATCGACGGCAAGCTGCTGGTGATCGGGTTCGCCGCGGGCGACATCCCCACCCTCAAGGTCAACCGCCTGCTGCTGCGTAACGTCAGCGTCATGGGCGTCGCGTGGGGTGAGTACCTCAACAAGGTTCCCGGTTCGGCGGCGTTGTTCTCCTGGGGCCTGGGCCAGCTGGTCTTCCTGGGCCTGAAACCGCCTCCCCCGCAACGCTATCCGTTGTCGGAGGGCCAGGCGGCGTTGCAGACGCTGGCCGATGGCGGTGTGCTCGGCAAGCTCGTTCTCGAGCCGTAATCGGCCGCCGGTCAGCCCGGCGAGGGCGGTACCGTGCCCGTGAAATCGTCGTAGACGACTTGCGCGGCGTGCTCCACGACGCGAACTTCGAAACCGGCGGCGAGCGTGGCCAACGCGGTGTCGGCGGCCGCTGGCGCGCCGACCGCATAGATCAGTCCGTCGACGGGGTCACCGCCGGCGGCTTGTAAGACCCCATCCAGGAACAAGTTGGCATCGTACGACGGGACCGCGGTCACGAAGGCATTCGCGATGTCGGCGGTGGGCAGCGCGACCGCGTATACCGCCGAGGCCGAATCGCTGACCGCATTGAAGAAATTGGAGTTCGCGTTCTGTAGTGCCGTGACAAAGCCCTGCGGCGAGGACGGCACGGCGAGGCTCGGCAGCAAGGACCCGCCGGTCCCGGACCCCAAGATCGACGTCAGGCCGGACAGCGAAAGGTTCGGCGGCGACGAGAACGCGGAGCTGACGTCGTTCATGAATGCGCTGACCCCGTGCTGGGTTCCGGCGCCCAGGGCGGCGGCGACGTCGAAGGCGCTGACCGGCGGGAGCACGCCGAACGGGGTCGGGACGTTCGGCGGGTCGGGCGACCAGCCCTGGGTGGTGCTGCCGTAGCCCAGGTCGACGATGACCCGCACGTCCGGCTCGATCAGGTCAGCGAGTGGGGCGCCGATGCCGGGGATGGCACGCAACGGGGACAGCAGCGGCAGGTGTTCGGTGGGGACGATGAAATATTGAGTCTCGGTGGGGCCCACCGTGTTTGTCAGCTGCACGGCGGTGCCGCCCTGGCTCGGCGGCACCAGCTGGCTGGGATCGAGGAATGGATAGCCCCCGTGCAATTCGACGATGCCCAGGAATGCGTTCAGGTCGGCCGGTAAATCGAGCGGGTATTGCGGGAAGTCCGCGAAACCGTCGTATTCGATCGAGTAGATCCTCGTCGGGAACGAATTGTCCGGCGTCGCATTGCCGAACGTCAGGCCCATGCTGGGCAGGCTGAGCCCCGGGAAGCGGGCGAGCAGGCCGCCGTTGGGATTGCTCGGATCACCGACGAGGGTGAACCTCAGGGGTAACGAACTCGGCGTGTTGCTCGGGTCGAGCATTGCCATCTCCATCGAGGCGATGGTTGCGCTCTGCGAGTAGCCGAAGACGTTGACCTGGGTGACGCCCGGGGTGGCGAGTTGCGCCTGGATCGCATCGTTCAGGATCGTCACCCCGCGCGCCGCCGACACGTCCAGCGTCAGGTCCTTGACGCCGGTGAGCGGATACAACCCCTCGGGCGTGGGCAGACCGATATTGGTCCCAGCCCCCCAGAACGGATTGATGTAGATCACCGGAATGCCGTTGATGTACAGCTGTGACGGTATCGGGTATCCGCTGGCGCCCATGACCAACGTGACGATGTTGCTCGCCGCCGGTGCAGCCGTGCCCCCACCGCCGAGGAGCGACTGGATGGGCGCCGTGATCGAATTCAGCGCGGCGTTTCCGGCGGCGGCGTTGGCAATCTCGGTCCCGGCGTAGGCGAGTCCGCCGGCGGCCAGTGCCTGGGTGAACTCGTCATGGAACGTCGACGCCTGGCCGATCAGGGTCTGGTATTCACTTGCGTAGCTATTGAACAGCGATGCCGCCGCCGTCGAGACCTCGTCGGCCGCGGCCGGCAGAACACCGCCTGTGGGGCCCACCGCGGCGGCGCTCGCCGCGCCGATCGACAAGCGAATGTTCGCCAAATCCGTGGCGGCCGCAGCGATCAAGTCGGGCTGCGCGCTCAGGTATGACATTGGGCCGGACTAAGCGCGGCTCACTGCGGACCCGGGTTGGGGGTCCCGGTCAGGATCGTTTCGGCCGCGTTCTCCAGGGCGATGAGTTCGAAACCGCCTGCGAGCGTGGCGAGTCCGACGTCGGCCGCGATCGGACGGCCGAAGGCGTTGACGAGTCCAGCCGGGTCACCGTTGACGGCTTGTTGGATGCCGTCGACGAACAGGTCGACGTCATAGGACGGCAGAGATACCGCGACCGCGGTCGCGATGTCTGCAGTCGGTAGCGCAACCGCGTACGCCGTGGAGAAATCGGTCGTGAGGGTGCCGATGAGGTTGTTGTTGGCTGACTGGATGCCGGACAGCGCATCGGAGATTGCGGACTCGGCGGATGTCGGCATGTTCGCGGCCAGCGTGTTGACGGTCGCCGAAGCCCCCGCGACGGCCTGTGCCACGCTGGCCGACGAGGGCAGGCTCAGGTGGGACAGGTCGTTGCCGAATGCGCTGAACCCCTGTCCCGTGCCGCTCGCCAACAAGGGTCCGAGGGCCATGGTGTCGCTCAGGGGCGGCAGGAACCCGAACGCGGTGGGCACATCGGCCGGCCCGGTCGACCAGCCGTAGTTGGGGTCGCCGTAGCCCCAGTTGATGATTGCCTTCAAGTCCGGCTGGATCAGGTCCGCAAGCGGCGTGCCGAGGAGCGGGATGGCGCGCAGCGGCGTCAACAGCGGCAGGTTCTCGGTGGGGATCATGTAGTAGGTGGTCATCGACGGCGCCCCCGACTGGGACAACGTAATGGCGGTATTCAGCGTCGCCTGCGTCAGGTGCGGATAGGTGCCGTGCACGAACACGATGCCCGCCAGCGCGTTGAGGTCGGAGAACACGTCGATCGGATACTGCGGGAAGTCGGCGAAGCCGTCGTATTCGAGCGTGTAAATCGTGGTCGGGTAATCGTTGCTCGGTGTGGTGGTGCCAAACGTTATGCCCAGGCTGGGCAGGCTCAAGCCGGGGAAGCGGGCTAATAGACCACCGTTGGGATTGCTCGGATCGCCGAGCAGGGTGAAGTTGATCTGGCCCGGCGAGAAGCCCTCGGCGACGAGTTTCGGCATTTCCATCGAGGCGATGATCGCGCTCTGCGAATAGCCCAGAACGGCAATGTTATTGACGCCGGGGATGACCACGTTGCTGGGCGAGATCTGCAGGTTGATGGCGTTGTCGAGCGCCGTGACGCCGCGAGCCAGCGATATGTCCAGCGTCAGGTCTTTGGTACCGGTGAATGGATAAAGGCCCTCGGCGGTGGTCACGGGTATCAGCGAGCTGAAGCCGGTGAATTGGGTCAAATAGCGGCTGTACACATTATTGATGTACGTCGACGGCGGATTCGCGGTGCCGCTGCCGGTCATGATCAGGATGTTTTTGACCAACGGGTCCGACGCCGTCACCCCCGTCGTGACTCCGGGGTTGCCGGCGCTGCCCACCAGCGGCGCCAACAAGTCCTGGACGGGGGTGGTGGCCGTGCCGAGCTGGTTCAGGGCCGCGGCTTCGGCTTGCGCGTAAGCGCTTCCGGCGGAGGTCAACAACGTAGCGAATTGGTCTTGGAACGCCCCGGCCTGCGCAATGAGCGTCTGAAACTGCTGGCCGTACCCGTTGAACACGCTCGCGACGGCGGCCGATACCTCGTCGGCGGCCGCTGCCACCACGCCACCTGTCGGGGTCGCCGCGGCCGCGTTGGCCTGGCTGATCGCCGAACGAATCTGCGACACATCTGCGGCGGCCGCCGATACAAAATCCGGCTCCACGTTCACGTACGACATCGGCCCATCCTCTTCGAACAGCCTGTTGTGAGGGGTGCCGACGACGCCATCAGCGGGACTACGAGGTCGGCTTTCGTCAGCGTAAATCCATTGCCGCCGGCCTGTCTGGCGTTTGGGTCGATGCGTTTTACGCCCGTCGAATTAGGGGACGAGGGCCGCGAAGGCCTCAGCGATCTGGGCCACCGCGCTGACGTACACCAAGGCATCGAAGCCGCCGGCGAGGGTGACCAACGCCGTGTCCGCGGCGATCGGCAGACCGATCGCGTTGACCAGTCCCATCGGGTCCCCGCCGGCCGCCTGCGCGATCCCGCCCAGGAACAGGTTGACGTCGTAGGCGGGAATGACGGTCAGCGCGGCGTTGAGCGTGTCCGCGGTCGGGAGCAGCGTCGCGTAGCTCGCCGCGGCCGCCTTGCTGAAGGCGTTGGCGACGTTGGTGTTCGCCGTCTGCAGTGAATGGATGATCGAGGTGGCGGACAAGCTGGGGGACGGCAACTGCGTCGCCGTCAGCGAGCTCGGTAGGCCGGTCAGTGACACCCCCGACCCCTCAGCCATGAAATCGCTTGCGGCAGAGCCGAATCCCTGCTGGGTGCCGGTGATTAGATCGACGCCGACGACGCCGGGGTCCACCTGGGGAAACAGCCCGAACGCGGTGGGGATGTTCGCCGGTGAGGTGGAATAGCCGTAGTTCGGGTCGCCGTAGCCGAGGTTGACCAGCGTCGTCAGGTCCGGTTGCACCAGGTCCGCGAGTGGCTGGCCGATCACGGGCAGCGCGCGCAACGGCTGCAGCAGCGGCAAGTCGGGATGCAGAATCATGTAGTACGTCGTGTGGGTGCCGTACGCGGGATCCGTTGGCAACTGCACGATGTCGCCGGGCGGCAGCGTCGACGGATCGACGTGCGGATAGGTGGGGTGGATGAACAAGATGCCCGCAAAGGCGTTGAGGTCCGAGAGCACGTTGATCGGATAACGCGGGTAGTCGGCGAAGCCGTCGTATTCCATTGTGTAGATGGTGGTTTGGTACGGCGTGTTCGGGGGTGTGGCGCCGTAGAAATCCAAACCCATGCTCGGTAGGTTCAGGCCGGGGAAGCGCGCCAACAGGCCACCGTTGGGATTCATCGGATCTGCCAACAGGGTGAAGCTGAGTTGACTCGGCGCCGGCGGGTTGGGCATCGCCATGATGTTCCGCATTTCCAGCGACGCGATTATCGCGCTCTGTGAGTACCCGACGACCATGGTGTCGTGACCGGCGGTGATCGTCCCCTGGGGTCCGAAGAGCGAGTTATCCAAGATCGTGACGCCCTGGCTCACCGAGGTGAACAAGGGCAAGCTCTTGACGGCGGTCAGGGGATACAACTCCTCGGGGGTGTAGAGCGTGATCGTTCCGGTCACGTTGTAGACGCTCTTGTCCACGTAATTCAGTAGTCCGTCAACGAAATCCATTGACGGGATCGGGTTTCCGCTACCGCCCATGGCGATGGCCACGACGTTGGTCGCCGCGGGCGCCGCACCGCCGGGGTTTGCGCTGAGCAGGCCTGCGAGTGCGTTCACCGCGGCGGTTTCGGCTTGGCTGTAAGCGGCTCCGGAGGCCGCCAGCAACTGGGCGAACTGATCGTTAAACGCGGCTATCTGCGGGACGAGGGCCTGGTATTGCCTGCCGTACGCGCCGAACATGTCGGCGATGGCTGCCGAGACTTCGTCGGCCGCCGCGGCGGCCATACCGGATGTCGGTCCGGCGGCGGCGGCGCTGGCCTCGCTTACCGCGGCCCCAATCCTTCCCGTGTCCGCGGCAGCCTCGGCCACATTCTGCGGGGAAGCGGTCAGAAACGCCATTCGGCCCGTCCTTCTGGCTGATCAGACTCGTGTCGGATAATTGCGAGCCTCAGCCTAAAGTCGAGCTGAGCAGCTTGTCCGGCGTTTGACGCCAAAACTGCTGTGCCGCAGTTAAGCTGCTGGTCTGTCCAGGTCCGCGCCAGCGTTCGATTGGCTTGTTCAGGCCAGCAGCGCGCCGCGCAACCGCTCCACGTCAGCTTCGGTGACGCCGGCGTCACGCAGGTAGGCGTCGAGGGAACCGTACTTCTCGTCGATCGTCTGCCACGCGGCGGCCAGATATTCCGGCCGGACGCCGAGCACCCCGTCGGACAGGCGGGCCTGGGTGAATGTCTCGACCTCCGGGGTCAACTCGGTATCCGAGCGCTGCTGAATCATCTCGTAGATGTGGGTGCGCAGCTGGGGTACGGCCGCATTGCTGCGAAGGTAGTCGGCGACGATGTCGTCATGGTCGATGCCGATCGCTTCCAGGACCGTGGCTACCACGAAGCCGGTTCGGTCCTTGCCCGCGAAGCAGTGCGTGAGCACCGGACGACCGGCCGCCAGGAGGGTAAAGACGCGGTGTACCGCGCGTTGGGCGCCGTTACGCGTTGGGAATTGGCGGTATTCGTCGGTCATGTGCCGTACGGCTTTCTCATTAACGGATTCGTCCGACTCGTCCGCAGCGCCTTCGAACAACCGCTGAAACGCCTGCTCGTGCGGCGCTGCGCCGTCGTCCGGCTCCCCCTCGCCTTGCTGGTCGGCCAAGTCGGGGAAGGGCAACAGGTGAATATCGACGCCGTCGGGCACCAGTCCCGGACCGCGGCGGGCGACCTCGCGGGTCGCGCGCAGGTCGGCGACGTCGGTGATGCCCAGCCGACGCAGTGTGGCCCGGCCCTCGTCCTCGAGGCGACTCAGCTCACCGGAACGGAACAGCCGCCCGGGCCGCAGCGCGGCAGTGCTGTCGGCGACGTCGCGAAAGTTCCACGCGCCCGGCAGTTCTCGTAGAGCGGCAACCATGTCAGCTGACCGCCGCGGCGAACGCGGACTGCTTCCGGCCGAGCTCGGCGCGCGCGACGCTGCGCATGTGCACCTCGTCGGGTCCGTCGAAGATGCGCATGGCGCGATGCCAGCCGTACAGCCGGGCCAGCGGTGTGTCCTCGCTGACGCCGGCCGCGCCGTGCACCTGGATCGCCCGGTCGATAACGTCGCAGGCTACCTGCGGGGCCACCGCCTTGATCTGCGAGACCAGAAGATGGGCGGCCTTGTTGCCGTGCTGGTCGATCGTCCACGCGGCCTTTTCGCGCAGCAGTCTGGCCTGATCGATTTCGTTGCGGGACTTGGCAATCGACTGTTGTACGACACCTTGCTCAGCAAGTGGACGCCCGAACGCCACGCGGTTGCGGGCCCTGTCGACCATGAGCGCCAGCGCTCGTTCGGCGCCGCCCAGCGCTCGCATGCAGTGGTGGATGCGGCCCGGTCCCAGCCGCGCCTGGGCGATCGCGAAGCCGCTGCCCTCCTCGCCGACCAGATTGGTGATCGGCACGCGGACGTTGTCGTAGATGATCTCGCAGTGGCCGTGCCGGTCCTGCCAACCGAACACCGAGGTGGACCGCACCACCGTCACCCCGGGGGTGTCCATCGGCACCAAGACCATCGACTGCTGTTGGTGGGAGGCGGCGTCGGGATTGGTGCGGCCCATCACGATCAGGACCTTGCAGCGCGGATCGGCCGCCCCCGTGGTCCACCACTTGCGGCCGTTGATGACGTAGTCGGCGCCATCGCGCACGATAGAGGTTTCGATGTTGCGCGCGTCGCTGCTGGCTACCGCCGGTTCGGTCATTGAAAAGGCGCTGCGGATCTCGCCGTTCAGCAGCGGCTGCAGCCACTGCTTGCGCTGCTCCTCGGTGGCGAACAGGTGCAGGGTCTCCATGTTGCCGGTGTCGGGTGCCGAGCAGTTGAGCGCCTCGGGCGCGATCTCCAGGCTCCACCCGGTCAGCTCGGCCAGCGGTGCGTACTCCAGGTTGGTCAGGCCCGACTCGGCCGGCAGGAAAAGGTTCCACAGGCCACGGTCTTTGGCCTTGACCTTCAGCTCCTCGATGATCGGCGGCACGGTGTGGTCACCAGCGCCGGCGTCGTGGCGGAACTTGTCGTATTCGGCCTGGGCGGCAAAGACATGTTCTGTCATGAACTCGGATAGCCGCTGGTGATAGTCGATCGCCTTAGCCGACATCGCAAAGTCCATGACCGCCACGATAAAACACCTGAATCTGCCCGGCGCGAGCAGACGCGAAATCGCACGAATCCGCGCTCCGGCATGCAATTCTGCGTCAGTTCGCGATAGATGATGGGGCCCTTACTTGGCCCCCGCCCGGCCTCGGAGCATGGCCGCGACTTCGAACTCTGGTAGGAGCCGATAGGGTGTCTGGGCAATCCGATCGGGGATGTGTGCCGAGAAGTTAGAGACTGTCCAGAACAGTAGAGGAAGTAGATGTACGTGCCATGACAGATCCGCAGACGGTGCTCGTCAAGGTCGGGGTGGTCGTCGAGTCCGGCACCGACGAACGACGCGTTGCTCTGGTACCCAAGGCTGTTGCGTCGCTGGTGAACAGCGGGGTGACGGTCGTTGTCGAGGCCGGTGCGGGCGACCGCGCGCTGCTGCCAGACGAGCTCTACACCGAGGCCGGTGCGAGCATCGGGGATGCGTGGGCAGCCGACGTCGTCGTCAAGGTTGCGCCACCGACGGCGGACGAAGTCGCCAGGCTGCGCAGCGGCCAGACCCTGATCGGCTTCTTGGCGCCGCGTAACGCCGACAACGCGATCGGCGCGTTGCAGCAGGCCGGGGTGCAGGCCTTCGCGCTGGAGGCCATTCCCCGCATCTCCCGCGCGCAGGTGATGGACGCGTTGTCGTCGCAGGCCAACGTCTCTGGCTACAAGGCCGTGCTGCTGGCAGCCTCGGAGTCGACCCGGTTCTTCCCGATGTTGACGACGGCGGCGGGAACCGTGAAGCCGGCCACCGTGCTGGTGCTCGGTGTCGGGGTGGCCGGGCTGCAAGCGTTGGCGACGGCCAAACGGCTGGGCGCGCGGACATCCGGCTACGACGTACGCCCCGAGGTGGCCGATCAGGTCCGCTCTGTGGGCGCGCAATGGCTCGACGTGGGAATAGATGCCGCCGGTGAGGGTGGATATGCGCGTGAGCTGACCGACGAGGAACGCGCCCAGCAGCAAAAGGCCCTGGAAGATGCGATCGGGGGCTTCGACGTCGTGATCACCACCGCGTTGGTCCCGGGCCGGCCGGCGCCACGGCTGGTGACCGCCGCCGCGGTAGAAGCGATGAAGCCGGGCAGCGTTGTCGTCGACCTCGCCGGGGAGACCGGTGGCAACTGTGAATTGACCGAGCCGGGCCGGACAGTGGTTAAGCACGGCGTCACGATCGCCTCGCCGCTGAACCTTCCGGCGACCATGCCCGAACACGCCAGCGAGCTGTATAGCAAGAACATCACCGCGTTGCTCGACCTGTTGATCAAGGACGGCAAGCTGGATCCCGACTTTGATGACGAGGTCATCTCGGAATCGTGTGTTACGCGCGCTCGTGCAGAACGAAGTGATGCTGAGGAGCGGCGCCAATGACCCCCGCTGGCGACGATGCAGAACGAAGTGATGCTGAGGAGTGGCGCCAAATGAACATCGAGAGGACTCCTGATGCACGGCATGTATGACGAACTGTTGGCCAACCTGGCGATCCTGGTGTTATCGGGATTCGTCGGCTTCGCGGTGATCTCCAAGGTGCCCAACACGCTGCACACCCCGCTGATGTCGGGGACCAACGCCATCCACGGCATCGTGGTGCTTGGCGCGCTCGTGGTGTTCGGCGAGGTCGACCATCCGACGCTCGCCGTGCAAATCATCCTGTTCGTAGCGGTGGTGTTCGGGACGCTGAACGTCATCGGCGGTTTCATCGTGACCGACCGGATGCTGGGGATGTTCAAGGGTAAAAAGCCGGTTCCCTCGAAGGCCGAAAAGGCAGAGGAGCCGGCCGT
>NZ_JAFBAR010000108.1 GCF_019247635.1 Mycobacterium sp.
CCACTGCCACCGTTGCCCCACAGCAACCCGCCGGCGCCGCCGTTTGCGCCGCTGCCCGCCGCGGCATTGGCGCCATCACCGATCAGCGGTCGCCCAAACAAGGCCTGGGTAGGGGCGTTGACCGCATCGAGCAGAACTTGTTCTGCGTTGGTCGACTCGGCGGCGGTATAGGCGCCCACACCCGCATTGAGGGTCTGAACAAACTGCTGATGAAACGCGGCCGCCCGCGCGTTGAACGCCTGATAGGCGTTGGCATAGTCACCGAACAGCGCGGCGATGGCCGCCGACACCTCGTCGGCGGCCGCCGGCAACGGCCCCGTCGCGGCCGCCGCCGCCGTGTTGGCCTCGGTAAGTGCCGAGCCGATACCCGCCAAATCCGTGGCAGCTGCCGACATCGTCTCGGGGGTCGCAACGAGAAGTGACATGTGGCCACACTCCGATCAGCGCTCGACGAATCGTCTCGATCCCGGCCGGGAGCAGCTGAACGTCGAAGCGCAAATTATATGGGCGTTCGACCAATGGCACGCCGAATTTGCGTTTTAGCCGATAAGCGGGGCCGCCCGGCCTGAAGATGGGCACAGCGCGTCATTTGCGGGAGCCTGGCGCGGGTGATCGGCCGGTGCAGCAATGCCCTTGCGCACGAACACCTTTGGTCACGGCGAGCAGACGCAAACGCACCCGTTTCGCCCCGAAATCGGGTGCTTTCGCGTCTGCTCGGCCGGTTGAGATTTGTAGCCCCGATGGGATTCGAACCCACGCTACCGCCGTGAGAGGGCGGCGTCCTAGGCCGCTAGACGACGGGGCCAGAACCGATCCGAGCTGTCAGCATAGCCCACCCCGGTGGGGCCACCTAATCGTTTGGGCCAAGCAGACTTTGCTGGGGTACCAGGACTCGAACCTAGAATGGCTGAACCAGAATCAGCTGTGTTGCCAATTACACCATACCCCATCGGGGGCCTAAAACCGCTGGCCAGAGAGCACTCGCGGGTTATTAGCGCCCTGCGGGCCCGCCGCTGCCAGCCGTTGTCGACCGACGTGCACACTACCAAAGGTTTAGGCCGCGGCGTCGCGCGCGGCCCGTAACCGCCGCAGGCTGCGGTCACGGCCGAGCAGTTCCAGCGACTCGAACAACGGCGGGCTGATCGATGTCCCCGTGGCGGCCACCCGGATCGGGCCGAATGCCTTGCGCGGCTTGAGCCCGAGATCGTCGATCAGGGCGGCCTTGAGGGCCTCCTCGATGTTCGTCGTGTTCCAGTCGGCCACTGTGTCCAACGCGTCCAGGGCGGCCGCGAGCACCTGAACGCCGTCCGGCCCCAGTTCCTTGGCGGCGGCCTTCGGGTCGATCGCGTACTCGTCGTCGTTGAGGAACTTCAGCAGCTCCCACCCGTCGCTGAGCACGACGATGCGCGTCTGCACCAGGCCGGCCGCCGTCGCGAACTCCGCGTCGCCCAACCCGGTGCTCTGGCCGTGCGCGTCCAAGTAATCGCGCAGCCGGCCGGTGAAGTCGTCGGCGTCCAGCATCCGGATGTGCTCGGCGTTCAAAGCGTCGGCCTTTTTCTGGTCGAACCGGGCCGGGTTGGAGTTGACGTCGACGACGTCGAACGCGGCCACCATCTCATCGAGGCTGAACAGGTCGTGATCGTCGGCGATCGACCAGCCAAGCAGCGCAAGATAATTCAACAACCCTTCCGGGATGAAGCCGCGATCGCGATGGGCAAACAGGTTCGACTGCGGGTCGCGCTTCGACAGTTTCTTGGTGCCCTCTCCCAATACCGTTGGCAGATGGGCGAATTGCGGGACAAGCTCCGCCACGCCGATCCGGATAAGCGCTCGATACAACGCGAGCTGGCGCGGCGTGGACGGCAGCAGGTCCTCGCCGCGCAGCACGTGAGTGATCTTCATCAGCGCGTCGTCGCACGGGTTGACCAACGTGTACAACGGATCTCCATTGGCGCGCGTCAGCGCGAAGTCGGGCACCGTGCCCGCAGCGAACGTCGTGGTTCCACGGACCAGGTCAGTCCAGCTGAGCTCCTCGTCGGGCATTCGCAGCCGTACCACCGGTTTACGGCCCTCCGTCAGATATGCCGCGCGCTGCGAGTCGGTCAGCTGCCGGTCGAAGTTGTCGTAGCCCAATTTGGGATTACGTCCTGCGGCGGCGTGGCGGGCCTCGACTTCTTCCGGCGTCGAAAAGGCGTAGTAGGCCTCGCCCGCCTCGAGGAGCCGAGCCACCACGTCGCGGTAGATTTCGCTGCGCTGCGACTGCCGGTATGGCGCGTAGGGGCCGCCGACCTCGGGTCCCTCGTCCCAGTCCAGGCCGAGCCAGCGCAGCGCGTCGAGCAGCGCCAGGTAGCTTTCCTCGGTGTCGCGCTGGGCGTCGGTGTCCTCGACACGAAAGACAAAGGTCCCCCCGGTGTGCCGGGCGTACGCCCAGTTGAACAGGGCGGTGCGGACCATCCCGACGTGCGGGGTCCCGGTGGGCGATGGGCAGAACCGGACGCGGACCGTCACGACTTTCCTTTGCGGACCACCGGATTGATGAGGGTGCCGATTCCCTCGATGGTGACGCTGACGGTGTCGCCTCCTTCGAGGGGACCGACCCCGGCGGGCGTCCCGGTCAAGATGAGATCACCGGGCAGCAACGTCATCACCGCCGAGATCCATTCGAAGATGGCGCCGACGTCGTGGATCATCAGCGAGGTGCGGGCGCGCTGTTTGACGTCGCCGTTGACCTGCGTGCGCAGCTCGAGATCGGCCGGATCCAGGTCGGTGACGATCCACGGGCCGACCGGGCAGAAGGTGTCGTGTCCCTTGGCCCTCGTCCACTGGCCGTCGGACTTCTGTTGATCGCGGGCGGACACGTCGTTACCGATCGTGTAGCCGAGGATGTTCTCGGCGGCCTGGCCGGCCGGGACATCCTTACACGCCCGGCCCACCACGATCGCCAGTTCGCCCTCGAAGTGAACCGGTGACGCATTGGCGGGCAATCGAATCGGCACGTTCGGTCCGATGATCGCGGTGTTGGGCTTGAGGAAGATCACCGGGTCGGCCGGCACCGGGCCGGTTGCACCGCCCATTTCGGCGATGTGATCGGCATAGTTCTTACCGACACAGACGACCTTGCTCGCCAATATCGGTGCCAGCAGCCGCACATCGGCAAGCGGCCAGGAGCGACCGGTGAACGTCGGCGATCCGAACGGGTGCTCCGCGATCTCGCGGGCGCTCAGCCCGCCCGGATCGTCGGACTCGCCGTCGATGCTGACGAAGGCGACGCCGTCGGGGCTGGCGATTCGACCAAGACGCATTTGACCGAGCCTAATGGGCACCGATCAAGGCGACGTCGCCATCCCATACCCCGGCGATCGCCTGGACCTCAAAGATATTCGTCGCCACATCACGTCCGAAGACCCTTTGGTTCCGAACTACTTCAGGAACGGATGCCAAGACCCCTTGAGTAGCCAGGGGTGATTCGCATCGGTGATCGTGTGCCCGCTCGTGCGCCAGCAAGCCGGAGGGGCCGCAATCAGCACAAATCTCTCGGGGGATGAATCACGTGCCGACCCAATCGACCAGCGGCGTCCGGCGATGGACCATGCTCATCGTGTCGCTGATCGCGACCCTGTGCGCGAATGTCTTCATCAACGGCGTGGCCTTCTTGATCCCGGCACTGCATGCCCGCCGCGGGACCGGACTGGCCGAGTCCGGTCTGCTTGCGTCGCTGCCGAGCTTGGGCATGGTCGTGACCTTGCTGGTCTGGGGCTATGCCTTGGACCGCTTCGGGGAGCGGATCGTGCTCGCCGTGGGCTTGACGCTCACCGCGGCTGCGGGGTTCGCAGCGGCCTCAGTGCATTCGGTAGCCGTGATGGGGACATTTCTGGTGCTTGGCGGCATGGCGGCGGCCAGTAGCGTCACCGCCTGCGGCCGCCTGGTGACCGGCTGGTTTGCCCCACACCGTCGCGCCCTGGCGATGGGTATCCGACAGACCGCACAACCGCTGGGAATCGCGCTGGCCGCATTGGTCATACCCGGGCTTGCCAGCCGCAACTTCTCCTGGGCGCTGCTGTTTCCCGCGGCATTGTGCGTGGTCGCGGCCGTTGCCAGCGTCCCGGGTGTCCGTGACCCGCCCCGCCCGGCGGCGTCCGACGCCAGTGCCGAAGAGCTGGCCAACCCCTACCGGGATACGGCGGCCCTCTGGCGAATCCACGCCGCTTCCGTGCTGCTGATGGTGCCGCAACCCGTGGTGCTGACCTTCATGCTCGTGTGGTTCATGAACGACCACGGATTCTCAGCCGCCGGCGCCGGTGCACTGGTAGGCGTCTCGCAGTTACTGGGAGCGCTCGGCCGGATCGGCGCCGGGCGATGGGCGGATCACATCGGCTCGCGGATGCGACCTCTGCGGATACTGGCCGTCGCCACCACCGTGGTGATGCTGGCCTTAGCGCTGACCGATCACCTGGAGTGGCCGGTTGCCGTGCCGATCATGGTGCTCGCGTCGGCGATTACCGGCGACAGCGGTCTGCCGTTCACAACAATCCCGGAGCTGGCAGGACCCTTCTGGAGCGGTCGGGCACTCAGTGCCCAAAATGCCCTCGAACGCCTGGTAGTCGCCGTCGGGCCCCCGGCTTTCGGCGTGTTGATCACCGCTGCCGGTTTCCCGCTGGCGTTCGCCGTGTGCGGGTTGTTCCCCGTGGCCGCGCTGCCTTTCGTGCCAGTGGGCAACCAGCCGCGCGCGGCGGTGGCGCGGTAGTTCCCAGTGCCGTCGCGCGGTGTCACCCGTGCTCGCGTGCCTGTGCGAGCATCAGCGGATGCCGAAGGATTCGGCCGACGGGGACCCACTGAGCACCGCCGCACGCGCTTGCTGCCGCCGGGATTGGAGACTAGAGCCCGGCGGAAATCCGTTCGCCGACATCGCGTGTGCCAAGCCGTTCGTTCGCCCGCGTCGCCAAATAGGTTTCGACGGCGCGATCCACCCGAGCCGCCGCCTCGTCCTCACCCAGATGCGCAAGCAACAGCGCCACCGACATGATCGCGGCGGTCGGGTCGGCGATGCCCTGACCGGCGATATCCGGCGCGCTGCCGTGCACGGGCTCGAACATCGACGGGTTGGTGCGGGTGGCGTCGATATTTCCGCTGGCCGCCAACCCGATTCCGCCGCACACCGCCGCGGCCAAGTCGGTGATGATGTCGCCGAACAGGTTGTCGGTGACGATCACGTCGAAGCGGCCGGGGTCGGTGACCAGGTGGATGGTAGCGGCGTCGACGTGTTGATAGCCGACCTCGACGTCGGGGTACTTCTCGCCGACCTCGGCCACCACCCGCGCCCACAGCTTGCCCGCGAACGTCAGCACGTTCGTCTTGTGGACCAGGGTGAGGTGCTTGCGCCGCTGCCGGGCCCGCTCGAATGCGTACTCGACCACGCGGCGCACGCCGAACGCGGTGTTCACGCTGACCTCGGTGGCCACCTCGTTGGGCGTGCCGACGCGGATCGCGCCGCCATTGCCCGTATAGGGCCCCTCGGTGCCCTCCCGCACCACCACGAAGTCGATCTCGGGGTCGCCGCTCAGGGGGCTGCCCACGCCCGGATACAGCCGGGCCGGCCGCAGGTTGACATGATGGTCGAGCTCAAAACGCAGCCGCAGCAATAGACCTCGCTCCAGCACGCCGCTCGGCACCGACGGGTCCCCGATCGCGCCGAGCAGGATCGCGTCGTGCCCGCGCAGTTCGGGGACCACCGACTCCGGCAACACCTCACCGGTGGCGTGAAACCGGCGCGCACCCAGGTCGTAGTCGGTCTTCTCGACCCCGGGCAGGACGATGTCGAGGACCTTGACCGCCTCGGCCACCACCTCCGGGCCAATGCCGTCACCAGCGACAATCGCCAGTTTCATTGCAGGTCAACCACTTCCAGCTTGTTGGCGCCCACCGACTCGCGGATCGCCGAGCGCACATCGTCGGGCACATCCTGGTCCAGACGCAGCAGGATCGTCGCGCTCGGGCCCTCGGCGTCCTCGGACAGCTGGGCGGCTTGGATGTTGACCCCGGCCTTGCCCAGCAGGGTGCCGATCTTGCCCAGTGCCCCGGGCTGGTCGGCGTAGTTGATCACCAGGTTGGTGCCCTGGGCGCGCAGGTCGAAGTTGCGGCCGTTGATCTGCACGATCTTCTCCACCTGCTGCGGCCCGGACAGCGTGCCCGCGACGTTGACCACCGAGCCGTCGGCGCCCACCGCGCGCACGTCCACGACGCTGCGATGGTTCGGGCTCTCCGAAGCCTTGGTGATGTCGGCGGAAACGCCTCGTTCGGCAGCCAGCGCCGGGGCGTTCACGAAAGTCACCGCGTCCTCGATAACCCCCGAGAACAAGCCGCGCAGCGCCGAAAGCTTCAGCACCTCAACGTCTTCGGCGGCCAGCTCGCCGCGCACCTGTACCGACAGCGAGGCCGGCAGACCGTCGGACAGCGCGGCCGCCAACACCCCGAGCTTGCGCGCCAGATCCAGCCAGGGCGCCACCTCTTCGTTGACCACGCCGCCACCGACGTTGACCGCGTCGGGAACGAACTCGCCGGCCAGCGCCAGCCGCACGCTTTCCGCGACGTCGGTGCCGGCCCGGTCCTGAGCCTCGGCGGTGGATGCCCCCAGATGCGGCGTGACCACCACCTGCGGCAGCTCGAACAGCGGACTGTCGGTGCACGGTTCGGTGGCGAACACATCGAGACCGGCAGCGCGCACGTGGCCGTTGCTGATCGCGTCGGCCAGCGCCGCCTCGTCCACCAGGCCGCCGCGCGCGGCGTTGACGATGATGACGCCGGGCTTGGTCTTGGCCAGCGCCTCCTTGTCGATCAGGCCAGCCGTCTCGGGCGTCTTGGGCAGGTGCACCGAGATGAAGTCGGCGCGGGCCAGCAGTTCGTCGAGGGAGAGCAGCTCGATGCCGAGCTGGGCGGCGCGAGCGGGCGACACGTACGGGTCGTAGGCGACGACGTGGGTGCCGAAGGCCGCGATGCGCTGGGCCACCAGCTGGCCGATGCGCCCCAGTCCCACCACACCGACGGTCTTGCCGAAGATTTCGGTTCCGGAGAACGACGACCGCTTCCAGGTGTGGTCCCGCAGTGTCGCATCGGCGGCCGCGATCTGACGAGACGCGGCCAGCAGCAGCGCCAGCGCATGCTCGGCGGCGCTGTGGATGTTCGACGTCGGCGCGTTGACCACCAGCACACCACGCGCGGTGGCGGCGTCCACGTCGACGTTGTCCAGCCCGACGCCAGCGCGGGCGACGATCTTCAGCTTGGGGGCCGCGGCCAGCACCTCGGCGTCGACGGTGGTGGCCGACCGGACCAGCAGGGCGTCGGCGTCGGCGACCGCGGCTAGCAGCTTCGGCCGGTCAGGGCCGTCGACCCAGCGCACCTCGACCTGGTCCCCCAGGGCGGCGACGGTCGATTGGGCGAGTTTGTCGGCGATCAGTACAACAGGCAGGTTCACGCGGCCAGCGTAGTCGGCTGCAATCAAACCCTGGCCGTCACCGTGGCCGGCAGCGGACCCAATGCGCTTCACCCCGCCGTGATTTGCGCGCGGGCGGGTCTGAAAGCGCAGGTCGTCGAGGCCCCATCGGGATTTGCGGCGGCGGCGGCCCCTGGCCCGATTTGGAATTTGCCGGAGTCTTGCACGACGGGCGCCCGGCGGTTTCACCCGAGCCTAAGCTGACCGCCATGACGAAGCTCGCGATCATCTACTATTCGGCCACCGGCCATAACACCGCGATGGCTCAGCGCGTCGCCGCGGCCGCCGAGGCCGTGGGCGCCGAGGTCCGGTTACGCCATGTCGCCGAGACGCGCGACCCGGAGTCCTTCGCCGGCAACCCGGCGTGGACCGCGAATTACGAAGCGACCAAAGACCTTCCGGCCGCCACCGCCGACGACATCGTCTGGGCGGACGCGGTCATCTTCGGCTCGCCCACCCGCTTCGGCTGCGTGGCCGCGCAGCTGCGCGGATTCCTCGACTCGCTGGGCGGGCTGTGGGCCGAAGGCAAACTCGCGGACAAGGTGTATGCGGCGTTCACGTCATCCAACACGCTGCACGGGGGCCAAGAGACCACCCTGGTCACGCTGTATGTCACGTTGATGCATTTCGGCGGCATCATCGTGGCGCCCGGATACACCGACCCGGTGAAGTTCGTCGACGGCAATCCGTACGGGGTGAGCCTGGTGAGCACCCACGACAACATCCACCAGTTCGACGCCGAACCCGACCGAGCCGTCGGCAACGCCCTTGACCACCTGGCGCGCCGAGTGGTGGCGACCGCCGATCGGCTTGGCGACACTTAACCCACGGACACGACACGCCGGGCGGGAGTTCGGGTTTCGGCGCCCCGACTCAGGCCGTCTCGGTGATCGGGCGGTCGACCCAGCTCATCAGGTCGCGCAGCTTCTTGCCGGTGACCTCGATGGGATGCTCGGCGTTCTCCTTGCGCAGATCCTCCAGCTGTTTGTTGCCACCCTCGATGTTGGCGACCAACTTCTTGACGAAGGTGCCGTCCTGGATCTCGCGCAGGATGTCCCGCATCCGCTCCTTGGTGTCGGCGTCGATGACGCGCGGACCCGACAGGTAGCCGCCGAACTCCGCGGTGTCGGACACCGAATAGTTCATCCGCGCGATGCCACCCTCATACATCAGGTCGACGATCAGCTTGAGTTCGTGCAGCACCTCGAAGTACGCCATCTCCGGCGGGTAGCCCGCCTCGACCATCACGTCGAAGCCGGTCTTCACCAATTCCTCTGTGCCCCCGCACAACACGGCCTGCTCGCCGAACAGATCGGTCTCCGTCTCGTCCTTGAACGTGGTCTTGATGACACCGGCACGGGTGCCGCCGATCGCCTTGGCGTAGGACAACGCCAGCGCCTCGCCCTCGCCCGTCGGGTCCTGGTCGACGGCGATCAGGCACGGCACGCCCTTGCCGTCGACAAACTGGCGACGCACCAAGTGCCCCGGCCCCTTCGGTGCGACCATCGCCACGGTCACGTCGGCGGGCGGCTTGATCAGGTCGAAGTGGATGTTCAGCCCGTGGCCGAAAAACAGTGCGTCGCCCGGCTTTAGGTTGGGCTCGATCTCGTTCTTGAAGATGTCGGCCTGCGCGGTGTCGGGGGCCAGCAGCATGATGACGTCAGCCCACTTCGCGACCTCGGCCGGGGTGTCGACATCCAGGCCCTGCTCGGAGACCTTGCCCCGCGACCTCGAGCCTTCCTTCAGCCCGACCCGCACCTGCACGCCGGAGTCGCGCACGCTGAGCGAGTGCGCATGACCTTGGCTGCCGTATCCGATCACGCCGACTTTGCGGCCCTGGATGATCGACAGGTCTGCGTCGTCGTCGTAGAACATCTCTAACGGCACGTGACTATCTCCTTTTTTACTATTTCGGTGTGGTGCCTGCTATTTGGCGCCCAAGCCGCGCGGACCACGCGACAACGACACCATTCCGGATTGGGCAATTTCGCGGATCCCGAAGGGTTCCAGGACGCGCAGAAACGCCTCGAGCTTGCCGCGGTCGCCGGTTGCTTCGATGGTCAACGATTCCGAAGACACGTCAATCACCTTGGCGCGAAACAGATTTACCGCTTCGATGACCTGGCTGCGAGTACCCGCGTCGGCCCGGACCTTGATCAACGACAGCTCCCGAGCCACCGAGTTGCCATCGTCTTGCTCGATAATCTTGATGACGTTGATCAGTTTGTTGAGCTGCTTGGTGATCTGCTCGAGCGGGGTCTCCTCGGCGGACACCACAATGGTCATGCGCGACATGTCCTTCTGCTCGGTGGCACCCACCGCCAACGACTCGATGTTGAAGCCACGCCGCGAGAACAGCGCCGCAACGCGGGCGAGCACACCGGGCTTGTCTTCGACCAATACCGACAGCGTGTGTGTCTTGGTGTTCATCAGGCGTGCCCTTCGATTTCGTCGTCGAACAGCGGGCGGATACCGCGGGCGGCCTGAATTTCGTCGTTGCTGGTCCCGGCGGCGACCATCGGCCACACCTGCGCGTCGGCGCCGACGATGAAGTCGATGACCACCGGGCGATCGTTGATCGCCCGGGCCTGGTTGATCACGTCTGCCACGTCTTCTGCGCGCTCGCAACGCAATCCGACGCAGCCCAACGCCTCGGCGAGCTTCACGAAGTCGGGGATGCGATGGGAGTGCGTGGCGAGGTCGGTCTGCGAGTAGCGCTCCTCGTAGAACAGCGTCTGCCACTGCCGCACCATGCCGAGGTTGCCGTTGTTGATCAACGCCACCTTGATCGGCGCACCCTCAATGGCGCAGGTCGCCAGCTCCTGGTTGGTCATCTGAAAACAACCGTCGCCGTCGATCGCCCAGACCTCGGCGTCCGGGCGGGCGATCTTGGCGCCCATGGCCGCCGGGACGGCGAACCCCATGGTGCCCAGACCGCCGGAATTCAGCCAGGTGCGCGGCTTTTCGTACCGGATGAACTGCGCCGCCCACATCTGGTGCTGGCCGACGCCGGCTACGTAAACGGCGTCCGGACCGGCGATCTCGCCGAGCTTCTCGATCACGTACTCCGGGCTCAGGCTGCCATCGCTCTGCGGACCGTAGCTCAACGGATAGGTCTTTTGAACGCCGTTCAGATACGCCCACCAGTCGGTCATGTCCGGGGTTGTGGCGGTGTCGGCGCCGCCGTCGTGCCGCACCATCGCGATGAGATCGGTAATGACGGCTTTGACGTCGCCCACGATCGGCACGTCGGCGTGGCGATTCTTGCCGATCTCGGCCGGGTCGATGTCGGCGTGGATGACCTTGGCGTCCGGCGCGAACGAGTCGAGCTTTCCGGTCACCCGGTCGTCGAAGCGGGTGCCCAGCGCGATCAGCAGGTCGCTGCGCTGCAGCGCGGCCACCGCGGCGACTGTGCCGTGCATGCCGGGCATACCCAGGTTCTGCGGATGGCTGTCCGGGAACGCGCCGCGCGCCATCAGCGTGGTAACCACCGGGATGCCGGTCAGTTCGGCCAGATCCCGCAGCTGCTGGGTCGCCTCGCCGCGGATCACGCCGCCGCCGACATACAGCACCGGTTTGCGGGCGGAGGCGATGAGCCGGGCCGCCTCGCGGATCTGGCGGTTGTGCGGCTTGGTGTTCGGTTTGTAGCCGGGCAGCTCCATGCGCGGCGGCCAACTGAACCTGCACTGGCCCTGCAGCACGTCCTTGGGGATGTCGACGAGCACCGCACCCGGGCGTCCCGAGGCCGCGATGTGGAAGGCCTCTGCCATCACCCGGGGAATCTCGTCACCGGAGCGGACCAGGAAGTTGTGTTTGGTGATCGGCATCGTGATGCCCGAGATGTCGGCCTCCTGGAACGCGTCGGTCCCGATCAGCGAGCGCCCGACCTGTCCCGTGATCGCAACCACCGGTATCGAGTCCATCTGCGCGTCGGCCAGCGGCGTCACCAGGTTGGTGGCGCCGGGACCCGAGGTCGCCATGCACACCCCGACCTTGCCGGTGGCGTGCGCGTAACCGCTGGCGGCATGCCCGGCGCCCTGCTCGTGGCGGACCAGCACGTGCCGCAGCTTGACCGAGTCGAACAGCGGGTCGTAAACCGGCAGTACGGCCCCGCCGGGAATGCCGAAGATGATCTCTACGTCAAGTTCCTCCAGTGCCCGGATCACCGACTGAGCGCCGGTAAGTTGTTCCGGCGCAACATGTTTCGGTCGAATCGTGGGCGGCTTGGCGGCGGGTTTGACCGCGTCGGAGGCGATCTTGGCCGCTTCCTGCGACGCATGCTTGGTGGGTGCGCTCACTGTGTCCTCTTGATCCTGATGGGTCTTGTGTGGTCTTCGCGTCTCGGAGCAACAAAAAACCCCCGCCAGCTCAGCTGCTGCACGAGGGTCGCGTTGGTGCTCGATTGGGCTAGTCAGGCACCAACGCGCCGACTAAGTACTACGAGCATTCCAGCGGTGTCCATGATGTCCGACGGTAACCTTCGCACAGCTCAGCAGTCAAATCCGTTGCTGTGCGGCCGCCGCTGGGCGTTGATTCTGCGCCCTGGGCGGCGACACGCCGCTTGGGCTCACCCTGTGCGCAGAGTCAACACGCCGAGGCCGGAGAATTGGGCCAGTGAAATGATGCTCGGGTGGCTACTGCAAGCTCCCCGACAGGCTCGCCGGTGGTGATCAAAGTGTCGCCGATGGCACACCTCGCGGTCGCATTCGCGACGCTCGGCTTGCTGGTGCCGGTGCTGGCGTGGCCGGCGAGCGTCCCGCTGCTGCTCATCCCGGTGCTGTTGTCGGCGTTGATAGTCCGGCTGCGCACGGTCGCCGACGACGAGGGGGTGACGGTCCGGACGCTGCTGGGTAGCCGCGCGGTGCGCTGGGAGGAGATCGACGGGCTGCGGTTCCACCGGGGTTCCTGGGCGCGGGCGCACCTCACGGACGGCACCGAGCTGCGCCTGCCCGCCGTCACGTTCGCGACGCTGCCGCAGCTGACCGAGGTCAGTTCCGGGCGGGTTCCCAACCCTTACGAGTGACGAGCAGACGCGAAAGCACCCAATTCGTGCCGAATTTGGGTGCTTTCGCGTCTGCTCGCCAGGCCGCCCGGGGGCTCAGGCGCTCAGGGCCACTCAGGTCAGCGGATTGACGCCGGTGAGCAGCACCCAGACACCGATGCCGGCCGCGATGCCCACGACCAGCGCAACGAACGACCCAATGAACGGCCGGTGGGACCAGCCGCGGCCGGCATCCAGGCCGTAGCGGCCGGGGCCGGCCAGGATAACGGCCACGGCCATGACGATCAGGCTGATCTGGTATTCGTGCCCGTCGGGCAGGAAGTAGGCGAGGTTGTGCGTGTGCGGGCGCATAGGAATCGTGGCCAGCAGGCCGTTGATCAGGAAGGCCAGCGCCCCCGCCGCGGCGATCGGGGTGAACAGCCCCAGCACCAGCAGCACCCCCGCAACCAGCTCGCCGCCGGCACTGACGTAGGCGAGGACGTCGGCGTGGTGGTAGCCGACGTCGGACAGCGAGTTCTTGAAGCCGATCACCCCGGAGCCGCCCCAC
Source organism: Mycobacterium sp. (assembly GCF_019247635.1). GTDB lineage: Bacteria > Actinomycetota > Actinomycetes > Mycobacteriales > Mycobacteriaceae > Mycobacterium. The sequence goes on from NZ_JAFBAR010000108.1 coordinate 13,036, forward strand.
CAGCCGAACAGCTTTTGCAGGCTGTGGGCGATCAGCACCGCTCCGAGCCCGAGCCGCAATACCAACAAGCCCAGATGCTGGGTGCCCCGCCGGCCGGCGGCGCGCAGCCGATCGTCGTCGTCGGATTCGATCTCGGCGGGCCCCGCGGGCGCGGGTCGGCCCGCGGACTGCGGCTCGATGTACGGCAGCGGCTCCTGCGCTTCGATCAGGCCGTATCCCGGGCCCGCGACCCCGAGCCGGTCGGGTTCGTAGGGTGGGATCACCGTGGTGGTCCCGGTAGACGGGTTGAAGTCGCCGGGATACCCGACCGGCGTCAGGTCATCTTCGGGATCCACCAGCCTTGCCGAGGCGGGACGTCCCGGGATTGGCTCCGGGGGATCACCCGGACGTCGCCAGTGCGTGTCATTCGGTTGACTGGTCACGCGTGCAAGGGTAAGGGCATTTTGGCCTGAATTGGGGATTTGAGCGGCGCTTCTACTGACAAATCCGCAGGTTGGTCGAAGTTGGATCACCAAACGGCCACAGACCGGTCGCGCGCGGATCTCGGACAAGGTACCGGTGCACTCGCGGGCGGTCGCCGATTGCAGCCTTGCCCGCCAGCGCCACCCCGCGCACCGCGTCGGCGATCGAGCGCGTTTTTCGCCGAGCAGACGCAAAAGCACCCGATAACGCCCCGTTTGGGTGCTTTTGCGTCTGCTCGGCCATAGCGCCGACCCCCTGATCTCGGCCGATCATCGGTCGAGAAGCAGCTGAGTTCCTCCCGGACATTCGCGTGCACCGTGACCTGTTCATTGCTGCAACCGACGGCACGCTTACGGTGGAGCGCTGGCGCCATGTCGCGGCGGTACCGACAGGTAGCCTGTCGGTCATGCGGAGACGGCGGTTGGCCCGATGCGGGCTCGCGGCGCTATGCGCGGCGGTGCTGCTGTCGAGCGGCTGCGCACGGTTCAACGACGCCCAGTCGCAGCCGTTCACCACCGCCCCCGAACTCAAACCCCAGCCCAGCGAGACGCCTCCCCCGCCGCCGCCGCTGCCCGCGACTCCGTTCCCCAAGGCGTGCCCGGCGCCGGGGGTCATGCAGGGCTGCCTGGAGAGCACCAGCGGGCTGATCATGGGCGGCGACAGCAAGACCGCGTTGGTTGCCGAGCGCACCACCGGCGCCGTCAAGGAGATAGCGGTCAACGCCGAGCCGAAAATCAAGATGGTCATCCCCGTCGACCCGTCCGGTGATGGCGGCCTGATGGACATCGTGCTGTCGCCCACCTACTCGCAGGACCGCCTGATGTACGCCTACATCAGCACGCCCACCGACAACCGGGTCATCCGCATCGCCGACGGCGACGTCCCCAAGGACATCCTGACCGGAATTCCCAAGGGCGCCACCGGGAATACCGGCGCCCTGATCTTCACCAGCCCCACCACGCTGCTCGTCATGACCGGGGACGCGGGCAACCCGGCGCTGGCCGCCGATCCCAAATCCCTCGCCGGCAAGGTGCTGCGGATCGAGCAACCCACCACCGTCGGCCAGGCCCCACCGACGACCGCGCTGACCGGCGTCGGCGCGGGCGGAGGCATGTGCATCGATCCCGTTGATGGTTCGCTGTATGTCGCCGACCGCACTCCCACCGCGGATCGGCTGCAAAGGATCACCAAGAAATCGGAAGTGTCGACGGTGTGGACCTGGCCGGACAAGCCCGGCGTGGCCGGGTGCGCGGCCATGGACGGGACCGTGCTGGTCAACCTGATCACCACGAAACTGACGGTGGCGGTGCGGCTGGCGCCGTCGACCGGGGCGGTCACCGGCGAACCCGACGTGGTCCGTAAGGACACCCACGCGCACGCGTGGGCGCTGCGGATGTCGCCGGACGGCAACGTGTGGGGCGCAACCGTCAACAAGACCGCCGGGGATGCCGAGAAGCTCGACGACGTGGTGTTCCCGCTGTTCCCGTCGGGCGGCGGATTCCCGCGCAACAACGACGACAAGACCTGACTCCGCTGACGGAGCGCCATCCGGTTCGCCAGCGTAACGGCACGGCGATTCTGGAGCCGATTTTTCGCAGTGCGGTTACGCTCGCGGTCCCGGATGGCCGGCCCGACCGGCCGACCGGGCCGACCCCCGGCGCAAACTAAGGCACGTCGAGGGTGAAGCGCAGACCGTATCGGCGTGCCGATTCGCCCCGTTCACGGTCGTAGAGCCGGTACGGCGTCTCCTGCCCGGGCTCGAGGTCATCCAGGTCGGACAGGTAAAGCATTTCCTCGTCGTCCTCCGGAACCCAGACGGCGACGGGTTCCAACAGGTACGCCACGTGGTCGCCGACATCGCTGCGACTCACCGTCCGCCCGACGAACCAGGCGACGGCATCGTCGAGAATCGGCATCCCTTTGGGGCCGGCCCGCCACGAGCAGCGCGCGAATGATCGCGCGTTTGGCCGCCGAATAGTTCGGCCAGGACCTGCCGGTCCTGCGGCAGCGCGTGCACTGCCAGGTGCCCCGCTCGGCTCGCCACCTCGCAGGTCTGGCTGGTAACGGGCAGACCGACCATAAAGCTCGGGGGCCGCACGCTCGTTTGAGTGGCGAAGCTGATCAGACAGCCCGAGGGCTGGCCGTCGGCCTGGGTCGTCACAACGAACACCGGGCCGTCCAGCATCGCCATCAAATCTTCGAACGATTCATCGGTCACACCAACATGATGGATGTCGATGAGATCTTGCGACAGTCTTTCCGCGTTTACGGGTCGTGGCCCGGTTGCAGGTCGCGGACGTCGGAGAAGCGGATCACATCGGCCGGACCGTCGGCGAACCACGCTTCGACCGGTTCGAGCAAGTAACCGAGATGGTCGCCGAGATCTATTCGATCCACCGTTCTGCCGACCAGCCAAGCGAGCGCGTCGTCCAGAATCGGCATGCCTTCGGGACCGCTGTGCCACGCGCAGTGCTCGAACTTGTCGACCTCGTCGTCGGTTTGGCCGCCGAACAGTTCGGCCAAGGACGTGTCGCGCCGCGACAACACATGCACGGCAAGGTGATTCGACCGGCTCGCTACCCCGAAGGTGTGGTTGGTGCGGGACAGGCCCACCAGAAACCGCGCAGGATCGATGCTGGCCTGGGTTGCGAAGCCGACGAGGCAGCCCGAGTTATGGCCCTCGGCCCGGGTGGTCACCACCAGCATGGCGGTGTCAATCAGCCCGGTGACCCGATCCAACCAATCGTGACTCACCGCCCGTCACCCCTGCCCGCAGGCCGCCAGGACCAGTTCGCGCACCCGGGCCGCGTCCGCCTGACCGCGAGTGGCCTTCATGACGGCGCCGACGATCGCGCCGGCGGCAGCCACCTTGCCGCCGCGAATCTTTTCCGCCACATCGGGATTGGCCGCCAAGGCCTCGTCGACGGCCGCCTGGGTCAAAGATTCGTCGCGCACCAGCGCCAACCCGCGAGCGGTCATCACCTGCTCGGGCTCGCCTTCCCCGGCCAGCACGCCCTCCACCACCTGGCGGGCCAGTTTGTTCGACAACTTGCCCTCGTCGACGAGGGCGATCACGGCGGCGACCTGGGCGGGCGTGATCGCCAGCTCGTCGAGTTGCACCCCGGCCTCGTTGGCCTTCTGTACCAGGAAGTTTCCCCACCAGGACCGGGCCTGGGCGCTGGAGGCGCCGTGTGCGATCGTGGCGGTGACCAATTCGATGGCTCCGGCGTTGACAAGATCACGCATGACCTCGTCGGAGATAGCCCATTCCTGTTGAATTCGCTTGCGGCTCAACCACGGTAGCTCGGGAATGGTCCGGCGTAACCGCTCGACGAGTTCGCGGCTGGGCGCGACGGGTTCCAGATCGGGCTCGGGAAAATATCGGTAATCCTGGGCGGTCTCTTTGGCACGGCCCGGACTCGTGTAGCCGGACTCATGAAAGTGCCTGGTCTCCTGGATGATTTGACCGCCGGCAAGCAAAACTGCGGCCTGGCGCTGCATTTCGTAGCGAACCGCGACCTCGACGCTCTTGAGCGAGTTGACGTTCTTGGTCTCGGTCCGGGTTCCGAACTGACCGGCCCCGGCCGGCTTGAGCGACACGTTGGCGTCGCAACGCATCGAACCCTGGTCCATCCGGACGTCGGATACGCCCAACGCGCGCAACAGATCTCGCAATGCCGTCACATAGGCCCGGGCGATCTGCGGTGCCCGTTCGCCAGCCCCCTCAATGGGCTTGGTGACGATTTCGATCAGCGGCACACCGGCCCGGTTGTAGTCGATCAGCGAGGTGGTCGCCCCGTGAATGCGGCCGGTCTCGCTGCCGATGTGGGTCAGCTTGCCGGTGTCTTCCTCCATGTGTGCGCGTTCGATCTCCACCCGCCAGGTGGTGCCGTCCTCCAGCGGCGCCTCGAGGTAGCCGTTGATCGCAATCGGCTCGTCGTACTGCGAGATCTGATAGTTCTTCGGCATGTCCGGATAGAAGTAGTTCTTCCGCGCGAAGCGACACCACGGCACGATCTCGCAGTTCAACGCCAGCCCGATCCGGATCGCGGACTCCACGGCGGCCTGGTTGACCACCGGCAGTGAACCGGGCAGGCCCAGACAGACCGGACACACCTGGGTGTTGGGCTCCCCGCCGAACGCGGTGGCGCAACCGCAGAACATTTTGGTCGCGGTGGACAGTTCGACGTGCACTTCAAGCCCGAGCACCGGATCGAAGCGCTCGATGACCTCGTCGTAATCCAGCAGGTCGGCAACCACAGTCATGGGATCGATCCTAATGACGCGGTGGGACACCCCGCGCTCGCGGGCGTGGGCGACCGGTCAGCCGAAGAACGCGGCGGCGTCGTCGTAGCGGCTTTGCGGCACCAGCTTGAGCTGGCGCACCGCGTCGGCCAGCGCGACCCGACCGATGTCCTGCCCGCGCAGCGACACCATTTGGCCGTACTCGCCGGCGTGCGCGGCGTCGGCGGCGTTGACCCCGAACCGGGTGGCCAGCACGCGGTCGTAGGCGGTGGGAATGCCGCCCCGCTGCACATGGCCCAGCACGGTCACCCGCACCTCCTTGTTGATCCGTTTCTCCACCTCGTACCCGAGCTGGGCCGCCACCCCGGTGAATCGTTCGTGCCCGAACTCGTCAATCCCGCCTTCGCGCAACGTGATCGAACCCGCCACCGGCTTGGCCCCCTCGGCGACCACGCAGATAAAGTGTGAATCTCCGCGCTGGAAGCGCCTTTTGACGAGCCGGCAGACCTCTTCGATATCGAAGGGCTGTTCGGGGATCAACGTCATGTGTGCGCCGGAGGCCAACCCGCTGTTCAGCGCGATCCAGCCGGCGTGCCGGCCCATCACCTCCACCAGCATCACACGCTGGTGGGATTCGGCGGTGCTGTGCAACCGGTCGATGGCATCGGTGGCCACCGTCAGGGCGGTGTCGTGCCCGAAAGTCACGTCCGTGCAGTCGATGTCGTTGTCGATGGTCTTCGGCACGCCGACCACAGGGACGTTCTCCTCCGACAGCCAGTGCCCGGCGGTCAGCGTCCCCTCGCCGCCGATCGGGATGAGCACGTCGATGCCGTTGTCGTCCAGGGTCTGCTTGATCTGGTCCAGGCCCGCGCGCAGCTTGTCGGGGTGGACGCGGGCGGTGCCCAGCATCGTGCCGCCCTTGGCCAGCAGGCGGTCGTTACGGTCGTCGTTGCGCAGTTGCATGCGCCGGTTTTCCAGCAACCCGCGCCACCCGTCCTGGAAACCGACCACCGACGAGCCGTACCGGGCGTCGCAGGTACGCACCACGGCCCGGATGACGGCGTTGAGCCCGGGGCAGTCGCCGCCTCCCGTGAGAACTCCGATCCGCATTGGTTCATCTTGCCCCGAAGCCCGCTTGCTGGCGCGAGCAGACGCAAAATCCCCCAAAACGGGCCCATTTGGGGTGCTTTTGCGACTGCTCGCGCTACACGGCTGCTCGCGCTACACGGCCGAGGGGAGCGCCCCGCGTGCGGCCTCGTAGGCCGCGCCCACCCGGTAGAGCCGGTCGTCGGCCAGTGCGGGCGCCATGATCTGCAGTCCGACCGGCAGCCCGTCGTCCGGCGACAGCCCCGACGGCACCGACATGCCGCAGTGGCCGGCCAGGTTCAGCGGCAGCGTGCACAGGTCGAACAGATACATCGCCAGCGGGTCGTCGACCTTCTCGCCCAGCGCAAACGCGGTGGTCGGAGTCGCCGGCGACACCAGCACATCCACAGACCGATAGGCCTCGTCCAGGTCGCGGGCGATCAGCGTGCGCACCTTCTGCGCCTGGTTGTAGTAGGCGTCGTAGTAGCCCGCCGATAATGCGTAGGCGCCAATCATGATGCGGCGCTTGACCTCTGGCCCGAAACCGGCGGCCCGCGTCATCGCCATCACCTCCTCGGCGCTGTGGCTGCCGTCGTCGCCGACCCGCAGCCCGTAGCGCATCGCGTCGAAGCGCGCCAGGTTGCTGGAGACCTCCGAGGGCAGGATCAGGTAATAGGCCGGCAGCGCGTATTCGAAGTGCGGGCAATCCACCTCGCTGACCTCGGCGCCCAGAGCTCCCAACTGCTCGACGGCCGCCTCGAACGACGCCAGTACCCCGGGCTGGTACCCGTCACCGCGCAGCTGCTTGACCACCCCGACGCGCACGCCACTCAGGTCGCCGGCCGCGCCGGCCCGCGCGGCGCCGACGACATCGGGCACCTCGGCGTCGATCGACGTCGAGTCGCGCGCGTCATGCCCGGCGATCACCTGATGCAGCAGCGCGGTGTCCAGCACGGTTCGCGCACACGGCCCACCCTGGTCCAGCGACGACGCGCAGGCCACCAGCCCGTACCGGGACACCGTGCCGTAGGTGGGTTTGACGCCGACGGTCGCGGTCAGCGCCGCGGGCTGGCGGATGGAACCCCCGGTGTCGGACCCGATGGCCAGCGGCGCCTGGAACGCCGCCAGCGCCGCCGCGCTGCCACCGCCGGAGCCGCCGGGAACCCGGTCCACGTTCCAGGGGTTGCGGGTTGGGCCGTAGGCGGAGTTCTCCGTCGAGGATCCCATCGCGAACTCGTCCATGTTCGTCTTGCCCAGGATCGGGATGCCGGCCGCGCGCAGCCGCGCGGTCAGCGTGGCGTCGTAGGGCGAACGCCAGCCCTCGAGGATCCTGGACCCGCAGGTGGTCGGCATGTCGATGGTGGTGAACACGTCCTTGAGCGCCAGCGGCACGCCAGCCAGCGCCGACGGCGGGGGCTCCCCGGCGGCCAAAGCCTTGTCGACGGTGGCCGCGGCCGACAAGGCTTCACCGGCCGCCACGTGCAGGAAGGCGTGATAGCGGTCATCGGTCGCCGCGATCTGGTCCAGGCAGGCCTGGGTCACCTCGACCGAGGACAGCTCGCGGGCGGCGATCTGGGCGGCCAGCGTCGCGGCATCCAATCGGATGATGTCGCTCACTGGCTCTCCCCCAGGATCTGCGGGACGGCGAAGCGTCCGTCGACGGCTTCGGGCGCCTGGGCCAGCGCTTCCTGCTGGGTCAGGCACGGCGCCGTCTCGTCCGGGCGCGTGACGTTGACGTCCTTCAGCGGGTTATCGGTGGCCTCGACGCCGGTGACGTCGACGGCCTGAATCTGGCTGACGTGGGTCAGGATGGCGTCGAGTTGACCGGCGAAGCTGTCCAGCTCGGCATCGGTCAACGCCAGCCGGGCCAACCGGGCCAGGTGCGCCACCTCGTCGCGGGAGATCTGGGACACGAGCGAAGAGCCTACCCATGCGCGAACGTCACGATGGCGTGGCGCTCGGTGCATGCTGGGCGGCAATCCGCCGAAATGCCGTGGATACATCCCTGTGCGACAGTGTTGGCCGTGCCCTCGTATCTGTTGCGCATCCGGCTGCTCGACCGCCCGGGCAGCCTGGGCTCGCTGGCAGTGGCGCTCGGGTCGGTGGGTGCGGACATCCTGTCGCTGGACGTGGTCGAGCGCAGCTCGGGGCACGCGATCGACGACCTGGTCATCGAACTTCCCCCGGGCGCGATGCCCGACACGCTGATCACGGCCGCCGAATCGCTCAACGGTGTGCGGGTGGACAGCGTGCGCCCACATACCGGGCTGCTGGAAGCCCACCGCGAGCTGGAGCTGCTCGACCACATCGCCGCGGCCGCCGGCAACGAGGCCAAGCTGCAGGTACTGGCCGACGAAGCGCCCAAGGTGCTGCGGGTGAGCTGGTGCACGGTCTCGCGCTGGACCGAGGCGGGCCTGCGACGGGTCGCGGGCAGCCCGGGCGCGCCGGAGACCCTCGCGGATTCGGCGCCCTGGCTGCCGATCGAACGGGCCACGGTGCTCGACGGCGACGCCGAATGGGTGCCGCAGAGCTGGCGCGACATGGACACCACGATGGTGGCCGCCCCGTTGGGCGATCACCACACCGCCGTGGTGCTGGGTCGGCCGGGCGGCCCGGAGTTCCGGCCGTCGGAGGTGGCCCGGCTGGGCTATCTGGCCGGCATCGTGGCGACGATGCTGCGCTGACTGGGGGCGACCTTGCACCGCGGTGCTGCCGGGGGCAAGGTCGCCATCGGGTCAGCCGTTGATGAGCTTGGAGTACAGCTCGGCCATCGCGGGAACTGATTCGAATTCGGCGAACTCCGGATGACGTTTCAGCGCGCACTCGGCGACCTCTTCGCGGGTCAAGTCGGCGCCCTCGATCAGGTCACGCAACTCGTCCAACACTGCGTCGGTGTCGCTTATCTGTTCCGCGAGCGGCCGTCCCGCTATGGGCTGGGACCGCAGACTCGCCAGCGCCTCCTGCAAGATCCAGCTGCCCTCGATCAACAGGCGCCGAACCGCGATGGTCGCAGCCAGCTGTTCGGCCTTGATTCCGCGTAAGTCAATCTTCACCTTGTCCGACCCGCCACCCGCGTCGATCCACATGAATTGGCTCAACAGCGTGGACTTACACCGAACCGACACCACGTCCGCGTAGCCCGCGGCGAAGGCATTCCGACGCTGTAAGGCCTTTTGCACCGCCGCTGGCACAGCGGCGGGCTGTGCCGCATTCGCCTCGCGCCGATCCGACGCTGCCTTCGCAGCACTTGACACCCCGGCGGCAACCAGGCCGCCAATCAAGCCGCCACCTTGGCGAGCGCCTTTGGCGAATGCCGCACCTATGCCGCCGGGTAGGTACGCCAAGCCCGCTGCGGTCACAAGCACGGTCGCTTCCTGATGTGTTTGCAAGGTAGCCAGGGGCGGGGCCAGCACGATCTCATCGCTCGACGCGGGGGGCACGAATTCATGCCGTGGAACGGTAAATGCGGTGTCGGTGGTGGCCATAATTTCTCCTTGCTCTCGAGGGCCGGCCTGTTTTCAGACCTCGTCCACCGTGCCGGCGTGACCTTGGAGGATTCTTCACAAATTCTCAATGGAATTCGGCGGCCGCGGCCGTCAACTTTCGACGCGAATCAACGCGCCTTCGAAGACGTCACCACCGGGTCCACGGCGTCGCCGTCCTCCCACAGCAGCAATTGGCGAACCGCGGGACGCGGGCCGTACGGGCGCAGCATCGAACTCGCCGGCCGGGGGCGCACCCGTTGCGGCCACCAGAACCAACGCCCGAGCAGAGTCGCCACGGACGGCGTCATGAAGGAACGCACGATGAGGGTGTCGAACAACAGTCCCAGTCCGATCGTGGTCCCGATCTGGCCGAGAACTTGAAAACCGCTGAACACGAACGCGCACATGGTGATCGCGAAAACGAGGCCGGCGGAGGTGACCACGGAACCGGAGCCGGCCATCGCCCGGATGACGCCGGTCTTGAGTCCGGCGTGGATTTCTTCCTTGAACCGGGAGATCAACAGCAGGTTGTAGTCGGATCCCACGGCCAGCAGCAGGATCACGGCCAGCGCCAGCACCACCCAGTAGAGCTTGATGCCGAACATGTACTGCCACACCAGCACCGACAGCCCGAACGAGGCGCCCAGCGACAGGGCTACCGTTCCGACGATCACGAGCGCGGCGATCAGGCTGCGCGTGATGATCATCATGATCAGCAAGATCAGGCTGAGCGCGGCCAATCCCACGATCAGCAGGTCGTACTTGGCGCCGTCCTGGATGTCCTTGTACGTCGCCGCGGTGCCCCCCAGATATATCTTCGCGTCGGCCATGGGCGTGCCCTTCAACGCCTCGTGAGCCGCCTTCGCGATCGGTTCGATGTGCGAGATGCCTTCGGGCGTCGCCGGATCACCCTCGTGAGTGACGAGCATGCGGGCCGCCTTGCCGTCGGGCGAGAGGAACAACTTGAGCCCGCGTTTGAAGTCGGGGTTGTCGAAAACCTCGGGAGGCAGATAGAAGGTGTCGTCATTCTTCGCGGTGTCAAACGCTCGCCCCAGCGCCGTCGAATTTTCGATAGCCGCGGCCGTCTGGGCGTAGATCCCGGACAGCGTGGCGTAGTTGGCCAGCGTCAATTCGTGATTGTGCTCCTGGCTAGCGATCTGGGCCGGTATCAATCCCACCAGTTTCGGCTGCAGCGCGTCGAGCTTGTCCAACGTGGCTGTGAGGTCCTCGAATCTTTCGCTGAGCTGGTCGACGCCGTCCAGCGCGTCGAGGACCGAGCGGATCGCCCAGCAGGCCGGGATGTCGTAGCAATGCTTCTCCCAATAGAAATAGCTACGAATCGGCCTGAAGAAGTCGTCGAAGTTGGCGATCTTGTCGCGCAGGTCTTTGATCGTGGCGATCGTGTCGTGAAAGCTCTGGGCCTCGCTGTGGGTGGTGTCGGCGAGCTGCTGCTGCAGCAGGTATTGCTTCCTCAGGATGTCGATTGTGTTGGACAGCTCACCGGCCTGTCTCAATAAGTCGTCCGCGCGATCTCGTTGGTACGTAAGGTTTTCCTGCTGGTTGGCGCTTTGCGCGCTGATCTGGAACGCCAGCGAGCTGTGCACCAGCGGGGTGCCCAGCGGCCTGGTGATCGACTGCACCTGAGCGATGCCCGGCACGTGAAACACCGCCTTGGCGACCCGGTCCAGGATGAGCATGTCGGCCGGGTTGCGCATGTCGTGGTCCGTTTCGACCATGAGCAATTCGGGTTCCAGGCGGGCGCGCGAAAAGTGCCGCTCGGCAGCCGCATAACCGACGTTGGCCGGCGCGCTGGCGGGCATGTAGGGGCGCGTGTCATAACTGGTCTTGTAGCCGGGCAGGGCGAGCAGACCCACGAGTGCCAACGCACACGCCGCGACCAGAACCGGGCCGGGCCAGCGGACGATGGCGGTGCCGATCCGCCGCCAACCACGGGTTCGCATCGCGCGTTTGGGGTCGAAGATCCCGACCAGGGCGCCCAAGGTGAGGACGGCCGGACTCAGGGTGAGTGCGGCGAAGAGCGCCACGAGGATGCCTATCGCGGCGGGAACTCCGAGGCTCTGGAAATACGGCAACCGGGTAAAGCCCAGACAGGCCACCGCACCGGCAACGGTCAGGCCGGACCCCAAGACGATGTGGGCCGTCCCGCGAAACATGGTGTAGAAGGCCGATTCCCGATCTTCTCCGGCGCCACGCGCCTCTTGGTAGCGGCCGACGACGAATATCGCATAGTCCGTTCCGGCGGCGATGACCAGCAAGGTGAGCAGGTTCGTCGCGTAGGTCGACAAACCGATGACTCCGGCGTTTCCGAGGAAGGCGACGATTCCACGGGCGGCGGACATTTCGATGAGGACCGTGATGAGCACCAGCAACATCGTGAGGACGGAACGGTATACGAAGAACAGCATGATCGCGATGACGCCGACGGTTATCGCGGTGACCTTCAGGGTTCCCTTGCTGCCGACGTCGAACTGATCCGAGATGAGCGGCGCCGCGCCGGTGACGTAGGCCGTGACGCCAGGCGGGGCGGGCGTGTGCTCAACGATTCCGCGGACGGCGCCGACGGACTCGTTGGCCAGCGCCGAGCCTTGATTGCCCGCGAGAAACACCTGAACGTAGGCGGCCTTGCCGTCGGTGCTCTGCGATCCCGCCGCGGTCAGGGTGTCCCCCCAGAAATCCTGGACGTGCTCGACGTGCTTCTTGTCCGCCTCGAGCTTGCGGATCATCGTGTCGTAAAACTGGTGGGCGTCCGCGCCGAGGGGCTTGTCGCCTTCGAGGACGACCATGGCCGAGCTGTCGGTGTCGAACTCGTGGAATGCCTGACCGATGCGTTTGATTGCCTTGAGCGCGGGCGCATCCGGCGAATTCAGCGCGACATTGTGTACCTTGCCGACGTCTTCCAATTTCGGCACCGCGATGTTCGTTATCGCGGCAAGCGCAATCCAGAACAGCAGGATCGGCAGCGCAAGCCGGCGAATGAGGTGCGGCACGCGGGGCCGTTGACCGTTACTCATCCGGATTTGTCCAGGCAGAAGGTGTAGGCGTCGGCCTTGTTGACGGTGCGTTCGTCCTTGACTTCACCGTTGACGATGATGCGGCAGCCGATGGTGTCACCGTTGCCCTGCGCCACGACGTTGCCGACGACCGCGGGCTCGGTGCTGGTGATGGTGAACGACCACGGCAGCGGGGCGTCTTTGACTTGCTGCGGCTGGGCGTTGACATCAAGGTAGTTGATGGTCGCCACCGCGCCGGGCGCGCCGAAGACCTGGAGGACCACCTGCTTGGGGTTGAACGGGACGATCTCGTTGGACAGGCCGCTGTTGGCCGAAGTGTTGGTATGCGAGCCGAAGATTCCGTGCAGGCGGTAGATGGCAAATCCCGTTATCGCGACGACGAGCAACGCGACCAGCGCCATCCACCCCCGCTTGAGGAGGGGCGCAAGCGAAATCCGCTTCACCCGTTGGCCTTTCACTGATCAGGCGGCACGATCGCCCGGTTCGAACGACCGTTGACTACGACAGTACGGTACTGATGCGTACTGAACAAGAGACGCGGGCGTACACTTTCGCGCACCCCGTTCTCACCCATTGGATCGACTCAGGCCGGGGATGAGGACGTTGTCGACGAGCGCTTGCACGGTACGACGGGTCGGCGGCCGGCCGGGGATGATGGAGCGGAAGATGAGGTACCCCGGCAACAGATCCCAGAGTTCGGCGGAGATGGCGGATTGCGCGATCTCCCCCCGGTCGACGGCCTGCTGCAGCACATGCCGGATCAGGGCTTCGCGCTGATCGAGGAATTGATGTTGTAGGGCGTGCTTGAGCGCAGGGTGTCGGGAGACCTCGACGAGGACCGCGCGGATGGTGCTGGCATGCAGTACGGCCTGCTGGCAGCAGATCTCCCCGATCTTTAGCAAGTCACCCCGCAGCGTGCCGGTGTCCGGCGAAACCGCGACCTGACGGATGCCCTCGGTGAACGCGGCCAGGACCAATTCGGCTTTCGACGGCCAGCGGCGGTAGACCGTGGCCTTGCTGGCGCGCGCCGTGTTCGCCACGGCGTCGATCGTCAGCCGCTCATAGCCGTGTTCCTGCAGGAGCTGCAACGTCACCGCAAGCAACTCCGCCTCGCGTGGCGACCACGGTGATGGGTCCGCGCACCGATCGACCGTCCGGGTCATAGCGCCCACGATAGAACCCACCCTCAGTCGTCGGCGGGGGCGGGCGGTCCCTCCTCGAGGAGCCGGCGGAACCCGTCCTCGTCAAGAATGGGCACATCAAGTTCAACGGCCTTGTCGTACTTGGATCCTGGCGAGTCCCCCGCGACCACATAGTCCGTCTTCTTCGACACCGAACCGGCGGCCTTGCCACCGCGCGCCACGATTGCCTCCTTGGCGTCGTCTCGGGAGAAACCGGTCAGCGAGCCGGTGACCACGATGGTCAAACCCGCGAGAGTGCGCACGACGCTGTCGTCGCGTTCGTCGGCCATCCGCATGCCGGCTCTGCGCCACTTGTCGACGATCTCGCGGTGCCAGTCGACGGTGAACCACTCGGTGACCGCGGCGGCGATGGTCGCCCCTACGCCCTCGACGGCGGCCAACTGCTCGGTGGACGCGCCTTCGATCGCGTCGATGGTGCCGAACTCGGCGGCCAGCGCGCGTGCGGCCGTCGGCCCGACGTGGCGGATCGACAGCGCCACCAGCACCCGCCACAGCGGCGCGGACTTGGCATTGTCGAGGTTGGCCAACAGCCGTTTTCCATTGGCCGACAACACGCCGGCCTTGGTCCGGAACAGCTCGGTGCGCAACAAGTCGTCTTCGGTGAGGGTGAACAGATCGCCCTCGCTGGCGATCACCTGCGCAGCCAGCAGTGCGACACCGGCCTCGTATCCCAGGCCCTCGATGTCCAGGGCGTTGCGGCTGGCGACGTGAAACACCCTCTCCCGCAACTGGCCCGGGCAACCGCGCGCGTTCGGGCAACGGATGTCGGCGTCGCCCTCCTTCTCCGGCGCTAAGGCGGTGCCACACTCGGGACACGTTGTGGGCATGACGAATTCGCGTTCCGAACCGTCGCGCAGGTCGACCACCGGCCCCAACACCTCGGGAATCACGTCGCCGGCCTTGCGGATCACCACCGTGTCGCCGATCAGCACGCCCTTGCGCTTGACCTCCGAGGCGTTGTGCAGGGTGGCCTGCCCCACCGTCGATCCCGCGACCTTCACCGGTGTCATGAACGCGAACGGCGTAATCCGGCCCGTGCGACCAACATTCACGCGGATGTCGAGCAACGTCGTCTGCGCTTCTTCGGGCGGGTACTTGTAGGCGATGGCCCAGCGCGGGGCCCGGGACGTGGAGCCCAGCCTGCGTTGCAACGCGACCTCGTCGATTTTGACTACCACGCCGTCGATCTCGTGGTTCAGCTCGTGGCGATGCTCACCCCAGTACTCGACGCGCGTCTGCACGCCGGTCATGGCGTCGACCAGCGTGGTGTGCTCGGACACCGGCAACCCCCATGCCTTCAGTGCCAGGTACGCGTCGTGCTGGGTGACCGGTGCAAAGCCCTCGGTGTGACCGAGTCCGTGGCAGATCATCCGCAGCTTGCGCCGAGCCGTGACCGCCGGGTCCTTCTGGCGCAGGGACCCCGCCGCGCTGTTGCGCGGATTGGCGAACGGCGCCTTACCCGCCTCGACGAGGCTGGCGTTGAGCGCCTGGAAGTCGTCCACCCGGAAGAACACCTCGCCGCGGACTTCGAGGACGCCGGGCACCGGGTACTCGTCGCTGGGCGTGAGGCGCTCAGGGACGTCGTCGATGGTGCGCGCGTTGAGCGTGACGTCCTCGCCCGTGCGGCCGTCGCCCCGGGTGGCCGCCCGGGTCAGCCGTCCCTCCCGGTAGACCAACGACAGCGCGACGCCGTCGATCTTGAGTTCGCACAGGAAGTGCGTCTGCGCGAAATACGAGTCGCCGACCTCTGCATGGATTCGGGCGCCCCAGGCGGCGAGTTCCTCGGCGCTGAACGCGTTGTCCAGGCTGAGCATCCGTTCCAGATGCTCGGCCGAGGCGAAGTCGGTGGCGAAGCCGGCGCCGCCGACCAGCTGCGTGGGTGAGTCGGGGGTGCGCAGCTCGGGATGTTCGTGCTCGAGCGCCTCGAGCTTGCGTAGCAACTTGTCGAACTCGGCATCGGTGATGATCGGCGCGTCGCGGACGTAGTAGCGGAACTGGTGTGCGCGCACCTCCTCAGCCAGCTCCTGCCACTGGCGCAACACGTCGGGCGAGGTCACCCTGGCAGGCTATCGAAGCCGGCTGACAACGCTGCCGGCCTGGCGGCCGCATCATGATGCGACAGCGCGATGCTATGATGCCGCAGTGCGGACGACGGTCAACATCGACGACAACCTGCTCGCAGAAGCGAAGGTTTTGGCCGCCAGGACATCGCGGCCGCTCGGCGCCATCGTGGATGACGCGTTGCGGGCGATGCTCCGCCGCGACGCTGACGGAGGCGGCCGCAAAGATTTTCGGTTACCCGCGCACGGTGGCGGAGGCCTGCACGCCGGCATCGACCTGGAGGACAAGGACGCGCTCGCCGAATTGCTGGGCGACAATGCTGCTCCTTGACGTCAACGTCTGCGTGTATGCGATCCGTCAGGACAGCACCGACCACTCCGCATACCGAGGGTGGGTCGAGGGCGTGCTCACCGGGGACGAGCCGGTAGGGATAAGCGAGTTGGCGCTCTCGGGCGTGATTCGGTTGATCACCAACCATCGAATCTTTCGGCAGCCGAGTTCGACGGCTCAGGCACTCGATGCGAGCCGCGCACTTCGGTCGGCGCCCGCCGCCGTTGCGTTGCGGCCGGGACCACGCCACTGGGACATCTTCGAGTCTCTGTGCGCCGACACCGGCGCGAAGGGCAACGCGGTCGCGGACGCGTATCACGCGGCACTCGCGATCGAGAACGGTGCGACCTGGATCACCACCGACCGCGGTTTCGCGCGTTTCCCGGGTCTGCGCTGGCGTCTTCCGGTCGCCTGACCGCAATGTCGCGCGGCCAGAAACGCAACCATGGGTTGCGTTTCAGATGGCGTCCGGGTCTTCGGCGAAGGCTTGGGCGGCCTTGCGGGCGAGCTCGATGGCGGTGCGGGCCCACCGCGCCGTCGCACCCGCCAGACCACAGGCCGGGGTGACGCCGACGCGGTCGCGCAGCGCCGATCGGTCGAACGGCAGCCGGTCCGTCACGCCGACGACCGCACGGGCGACCTCTTCCGCCGAGGGGCGCCGCTCTGGTTGAGCGGTCGGGACCACCCCCAGCACGACGGTGCGGCCCGATTCCACGAATGCCGCGATTCCGTCCAGGTCTTCGGCCCGCAGGGTGTTGGGGTCCACCGAAATCCCGCCAATGCCGCTGCGCTGCAACAGGTCCCATGGCAACTCGGAGGCGCAGCTATGCACCAGCACGTCGGTGCCCGCGCCCGCGACACAGGTGTCCAGCAGAGCCCCCGCCACCTGCTCGTCCAGCGCGGCGACCGGACTCAGGGCGGTGACCCCGGTCAGCCTTCCGCGTAGCGCCGCCGGCAGCGACGGCTCGTCGAACTGCACCACCACCGCGGTGTCGAGGCGGCGGGCCAGCGTCGCGCGGTGTGCCCCAACGCCTTCGGCGAGGGACGCGGCCAGGTCGCGCACCGCTCCGGGGTCGGTGATCGCCCGGTGGCCGTTGCTCAGTTCCAAGCCGGCGGCCAGCGTGATCGGTCCGGGCGCCTGCACCTTGACCACGCGGCCGCCGCCACGCAGACCGGCCGTCTCCCACGCCTCGTCGATCGCGTCCATGTCCTCATCGAGCAGGCTGCGTGCCCGCCGGGTCACCGCGCCGGGACGCACCGCGATGCGGTAACCGCGGGGCACAGTGTCGATGGCCACGTCGACCAGCAGCGCGCCCGCCCGCCCCAGCATGTCGGCGCCCACTCCCCTGGCCGGCAGCTCGACCAGATGCGCCAGGGCATCCGCCAACTCGCCGACGACCACCGCGGCCGCCTCTCGGGGCGCGCTGCCCGGCCACGAGCCGACGCCACTGGCCTTCGCGAAAGCATTGGCGAAAACACTCACCCGGCAACCGTATTCGACCTCCCCCGGCACGGCAGCGGCCAGGGCCTTACTCTCGATGCCAAAGGGGTGCCCATGGCAAGAATTACGCGACCGCTGCTGTTGTGTTCCGCGGTGTTGCTGACGGTCTTGTGCACCGAGGCCTGCGCGCGGGTGGTGGACGGCGTCGCGGTGCAGGCGCCCGGCGGCCGTGCTCGGGGCGCCACGGGTGTCAATGTCGACAACATCCTGCTGGACCAGTCGCGGATGGGGGCGATCACCGGTGCCGGTGAACACCTGACGATCATCCCCACCATGGACGGCACGTCGCCGGTGGACATCGACAGCCTCGCCCGGGATGCGCCGCGCCCATGCCGATTCATCTTCGCCGAGACGGCAACCTTCGGGCCCGACATCGAGGAGTTCCACAAGACGACCTTTCAGGACCCGCCCGACAGCGCCCTGATCTCCGAGGGTGCCGCGGCCTATCGCGACACCGGCACCGCGCGGCGCGCCTTCGACGCGCTGGTGGCCACGGTCGGGGACTGCGCGGCCAGCCCGGCCGGCGACCTGCTGGTCGGCGAATGGAAAGCCGAGGACGGCTCCCTGCGGACGCGGCCCGGCCGCTGCGGCCGCGACTATCGGGTCGCGTCCGTGGCGTTGCTGGAAGTCACCTTCTGCGGCTTTCCGCAATCGGTGTCCGAGATCGTGCTGACGAACATCGTCGCCAATATGCCCGGCTAGTGCCCAGTGCCGGCGATGGTCGCGCTGGCCAGCACCTCGTCGCCCTCGGGGTCGGGACGGTAGAGCACCAGCATCTGCCCCCGCGCTACCCCTCGCAACGGGACACGCAGCCGCACGTTCAGCTCGTTGCCGACCAATTCGGCTACCGCGCTGGCTATTTCACCGTGAGCCCGCACCTGGACCGCGCACTCCAGCGGTCCCGATGGCGTGGTGCCCGCCGGGAAAATCGGTGCCCTGCCGGTTATCTCGTGCACGTCGAGGTCGGTGGCGGCGCCGACGTGAACGGTCGCGGTCTCGGCATCGATGGCCGTCACGTAGCGGGGCCGACCGTCGGGCGCTGGCCCGGCGATGCCCAGGCCCTTGCGCTGGCCGATGGTGAAACCGTGCACGCCGTCATGGGTGGCCAATACCGCACCGCCGGAGCCGACGACGCTGCCGCGCCGGACCCCGATGCGCGCACCGAGGAAAGCCCGGGTGTTTCCCGAGGGAATGAAGCAGATGTCATGACTGTCGGGCTTGTCGGCAACCGCCAGGCCGCGACGGGCCGCCTCCGCGCGAATCTGCGGCTTGGGGGTGTCCCCGATCGGGAACGCGGCGTGCCGGAGCTGCTGGGCGGTCAGCACGGCCAGCACGTAGGACTGGTCCTTGTCCCGGTCCACGGCGCGACGCAGTCTGCCGGCCGAGAGCCGGGCATAGTGGCCGGTGGCCACCGTGTCGAAGCCCAGCGCAACGGCCCTGGCCGATAGCGCCGAGAACTTGATCCGCTGATTGCACCGCACACACGGGTTGGGAGTCTCCCCGCGGGCGTAGGAGGCGACAAAGTCGTCGATCACATCTTCTTGGAACTTCTCCGCGAAATCCCATATATAGAACGGTATTCCGAGCACGTCGGCGACGCGGCGCGCGTCCGAGGCGTCTTCCTTGGAGCAGCACCCCCGCGAGCCGGTACGCAGCGTGCCGGGTGCGCTCGACAGCGCGAGGTGCACGCCGACCACGTCGTGCCCGGCATCGACCATGCGGGCGGCGGCAACCGACGAGTCAACGCCGCCGCTCATCGCAGCGAGAACTTTCACGGCACCCCCGCAGCCGCCAGGGCGGCACGCCGTGCGCGGGCCACCGCAGCCGGAAGCACCTCCAGCACCTCATCGACGTCGCCGTCAACACTATTGTGCCCCAAGGAAAGTCGCAGTGAACCACGGGCACTCGCCGGATCGGCGCCCATCGCCACCAGCACGTGCGACGGCTGTGCCACGCCGGCCGTGCAGGCCGAACCTGTCGAGCACTCGATTCCGTTGGCGTCCAACAGCATCAGTAACGCGTCGCCTTCGCAGCCGCGGAAGGTGAAGTGCGCGTTGCCCGGAAGCCGCAGCGGGTCGGCCGCGCCGTTGAGACGGACGTCGTCGATCTCGGTCAGCACACCCTTGACCATGCGGTCCCGCAACGCCCGTAGCCGTGCGCCGTTGACATCCAGCCCGTCCACCGCGATCTGTGCGGCCGTCGCCATGCCGACGACACCGGCGACATAGGGTGTGCCGGACCGGATGTCGCGCTCCTGGCCCCCGCCGTGCAGCAGCGGCTCACAGCCGACGTTCCGGCGCAGCACCAACGCCCCCACGCCGGGCGGGCCGCCGAACTTGTGCGCGGCCACGCTCATCGCCGATAGGTTGCTGGCCGTGAAGTCGACCGGCAGCTGGCCCACCGCCTGGACCGCGTCACTGTGCATCGGGATACCGAATTCTGCTGCAACGGAAGATAATTCGGTAATGGGCAGGACGGTGCCGACTTCGTTGTTGGCCCACATCACCGACACCAGTGCGACGTCGTCGTGGTTCTGCAGGGTCTCGCGCAGCGCGGCCACCGACACCGACCCGTCGGCGTCGGTGGGCAGCCAGGTGACTTGGGCGCCTTCGTGTTCGACGAGCCAGTTGACCGAGTCCAGCACCGCATGGTGTTCCACTTGCGTGGTGACAATGCGCCGGCGGTTGGGCTCCGCGTCGCGGCGGTCCCAATAGATTCCCTTGACGGCCAGGTTGTCGCTCTCGGTACCGCCTGCGGTGAAGACCACCTCCGACGGGCGGGCCCCGAGCTTGTCCGCGATCAGCTCACGAGATTCCTCGATGCGCCGGCGCGCCGCGCGCCCGGCGGTGTGCAGCGACGACGCGTTGCCGACGGTGCCCAGCACAGCGGTCATCGCCTCGACGGCCGCGGGGTGCATCGGGGTGGTGGCAGCGTGATCCAGGTAGACCATGACTCGCCCCACGATACCGGCTATGCTCGGCGACCCAGAAGCCACGAGCAAGCCGCAATGCGCACGACGCGGACCGTCGCGGGACCCCGTCGCCGACCCCCGACGTCACATCGGCACCTGCCGGGCTGCTTTGCCCGCCTGAGCGCGACAACGTGGGCGGTCCGGGCGGCGTCACCGTATTTGTCGCGCAGAGCCGGGCCAACAGAGACATCCGCCCCACGCGGCTTCTCGGGTGGCGTGGGGCCAACGACCAACCGAGCATTCCCGTCGTCGAAGACGGCGCACCCGGCATGGCCGGCAAAACGCACGCTCAGGCCGGCAGCGCCTCGCCGCAACCGGAAGCCGGCACCGGCAGCCCAACCGACTGCGGCTGATCCCCCAGCCGCACCGCGGACTGGCAGCGGTTGGCGAGCGCGCGCCGATCGGCCCCGGGCAGCTGCAGCGACTCGACGCGAACCCATGCCACCGTGCGGCGCGCGGCGAGCATGCGGCCGACCGACCGCACCAACTTGTCGTTGCCGACGTAGGCCGGAGTGGTGGACACGCTGCCATCGACGTGGTGGTAGGTCAGCCGAAGCGGCTGGACCGGCCGCGCGGCGTCGATGGCGGCCTGGAACATTGCCGGGTAAAACGACCCGACGTGTGATGGCCCGGGCATGCCGCACCACGTGGTGCCCTCGGGGAAGACGACCACGGTGTGCCCGGCGCGCAACCGGCGGGCGACGTCGTCGACCACGCCGGGCAGCCGCCGCAGACTCGCCCGCTCGATCGGGATGACCTTCAGGACGCGGGCCAGGATGCCGACCGCCCCGCCGGTGAACATGTCCGCGCGGGCGACGAACGATCCGGGCAACACCGATCCGATCGCGAACACATCCAGCCAGGAGACGTGGCTGCTGACCACCAGGACCCCGCGCAGGTTGCGAATCGGGTTGCCCGACACCGTGATTCGGACACCGAAGCAGCGCAGCACCAACCGGCAGTAGAGGCGTTGCACCCGCGTCCGGCCGGGCAGGGGTACCGCCACCAGCGGCACGCCCGGCGCCAATAACAGCGCCAGCATCAGCCGCAGCGTCACCCGCAGCGCCACCAGCCACCGCCGCGACTGCGCGACGCTGCCGCTCCCCAGACAGCCGTCACCGCACGTCGTCCGGGGCAACCAAGGGTGGCCGGTGACCGGCGGGGTGTTCACTGGGCTGCCACCCCGGGGGCCAGTTGGGAAGCCGCCGATACCGACCGCAGTCGCTTCAGATAGCGGGTATCGGCGCGGCGTTTGTCCAGCAGCACGCAGAAGTCGCCCACCCCGAAGTCGGGATCGTGGGCGGGCTCACCGCAGGCCTGCGCGCCCAGCCGCAGGTAGCCGCGCAGCAAGGCCGGAACCTCCGGTCGTCGCGGTGGAGGGATCTCATCGATGGTCCTGCCACCGACGAGCACCGGCCGATACGGGGTCACCCGCAGTTGCGGCGGGGCGGCGTGCCGGCTCAGCACGAAGTCGCGGACGCCGCGCAGCTGGCTGCCCGGCATGAGGCCGTCCGCCCCATCGGAATCCGCCTCGATCGGTACCGATACGCAGCCGGTCACGTAGTCGTAGTCGTACCGGTCCAGGTACGCCAGGATGCCGGCCCACATCAGCAGCACCACGCCGCCGTTGCGGTGACCGTCGCGAACCACGGCCCGGCCCATCTCCACCAGCGACGGCCGCAGCGGGTCAAAGGCACCGGTGTCGAATTCCGTTGCCGTGTAGAGCCCCCCGGCCGCGATCGCCCCGGCCGGCGACAGCATCCGGTAACAACCGACCAGCTCGCCGGAGTCGTCATCCCGGACCAGCAGGTGGTCGCAGTACTCATCGAAGCGGTCGAAATCCCGGTGGGCTTGACCTTGTTGCGGACCCATCGCCGACACCGCGAACCCGGGCGTGCTGCTGAAGACGTCGTAGCGCAGCCGCTGTGCGGCCTCGACGAGCGTGGGGTCAGTGGAGAGCAACAAGGAGTAGTGGGGCCCGGTGGTCGACCCCGAAGCCGAGGAAGACACCGAGGCCTGCGGCTTCTCGCTGGCTATCAGGACAGAAGCGATGCTCATGGGAAACAACGTCGCGCAGTCGGTCAGCTAATCGGCATCGGTGTGCTGACATGTCGGTGCACGCCAGGTGACGAAATGTCGCGAAAGCATAACGGCCCCGCAGCGGGCCGCGGGGCCGTTAACTGTTGGTCAGCGGCAGTTAACCCTTGCGGGCCTTGACCGCCTCGGTCAGCTGTGGGGCGACCTTGAACAGGTCGCCCACGATGCCGTAGTCGGCGATCTCGAAGATGGGTGCCTCTTCATCCTTGTTGACCGCGACGATTGTCTTGGACGTCTGCATGCCCGCGCGGTGCTGGATCGCACCGGAAATGCCCAGCGCGATGTAGAGCTGCGGCGACACCGTCTTGCCTGTCTGCCCCACCTGGAACTGGCCCGGGTAGTAGCCGGAGTCGACGGCGGCGCGCGACGCACCGACGGCCGCACCGAGCGAGTCCGCGAGCGCCTCGACCACGTTGAAGTTCTCGGCGCTGCCGACGCCCCGACCACCGGAGACCACGATGCTGGCCTCCGTCAGCTCGGGGCGGTCGCCCGCGACCGCGGGCTCGCGCGCGGTGACCTTGGTCGCGTTCTCAGCCACAGCCGGCACCTCCACACTGACCTGCTCACCCGCGCCGGCGGCCGGCTCGGCGTCGACAGCACCGGCACGCACGGAGATCACCGGGGTGTCGCCGTTGGCCTGCGCCTCCACGGTGAATGCGCCACCGAAGATGGAGTGCACGCCCTTGGCGCCCTCTTTGACCTCGACCACGTCCACCAGCAGGCCCGAACCGATTCGCGCGGCCAGCCGGCCCGCGATCTCCTTGCCGTCGGCGGTGGCCGCCACCAGCACAGCGGCGGGAGAAGCCGATTCGGTCAGCGCGGCCAGCACATCCACGACCGGCGTGATGAGGTACTGGTCCACCGCCTCGGACTCGGCGACGTAGATCTTGGCCGCGCCGGCCTCCTTCAGCCCGTCGACCAGTGCCGCCGCGGTCCCCGGCGCACCCAGCACGACGGCGGACGGCTCGCCCAGCACACGGGCGGCGGTGATCAGTTCGGCGCTGACCTTCTTCAGCGCGCCGTCAGCGTGCTCAACCAACACAAGTACTTCAGCCATGGGGTATATACGCCTTGTCTCTAGATGATCTTCTGGCTAACCAGGTACTGGGCGATCTGATTGCCGCCCTCGCCCTCGTCGGGGGCCTTCTCACCCGCGGTCTTGGGGGGCTTCGGCGTCGACGACAACACCGTCGAGCCCGCATTGGCCAACCCGACCTCGTCGCCCTCGACACCGATCTCGCCCAGCGTCAAGACGGAGACTTCCTTCTTCTTGGCGGCCATGATGCCTTTGAAGGACGGGAAGCGGGGCTCGTTGATTTTCTCGTTCACGCTGACCACCGCGGGCAGTGTGGCCTCGAGGGTGAAAACGCCGTCGTCGGTCTCCCGCTCGCCGGTCACCTTGCCGCCTTCCACCGACAGCTTGCGCAGGTGGGTGAGCTGCGGCAGGCCCAGGTACTCGGCGATGATGGCGGGCACCGCGCCGCCGGTACCGTCGGTTGCCTCGTTGCCGGCGATCACCAACTCGGTGCCCTCGATGGTGCCCAGCGCACGCGCCAGCGCCCAGCCGGTCTGGATGACGTCGGAACCGTGCAGACCGTCGTCTTTGATGTGGACGGCCTTATCGGCGCCCATCGACAGGGCCTTGCGGATGGCCTCGGTGGCGCGCTCGGGGCCGGCGGTCAGTACGGTGACCGATCCTTCGCCGCCCTCGCGCTCCCGGATCTGTAGTGCCTCTTCCACCGCGCGCTCGTTGATCTCGTCCAGCACCGCGTCGGCGGCTTCGCGGTCCAGCGTGTAATCGCCGTCAGACAATTTGCGCTCCGACCAGGTGTCTGGGACCTGCTTGATCAGGACCACGATGTTTGTCATGGGTGTGGTTCGTCCTCCTCGAAGGGCGTCTCGCAGCATTGGACTCCGAGACCTCAGTCACGTGTGGCGCAGGCCCGCAGCCGTGTTACTGAACGGTAACTTCGTGCGGTCTGCCCTCACACCATAGCGGGTAGTGCTGCACATTCTTTCGCCCGGATCCGGTGCACGGTTCGCGAATCCGACACTTCGCGTTAGCCTCCCTATGCAATGAGCGCATTAGTCCCCGACGTCCCAAAGCACGTCCCCGCCGACGGCCACCGCGGCCTCGAGCCGGCGGCCCCGACGGTGTTGGCGCTGACCGGGGAACGCACCATCCCCGATCTGGAGATCGAGAACTACTGGTTTCGCCGCCACGAGGTGGTCTACCGTCGGCTGGCGCCTCGCTGCGCGGGGCGTGAGGTGCTCGAGGCCGGCTGTGGCGAGGGCTACGGTGCCGACCTGATCGCCCGGGTCGCCCGCCGGGTGGTGGCGGTCGATTACGACGAATCCGCGGTGGCCCACGTGCGCGGCCGCTATCCCCGGGTGCAGGTCATGCAGGCCAACCTGGCCGAGCTGCCGCTGCCCGACGCCTCGGTAGACGTTGTGGTCAACTTCCAGGTGATCGAGCACCTGTGGGATCAGCCACAATTCGTGGCCGAGTGCGCGCGGGTGCTGCGTCCCTCGGGGTTGCTGATGGTGTCCACACCCAACCGGATCACCTTCTCCCCGGGGCGCGACACCCCGATCAACCCGTTTCACACCCGCGAACTCAACGCCGACGAGCTGACCGAACTTCTGGTCGACGGCGGTTTTGCCGACGTGGCCATGAGCGGGTTGTTCCACGGGCCACGGCTGGCCGAGATGGATGCCCGGCACGGCGGATCCATCATCGATGCGCAGATCGCCCGTGCGGTGGCCGACGCACCATGGCCGCCCGACCTGGCCGCCGACGTCGCCGCGGTGACGAGCGCCGACTTCGAACTGGCCGATAGCGGCGACCGCAACATAGACGAGAGCCTCGACCTGATCGCAATCGCGGTAGCGCCGTGAGTTCAGGTTCGGCCCGGGTTCCCGGCTTGTTCACCCTGGTGCTGCACACCCATCTGCCGTGGCTGGCGCATCATGGCCGCTGGCCGGTCGGCGAGGAATGGCTCTACCAATCGTGGGCGGCGGCCTACCTGCCGCTGTTCCGGGTGCTGCGCGCCCTGGCCGACGAGGGTCGACGCGGGCTGATCACGCTCGGGATGACCCCGGTGGTCAACGCCCAACTCGACGATCCGTACTGCCTCGACGGCATGCATCACTGGCTGGCCAACTGGCGGCTGCGCGCGGCCGAGGCGGCCAGCGTAAGGACGGCTCCCCGATCGAAATCAGCCGGCTATCCGTCGTGCACACCGGAAGCGTTGCGGGCCTTCGGAATTCGCGAGTCCGTCGAGGCGGATCGCGAGCTGGAAGACTTCGCGACGCTATGGCGGCACGGTGTCAGCCCGTTGCTGCGCACGCTGATCGACGCGGACGCGGTGGAGTTGCTCGGCGGCCCGCTGGCACACCCGTTCCAGCCCCTGCTGAATTCCCGGCTGCGCGAGTTCGCGCTGCGTGAAGGTCTGGCCGACGCGCGGCTGCGGCTGGCGCA
This sequence comes from Mycobacterium sp., assembly GCF_019247635.1. Taxonomy (GTDB): domain Bacteria; phylum Actinomycetota; class Actinomycetes; order Mycobacteriales; family Mycobacteriaceae; genus Mycobacterium. The sequence goes on from NZ_JAFBAR010000108.1 coordinate 38,989, forward strand.
TCAGCCGGCCGGGATCTGGGCGCCCGAATGCGCCTACGGCCCGGGACTGGAACACGACTACGCCGCCGCGGGAGTCACGCACTTCATGGTCGACGGCCCGTCGCTGCGTGGCGACACGGCGCTGGGCCGGCCGGTCGGTGACACCGACGTGGTCGCGTTCGGGCGCGACCTGCAGGTCAGCTACCGGGTGTGGTCGCCGAAGTCCGGATATCCCGGGCACGCCGCCTACCGCGACTTTCACACCTACGACCACCTCACCGGCCTCAAGCCGGCCCGGGTCACCGGCCGCAATGTGCCGTCGGAAAGCAAGGCACCCTATGACCCCGCACGCGCCGATCGCGCGGTCGACGCTCATGTCGCCGACTTCGTCGACGTGGTGCGCAACCGGCTGCTGACCGAGTCGGAGCGCATCGGGCGGCCCGCGCACGTCGTCGCCGCGTTCGACACCGAGTTGTTCGGCCACTGGTGGTACGAGGGGCCCACCTGGCTGGCGCGGATGCTGCGAGCGCTGCCCGAAGCCGGGGTACGGGTGGGCACGCTGCGCGACGCGATCACCGACGGCTTCGTCGGCGATGCGTTCGAATTGCCGCCCAGCTCTTGGGGTTCCGGCAAGGACTGGCAAGTGTGGGCCGGTGCGAAGGTGGCCGATCTGGTTCAGCTCAACACCGAAGTGGTCGACACCGCGCTGACCACCGTCGACAAGGCGCTGGCGCAGACGGCGTCACTGGACGGGCCCATCCCCCGCGATCACGTCGCCGACCAGATCCTGCGCGAGACGCTGCTCACCGTGTCCAGCGACTGGCCGTTCATGGTGAGTAAAGACTCAGCGGCCGACTATGCCCGGTATCGCGCGCACCTGCACGCCCATGCCACCCGGGAGATCGCCGGGGCGCTGGCGTCGGGACGGCGCGACACCGCACGGCGACTGGCCGAGGGGTGGAACCGCGCTGACGGCCTGTTCGGCGCCCTGGATGCCCGTAGGCTGCCCGGGTGACCGTCGCCATTGCCCGCTTCCCCCGCGAGCGTGCGTGTCTGTGCAGTGACGCGCCGCTGCGGGCGGCATTCTGTGCACACTCGCGCGGGCCGTGCCCATGAAGATCCTCATGGTGTCGTGGGAGTATCCGCCGGTGGTGATCGGCGGCCTCGGCCGCCATGTGCATCATCTGTCGACGGCCCTCGCGGCGGCCGGACACGACGTCGTCGTGCTGTCCCGCCGTCCCACCGGCACCGACCCCAGCACGCATCCGTCGTCGGACGAGGTCAGCGACGGCGTCCGGGTGATCGCGGCCGCGCAGGACCCGCACGAGTTCACCTTCGGGAAAGACATGATGGCCTGGACGCTGGCGATGGGCCACGCCATGACCCGCGCCGGCCTGTCGCTGAAGGAACACGGCCGCGCCTGGTGTCCCGACGTGATACACGCCCACGACTGGCTGGTCGCCCATCCTTCGATTGCCCTCGCCCAGTTCTATGACGTGCCAATGGTTTCCACGGTTCACGCGACGGAGGCCGGCCGGCATTCCGGTTGGGTGTCCGGTGCGATCAGCCGTCAGGTGCACGCGGTCGAGTCGTGGCTGGTACGCGAATCCGATTCCCTGATCGCATGTTCGGCGTCGATGCGCGACGAAATCACCGAACTGTTCGGCCCGGGCCTGGCCGAGATCGCGGTGATCCGCAACGGTATTGACGCCGCGCGGTGGCCGTTCGCGGCCCGCCGTCCGCACAGCGGGCCGGCCGAATTGCTCTACGTCGGGCGACTGGAGTACGAGAAGGGCGTGCACGACGCGATCGCCGCGCTGCCCCGCATCAGGCGCACGCATCCCGGCACCACGCTGACCATCGCCGGGACAGGCACCCAGACCGGCTGGCTCGTCGAGCAGGCCCGTAAACACAAGGTGCTCAAGGCAACCCGTTTCGTCGGACACCAGAACCACGCGGAGCTGCTGGCGCTGTTGCATCGTGCCGATGCCGCGGTGCTGCCCAGCCACTACGAGCCGTTCGGGCTGGCGGCCCTGGAAGCCGCGGCGGCCGGCACCCCGCTGGTGACGTCGAATATCGGCGGCCTGGGCGAAGCGGTGATCGACGGGGAAACCGGAGTGTCGTGCGCGCCCCGAGATGTGGCGGGCCTGGCGGCGGCCGTCCGCACCGTGCTCGACGATCCGGCCGGCGCGCAACGGCGCGCCCGCGCTGCGCGGGAGCGACTCACCGCCGACTTCGACTGGCAAACCGTCGCCAAGGAGACCGCCCAGGTATACCTGGCGTCCAAGCGTAGGGAGCGGCAACCCCAGCCGCGACTGCCGATCGTCGAACACGCACTGCCGGAGCGCTAACTCTGATGGCGGCGACCCGCTGCGCCCGGCCCCGCCGCCCTTGCGATCGCCGCTGGCCCGATGGGGGCGACCCGCTGCGCCCGGCCCCAACACCGGATGGCGTAAGCCCACACTTTCCGGGTAAACGCGCGATATGGGCGTGACATACGAAAGCGTGATCGGCGCGCCGCGCGAGGAAGTATTCGCCTGGCACACCAGACCCGGCGCGTTTACCAGGCTCTCCCCGCCGTGGTCGCCGATGCGGCTGGTATCCGAAGCCGACTCCCTCAAAGACGGGCGTGCGACGCTCGCCCTACCCGGCGGACTGCGTTGGGTCGCCGATCACCAGCCAGATTCCTACGATCCGCCAGAGCGTTTCGTCGACACCATCGGCAGCGACGGCCTGAGTTCACTGCCCGCCCGGATTGCGGTGCGCTGGCGGCATACTCACGAATTCGAAGACATCGACGGCAACAGCACCCGAATGATCGACCGGGTAGACACACCGGTGCCCGGGTCGGCGCTGCGCGCGATGTTCGCCTACCGCCACCGGCAGTTGGCCGACGACCTGGCCGCGCACAAATTGGCTCGCGCGCATGGGCTGGGCCCGACCACCGTCGCCCTCACCGGCGCCTCGGGCCTGGTCGGTTCGGCGTTGGCGGCATTTTTGAGCACGGGCGGCCATCGGGTTATCCGGCTGGTGCGCGGCGACCCGTACTCGTCCCAGGAAAGACAGTGGAGCCCCGACGACCCAGACCCGGGGCTGCTCGTCGGGGTCGACGCGGTGATCCATCTGGCGGGCGCCTCGATAGCCGGCCGATTCACCGGCGCCCACCGAGACGCGATCCGCGACAGCAGAATCGGGCCGACGCGGCGCCTCGCCGAACTCATCGCCGGCACCACCGCCGGGCCGACCGTGCTCATTACGGCTTCGGCCATCGGTTACTACGGCTACGACCGCGGCGACGAAACCCTCACCGAGGACAGCGATCGCGGCGACGGGTTCCTCGCCGACGTCGTTGCCGACTGGGAGGATGCGACCGCGCCGGCCGAGCAGGCCGGGGCCCGGGTGGTGCGGGTCCGCACCGGCATCGTGCAATCACCCCGCGGCGGCACGCTTCGCCTGCTGCGGCCGTTGTTCAGCGCCGGGCTGGGCGGCCGTGTTGGCGACGGGCGGCAGTGGCTGTCCTGGATCGGGATCGACGATCTGGTAGACGTCTACCACCGCGCGCTGTGGGATACTTCGCTGTCGGGAGCGGTGAATGCCGTTGTGCCGCAACCGATCCGCAATGTGGATTACACCCGCACGCTGGCCCATGTGTTGCGACGGCCCGCGGTGTTGCCGGTGCCGCCGATGGGTCCACGGCTACTCCTCGGCGCGCAGGGCGCCCGCGAACTTGCGCTCGCCAGTCAGCGGGTGGCCCCCGAGCGGCTGGAATCGGCGGGACACCGCTTTCGCCATGCCGACCTGGATGGCGCGCTGCGCCACATGTTCGGGCGCCTGAACTAGATCATTTGTCCGCCCGGCGCCGGCTGCTGCGCACTGGGCGGTTGCGAATTGGGTGTCCGCAGATCGACGTAAAGCTGCTGCATGACCGCCTGCCACGACTCGGCCTCCGGCACGGGTCGCGTCGTGTCCTCGAGCAGGCCCACAATCACCGCGCGGTTGTCGTCGGTGAGCGCGTACACCGGACCGCCGACGTCGCCGCCGCCCAATTCCAGGTCCGGAATGACCAATCGACCGTTGCCGACGGAGCTGACACGACCGCACTTCTGGCCGGTCGAAATGCCGAAATGACAGACAGGGAGCGCCAGTTGCGCCTGCACGTCGGGCACAGACTGCAATTCGCGGCCGGTGGGTAGCAGATCCGAGGCGGACACGTTGGGGGCCAGCCGGATGACTTCGTACTCGACGCCGTCGATGGAGCCGTAGGCCGCGCCGTCGTCGGCAGTATTACGACGGACGAGCTGCACCGTTCCGATCACGTCGCCACGGCTGTCGGTCACCGTCGAATCGCCGTCGCAGTTACCGGTCGTCATCGCCATCCGCAGGCGAGTTTCGACGAAACCGAGGGTGCAGGTGGTCGTGCCCTGTCGAATTTCCATGCCGGGATACGCCCGAGGACCTGGGTCGGCCGCGGCGTGCCCCGCCGCGCAGACGCCCGTCAGCAGGAGCGCGAATCCGGCCGCCACCCGCCAACTCCCCCGCCACACCGGTTCCATCTGGCCAAACCATCCGTCACATAGAAACTTGAGCTTCGCGTACCCCGTCCCAGCCTGGCCAAACATGTTATCTGCCCGGACCCATACCTGTGAGTAGCGTGGCGAACGCCACCGAGCACGTCTCGGTGGGGAAGCCAACGATTCGTCACTCAAACTCCTTGCGAGGCCCGCATTCTCGGCTTCCGGGAGCCCACGACGGTGACGGTGACCGTCGCGGATTCCGCCGCGGTCACCGAAGTCAGCCAGCGCCCGATCAAGCATCGGCAGCACCGAATTCGCTCCGGAACCGACGCATCGCGGCGATCAGCGCCCCGAAGACCCGATGCGCTGCCGCCAAGTCGGCATCGGGCACATCGCTGAGCGCCTCATGGGTGCGCTGGCCAAGCGGGCTGAAAAAGGACCGCGCGGTGTCCATGCCGGATTCGGAGTAGCGCAGCATGACTTTGCGGCGATCGCCGGGATGCGACTCCCGCCTCAGGTGACCGGATTCGATTAGGCGGTCCACCAGGTAAGTGATTGCCGCACCAGATAGGCCCATTCGCGCACTGAGGTCACCGGATGTCAGCGGCTGACCGGCGGTCTCGGCGACCATGATCTGCAGCAACGCCCGAAAATCGGTGGGCCGCACGTCATGTGACAAGGCGAATCGCCGGCCGATCTCATCGGACTCAGCCGAGAGCTCGCGCAGGTCCGCCGAGATCAGCGATTCCAGCGCGTCGCGGCTAAAGGGGACCCCATCAGCGTCCATGACGTCAGGCAATCATATCGCGACCAGAAAATAATTTCATTTGATTAATGTTTAATTAACTGAAAGAATTACCGGGGCCAAGCCCGTCCCGAACGGAGGATCGGAGTGAATAAGAGGACACTGGCCGCAACGGGTGCCGCCGTGGGCGCGGCGGCGGGTGGCGGAAGCATCGCCGGCCCGGGTCGTAACCCCGTGTGGTACAAACGGATTCGCAAGCCTAGCTACCAGCCGCCCAGCGTCGTATTCCCGTTGATGTGGACCGCGCTGTACATCGACATCGGCGCCACTTCGAGTGTGGCCATCGACCGGTTTCGGGCGACCGGGCAGCACGACGAGGCTCGCCGCTATATCGCCGCGCTGAGCATCAATCTGCTGCTCAACGCCGGGTGGAGTTGGTCGTTCTTCCGGTACCACCTGCTTGGCACCTCCGCGCTTGGCGCGGTGGTCCTGGCGGCCAGCAGTGCAGGCCTTGCCAAGCAGGCCGCACAGGCCGACGCCCGGGCGGGGCTTGCGCTGGCCCCCTACCCGTTGTGGTGCGCCTTCGCGACGGTGTTGTCCGCGCACATCTGGCGACTCAACAGCTGATCATGCCCACGGTGTTGTGGTTTCGGCGTGACCTCCGGTTGGGTGATCACCCGGCGCTGGCCGCGGCGGCCGACGACGGGGAGATGCTCGCGTGCTTCGTCCTCGATCCGCGGCTGGAAGCGTCTTCGGGGGTGCGACGGTTGCAGTTTCTCGGGGACTCGCTGCGGCAGCTACGCGACGCCCTGGACGGTCGGCTGCTGGTGGTCCGCGGGCGTCCCGAGCAGCGAATTCCGCTGATTGCCAAGGTAATTGGCGCAACAGCGGTGCACGTCTCCGAGGATTTCGCACCGTTCGGGCGACGCCGCGACACGCGGGTGCGCGAGGCGCTGGGTTCGGTGCCGCTGATAGCGACGGGCTCACCGTATCTGCTATCGCCAGGCCGCATCATGAAGGACGACGGAACTCCGTATCGGGTATTCACCCCGTTCTTTCGCAGGTGGTCCGACGCGCGCTGGCGACAGCCGGCCCAGACCGGCGCGGACATGGGGCGCTGGCTCGACCCGTCGGAGTCAAAACTCGACCCGTGCGAAATTCCCGACCCGGGTGCAGATCTGGAGCTGACCGGCGGTGAAGCCGCGGCGCTTTCACAATGGGCGGCGTTCGTCGACGATGGGCTGAGCCGCTACGGCGAGCACCGTGACCGGCCGGACCTCGAAGCCACCAGCCGGATGTCGGCGCACTTGAAATTCGGAACGATCCACCCGCGCAGCATGGTCGCCGACCTGGACCCGTGTAGCGCCGGTGGACGAAAGTACCTGCGGGAATTGGCATTCCGAGACTTTTACGCGGCCGTGCTGTACCACTGGCCGGCCAGCGCCTGGCGCAACTGGAACAGCGATTTCGACGACATCCAGACCGACGGCGGGGCGGAGGCCAAACGCCGCTTCGAGGCCTGGAAAGCCGGCGAAACCGGGTTCCCGATCGTCGACGCCGGGATGCGTCAACTCCGTGCGACGGGATTTCTGCACAACCGGGTGCGCATGATCGTCGCATCGTTTTTGGTCAAGGATCTGCATCTGCCATGGCAATGGGGCGCCGAATGGTTCCTGGATCAACTCGTGGACGGCGACATGGCCAACAACCAGCATGGGTGGCAGTGGTGCGCGGGTTGCGGCACCGACGCCGCGCCGTACTTTAGGGTGTTCAATCCCCTTACCCAGGGCGAAAAGTTCGATCCCGCAGGCGATTACATTCGCCGTTGGATTCCCGCACTCGGCACGGCCGACGACGTCCATCTGCGGAATGGCCAACGGCCGGAAGAATATCCGGAACCGATCGTCGACCACAGCGCCGAGCGCACCGAGGCACTGCGCCGCTACCGCGCCATCGGCTGAGCCCCGTCGAGGCGCGCCGGCGAACGGTCAGTGCGCCGCCTTCTTGCGTTCGATATCGGCCAGGGCAGCGGCCAGTTCGGCGCGCTGCGCCGCCGAGCTCTCCCAGGACAACTGCCGGTTCTTGACCACCTTGGCCGGGGCGCCGACCGCGATCGAATAATCCGGAATCACGCCGCGGACCACTGCATGCGAACCGAGTACGCAGCCGCGTCCGATGGACGTGCCACGCAGCACCGACACCTTGACGCCGATCCAGGTGTCCGGGCCGATCCGCACCGGCGACTTGATGATGCCCTGGTCCTTGATCGGCATATTGATGTCGTCCATCCGGTGGTCGAAATCGCAGACGTAGCACCAGTCGGCCATCAGCGCCGAGTCGCCGAGCTCGATATCCAGATAACAGTTGATGACGTTGTCGCGGCCGAGTACCACCTTGTCGCCGAACCGCAGCGAGCCCTCGTGGGCACGGATGGTGTTCTTGTCGCCGATGTGCACCCAGCGGCCGATCTCCAGCTGCGCCAGTTCCGGCGTGGCGTGGATCTCCACACTCTTGCCGAGGAACACCATGCCCCGGGTGATGATGTGCGGGTTGGCCAGCTTGAACTTCAGCAACCGCCAGTAGCGGACCAGGTACCACGGCGTGTACGCGCGGTTGCGCAGCACCCACTTCAGCGAAGCCAGCGTGAGGAATTTCGCCTGCCGCGGATCCCGGAGCCTGCCGCCGCGCCAGCGGCGATGCAGCGGCGCGCCCCACATGCTCGTCATGGGCCGACAGCCTAGCCCGCCGACGATGCGCGCCGGAACGGCGGGCTGAGGAGGCGGGCAATCCAACCGAGCCCGCCGACGATGCGCGCCGGAACGGCGGGCTGAGGAGGCCGGCAATCCAACCGAGCCCGCCGACGATGCGCCCCGGAACGGCGGGCTGAGGAGGCGGGCAATCCGAAAGATGCGAGCGGCCACGAGTTACCCTCACGTGTATTCGATTGCTGCACGCCCGAACCGAAGGATCTGGAAACCCGAGTGCTCGTCCGACGTCTCCTGGCGGTTGCTTTCGCAGTGGCGTTGGCCGCCGGGCTCGGCGGTTGCAGCAACACCGATTCGTGGGTCGACGCGGCGCCGGCGGCGGGCTGGCCCGCGCAGTATGGCGACGCGGCCAACAGTAGCTACACCCCGGTAAACGGAGCCACCAAGCTGGAGCTGCGCTGGACGCGTTCGGTCAAGGGCAGCCTCGCGGCCGGCCCCGCGCTGAGCGCGCGCGGCTACCTAGCACTGAACGCGCAGACTCCCGCCGGATGTTCGCTGATGGAGTGGGAGAACGCGGAAAACGGGCGGCAGCGCTGGTGCGTCCGGCTGATCCAGGGCGGCGGCGTCGGCGGTCCGCTGTTCGACGGCTTCGACAACCTCTACGTGGGTCAGCCCGGCGCGATCAATTCTTTCCCACCCACGCAGTGGACGCGTTGGCGCCAGCCGGTCATCGGGATGCCGTCCACCCCGCGGTTCCTGGGTGGTGGCCAACTCCTGGTCAGCACGCACCTCGGGCAGGTGCTGGTGTTCGACGCGCACCGCGGCAGCGTGGTCGGCAGTCCACTGGACTTGGTCGACGGCGTCGATCCCGCGGACGCGACGCGGGGGCTGGCGGATTGCGCGCCGGCCCGGTCGGGCTGCCCGGTCGCGGCGGCCCCGGCCTTCGCCACGGCGAACGGGATGGTGGTGCTCGGCGTCTGGCAGTCGAACGCGCCCGCTGCGGTTCTGGTCGGCCTGAAGTACCACGCGGGCCAGACGCCGCTGCTCACCCGCGAATGGGTCAGCGACGCCGTCGGCGCGGGCGTGCTGGCCAGCCCGGTGCTATCCGCCGACGGAATGACCGTCTACGTCAATGGCCGAGACCAGCGCCTGTGGGCACTGCATGCCATCGACGGTAAGCCGAAATGGTCTGTGCCGCTGGGGTTTCTGGCCCAGACGCCACCCGCCGTCACCCCCCAGGGGCTGATCGTATCGGGGGGTGGCCCGGATACCCGGCTAGCGGCGTTCCGCGATTCCGGCGACCACGCCGACCAAGCGTGGCGACGCGACGACGTCACTCCGCTGTCGACGTCGAGCCTGGCCGGCGGCAGCGTCGGCTACACGGTCGCCAGCGCCGCGCCGGGCATGTCGTTACTGGCCTTTGATCCGTCCAACGGCCACACGATCAACAGCTATCCACTGCCCGCAGCCACCGGATATCCGCTGGGTATAGCGGTAGGCAACGACCGCCGGGTGGTGGTGTGCACCAGCGACGGTCAGGTCTACAGCTTCTCCCCGGCCTAGACTGGCGTGCGTCCGGCGACCGTGAAGGGGGGAATAGTCCGGTGCCCGTCGATGACCCCGCAAAGCCCCAAGCTACCGCCGGCTACCAGCCCAGCCATGACCCCCGCAGCAGCGGCGGCCGGGCGGCGGACATCGCGGTAACCATCGTCTTGCTGTTGGCTCACGGATTCGTGTTCGCCGCGACCATATTCGTGCTGAGCATGCTGGTCATGGGCACCGACCCCTGCGGCTACCGCAAGTGCGGGGATCCCGCCTGGATCGACCGGGCCATCGGCCTCGGGCTCGGGGTGGGCGCCGCCGTATTCATCGCGGACCTTGTCGTCGCGATATCCCTCCTCGCGCGCCAAAGAGTGGCCTTCTTCGTCCCGTTGCTCGGCTGCGCGGCGCAGGTGGCGCTGGGCATCGGCGCCGCGGTGATGGAGTCGTGGGCCGGCCCCGTCTAGAGGGCCAACGGCGGGATGGCGCTGCGCGGCACCTGGACCTGAGTGGCGCCGGCGACAGCCGGAATCAGCTCGCCCGGCGCGAAGTAGAAGATCAGCTGGTCGTCGGTGATGGCGAAGTTCTGGTAGTGCGTCGGGTCCAATCCGGTGGACGGCAGGATCGCGGCGCCCAGCGCCGTCTGGTGTGTCAGCTCGCGCTGCACGATGGGAAAGATGCTGTCCAGCGGCGAGACGTCCGGGGCGAACAAGTTGTCGAAGGTGATCGGCTGCTTGGTCCCCAGGTTATAGTTGAAGGCCTTGTACCAGGTGGACGGGTGTGATCCGCCGAGGTCCTGGAAGAACTTGAGCACCACGCTGCGGGTGTTGTGCGGCGCCTGGCCGGCGCTGTGCTGGTCGGTGGTGGCTTCCATCTGGTAGGGCTGGTCGCGCCGGGGGGATCCCTGCGCGACGGTGACGAAGCCGTCGCGGTTTTGCGTGATGTAGTCGGTCAGCGCCTGTTCGTCGGGATAGTCGGTGGGAAACGTCATGTCGAGCGTGTAGGTGGAGCCCGACCCGTGCAGATGGCACATCTGAGCCGACTCGGCGCCCCCCAGGCTCGTGCACGTGGGCGGCGCCGCGTTGGAGCTGGCAGGCGGCCAGCCCCCCAGGACCCCAGCAGCCAGCGCCACGGCCACAGTGCCGATAGTGAGACAACGCATCGTTTCGAATCGTCCTCGCAGACCAAAAGAGGCGGGGGCGCCTGAGAAGTAATCGCCGCCAGCCTACTCGGGCGTTACATGGGACGAACTGCAGACGAAGGCCGTCGTACGGCCGGTGGCCCTGGAGCCGATGCGAGTGATCACCACCGAGAGGGCCCGCCCGCCGCGCAGGCGCAGCCGCCGCCGCAGGGCGTCGGGGTCGACCGGGACACCGCGAACCAAGACCTCGAGCGTCCCGCAGTCCAGCGCCGCCAGCGCGTGCCGTAGCAGGCGCTCATCGAATGCCAACTCCTCGAGGATTTCGAAGCCGCGTACCGATGGCGGCAGTCGGTCGCCGGAGAGGTATGCGATGTCGGGGTCGAGCTGCCAAAGCCCATGGCGAGCGGCGTAGTGGCGCACCAGCCCGGCCCGGACCACCGCGCCGTCGGGGTCGACGATCCATCGCCCCGCTGGCCGCACCGGACAGTCGTCCGGCTCGCGGTCGGTGACCTGTTCGGCGCTGTCGAGCACGCTTGCACGGCGGCGCACACCCGGCTCGGCCAGCCCCGCCGACCACAGACACGCTTCCCGCACCGAGCCGCGAGACGACGTCACTTCGATTTCGCCACGGAAGCCGACGCGGCCCAGATAGTCGAAATCTATTCCGGGAGAGCACTTTACGACCAGGCCCCGACCGCGGTAGGTGGCTAGCAATTCACCCAGGCCCGGCCGGTAGTCGGCCGGGTTGAAGCGTCGACGCCCCCCGCTGCGGCGCGCCGGGTCGACGACGACGACGGTGCCGCGGGTCACCGGGCGCAGTGCGTCGGCGCGGCACAGGTCAGCGCCAGCGCCGAGGTTGTTGCGCGCCATCGCCAGCCGCACCGGGTCGATATCGCTGCCGACGACGCGGATACCCGATCGTCGCAGCGCGGCCGTCTCGGTGCCGATGGAACACGTCGCGTCGTGCACGAACAACCCCACCAGCCGCTCGGCCCGATGCAGGGCGACGGGCGCCGCGGTGGCCTGCTGCAGCGCCTCGTCGGTGAACAGCCAGCGCGAGACGTCCCCCAATTCCCCGAGCTTGCCCACGGCGCGCCGGCGCAGCAGCGTCGTCCCCACCAGGGCGGGCGTCCGGTCGCCGAATTGGGCACGCACCGCGGCAATGTCGGCGATCTGGGTGGCGTCGGTCAGCGCGAGTTTCGCGACCTGGCTAAGCGCCGCGGCGCCGGACTCCGAGCGCAGGTAGCTGACGTCATCGGTGGTGAAGCTCAGGAGGGTTTGACCCCGGTGACCATCACGTTGTAGAACCAACCCTTCGGCGCCAGGTATCGCCACACATTGGCGTCCACCCAGCTCAGCGCTTTCCAGCCGGTGAACGCGAATCTCGCCCAGCCCCAGCCCAGCCGGCCGTGCGGCACCGAGGCCTCGAACGTGCGGACCGGCCAGCCGAACATGGCGGCCGTGAACTCCTCGCTGGCCGTGCGGACCTGTTCGGCGCCGGCGCTGCTGGCCATCCGTTCCAGGTCGTCCGGGGTGAAGGTGTGCAGGTCGACAACGGCCTCCAGCGCGGCCGCGCGTGAGGATTCGTCGAGCTCGGCCTGCGGGCGTCGCCAGCCGGCCAGGCCGGGCAACCTGGTGACGTTGGTGGCCACGCGCCAGGTCAGGGTGGACAGCTCCCTGGCATAGACGTTGCCGACCGTGGTGGGCTCGCCGGCGAACACGAACCGGCCGCCGGGCTTGAGCACCCGGAGCACCTCACGCAGCGAGAGCTCGACGTCGGGGATGTGGTGCAGCACGGCATGCCCGACGACCAGGTCGAAGGTATCGTCGTCGTACGGGATGCCTTCCGCGTCGGCGACGCGGCCGTCGATGTCCAACCCCAGCGCCCGCCCGTTGCGGATCGCGACCTTGACCATACCGGGCGACAGGTCGGTCACCGATCCGCTTCGGGCGACTCCGGCCTGGATCAGGTTGAGCAGGAAGAATCCGGTGCCGCAGCCGAGTTCTAACGCGCGGCCATACGGCAGTTCGCGGATGACCCCGTCGGGCACGATCGCGTCGAAGCGGCCCCGCGCGTAGTCGACGCAACGCTGGTCATAGGAGATCGACCACTTCTCGTCGTAGTTCTCGGCTTCCCAATCGTGATAGAGCACCTGGGCGAGCTTGCTGTCATGCCTGGCGGCCTCCACCTGTTCGGCGGTGGCATGCGGGTTGGGCGCGGCGTCCGCGGCGACATCCTTCTTCTGCGTGGCATCAGCGGGGATCTCAGTACTCCTCGTCATGCAGGGCAGCCTAATCGCCGGCGACGACGCCTTAAAAAGCGCTGTAGAAAAGCCCTAGCAAACGCCTTAGTCCACGGCTTTGAAGGCGGAATTGATGCCGGCCTTGGCGGCGGCCAGCGCATGCGGCGGACTGTCCAGGAATCGGCGCGCCCACGCCGCCGCGGCGTCATACACGTCGTCGGGTGCCACCATGTCGTCGATCAACCCCAGCGCCAGGGCCTCCTCGGCGCCGACGAAACGCCCGCTGAACACCAGCTCCTTGGCCTTGCTGGCGCCCGCCGTGCGTGCTAGCCGAGCCATTCCGTCGACGGCGGGAACCCGGCCGGCCAGGATCTCGGTCGCGCCGAACTTCACGTTGTCGCCGCTGACCCGCCAATCGGCGGCCAGGGCCAGGGTGAGGCCGCCGCCCAGCGCGTAGCCGGTGATGGCGGCCACGGTCGGCTTCGGAATGGCCGCGACGGCGTCGACGGCCTCGCGCCGCACCCCAGCCGCGGTCTGTGCCTCGGCCGAGTTCAGCGTCGACAGCTCGGCCGTGTCGTCGCCCGCGGAGAAGATCTCGTGGCCACCGAACAGGATCACCGCCGCGACGTCGTGGCGCCGGGCCAGCTCGGCGGCCGCCGTCGCGATCTCGCGATAGACCTGTCGGGTCAGCGTGTTGGTCGGCGGCCGCGACAGCAGCAGCATCGCCAGTCCCGCGTCCTGCGAGCCGTCGCTGACCACGACGGTCACGAACTCGCTCACGGGATGCTCATAGGGGCCACGTCATGGCTCCGCCCGCCTTGCGCGCCTGGTGGTAGCGGTCGGAGTCGAAGAACTCGAACACCCAGTTATCGCCCCGCATCTCCAGGATGGGTTGCACGGGCACGATTTGACGGTCGACGGCCAACACATCGGCAACCGTGCGCCCGCCCAGCGAATCCAGCTGCGTCCAGGTCGGCGGCAGCAGGATGTTGCGACCGGCTTCGAAGTCCTGGATGGCGTCCTGCGGCAACGTCCAGCCGGCCAGGTCGGATTCGGTGTTGTCGCCGTCGGCGCGCTGACCTTCCGGCAGCGCCGCCACAAAGAAATAGGTGTCGTAGCGGCGGGTGCGTTCGGCCTCCGGGGTGACCCAATTGGCCCACGGCCGCAGCAGGTCGGATCGCAGCACCAGGTTCTCCCGGCGCAGGAAGTCGGCGAAGGACAGCGTCCGGTCGTCCAGGGCGCGGCGGGCATCGCCGTAGACCGAAGCGTCGCGGACGATGCCGTCGGGATCGTCGGCCGGCCCCGCGAACAACACCCCGGATTCCTCAAACGTCTCGCGGGCAGCGGCGCACACCAGCGCCTCGGCCAGGCCGGGTTGGGTGCCGAATCGCTGCGCCCACCAGTCCGGCGGCGGTCCGGCCCACGCCCCCAGCTCGCCCAAGTCTGCGTTGCGGTCGCGGTCGTCCACGCCGCCTCCGGGAAAGACGATCACGCCGGGGGCGAACTCCATCTTCGAGTGCCGTCGCATCAGGAAGACCTTCAGCCCGCCGGGCGCATCGCGAACCAGCATTACGGTCGCCGCCGGACGCGGTGTCAAGGGCTCATCAGCCGAACTCATAACTGCCTCCGGTGGGCGGCGCGGGTGCGGACCCGCCGCGCAAAGTAGCGCCCGTCGACGACGCCCAGCGCGATCCGCTGGCCGAACGCGGCGGACAGGTTGTCGGCGGTCAGCACATCGGGCAGTAAGCCCGAGGCCACCACCTGAGCCTCCGACAACAGCAGGCAATGGGTGAAGCCGGGCGGAACCTCCTCGACGTGGTGTGTGACCAGGACCAGGGCGGGCGCCTCGGGGTCGGCGGCCAGGTCCGCGAGGCGCGCCACCAACTCCTCGCGACCGCCCAGGTCCAGGCCGGCGGCGGGTTCGTCGAGCAGCAGCAGTTCCGGGTCGGTCATCAGAGCACGGGCGATCAGCACCCGCTTGCGCTCACCTTCGGACAGCGTCCCGTAGGTGCGATCGGCCAGGTGTTCGGCACCCAGGCTTTCCAGCATGTCGACGGCGCGGCGATAGTCCACGTCCTCGTAGCGTTCCCGCCATCGGCCTAGCACCCCGTAGCCGGCCGAGACGACGAGGTCGCGCACCACTTCGTCGGTGGGTATCCGCTGCGCCAGAACCGACGAACTGAGTCCGATCCGCGCCCGCAGCTCCGAGACGTCGACCCGGCCCAGCCGCTCGCCGAGCACATAGGCGACGCCCGACGACGGGTGCTCGGCGGCGGCGGCGATACGCAGCAGGGACGTCTTCCCGGCCCCGTTCGGGCCGATGACCACCCACCGTTCGTCGAGCTCGACGGCCCAGTCGAGCGGCCCGACCAACGTGTGCCCCTGCCGGCGCAACGCGACATTTCGAAAGTCGATCAGTAGATCGGGATCGGCCGCGGGGCTGTGGGTTTCGAGGCCGGTTTCGGGCACTCGACCATCGTGCCGTACCGCCCGCGAGCAGACGCAAAAGCCCCCAATTTCAGGGCGAAACGGGTGCTTTTGCGACTGCTCGCCACACTGGGCGACCACTCACTCGGGGGGAATCTCGACGCGGCGCACCACGCCGTCGACGGCGTCGGCGGCCTCGATCTCGCCTCGCGTCACACCCAGCAGGAACAGGACGGTATCCAGGTACGGATGGCTCAACGACGCGTCGGCGACCGCGCGCAACGCCGGCTTGGCGTTGAACGCGATGCCCAGTCCGGCGGCGGCCAGCATGTCGATGTCGTTCGCGCCGTCGCCGACCGCCACGGTCTGCGCCATCGGCACGCCGGCCTCCTGCGCGAAGTCCCGCAGCGCCTTGGCCTTGCCGGGCCGGTCGATGATCGGGCCGACGACGCGGCCGGTGAGAACTCCGTGAACGATTTCCAGCTCGTTGGCGGCGACGAAGTCCAGCATCAGCTCGTGCGCGAGCGGATCGATGATCTTGCGGAAGCCGCCCGAGACCACGCCGCACCGAAAACCCAAGCGCCGCAACGTCCGCAGCGTGGTTCGCGCACCGGGCATCAGCTCCAGCTGATCGGCGACCTCGTCGATCACGCTGGCGGGCAGACCCGCCAGGGTGGCCACCCGCTGCTCCAGCGACTCCGCGAAATCCAGCTCGCCGCGCATCGCGGCCTCGGTGATCGCGGCGACCTTGCCCTGGGCTCCGGCCCGGGCCGCCAGCATCTCGATCACCTCGCCCTGCACCAGCGTCGAGTCAACGTCGAACACGATGAGCCGCTTGGTGCGCCAGGCCAGCCCGTAGTCCTCGACGGCCACGTCGACGCTCTCGTCAGTGGAAACCTGGGTCAGGGCGGTCTTCAACTGGCGCCCGACGCCCGGCGGCGCCGAGACCCGCAACTCCAAGCCGGTGACCGGGTAATCGGAGACGCCGCGGATGAAGTCGATGTTGACGCCCAGGGCGGCCAGCTCCCGGGCCACCGCGCTGAACGCCTCGGCGGTGATCGGCCGACCCAGCACCACGATCGTGTGGGTGGACGGTTCCCGGATGATCGGCACGTCGTCGCTGCGCACGATCGTCACGTCCAGACCAAGACCTCGAATGGCGGCCTCGACGTCGCCGCGCAATGCGGCGCCGTCGGCGACCTCCGGCGGCCCGGACACGAGTACCCCAAGCGTCAGCCGGCGGCGGATCACCACCTGTTCGACGTTGAGCAGTTCGACGCCGTGGCGCGCGAGCACCTCGAACAGCGCCGAGGTCACGCCTGGCTGATCCACGCCGGTGACGGTGATCAACACCGTCACTTTCGGCGATGTGTTCACCTGGGACTAGCTACGAACGTTTACGTCGTCGACCCTGGTGACGTCGTGGCCCTCTTCACCGTGCGCGCGGCCCACGTGAGATTCGGCGCGCATCCGCTCCACCATGTGCGGGTAGTGCAGCTCGAACGCCGGACGCTCCGAACGGATGCGGGGCAGTTCGGTGAAGTTGTGCCGTGGCGGCGGACAACTGGTCGCCCACTCCAGCGAGTTGCCGTAACCCCACGGGTCGTCGACGGTCACCACTTCGCCGAAGCGCCAGCTCTTGAAGACGTTCCAGACGAACGGGAACATCGACGCGCCCAGGATGAAAGCGCCGATCGTGGAGACGACGTTGAGGGTCTGGAAGCCGTCGGTGGGCAGGTAGTCGGCGTAGCGGCGCGGCATGCCCTGGTCGCCCAGCCAGTGCTGGACCAGGAACGTGGTGTGAAAACCGATGAACGTCAGCCAGAAATGCAGCTTGCCCAGCCGCTCGTCCAGCAGCCGGCCGGTCATCTTCGGGAACCAGAAGTAGATGCCGGCAAAGGTGGAGAACACGATGGTGCCGAACAGCACATAGTGGAAGTGCGCGACCACGAAGTAGCTGTCGGTGACGTGGAAGTCCAGTGGCGGGCTGGCCAGCAGCACGCCGGTCAGACCGCCCAGTAGGAACGTGACCATGAAGCCGATCGAGAACAACATCGGCGTCTCAAACGTCAACTGGCCCTTCCACATCGTGCCGATCCAGTTGAAGAACTTGATTCCGGTCGGTACCGCGATCAAGTAGGTCATGAACGAAAAGAACGGCAGCAGAACGGCTCCGGTGGCGAACATGTGGTGCGCCCAGACCGCGACCGACAACGCGGCGATCGACAGCGTCGCGTAGACCAGCGTGGTGTAACCGAAGATCGGCTTGCGCGAGAACACCGGGAAGATTTCCGACACGATGCCGAAGAACGGCAACGCGATGATGTACACCTCGGGGTGGCCGAAGAACCAGAACAGGTGCTGCCACAACAGAACTCCGCCGTTGGCCGAGTCGTAGACGTGGGCCCCCAGGTGGCGGTCGGCGGCCAGACCGAACAGCGCGGCGGTCAGCAGCGGGAACGCGATCAGCACCAGGATGGACGTCACCAGGATGTTCCAGGTGAAGATCGGCATCCGAAACATCGTCATCCCGGGTGCGCGCATGCACACCACGGTGGTGATCATGTTGACCCCACCCAGAATGGTGCCCAGACCCGCGACGGCCAGTCCCATGATCCAGAAGTCGCCGCCGGGCCCCGGCGAGTGGATGGCGTCGGTCAGCGGGGTGTAGGCCGTCCAGCCGAAGTCCGCGGCCCCGCCCGGCGTGATGAAGCCGGCCATACTGATCGTGGCGCCGAACAGAAACAACCAGAACGAGAACGCATTCAGCCGTGGGAAGGCGACGTCAGGCGCGCCGATCTGCAGCGGCAGCACCAGGTTGGCGAAGCCGAACACGATCGGGGTCGCGTAGAACAACAGCATGACCGTGCCGTGCATGGTGAACAGCTGGTTGAACTGCTCGTTCGACAGGAACTGCAGACCCGGGGCGGCCAACTCGGTGCGCATCAACAGCGCGAGCAGCCCGCCGATAAAGAAGAAGATGAAGCAGGCGACGCAGTACATGATGCCGATCAGCTTGTGATCGGTGGTGGTGATCAGCTTGTAGACAAGGTTCCCTTTAGGGCCCGTGCGGGCCGGGTAGGGACGGAAGGCCTCGAGTTCTCCCAACGGGGGCGCTTCGGCTGTCAACAGCTCCTCCAAACATCCGTCCCGGACAGGCCCAAAAAACCCGACTTCTTCAGAATCTTAGCCGCCGATCACGCTCGCGGTGGGCCTGGTCCTACAAACTGTCGTAACTGCCGCGCCGAAGTCGGGTTAGCCTCTGCGAGCTGGCCAAATGTTAACGTCGAACGCGTGCTGAACGGCGGGGTGCGCAGATGGGTTGCCCCGGCATCGATAATGGCCGCACTCGCGATCGCCTGCAGCGCTTGCGGATCGGAACCGTCCAAGCCCTCGTCGCGGTCGCTGGTCACGCCCACCACCCAGATCGCCGGAGCCGGGGTGCTGGGAAACGATCGCAAGCCCGATGACTCGTGCGCCAAGGACCCGGCGGCGGCCGACGCGGGGCCCTCGCCCCGCACCGCGCACAACGCGGCGGGAGTGACGCCGGACGTGGTGCAGGTGCCCGCCGATCCGCAGCGCATCGTGGTGCTCGCCGGTGACCAACTCGACGCACTGTGCGCGCTGGGCCTGCAATCCCGGGTAGTGGGCGCCGCATTGCCGGACGGCTCGGCATCCCAGCCGCCGTACCTGGGCAATACGGTGCACGGGCTGGCCGGGGTCGGTACGCGCAGCTCCCCCGACATGAACGCCATCAGGGCTGCCCACCCGGATCTGATCCTGGGCTCACAAGGGCTGACGCCAAAGCTGTATGCGCAGCTGGCGGCGATCGCGCCCACCGTGTTCACTGCGGCTCCCGGCGCGGCCTGGCAGGACAACCTGCGTGGCGTCCGGGCGGCGACGGGACGCGGCGCCGCGGTCGACGGACTGATCAGCGGCTTCTCGCAGCGGGCGGCCCAGATTGGGGCCACCCACGACGCGGCCCATTTCCAGGCCTCGATCGTCGAGCTGACAGACAAGACCATGCGGGTCTACGGGTCCAACAACTTTCCGGCCAGCGTGCTGACCGCGGTCGGGGTGGACCGGCCGATGGCGCAGCGCTTCACCGACAAGGCCTACCTCGAGATGGGGACCACCGACGCCGACCTGGCCAGGTCGCCGGACTTCTCCGCCGCCGACGCCGACATCATCTACGTGTCCTGCGCATCCGCGGCCGCCACGGACCGCGCGGCCACCATCCTGGACAGCGACCCGTGGCGCAAGCTGTCGGCCAACCGCGACAACCGGGTGTTCGTCGTCAACGACGAGATCTGGCAGACGGGCCAGGGCTTGATTGCCGCCCGCGGCATCGTCGACGACCTGCGCTGGATCAACGCCCCGATTAATTAGCTGTGGTCGCGCTGACTCGAGTCCGGTACATCGCAATCCCAAGTATTACCAACGGGATCAGCCAGATCAAACCCAAATAAGGGTCGGTCCTATAAATGACGAGAGCACTTGTCCGGGCATCGAGAAATCCGGCCAGCACGGCGGGCACCGACCACCACCACCGGAATTGTCGGTGTGCTGCGATTCCGAAAGACATGAGCGCCAACGCGGTAAAGAGGGATAAATACTGAATTAAGGCATAATACGAACTCGGTCTGGCGTCATCAACTAGCAGAAATCCCCAGAACAGCGCGCGCACGGACGCGGCGGCCGCGGTCAGCCCGGCAAAGGCCGACGCCCAACGCTCGGCCTTTCCACAGCGCACCGCAACCACACCGAATGCCCATCCGAGGGCCAGCCACAGAATTAGATAAACGGCGTCTACCCAAATCCACCCGACGTGCAAACCATGCAAACGGGAGATGCGAAATGTTGCGTATATTAAGGCGAAACCGATAATGATTCCGCCCGGCAGGTCGAAGTTTGCCCCCATAGACTGCTCGAAGTTTGCCGGCGCAGGTGGCCGCTGTTCGCTTCGTGTGCTCCCCACACGAGCAGGATATACAACTTTCTCACCAGCCCCAGGAACCCCACACGTCGTCGGCGGGTCGTTCTCATGCCGACCAGCTCGTCTAGGTTCAAAGTGGTCGTGAGCCGCCTTTATCGAAAGCGTTCCGCTGGAAAGTCGAGCGCGCTGCGCAACGGCCGACTGGCCTAAAACCGTTACCTTAGCTAAGCTTCTGTAGAGCCACCGAGATCGAAGAGGGAAATACCATGAGCACTGTCAGCGCCTATGCCGCGACATCCGCAACCGCGCCACTGACCAAGACGACCATCGAGCGTCGCGATCCCGGTCCCCACGACGTCGCGATCGACATCAAATTCGCCGGAATATGCCACTCCGACATCCACACCGTCAAAGCCGAGTGGGGTGTGCCGAACTACCCACTGGTCCCCGGCCACGAGATCGCCGGCGTGGTGACGGCCGTCGGCTCCGAGGTCACCAAGCACAAAATCGGCGACCACGTCGGCGTGGGCTGCATGGTGAACTCCTGCGGTCAGTGCAGCAGCTGTAAGGCCGGGCTCGAGCAGTACTGCAAACCGGGCGCGACCTTCACGTACAACTCGATCGACAAGGACGGCACACCGACGCAGGGCGGCTACAGCCAGGCCGTCGTCGTCGACGAGAACTTCGTCGTGCACATTCCCGACGAGCTGCCCCTTGACGCCGCGGCGCCCTTGCTGTGCGCGGGCGTCACACTCTTCTCACCGCTGCGGCACTGGAAGGCCGGCCAGGGCACGCGGCTTGCGATCATCGGGCTGGGCGGCCTGGGCCACGTGGGCGTCAAGCTGGGCGCAGCGATGGGCGCCGACGTGACAGTGCTCTCGCAGTCGCTGAAGAAGATGGAAGACGGGCTGCGCCTGGGGGCGAGCAATTACTACGCCACCGCCGATCCGGACACCTTCCGCAAGCTGCGCAACGGTTTCGACCTGATCCTGAACACCGTCTCAGCCAACCTGAACCTCGACGACTACCTGAATCTGCTGGACGTCGACGGCACCATGGTCGAACTCGGTATCCCCGAACACCCGATGGAGGTGCGGGCGTTCTCGCTGGGGCTCGCGCGACGCAGCCTCTCCGGGTCGAACATCGGCGGCATCGCCGAAACCCAGGAGATGCTGAACTTCTGCGCCGAGCACGGCGTGACCCCCGAAATCGAGGTCATCGAGGCCGATTACGTCAACGAAGCCTACGAGCGGGTGCTGGCCAGCGACGTGCGCTACCGCTTCGTCATCGACATCTCAAGCTTGTGAGGCAGCCCGCAACTGGGCCGCGATCTCTTCGGCGGCCTCGCCGTCTTCGTCGCCGGGGATAACCTCGCTGACGTCGATGCCGGCCAGCGGCCAGCCCGCGGCGGCCAGCGTGGCGGCCACCCGACGAACGTTCTCGGGGCCGGCGTCGTGGTTGGTCAACTCGGAGATTCTCGCGGCGATCTCGTTGCCGTCGATCACGCCGTCCTCCTCGGACGCCGATCCCGGCTTGGTGAGGTTTTGGACGACCTCTTTGAGCTGATCCTGGGAAAGCGGGGTGCTGCGCAGGAGCGCCAGCAAGGGGACCTGGTCAGGCCCGGGCACGCCTTGGGGATAGCCGACCTGCAGCCAGCGGATTACCGACCGTAAGAAGTGGGGGTGATTGTGAGAAGAACCGGATGTCGTCACGCCCATTAGTCTCACGGTCGCGACATCACCGCGCCACCCTGGCATCCCGCCATCTCGACAATTCACGCTCCGTTCACGGACCGAACACGTCCCGCGCCCGAAGCCGGCCCAGACGTATTCCGCTTCGCCGGGGTCGTCCCCGTTGTCGGAGCTCATCCCTATCATCGGCTCGTGCGCGGGGCCCTGCCTGTCATTCCAATCGTCGTTGGGGCGTCCGTAGGCATCGCCGTGCACAGCCCCGGGGTGGGTTTTGCGACGTGCTACTTGACCCTGCTGCTCGAGGTCCTGGCGTGGGTGGCCAAGCGTCAGTGGTCGCGCCGCGACTGGGTCAACGCCACCATGAGACGAATCGACGCGATGGGCGGGGTCGAGTTCGAGGACTACGTCGCCACGCGCTTAGGCCAGGCGGGCTGGCGGGTCAGATTCACCCCGCCGGTCGGGGATTACGGCGTCGACCTGATCGCCGAAAGGGACGGCCGGTATGTGGCGATCCAGTGCAAGCGCTATGGAAAATCGGTCGGTGTCGCCGCCGTCCAGCAGGTGGTCTCCGGCGCGCTCCATCATGGATGCGCGAAGAGCATCGTCGTGAGCAACCAGGAGTTCACTGCTGCCGCAAAGCAATTGGCGTATACCCACGGCTGCCAGCTGATCGGCCGCAAAGTGTTGCAAACCTGGGTGCCGCCGCCATGCCCCACCCCGCGTCGAGCGCGCGGCTAGCAGGGCTCGCCCGGAGGCGTGTAGTAGGGCGCACCCTCCACGGTGTAGCAGGGGACCTCGCCATCGACATACGGGTGATCGGACGCCACGATTGCGCCCGTGATCGCATCGCCTGCAAGGCCGGGGGTACAACCTCCGACACTGACGTGGCGCCCATTCGCGCCGGCGCAGATGTCGGCGTGCGCCGCCGGCGCCGACGGCGTGGCCACGGCCATTCCTACAATCAGCGCGATCCCCAGGAAAAATCTCTTCATAGCGGCAATTATGCGGCGAATTGATATCCCACACGAGCGCTTTAACGAGGTTCGTGTCTATTCGTTGATGTAGAAGGGCCCAATCCCTATCTTGTGGTCACCGGTGAGCCCGATGCCCACAAGGTCGTTGCAGGAGTTGAAAAATCCGATGTCGTAGTTACCCGTGTTGAAGACGCCCTGGTTGTAGGTGCCGTAGTTCGCGCCACCCAGCAGCTGCAAGTAGCTGATTGGCAGGCCAGAGTTGTGCAGGCCGGCCAAAAGAACGGTCCCGCAGCGCATTCTCGCGTTGGCATGCGCCCGGCCAGGTCCCGGGGCGCACAAATAATAGGGAGAATTCCCCATCAACTGCCACCGTCCATTGGCGCACACTTCACATCGAGCGCCCAGGCGAGGCCATCGCCAGAGCAACGACACACCGTTTTGCACCGGGCGCGCTGAGTGGACGGGAGCCGGAGATGTCTTTTGTGACTGTGGCGCCAGACTTGCTGCAGGCCGCGGCATCCGATTTGTCCGGCATCGGCTCGGCGGTGACCGCCGCGAATGCGGCCGCGGCAGCCCCGACGACCGGGATACTGGCCGCCGGCGCCGATGAGGTCTCGGCGGCGGTGGCATCGCTGTTTTCCAACCACGGACAGGCCTTTCAGGCGCTCAGCGCCCAAGCAGCGGCGTTTCATGACCAGTTCGTGCAGACGTTGAACACCGCCGGGGGCGCCTATACGGCCACCGAAGCCGCCGACGCCTCGCCACTGCAGGCCCTCGAACAAGACGTCCTGGCCGTGATCAACGCGCCCACCAACGCCTTGTTGGGGACCCCGTTGATCGGCGACGGCACCGACGGCGCGCCCGGGACCGGGCAGGCCGGCGGGCCGGGTGGCATTTTGTGGGGAAACGGCGGTAACGGTGGGTCCGGAGCCCCCGGGCAGCCCGGTGGCCGAGGTGGTAATGCATGGCTTTTCGGCACCGGCGGCCAAGGCGGAGCCGGGGGGGCCGGGAGCACCGGCACCACGGGCTCTGCCATCAACAGCACCAACGGCGGCAACGGCGGCAACGGCGGCATGGGCGGGGCCGGCGGCAACGGCGGGCTGATCTTTGGAAACGGCGGCGCCGGCGGTGCCGGCGGCATCGGCGGGACAGGCGGGGCCGGCGGCAACGGTCCCTCCGGCGATTTCGGCGGCCCGGTCAACGCCTACAGCGGCACCGACGGCGGCCATGCCGGCAACGGTGGTACGGGTGGGACCGGCGGCCAATCCCAGGGATTGTCAGGATTGTTCGGCGGCCATGCGGGCGCCAACGGCAACGGCGGCACCGGCGGCAACGGCGGCCAGGGCGGCCAGGGCGGTGTCGCCGCCGACGACAACGGCGTCACCGGCGGTGGTCACGGCGGCAACGGCGGCAACGGCGGGGCCGCGGGCCTGGGCGGTAGCGCCGGAGGCCCCGGCGCAACCGCGGGCGGCCCGGGCACCGGCGGCAACGGCGGCAACGGCGGCAACGGCGGCAACAGCACCTTCGGCACCGCCGGCCCCGGCGCCGGCGGCAACGGCGGCAACGGCGGGACCAGCACCGGCGCCGGTGGCAACGGCGGCAACGGGGGCGACGGCGGTAACGGCACCTTGACCACCAACACCAACGGCTATGTCATCGGCGGTGGCGGTGGCAGCGGCGGGGCCGGCGGCAACAGCACCGGCGGCGGCACGGGCGGCACCGGCGGCACCGGCGGTGCCGGCGGTTTGGCCTACGCCTACGACAACAGCAGCCTCGTCGCCGAAGCCGGCGGCGGCACCGGTGGTGGCGGGGGCGGCGCCGCCGGGGCCATCGGCGGGCCCGGTGGCGGGGGCGGCGGCGGAGGCGCCGCCACCATCGCTCACGCCACCGCCAACGTCCACGGCGACGGCACCAGCGCCGGCGGCACCGGCGGCGGCCAAGGCGGCCTCGCTGGCTCGGGCTTCGGCCTGACCAACCACATCGACGCCGCCGGCGGGGGCGGCGGTGGCGGCGGGGGTATCGCGGGCGGCACCGGAGGTACCGGCGGCACCGGCGGCTTCGCCCTGAGCGGGGGCGGGCTGGTCAGCGGCGGCGCCGGCGGCGGCGGTGGTGCGCCCGGAAGTGTCGGCCAAGCAGGCACCGGCGGCAGCGGCGGCGCCGGCGGCACTGGCAATACCGGCGGAGGTGGCGGCGGCGGCGCCGCCTCGGTCGGGGGTAGCAGCGGCGGTGTCCAGGCGCTCGGCGGCACCGGCGGCGACGGCGGTTAGCTGTCAAGCCAAGCTGCCGCCGACACCTGCGGGTTTAGAAGTCCCAGTGACGACGGCCTTATCTACGACGAACCCAGTCGGACGCGAAACACCTGTCCGCGAGGCGATCTCGGTGTTGGACTCACGCCGCCGCGAATATTCAGGAGAGCGTTCTTCGACCGACGGCAGTTACGCGGGCTGAAGAGTTCGCCGCAACGCTGGCATGCCGGGTCGGAATCTGCGTACGCTTTTGCGATAATTTTCATCTTCCTTCCTCCGATGCAGCGATGTATCGACGATATGGCGGGACAGCGATGTCGTATGTGGTGGCGGTCCCCGAGTTGGTGGCTTCGGCGGCCTCGCATCTGTCCAGCATCGGCTCGGGGCTGACCGCTGCGACTGCGGCGGCGGCGGCCCCGACCACCGTGGTGCTGGCCGCCGGCGGGGATGAGGTATCGGCGGCGGTGGCGGCGCTGTTTTCCGGGCACGGGAACGCCTTTCAGGGGCTCAGCGCGCAGGCGGGGGCGTTTCATGACCAGTTCGTGCAGGCGCTGAATGCCGCCGGCGGTGCCTATACGTCCGCCGAGGCGGCTAACGCCTCGCCGTTGCAAAGTGTGCAGGCAGACCTGCTAGCGCCAATCAATGCGCCGTTCCTGCTGCTGACCGGGCGGCCGTTGATCGGCAACGGCGCCAACGGAACCCCGGGAACCGGGGCCGACGGCGGGGCCGGTGGGTGGCTCGTCGGCAACGGTGGGAACGGCGGGGCCGGCGCCCTCTCTACGACCGGGACCGGGCAAAACGGCGGAAACGGCGGCGCCGCCGGGCTGTTCGGTGCTGGCGGGGCCGGCGGCGCCGGCGGGCGGGGCACGATCACGGGCGGAAACGGCGGAAACGGCGGCGCCGGCGGGCTGTTCGGTGCCGGCGGCACCGGCGGCACCGGCGGCCTCGGCTTCACGGGTGCCGGCGGTGTTGGCGGGGCCGGCGGTATGGGGCTATTCAACGTCGGCGGCATCGGCGGCGCCGGCGGAGTCGGCGAGACCGTCGGCGGTGCCGGCGGTGTGGGCGGTGCTGGGCTGTTCGCACCCGGCGGTGCGGGCGGCGCCGGCGGGCTAGGTATCGCCGGCGGTGTCGGCGGTGTTGGCGGTGCCGGGTTGTTCGCGGCCGGCGGTGCCGGCGGCGCCGGCGGGTCCGGTGCCGATGCCGGCGGTGTCGGCGGGGGCGGCGGCGCCGGCGGTGCCGGCATGTTCATCGGTGCTGGCGGTGTCGGCGGAGCGGGCGGGAGCGGCAACTCCGGCGGCGGGGCCGGTGGGGCCGGCGGCAACGCCGGCCTGCTTCTGGGCCCTGCCGGGGCCGGCGGCACCGGCGGGGAGGGCTTCGTCAATGGGGGCGGTAGCGGCGGTCAAGGCGGCAACGCCGGCCTGCTTTTCGGTGCCGGCGGGGCCGGTGGCACCGGCGGGGCCGGCATGTACTTCGGTGTCGGCGCCACCGGCACCCAAGCCGGAGGGGCCGGCGGGGCGGGCGGCAACGCAGCCCTACTTTTCGGTACCGGCGGGGCCGGCGGCACCGGTGGGGCCGGCCAAACCGCCGGAGGTGTCGGAGGTGCCGGCGGTAACGCCGGCGTGCTGTTGGGTGCCGGCGGGGCCGGCGGCGTCGGCGGCGACGGCGTCGCCACCGCCGGCGACGGGGGGGCCGGCGGCAACGCCGCCCTGCTGTTCGGCAACGGCGGTGAGGGCGGCGCCGGCGGATTGGCCGTGCCCAGTGGCGGTGACGGCGGCCATGGCGGCAAGAGCGGGCTGATCATCGGGAACGGCGGTGGCGGCGGTGCCGGCGGATTCGCACTTAACGGTACCGGCGGTGCCGGCGGTACCGGCGGTGACGCGTCGCTGATCGGCAACGGCGGTAGCGGCGGCAACGCCGGGCCTGGTGGTAAGGCAGCGGGCGCCGCCGGCACCGGGGGCGCCGGTGGGGTGTTCGGCGCACCCGGGGATGACGGGTCGACGTAGCCAACGGCGTCGAGGTGAACCTGGGACTGCGTCCCGCGCCCAAAGTCCCTGGGCTGGCGAGGGTGGTTCGGCGCCCGCCGCCACCTGCGAGGGGCGCGTGGGTCGTCGGGATTCACAACCCACCGCGAATGATGTTCGGCGGTTAATTGCCTGCGTGAGAGTCGTGGTACACGTCGAAGGGCGTTCTTCAGCCGATAATGACGCGCGGGTTAAATGTCTGCCAAAGCATGGGAAGGTCGGCCGGCGTCGGCGTAGCCTCTTGGCGTACTTTTCATCTCCTCCGATGCAGCGTATCGACGATGTGAGGGGCAGCGATGTCGTATGTGGTGGCGGTACCCGAGGTGCTCGCGGCGGCGGCTGGGGATGTGGCCGGGATCGGCTCGACCGTGAGCGCGGCCACCTCGGCGGCTGCGGCCCCGACCACGACGCTGCTGGCCGCCGGGGGTGATGAGGTATCGGCGGCGGTGGCGGCGCTGTTTTCCGGGCACGGGAACGCCTTTCAGGCATTCAGCGCGCAGGCGGGGGCGTTTCATGACCAGTTCGTGCAGGCATTGACTGGTGCCAGCGCCACCTACACGGCCGCCGAGGCGGCCAACGCCAACCCACTGCAGACCCTCGGGGACGACCTGCTCGGGGTGATCAACGCGCCCACCAACGCCTTGTTGGGGACCCCGTTGATCGGCAACGGCACCGATGGGGCCCCCGGAACCGGGCAAGCGGGCGGGCCGGGCGGGCTGTTGTTTGGTAACGGCGGTGAGGGGGGGTCCGGTGCGCCGGGGCAGCCTGGTGGCAAAGGCGGTAACGCCTGGTTGTTCGGCAACGGCGGCCAGGGCGGGGCCGGCGGGGCAGGCACCACCGGCACTAGTGGCACCAGCGGTGGCGTCGGCAGCACCGGCGGGGCCGGTGGTGCCGGTGGCAACGCTGGGCTGTTCTTCGGCGGTGGCGGGATCGGTGGCGCCGGCGGAGCCGGCGGCACCGGAGGCCCCGGTTTCGCCGGCGTCGCCGGATCCATCAACGGCGGCACCGGTGGCCTCGGCGGCAACGGCGGGGTGGGTGGGCCCGGGGGCCAGCCTGCGGTGTTGTCGAGATTGATCGGTATCGGCGACGTTGGCGGTTACGGCGGAATCGGCGGCGCCGGCGGCCAAGGTGGCCAAGGCGGCCAGGGCTTCAACGCCACCTCCGGATCTGCGGGCAACGGCGGCACTGGAGGCAACGGCGGCAGCGCCGGGGCGGGCGGCATCGGCTACGACCGCTTCCCGAGCCCGGGAGGCACCGGCGGCACCGGTGGCGACGGCGGCAACGGCGGCTACAGCGAGCCGGCCAATGGCAGCACCGGGGCCTGGCTGGCAGGCAACGGCGGCACCGGCGGCAACGGCGGGTATGGCTTCACCGGCGGCTACGGCGGCACCGGCGGCAACGGCGGCATAGCAATCGCCACCGGAGGTGCGCCGGTGGCGGCCGAGGGTGGCGGTGCTGGCGGCGGCGGCGCCGGCGGCAGCGGCACCTTCGCCGGCGGCCACGGCGGCTCCGGCGGCCAAGGCGGCTCGGCCGAAGCCGGGCCGGTTGGCGGCGGGCTCACTGGCGGCGGCGGCGTCGGCGGCGAAGGCGGCGCCGCCGACTTCACCCTCGGCGGTGCCGGTGGTGGCGGCGGCGCCGGCGCCGCAGCTGCCGTCAATGGCGGCGCGGGAACGGGAGTAACCGGCGGGAATGGCACCGCCGCAGGCGGCGCCGGAGGCGGTCATGGTGGTAGCGGCGGTAGCGCTAGCGGCGCCTTGGCCGACGCTGGTGGCGGCGGTGGTGGCGGCGGCAGCGGCGGCGGTATCTTCGGCGGCCTCGGCGGCGACGGGGGCGGCGGCGGCGGCGCCGAGACGCCGGCCCAGCCCATCAGCGGTGGTGCCGGCAACACCGCCGGCGGAATGGGCAGCTCCGGCGGCACAATAACCAGTGGCGGCGGCACCGTCACCCCCGGCGGCGGGGGGTCCGGCACCTTCGGCGGTGGCGGTGGTGGCGGGGGCGGTTCAGCCGCCGCCGTTGGCGCCGGCTCTACCGCCGCCGGCGGCGGTGGTGGCGGTGGCGGCAGCTAGCACCGAAGCACCTCCAACACCTCGGGCAGGCGTTTGTGAGCCAGCGCGCCATCCATGGGGGTGTGAACATCTGCTTCGGGAAATTGTGGGCACAGGGTGGGCATGAGCCCGTTTTGGCCCGAGCGCCACGTTTGCCGGCCGCGCCCGCGCCGCTAGCCGTTAAGGGGTCTGAGCTGCGGGTTTAGAAGTCCCAGTCCTCGTCTTCGGTGACCACGGCCTTGCCGATCACGTAGCTGGACCCAGACCCGGAGAAGAAGTCGTGGTTCTCGTCGGCGTTGGGCGACAGGGCCGACAGAATCGCGGGGTTCACGTCGGTCTCGTCGCGCGGAAACAGCGCCTCATAGCCGAGATTCATCAGCGCCTTGTTTGCGTTGTAGCGCAAGAACTTCTTGACGTCTTCGGTCAACCCGACCTCGTCGTAGAGGTCCTGGGTGTACTCGACCTCGTTGTCGTACAACTCGAAGAGCAGCTCGTAGGTGTAGTCCTTGAGTTCGGCGCGCTTGGCGTCGTCGACCAGGGCCAGGCCGCGCTGGAACTTGTAGCCGATGTAATAGCCGTGCACGGCCTCGTCGCGAATGATCAGCCGGATCATATCGGCGGTGTTGGTCAGCTTCGCCCGGCTGGACCAGTACATCGGCAGATAGAACCCGGAGTAGAACAGGAAGCTTTCCAGCAGCGTGGACGCCACCTTGCGCTTCAGCGGCTCGTCGCCGCGGTAGTACTGCATCACGATCTCGGCCTTGCGCTGCAGGTTGGGATTTTCCTCCGACCAGCGGAAGGCGTCGTCGATCTCGGCGGTCGAGCACAGGGTGGAGAAGATCGAGCTGTAGCTCTTGGCGTGCACCGATTCCATGAACGCGATGTTGGTGTAGACGGCCTGTTCGTGCGGGGTCAGCGCGTCGGGAATCAGGCTGACCGCCCCCACGGTGCCCTGGATGGTGTCCAGCAGGGTCAGCCCAGTGAACACCCGCATCGTGAGCTGTTTCTCATGGGCGGTCAGCGTGCCCCATGAGGGCAGGTCGTTGGACACCGGCACCTTCTCGGGGAGCCAGAAGTTTCCGGTAAGCCGGTCCCAGACCTCCGCGTCCTTCTCGTCCTGCAGCCGGTTCCAGTTGATCGCCGAGGCCCGGTCGATCAGCTTCACGTTTTCGGACACCAGAACCCCTCTTCACCAGACGATTTGCCTGCGGTGGCGCAGGCTTCAAACACTACCCCTGGGGCCCGACAAGGCGGTGCAACACAAGAGGTTGTGCCGACGTGTCGCGGCGTTTAATCCAGCCCGGCATGCCGCAGCGTACGCCGCAGTGGATCGAGCGGCTGCGGCCTTACGCTCGAGCATCCGATGCGCGCGTGGCATAAGGGCATAGGCAAAATCTCATCTGAGATGTACCATTTGGTACATGTTTAACGAGGGCAGCGTCGAGATCGATGCTCCGGCGCAATTGGTATGGGATGTCTTCACCGACGTCCAGGGCTGGCCGGCGTGGACAGCCTCGGTGACGTCGCTGGTCGGGCTGGATGGTCCCGACCTCGCCGTCGGCAACCGGTTCGCCATCAAGCAACCCGGCATGTCAAAGCTGATCTGGCAGGTCACCGAGATCGACGCGGGTTCGTCCTGGACGTGGGTGCAACGCTCCCCCGGCGTGCTGGTGACCGCCCGCCACGACGTCACCGCCCAGCCCGGCGGCCGCACCCTGGTTCGCCAGCAACTCGAGCAACGCGGTGTCCTCGGCGCCCTTGTCGGGCGCCTGATGGTCAAGAAGACCAAGCGCTTTCTCGAGCTGGAGGGCCAAGGGCTCAAGGCCCGGTCGGAACAGCTCAGCCGCGCCGATGGTCCGCAGCCCTGACCTGCAGCGGCGCCGACGGCTGCGCCAGGCGCTGATCGAGGAATTCGCCGAGGGCGGCATCGGTGACCGCTCACTGCGCGAGGTGGCCGGTGCACTCGGCACCAGCCATCGAATGTTGCTGCACCACTTCGGTTCTCGTGAGGATCTGCTGATGGCGGTCGTCGAGGAGGTCGAGCGCCGCCAGATGGGCCTGCTCACCGAATTGCCCGCGAACCCGGCCGACGGCTTCGCCGCCATGTGGGCCGACCTTCGTCGACCCGAGCTACGCCGGCTGGAACGCCTCTTCTTCGAGTGCTACGCCCGCGCCGCCCAAGGCGAAAAGCCGTTTGCCCACATGGTTCCCGGCGCCGTCGACGGCTGGCTGAGCGCGGTCGAAGCGGCGGCCGATGGCCCGGTGGACGCAGCGATGGTACGACTCGGACTGGCCGTAACCCGTGGCCTCCTGCTGGATCTGGTGGCTACCAACGACGACGCCGGCGTGGACGCTGCCGCGAATGCCTTCGCCGAACTCCTCAGGCGCGGCGTCTAGGACGGGACTCGCTACACCATCGGACGCGACGCCGCGATCCTGGTGTGCCTGGCCCGCGTCGTACCCGACCGGGTCCTGGATCGCGTGATACGCCTGGATCTTCGGCGTCACGACGCCACCGACTCCCGGCCGCGTGCGCGGTGCACCGCAGAAGCTTAGGAAAGGGCGCAGCGCGCCGAGGTTACTTCGCGACAGCCGCCGCCGCGGCGTTTGCCCGCGAGCCGGTGCCCGCGCCGAAGAACTGGTATTCCGCGGGTTTGACGGAGCGGGTCGCGCGCCAGTACTGCCAGGTGTAGCCGCCCCACAAAACGGTGTTCTTGCCGTGCTCGTCGAGATACCAGCTGGCGCAGCCGCCGCTGTTCCAGACCGAGCGGGCCAACTTGCTCTGCAGTTCGTCGTTGAACGCGTCCTGCGCTTCGCGTGTCGGGGCCAGCGCCTGCGCGCCCATCGTGTCGCACTTGGTGATCGCGTCGGCGACGTAGTGGATCTGCGATTCGATCATGAAGACCACGGAGTTGTGCCCGAGCCCGGTGTTGGGCCCCAACAGGAAGAACAGGTTTGGCACATCGGCGACGGTGATGCCGCGGTGGGCGCCGATGCCCTCGCGATTCCACCGGTCGACCAGATCCTCGCCGTGCTGCCCCTTGATCTGGACGTACGTGTAGGAGTCGGTGACGTGGAACCCGGTGGCGTACACGATGACGTCCACGGGACGTTCGCGACCATCGGCGGTGACGATCCCATCGCGCGTGATGCGGGTGATGGGATCGGTGATCAGTTGGGTCCTGGGATCCGCGACGGCCCGATAGTAGGTGGAGGAGTTCAGGATTCGCTTGCAGCCGATGCGGTAGTGCGGGATCAGCTTGCGCCGCAACTCGCGGTCCTTCACCGAGCGGCGGATGTTGTACTTGCAGTAGGCCTCGATGAATTTCAGCGCGTTGGGCCGTTTGGTCATGCCGTAGGCGAGCGCCTCCTGGGCCCAGTAGATGGTGAGTCGCACCAGCGCGCGCAGCCCGGGGACGATCTGCATCGCCCGTCGCAGTGCAACGGGGAGTTCAGGATTGGAGCGCGGAACCACCCACGGCGGGGTGCGTTGGTAGAGCTGCAGCTCGGCAACCTGCCCGACGATCTCCGGCACGATTTGAATCGCGCTGGCACCGGTCCCGATGATCGCCACCCGCTTGCCGGTCAGGTCCACGCTGTGGTCCCATTCCGCGGAATGGAAAGCGGGACCGACGAATTCGTCACGCCCCTCGATCTCCGGGAACGACGGGATATGCAGCGCGCCGGCTCCCGAGATCAGGAACTGGGCGACATACTCGCGCCCGTCGGCGGTGAACACATGCCACCGGCACTCCTCGTCGTCCCAATAACCGCGATCGACAAGCGAATTGAACTCGACGTAACGGCGCAGTCCGTACTTTTCGGTGACGCCCTTGAGGTAGTCCCAGATCTCGGGCTGGTAGGAGAACGGGTTCTTCCAATCCGGCTTGGGCTCGAACGAGTACGAGTACAGATGCGACGGGATGTCGCAGGCGCAGCCGGGGTAGCTGTTGTCGCGCCACGTGCCGCCAATGTCGTCGGCCTTCTCGAGGATGACGAAGTCGACACCCTTGCGCTGCAGAGCGATCGCCATGCCCAGTCCGGAGAATCCGGTCCCGATGATGACGGCGCGCGTGTGCACCGGTGAGCTCGCCTGGTCAGACGGCTGGACCTCCGCCGCAGCACTGGTCATGGTGGCTCGGTCTTCCTGTTTGGACGGCAACTATCCGGTACCCATGGTATCGGATATATCGAGTGTCGTGGATTGCTGAGGCGATGTCAACGCCGCCGAAAGTCAGCTCGCGGCCGGGCTGCTCGGCACCGCGTCGTGGATCGGCTTGTCCGGGTCCATGGCGATGCCCAGCACTTCGGCGGTGCCGACGATGACTCCCATCATGATGGTCGTGAGATGCGCGACGAACTGCTCGCGACGCATGCGCCGCGGGCTGTCCGGTTCGGGGCCCAGCCACCACTCGGTGGCCGCGGCCGCCGCACCGAAGGCGCTCTGTGCAGCAAGTTCGAGCGCCGCGTGGTCCAATTCGATCTCGCGCATCTCGTTGTTGAACATCTCGGCGATGGTCAGCGTGATTTCGCGACCCTCGTTGAGGGTGGCCACCGTCGCCTGGGACTGGGCGGCGGAGCCGCCCTGGATGAAAACGCGCACCACATTCGGATGCTGGTCGACCAGGTTGACGAACTCCTGAACGCTGCGCCGGATGACCTCGCGGACCGAGTCGGTGGCCAGGTCGATCGACGGGAAGATCGCAGCCCACAGCATGTCGCGCAGCCGCTCGCCGATGGCCAGGAAAAGGTCGGACTTGTCGTGGAAATGCCGGTAGATCTTGGGCTTGGCGGTGCCGGCCTCTTCGGCGATCTCCCGGACGCTGAGCTCGGGCCCCAACCGGTCGATGGCGCGGAACGCCGCTTCGACGATTTCGTTGCGCACCTTCTTGCGGTGTTCGCGCCAACGTTCGCTGCGCGCGTCGACCTTGACCCCCGGCTTCACGCTGGGGTGGGGTCTAGCAGGTCGAGGCATTCTCACCACGTCAAGCACCATACCGCGTTGCCGCCGCTGACCTGCGCAGACCGGGCGTTCCGCGCCTGGCCGAGTGTGAATTTCGCGACGCGACACACCGGGCGGCCGTCGCTGAATTCACACTCGGCGCCGGCCGTCAGAGCATGCAGGAGACGCAGCCCTCGACCTCGGTACCCTCCAGCGCCATCTGGCGTAGCCGGATGTAGTAGAGCGTCTTGATTCCCTTGCGCCAGGCGTAGATCTGCGCCTTGTTCACGTCGCGGGT
>NZ_JAFBAR010000028.1 GCF_019247635.1 Mycobacterium sp.
GCATCGGGCGGTCGTAGTTGGTGGTGATCGCGACCGATTGCTCGCCGGCCTGGACGAGTTGGCCACCGATGAGGTTTTATCGGCCGTCCGGGGCGCGGCGGTGCCGGCAGGCAAGACCGTCTTCGTTTTCCCCGGCCAAGGCTCCCAGTGGCAAGGCATGGGTGTCGAACTGCTTGATACCGCACCGGTATTCGCGCGCCAGATCGACGCTTGCGCCGAGGCCTTCGCGGAATTCGTCGACTGGTCGCTCACCGACGTGCTGCGGGGTGTCCCCGGCGCCCCGGGCCTGGATCGCGTCGACGTGGTGCAGCCGGTGCTGTTTGCGGTGATGGTGGCGCTGGCGGGGTTGTGGAAGTCGGTCGGCGTGCGTCCAGACGCCGTCATCGGCCATTCGCAGGGTGAAATCGCCGCGGCCTATGTCGCCGAGGCGCTGTCGCTGCGCGACGCCGCACGGGTGGTGACCCTGCGCAGCAAGCTGCTGACGGCGCTGGCCGGTCCCGGCGGCATGGTATCGATCGCCTGCGGCATCGATCGAGCGCGAGAGTTGTTGGTGCCCTTCGAGAATCGACTCGATGTCGCCGTCGTCAACGGCCCGTCAGCCGTCGTGGTGTCGGGCGAAGTGGGCGCGCTCGAGGAGCTTATCCAGCTATGCGCCGGTCAGGAGCTGCGCACCCGCCGCATCGATGTGGACTACGCGTCGCACTCCGTTGAGGTCGAGGCGATACACGACGAACTCATCCAGGCGCTCTCCGGCATCGAGCCGCGCTCCTCACGCACCGTTTTCTTCTCCACGGTCACCGGAAACCGTTTGGACACCGCAGATTTGACCGCCGACTACTGGTACCGCAACATCCGCACGTCCGTGCAGTTCGAGCAGGCGGTGCGCAACGCGTCCGAGAACGGCTATCGCACGTTCATCGAATCCAGTCCACATCCGGCGTTGATCGCCAGCGTCGAAGAGACTTTCACCGACGCCGTTAGCGACGCCGGGGTCATGGTTCCCACCCTGGGCCGCGAGGACGGCGGCCTTGACCGCTTCCTGTCCTCGGCCGCATCCGCATTCGTCGCGGGTGTCGCGGTCGACTGGCGTGCCGTGCTGGATGGCGCGAGCTTTATCGAGCTTCCGACGTATGCCTTTGACCGCCGGCGGTTTTGGCTCTCCGGTGAGGGGGTGGCGGCCGATGCCTCCGGGCTGGGGCTGGGAGCCAGCGAGCACGCATTGCTTGGCGCGGTCGTCGAGCTGCCGGCCTCGGGCGGCGTGATGTTGACCGGCCGGCTGTCACCGAGCGCGCAGGGATGGTTGGCCGACCACGCCGTGTCCGGGACGGTGGCGTTCCCCGGCACGGGATTGGTGGAGCTGGCGATTCGGGCCGGCGACCAAGTGGGCTGTTCGGTGGTCGACGAGTTGACGCTGCAGGCGCCGTTGCTGCTGCCGGCCGGGGTCTCGGTTGCGCTGCAGGTAGTGGTGGGGCCGGCCGACCAGTCGGGCCAGCGCGGTGTCTCCATCTACTCCCGGCCCGGCGCGGAGGCCCCGTGGGTGTGTCACGCGCAGGGCGTGCTGAGCCCGGGATCGGTTGAGCCCACCGCGGATATGTCGGTATGGCCGCCGGCGGGCGCGACGGCGGTGGACGTGGCCGACGGCTACGAACGGCTGGCCGCACGCGGGTACGACTACGGCCCGGCGTTTCGGGGCCTGACCGCGATGTGGGCCCGCGGCGACGAGCTGTTCGCCGAGGTGCGCTTGCCCGAACAAGCGGGCGGGGTAACGGGTTTCGGAGTGCACCCGGCGCTACTGGATGCCGCGCTGCATGCCGCGGTGGTGGCCCCGGGGCCCCATCACGAACCCAGCCACGAGGCCGAACTCGTGTTGCCCTTCTCCTGGCAACGTGTGTCGCTGCATGCCGCGGGCGCGACGGCGGCGCGGGTGCGGATCGCGCCGGCGGCCGCCCAGGGCGTCTCGAGGGCCGTTTCAATCGAGCTGGCCGACGGTTTGGGATTGCCCGTGCTGACGGTGGGCGCGATGGTGGCCCGGCCGGTCAGCGAGCATCAACTGCGCGCGGCGGTGTCGGGGACGGGACCGGACCGGCTGTTCGAGGTGGTCTGGTCACCGGCCTCCGGGGCACCGGCCGGGAGCGGGTCGCCTGTCCGTGAGCTCTTCGAATCCGTTGCCGCCGAACAAGATCCGGTGACAGGGACCTATCATCGCGTCCACCAGGCGCTAACCGCGGTGCAAACCTGGCTGACCGGACGTGACTCTGGGGTGCTGGTGGTGGCCACGCGCGGCGCCATGGGCCTAGCGGGGGAGGACGTCGCCGATCTGGCAGGCGCGGCGGTGTGGGGGTTGGTGCGTTCGGCGCAGACCGAGCATCCGGGCCGCCTGGTGCTGGCCGATTCCGACGCGCCTCTCGATGACGCGGCCGTCGGGGCGGTGTTGGCGACGGGTGAGCCACAGGTGTTGCTGCGCTCGGGAACCGTTTATACGCCACGGGTGCGCGGAAACCGCGCGGTCGACGGCGTGTTGGTGCCTCCTGGTGACGGGCCGTGGCGGCTGGGCATCAGCAGCGCGGGCACCTTCGAGAATCTGCGGCTGGAGCCCGTCCCCAACGCCGATGCGCCGCTGCAGCCCGGCCACGTGCGGGTGGCGTTGTTCGCCATCGCCGCGAACTTCCGTGATGTCATGATCACGTTGGGCATGTTCACCCATGACGCCCTGCTCGGGGGTGAAGGCGCCGGAGTTGTCGTCGAAGTCGGCCCGGGGGTAACCGAATTCGCGGTCGGGGACTCGGTTTACGGGTTCTTCCCCGACACCAGCGGCACACTGGTCCCCGGCGACATCCGGTTGCTGCAGCCGATGCCGACCGGCTGGTCGTATCCCCAAGCCGCCGCCGTATCGGCCGTGTTCACCACCGCTTACATGGCGTTCGTGCACCTGGCCGAGGTCCGGCCGGGGCAGCGGGTATTGGTGCATGCCGCTGCCGGTGGGGTGGGCATGGCGGCCGTGCAAATGGCCCGCCATTTGGGGTTGGAGGTGTTCGCTACCGCCAGCAAGGGCAAGTGGGACACCTTGCGGGCCATGGGTTTTGATGATGACCACATCGCGGATTCGCGGAGCTTGGAGTTCGAGCAGAAGTTCCGGGTAATCAGCGCCGGCCGTGGGATGGATGTGGTGCTGGACTCGCTGGCCGGCGAATTCGTCGATGCCTCACTACGATTGGTCGCCCCGGGCGGGATGTTCCTGGAGATGGGCAAGACCGACATCCGCGACCCTGGCCGCGTCGCCCAGGAATACCCGGGCGTGCGCTACCGCGCCTTCGACCTCTTCGAACCCGGACGGCCCCGCATGCACCAGTGGATGGTCGAACTCGCCGGGTTGTTCGACGCCGGCATCCTGCGGCCGTTGCCGGTGACGACGTTCGACATTCGCCGTGCCCCTGCCGCATTGCGGTATCTGAGCCAGGCGCGGCACATCGGCAAGGTCGTCATGACTGTTCCTTTCGGGCCTGCTGGCGCGCTGGGTGCTGGCACCGTATTGATCACCGGCGGGACCGGCATGGCGGGCTCGGTTTTGGCACGTCATGTGGTGGACCGGCATGGCGTCCGGAGTCTGGTGTTGCTTTCCCGGCGCGGTCCGGATGCGCCGGGCGCCGCGGAGCTGGTGGCCGAGTTGGGGGCCGCCGGCGCGCGGGCACAGGTGGTGGCCTGTGACGCGGCGGATCGCGCGGCGCTGACCAAGGTGCTCACTGATATCACTGCGCAGCAACCGCTTTCGGCGGTAATTCATGCCGCCGGTGTGCTCGACGACGCGACGGTCACGTCGCTGACGCCGGAGCGGATGGACGCCGTGCTGCGTGCCAAGGTGGACGCGGCGTGGAACCTGCATGAGCTGACCCGGGACCTGGAGGTGTCGGCGTTCGTCATGTTCTCGTCGATGGCCGGGTTGGTGGGCTCTTCGGGCCAGGCCAACTACGCGGCGGCGAACTCCTTCCTGGACGCGCTGGCCGCCCACCGGCGCGCGCACGGGTTGCCGGCCATCTCGTTGGGCTGGGGGCTGTGGGATCAGGCCAGCGCGATGACCGGCGCACTCGGCGCCGCGGATCTGGCCCGACTGGGCCGCGACGGGGTCTTGACCTTGTCGTCGGACGAAGCCATGGAGCTGTTCGACACCGCACTGATCGTCGACGAACCGTTCTTGGCACCGGCCCGCATCGATCTAAGGGCGCTGCGCGCCCACGCCGTTGCGGTGCCTCCGATGTTTGTCGACCTGGTCAATGCGCCAAGCCGGCGCCGGGTGGATGACTCGCTAGCCGCGGAAAAGTCGAAATCCGCACTCGCGCAACGCCTCCACGGGCTGTCCGAAGAACAGCAGCACGCCGTCCTGCTGGACTTGGTGCGATCCCACATCGCCACCGTGCTGGGCAACACCGCCCCCGAGGGCGTCGAACCCGACAAGGCGTTCCAGGAGTTGGGTTTTGACTCGCTGACCGCCGTCGAAATGCGCAACCGCCTCAAAACCGCTACAGGGCTGGCGCTTTCACCCACGCTCATCTTCGACTACCCCACGCCCAGCAGTCTGGCCTACTACATCCGCTCCGAACTCGCCGGTGTCCCACAGGAGATCAAGCAGTCACCGGCGGCTCGGGTCGCGGGCGATGACACGATCGCCATCGTGGGCATGTCCTGCCGCTTCCCCGGTGGGATCGATTCCCCCGAAGACCTGTGGGACATGTTGATCGAAGGCCGCGACGTGCTCTGCGAATTTCCCTCCGACCGGGGCTGGGACCTGACCGGGTTGTACAACCCCGATCCCGATGTCGCGGGCGCGTGCTACACCCGCACGGGTGGCTTTGTGGAGGGTGTGGCGGATTTCGATCCGGCCTTTTTTGGCATTGCGCCCAGCGAGGCGTTGGCGATGGATCCGCAGCAACGTATGTTCCTGGAGCTGTCGTGGGAGGCGTTGGAGCGCAGTGGAATTGATCCCGCCGGGCTGCGTGGCAGCGCCACCGGCGTGTTCGCCGGGGTGTACGCGCAGGGCTACGGCATGGGCACTGCAGCTGATGCCGCCAAAGCCGTGGAAGGGTTCCGGTTGACCGGGCAGTCGTGCAGCGTGGCGTCGGGTCGGGTGTCGTATGTGTTGGGCCTGGAGGGTCCGGCGGTGTCGGTGGATACGGCGTGTTCGTCGTCGTTGGTGGCGTTGCATATGGCGGTGCAGTCGCTGCGCTCGGGTGAGTGTGATCTGGCCCTGGCCGG
>NZ_JAFBAR010000036.1 GCF_019247635.1 Mycobacterium sp.
GCATCGGGCGGTCGTAGTTGGTGGTGATCGCGACCGATTGCTCGCCGGCCTGGACGAGTTGGCCACCGATGAGGTTTTATCGGCCGTCCGGGGCGCGGCGGTGCCGGCAGGCAAGACCGTCTTCGTTTTCCCCGGCCAAGGCTCCCAATCGCTGGGCATGGGAAGGGAATTGCACGCCGCATACCCGGTATTCGCCGAGGCGTTCGACGCCGTCGTGAGCGAATTGGACCGCCATCTGCTGCGGCCACTGCGCCAAGTGATGTGGGGTGACGATGAAAGCGTCTTGAACACCACCGAATTCGCGCAACCCGCCCTGTTCGCGGTGGAGGTGGCACTGTTCAGGCTGCTGCAATCCTGGGGCGTGCGACCCGATTTCGTGCTGGGTCACTCGGTCGGCGAGCTCTCCGCGGCGCACGTCGCCGGGGTCCTGTCGCTGGAGAACGCCGCGGTGCTGGTCGCCGCCCGCGGTCGGTTCATGCAGGCCCTGCCTGGCGGCGGGGCGATGATCGCGTTGCAGGCCAGCGAAGAAGAAGTGCGGCCCTTACTTGACCCTGAGGTCGACATCGCCGCGGTGAACGGTCCTGCCGCCGTGGTTATTTCGGGCGCCGAGACCGCTGTGGTCGCGCTGGCCGATCGTTTCCGCACCGATGGCCGTCGCGTGCATCGACTGGCGGTCTCGCACGCCTTCCACTCTCCGCTGATGGACCCAATGATCGACGAATTCGGCACGGTCGCCGCCGGACTCGCGATCGGCCAGCCCGCTATCCCGATCATTTCGAACGTGACTGGGCAACTGGCCGGGGACGACTTCGCTTCTGCGGCCTACTGGAAGCGCCACGTCCGCGAAGCCGTGCGTTTCGCCGACAGTGTCCGCGTCGCACAGTCATCCGGCGCGACCCGCTTCCTGGAAGTCGGCCCCGCCGGCCTCACCGCGGCGATCGAAGAGTCGCTGGAAGACGCGGCGCCGATCACGATGTCCACGCTACGCAAGGACCGTTCGGAGCCCGAGACGCTGGTGAACGCGGTCGCGCGGGCCTACGTAGCCGGCGCGAGCGTGGACTGGCGTGCCGTCTCGGGAGCGGCCAACTTCGTGGAGTTGCCGACATACCCGTTCGAACGACGGCGGTTCTGGCTTGCCGATGGCGGCTCGGCCGCGAACCGGGCCGGGATCGCCGGCCTGGGCCTGCAGGACAGCGAACACGCGCTGCTGGGCGCCGTGGTGGAGCTGCCCGCCTCGGGTGGCGTGGTGTTGACGGGTCGGCTTTCGCCCAGCACGCAGGGATGGTTGGCCGATCATGCCGTCGGCGGTGTGACGATATTTCCTGGCGCCGGGTTTGTGGAGTTGGCGGTCCGGGCCGGTGACGAAGTGGGTTGCTCGGTGGTCGACGAGTTGACGTTGGCGGCGCCGCTAGTCCTGCCGGGGTCCGGCTCGGTCACGGTCCAGGTGGTCGTCGACGGTCCGGACGAATCGAATAACCGTGCCGTGTCGGTGTATTCGCGTTCCGCCGATGGTTCGGACTGGGTTGTGCACGCCGAGGGCATGCTCGGCGCCGGGTCGGTGCAACCCGTCGCGGATTTGTCGGCCTGGCCGCCGCCGGGCGCGGTGCCCGTGGAGGTTGCCGACGGCTACGACCGGTTGGCTGAACGCGGCTACGGGTACGGGCCCGCGTTCCGGGGACTGACCGCAATGTGGCGTCGCGGTGACGAGGTGTTCGCGGAGGTGGCGTTGCCGGCTGACACCGGAGTATCGGTGACCGGATTCGGGGTCCATCCGGTGTTGCTGGATGCGGCGCTGCACGCGGTCGTGTTGAGCTCCGATAGCGCCGAACTCGCCAAAGGTGCCGTGCTGGTGCCGTTCTCGTGGCAGGGCGTCTCGTTGCACGCGGCGGGGGCAGCGGCGGTGCGCGCTCGGATCGTACCGGCGGATACCGCCTCTAGCTCGAAGGCTGTCTCGAAAGCCATGTCGATTGAGCTGGCCGACACGTTGGGCCTGCCCGTGCTGTCGATCGCCTCTATGGTGGCCCGACCGGTGACCGACCAGCAGCTGCTGGCGGCGGTGTCGGGATCGGGCCCGGACCGGCTGTTCGAGGTGGTGTGGTCGGCCCAGCCGGCGCCGGTCGCGGAGCCCGTGACGGTAGAGCACTGGCGCACGGCGCAACTGGACGCCGGCGAAAACGAACCCGCGGCCGTGGTGTTCGAATCGGCGCGCCAGGTCGGCCATGCGTTGGCCGGCGTGTACGCGGCCACCGGCGCGGCGCTGGAGGTGTTGCAGGCTTGGCTGGCCCGCGACCGGGCCGGGACACTGGTCGTGCTGACCCGCGGCGCGATGGCGCTGCCGGGCGAGGACGTCACCGATCTGGCCGGTGCCGCGGTGTGGGGGTTGGTGCGCTCGGCGCAGACCGAGCAGCCCGGCCGGGTCGTCTTAGTGGATTCCGATGTGCCGCTTGATGATACGGCTGTCGCCGCGGTTCTGGCAGCCGGCGAACCGCAGGTGTTGCTGCGCGGTGGAACGCTGTACACCGCGCGGGTGCATGGCAGCCGCGCGGTCGGTGGCGTGCTGGTGCCACCGACCGATGGACCGTGGCGGTTGGGCATCAGCAGCGCGGGCACCTTCGAGAACCTGCGGCTGGAGCCCGTCCCCGACGCCGACTCGCCGCTGGCGTCGGGGCAGGTTCGGGTCGCGTTGTCGGCGATCGCCGCGAACTTCCGCGACGTGATGATCGCGCTGGGTCTGTATCCCGAGGATGCGGTCATGGGCATCGAGGCCGTTGGTGTTGCCCTGGAAAGCGCCGAAACGGACGATGAGCGTTTCACGGTTGGCGACCGAGTCATGGGACTGTTCCCCGAGGGCACTGGAACGGTCGCCACCACCGATGCGCGACTGCTGGTCAAGGTGCCTGCCGGATGGTCACCCACGGCGGCGGCCACCGCGTCGGTCGTCTTCGCCACGGCCTACTACGCGCTGACCGATCTGGCCAACATGCGGCCCGGTCAGCGGGTGCTGGTGCACGCCGCCGCCGGCGGGGTGGGCATGGCGGCCGTGCAGCTGGCCCGGCACTGGGGCCTCGAGGTGTTCGCTACCGCCAGCAAGGGCAAGTGGGACACCTTGCGGGCCATGGGTTTTGACGATGACCACATCGCGGATTCGCGGAGCTTGGAGTTCGAGGAGAAGTTCCGGGTAATCAGCGGCGGCCGTGGGATGGATGTGGTGCTGGACTCGCTGGCCGGCGAATTCGTCGATGCCTCACTGCGTTTGGTCGCCCCGGGCGGTGTGTTCCTGGAGATGGGCAAGACCGACATCCGCGATGACGGCATAGTCGCCGGGCAACACCCGGGCGTACGTTACCGTGCCTTCGACCTCTTCGAGGCCGGACCTGACCGGATCCGGCAGATCCTCACCGAGCTGGCCGCGTTGTTCGATCAAGACGTGCTGCGGCCGTTGCCGGTGACGACGTTTGACATCCGTCGCGCGCCGGCGGCCCTGCGGTATCTGAGCCAGGCGCGCCACGTCGGCAAGGTCGTGATGACCCTTCCCGATGCGTGGGCATCGGGCACCGTGTTGATCACCGGCGGGACCGGCATGGTGGGCTCGGCCGCGGCACGGCATCTGGTGCAGCGCCACGGAGCGCGCAACGTGGTGTTGCTTTCTCGGCGCGGTCCGGATGCGCCGGGCGCCGCGGAGCTGGTGGCCGAATTGGGCGCCGCCGGCGCGCAGGCACAGGTGGTGGCCTGTGACGCGGCGGATCGCGCGGCGCTGGCCAAGGTGATCGCCGATATCCCGGTGCGCCATCCGCTTTCGGCGGTGATTCATGTCGCGGGCGTGCTCGACGACGCGGTGGTGACGTCGCTGACCTCGGAGCGGATGGACGCCGTGCTGCGTGCCAAGGTGGACGCGGCGTGGAACCTGCATGAGCTGACCCAGGATCTGGAGGTGTCGGCGTTCGTCATGTTCTCGTCGATGGCCGGGTTGGTAGGTTCTTCGGGCCAGGCCAACTACGCGGCGGCGAACTCCTTCCTGGACGCGCTGGCCGCCCACCGGCGCGCGCACGGGTTGCCGGCGATCTCGCTGGGGTGGGGGCTGTGGGATCAGGCCAGCGCGATGACCGGCGGACTGGCCACGGCCGATTTCGCGCGCTTCGCCCGGGACGGCATCGTGGCGATGTCGTCGGAGGAAGCACTCGGATTGCTCGACACCGCAATGATTGTCGACGAGCCGTTCATGGTCCCGGCCCGTATCGACCTCAAAGCCCTGCGCGTCAAGTTCGACGGCGGGACGCTGCCCCCGATGTTCGTCGACTTGATCAACGCCCCGGCCCGGCGCCAGGTGGACGACTCACTCGCGGCGGCAAAGTCGAAATCGGCTCTGCTGCAACGTCTTGAGGGTCTCACGGTGGACGAGCAGCATGAGGTTCTGCTGGATCTGGTGCGCGGACACATCGCCACGGTACTCGGCAACACCACGCCGGAGGCCATCGACCCGGACCGGGCGTTCCAGGAGTTGGGCTTCGACTCGCTGACCGCTGTCGAAATGCGCAACCGGCTCAAAGCGGCCACCGGTCTGGCGTTGTCACCGACGCTGATTTTCGACTATCCCAACTCCGCCGCGCTGGCCGGCTACTTCCACGCGGAACTGGTCGGAATCTCCGGGCAGGAAACGCAAGCGGCGGCGCCCGGGGAAGCCGAACTGCAACGCGTGGTCGCCTCCATTCCGGTCAAGCGCCTTCGGCAGGCCGGGGTGTTGGACCTGTTGCTCACGCTGGCCCAGGAGGACAACAGCGAGCAGCGCGCCGGTCATGAGGCGGTATCGCCGAGCGGCGGGAAAGACATCGCGGAAATGGACCTCGACGACCTGCTCAACGCGGCGTTCATG
This sequence comes from Mycobacterium sp., assembly GCF_019247635.1. Taxonomy (GTDB): domain Bacteria; phylum Actinomycetota; class Actinomycetes; order Mycobacteriales; family Mycobacteriaceae; genus Mycobacterium. The sequence goes on from NZ_JAFBAR010000036.1 coordinate 4,871, forward strand.
AACGATGACGAATAGGCGCTGAGCCAGTGAGGATCGCGGTCACCGGCGCCGGCGGAGTGCTCGGCCGCGGCCTGACCGCCCGGCTGCTCAGCCAGGGCCACGAGGTTATAGGTATCGCCCGGCACCGGCCTGAAAGCTTGCCGAGCGCGGCCGATTTCGTGGCATCGGATATTCGCGATGCGGCCGCGGTCCGGCACGCCGTCGCCGGCGCGGAGGTCGTCGTGCATTGTGCGTGGGCGCGCTCTCCCGGCCCCGACGACCAGATCAGCCACCAGGTCAACATCGAGGGCACGGCCAACGTCTTGGACGCTCTGGCCGAAACCGGTTCCAGGCGAATCGTTTTCGCATCCTCGGCCTACGCCTATGACCCGACGACCACCGAAGGGCTACACAAGGCTCGTGTCGAGGAGATGCTCGCGAACTCCGGTGCGCACTGGATCGCGATCCGCGCCGCGCTCAATATGGGTCGCGGCGTGGACAACTGGGTGCGTCGGATACTGGCGCTGCCGGCGTTTCCCGCCCGATCGGCGGACCGCCCGCTACAAGTGGTCCATACCGACGACGCGCTGCGGCTCTTCACCCGAGCCATCCTGGACGCCGGAATCGAAAGTGGCCCCGTCGACCTCGCAGCCGCAGGTAGATTGACGCTGCGCCAGATCGCCGAAGCGCTCGGGCGGCCCGTCCTCCCCGCGCTGTCCGTACTGCGGTCACGCACCGTCACCGAACTGGAATCGCTGCACAACGCGCCACCGCTGGATACCTCGCGGCTGCGCGACGAGTGGGGATTGCGACTCGCGTGGACTGCCGACGAGTGTCTGGAAGACTTCACCCTGGCCGTGCGCGGTCGAGTCGCAGTGGGTAAGCGGGTGGTCTCGTTGCCGTGGCGGCTGGCCACGATCCAGGACCTACCCGCCGTCGACGCGCCGGCCGAAGACGGACTGGTCCCCATACCTGCTGGCCCGCAAGGAGTTAACGGAGAGTTCGACACCCCGATCGATCCGCGTTTCCCGACCTTCCTGGCCACCAACTTATCCGAGGCGCTGCCCGGCCCGTTCTCGCCGTCGTCGGCCTCGGTGACCGTGCGCGGCCTGCGTGCCGCGGGGGTGGCCATCGCGGAGCGGCTGCGCCCCGGCGGGATGGTGCAACGGGAAATCGCCCGGCGGACCGTCGCCGTGTTCGCGCACCGGCTCTACGGGGCGATCACGTCGGCGCACTTCATGGCCGAAACCGTACCGTTCGCCAAGCCGTCGGCCATCGTCCGCAACAGCGGGTATTTCGGCCCGAGCATGGCCTCGCTGCCGGTGTTCGGCGAGCAGCGCCCGCCGTCGCAATCCGGCCGCGCCCGACGGCAATTGCGGACCGTCCGCAACATCGGTGTGTTCGGCGTCAACCTGCTGGGGCTGAGCGCGGCCTCGCCTCTCGACACCCGCGACTTTCTGGCCGACGTCGATCGCCTGGAACGTATGGCCGGCAGCGACTTCGCCGAACTGGATGATCGCCGGTTGCTCAGCCTGATCTCGTTGGCGCGCGACCACGTGGTGCACGGCTGGGTATTGGCCGGCGCCGGGTCGTTCATGCTGTGTGCCGCGTTCAACGTGTTGCTGCGTGGCTTGTGCGGACGGGACACCTCGACGCCGGCGGGCCCGGACCTGGTCAGCGCGCGCTCGGTCGAGGCGGTGCAACGGTTGGTGCTAGCGGCACAACGCGATCCGAACGTGCTGCGGCTGCTGGCCGAACCGGGGGAGCGCCTGGACAAGCTTGCCGTCGACGCGCCGGAGTTCCATGCCGCGGTGTCGGCAGAACTTGCGCTCATCGGTCACCGTGGCCCCGCGGAGGTCGAGATGCTGTCGACCAGCTACGCCGATGACCCCGAGTTGCTGGTACGAATGGTCGCCAAAGCGTTGAACGGGCCGCCCGCCACCCAGCCATCCTACCCGGCAATTCCGTTGCGCGCCAAGCCCGTTGCCCTGCTCTCCGCACGCCAGCTGCGTGACCGGGAAGTGCGTCGCGACAAAATGGTGCGTGCCATCTGGGTGCTGCGCGGCCTGCTGCGTGAATACGGGCGCCGGCTGAGCGACTCCGGCGTCGTGACCTCCGCCGACGACATCTTTTACCTGCTCGTCGATGAACTCGATGCGCTCCCGACGGACGTCGCGGGTCTGGTGGCGCGGCGCCGGTCCGAACAGCGCAGGCTGGTTGCCGTCGTTCCGCCCGCGGTGTTCAGCGGAAGCTGGGAGCCGGTCAGCGTGGCGACCTCCGCGCTTCGCGGTGGCGACACGCTGCGTGGCGTTGGAGTGTGCGGTGGCCGCGTTCGCGGCCGGGTGCGCATCGTGCGACCGGAGACGATCGACGACCTGCAGCCCGGCGAGATTCTGGTCGCCGAGGTCACCGATGTCGGTTACACCGCGGCCTTCTGCTACGCCGCGGCCGTGGTGACCGAACTCGGCGGCCCGATGTCGCACGCCGCCGTGGTGGCTCGCGAGTTCGGTTTTCCGTGCGTGGTCGATGTCGCGGGGGCCACCCGGTTGTTGCCGCCGGGATCGCTCGTCGAGGTCGACGGGACGACGGGCGAGATTCAGGTGCTTGAACCGGCCCCCGAACAGGACCCGTCGTTACCGGCGGGCGACGCCAACCCGAACGTGTCCTAGCCGCGCCGTCCATTGAACGACCCGGTACGGCCCGGTCAGGGGTGCGGCGCCACGTGCTGTTGGGCCGCCTGACGAGCGAGCCTTTCGTTGTGAATCTTGACGAGTTCGCGGAACCCGAGCCGGTGGTACTTCGGTATCGGCTGGATGCCCCACACGTCCTGGGCGGTCGTTTTCCCTTCGGCGCCCTCCGGCGGTCCCAGCGGCGGGTACGGGTACTTGCACTCCAAGGTGTCGTTGGAATACCTGATCTTCAGCAGCTCGCTGCAGATTTCAGTGAGACTCAGCGTGGGGTACCCGTAGTAGACCGCCATGAAGGGCAAGGTGAACGCACCCTCGATCACCAGTGCCACCAGGCACACCAGGACGGCCCGCTTGATCCATTTATGCATTCGCGCGTAGTACGGGGTGGTTCCGGGCTCCAGTTCTGAAGCCAGACCCTTCTCCTCGGCCGGTGGCGTCGCGGTCATGGCAATGCTCCTTAAACCTGCTTAGTCGGTAAAGATTTCGCGATTGACGGTGTGCAGATAGGGGATGGCAAGGAAGGGCGTGATGTAAAAGATGTCGTAGAGCCACCAGCCGATGACCGGAAACACGACACCGGCGTATCGCACGTCGGCGAACATGGTCATGTTGAACACATAGGCGGACCAGATGACCACGCCCATCCAGCAGGTGATCACCAGCCACTGCTGACCCCAGCGCTTCATCTGCAAAAACCCAATGGCCGCGGCCACCCGCATGGAGAACACGGTGAGAATCAAACCCGCCACGTAGGCCTTCTCGCCCGGCCCCGCCGCGCCGCCAACCCAAAGCTCGTTGTAGTGCCAGAAATAGCCGGCATCGAACATGTTTCCCCACCCGACCATCAGCACACGGTTGATCAACGTGTGGTTGGCCACCAGGTCCAGGGCCCAGCCTAGGCTGTTGAGCATTCCGTCGATCAGGACCAGGTAACCGATCAGGGTCACGATCATCGGCCGGACGGACAAGCCGGCGCGCAGGGCTTGGCGCTGTAACCACACGCCCCGCATGAATACCGGAAAGCCGATCAGACCGGGGGCCCACATGCCCATCAAGGCGGCGCCGACGATCATCCACTTGTCGGCACGGCGCTGCGCTTCGCGGGATTCGTCGTCGTGATCCGCAAGGCGGACCGACCCGTCGGGGTTGGCTGGGGCGCCTTGCGAATTGCGGTTAAGCATGGGCCGGTTCACAAATCCCACCACCCGCGCGCGAACGACATGTACAGCTGGATTCCGAACATCACCAGCAGGTAGCCATAGATGAAGATTTGGAAGACGATGAGTGCCCTCTTTCGCTTCCGTTCTTTGAGATCCATCTCAATCGACTCCTTCTTAGCTGAGCGCGCTTGACGTGTTGGTGGTTGCCAGGCTGGCCGCCGCGACTTCACGGAGACCATCGGTGATCGCTCCGTCAGTGCTTAGCGGCGCGAGTATGCAAGCATCGGCCGCCTCCAATTCGGTTGCGCCGGCGGCAATCAACTGCGCGGCACTGACCAACACCCGCGTCGACGGTGGCTCGAAATGAAAGGCTTGGTCCGCGGTGCGGATCGCCACCGCGCACCCGACGAGCCGGCGGGCCGTGGCCGTCGGTACCCCGGCTTCCGCGACGATCACTTCGGCCTCGCGATCGGGTGGCAGATACGTCATGCCGAGCGTGACGAACCGCTGGCGGAACGACGGTTTGAGCTCCTTGAGCGAACTGCGATACGCCGGGTTGTAGGAGCACACCAGCATGAATGTGTCCGGCGCTTTCACGACCTCGCCGGCCCGGTCCAAGTAGAGCGATCGGCGGTGATCGGTGAGCGAATGCAGGATGGCCAACGAATCGTGGCGGGCTTCGACGACTTCATCGAGGTAACAGATCGCGCCGGCTTTAACGGCCCGGGTCAGCGGGCCGTCGGTCCAGATCACGTCGCCGCCGGTCACCATGAACCGGCCGACCAGGTCGGAGCTGGTGAGATCGTCGTGGCAGCTGATGGTGACCACGGGCCGCCGCAACAGCAGTCCCATGTGTTCGACGAACCGTGTTTTGCCACACCCGGTCGGCCCGGTGAGCATCACGGGCATGCGTTGGCGGGAGGCCTGCTCGAAGAGCTGGACCTCGTTGCCATTTGCGAAATAGGTATCCGTCGTCATCTCTTCCTCGGAGGGGCAGTTACGCGGCGACCAGTTCACGATGGACATGGGCCAGCACTCGGGGAAGCTCCTCCACGTGCCGGATCCGTTGCGAGCGCCGAGGCCCGAACACCTCCGGAAGAGGATCGACCCGGGCAGGCCCAACGCCGACGTAATACATCGAGACGCCCGCGTCGTTGGCCTCCTCGACCGCGTGCGCGGCATCCGCCCAGGCGTAACGGCCCTCGTAACCTTCATCCGAGATCAGGCCGTCACCGATGGTGATCAGGAGCCGCCGCTCGGAGGCCTGCGCCAGGAGTCGGCTCGTCAAATGGCGTAGCGGCGCACCGAGTCTCGTGTATCCGCGGGTGGCCAGCCCTAGGCCGCTGGGCGGCACGAAACGCCGGTCTGCAAAGTCCTTCAGGCAGTGGACTTCGACCCGGTGACGGGTGTTGCCGGTGAAGACAAAGACGCCATGACGCTCGCGCGCAAGCGTCATGGCGCGGGAAAGCGCGTCGGCACAAGCCAACTCCAGCCGAAAGATTCTCCCGCCGTGCACCCCGAGCGACGAACTGCCATCGAGAAGTAGGGCCGTCGTGACGTCGCGGCTATGGGGCAGCAAGTCACGGAACATCCTCGGCTCCATGGCCTCGCCGGTCGTCAGATCGATGTAGTGGCGCACGTACTGGTCGACGTCGAGGTCCGAGCCGTCCTCGAGCCGGTTTGTCATCGCACGATGGGTGTGCTCTTCGAACCACTTGCGCACATCGACCGTCACCGGTACCGGGCGGCGAAGGCGCTGAGCGTCGGCGCGCTGCTCAAGCTCCACAATGGCAACGTGGTCGCGCATGAATTGCTTTGTCCACATGTTCCATTCGGGATAGGGGATGCCGGGTCGGTGTTCGGGAGTGAAGTAGTCATCGCTGTCTTGTGGGCGGCTCGGTGGCGGCAGGTTGGAGTTCCGGACCCCCCCGTCACCGCCGGCGGGGACGGAGTACGGCCGGGGGATACGCTTTTGCGTTGTGGTCCAAGGCATCCTGCCAAAGGTGCGCCGAAACCTGTCCGGCAGTCCCTGCGGCTTCGTGTAGGCCAGTGGCAAGGTGCCCAGCAGTGGATGAAGGGTCAGTGACCGCTTGGTGACTGCCAACGCAATTGCGCGCTTGAGCATTTCGGGAGCCGCCATGTCGCCGGCTTCGATTGGGACGTCCGGTAGGCGCCGTCTTACCTCAGGTAGCAGCCCCGGCCACCGCGACGCTATCCAGCCGATCGCCACGCCAGCTTCGACCAGCCTCAGCGCGCGCAGCTCACGAGCGGACAGCTCGTTCAGCCGATATTCGGTGATGTGCTCTTTTGAGGGCGAGCACTGCAGGGCCACACCGCATGTCAGGGTTCTGCGCAACCAATCGCACGGCGCGGGGTAGGGGACGTGTACGAACGTGAGCTCCCCGCTCAGACCGAAGGCGCGCCGGTCACCCGTGACGAGCCGAACGCCGTCGCGGCGTTGCTCACTGAGCGCAACCGCCGTCACGCCGCAACTTCGTTCGAGGGCCATGGCCTGCGCATCCGGCTGCCTAGCCATGGGCCGGCTCCCACACGTCCTCGTGGCCCCGCGCATCGCTCAAAACGTGCCGATGTTGGAGAAGAGCCAATACCAGAACCAGATGATCAGGCCGGTGCCACCCCAAGCGGCGACATAGCGCAGGATCTCCCATAAATAACCCACAATCTGACCTCCTCCGAGATGCGTTGACAGGCAATTGGTCGGTGAATTCGGTGCTGATGGTCATCGTGTCGCTCAGTCGGTGAAGAGTTCGCGATTGACGGTGTGCAAGTAGGGGATTGCGAGGAAGGGGGTGATGTAGAAGATGTCATAGAGCCACCAGCCGACGACAGGCAACACGACGCCGGCGAAGCGTACGTCGGCGAACATGGTCATGTTGAATACATAGCCGATCCAGATCACCACGCCCATCCAGCAGGTGATGACCATCCACTGCTGGCCCCAGCGTTTCATCTGCAGGAAACCTATGGCGGCGGCGATGCGCATCGTGAAGACGGTCAGGATGAGACCCACTTCCCAGCCCTTTTCGCCCGGTCCCGCCGCGCCGCCGACCCACAGTTCGTTGTAGTGCCAGAAGTAGCCCGCGTCGAACATGTTGCCCCAGCCGTTGAGCAGCACTCGGGCCAGCAGGGTGTGGTTTGCCACCAGGTCAAGCGCCCAGCCCACGGTGTTGATGGCGGCGTCGATGATGACCAGATAGCCGAGCAAAGTGACCAGCATCGGCCGGACCGAGAGGCCGACCCGTTGTGCCCGGCGCAGCAACCGTACCCCCCAGAGGAACAGCGGCAGCCCGAAGATGCCCAGTGCGGCGGTGCCGATGAGAAGACTGCCCGAGATCAGCCACCGGTCGGCCTGGCGCTGCGTAAGCCTCGATCGTTCCAGGTGCTCGTCGAAGGTCAGCCCCGGTTGGTTCGAACCGCTGACCCCGTCGGGTGCACCGGCGCCGCCAGCGGTGCGCTGCAGCCTGGGCAGGTCCACACAATCCTCCCGCATCGGGCCTGTTGCTGACTGTAGTCAGCATAGCGCCGACCGACGGCCGCCGTAAGTGCACCGCCCAAATTGGTGTTCGCCATCTTGTGGGTAACCTTACTGACGAAAGTCAGCTAATCACAGGTTGAGTCAGGGTCGCATGCTGCGTAACGTCCGCCCCACGTAGTCGTCGACCAGATCCTGGCCGGTCGGCCAGTGGTTGGTGGTGACCAGGAGGGCGTAAAGACCCAGCAGGAAGAACACCGCGCTGTTCATGGGATTGACTTGTGGGTCAGTCTCGCCGCGCTCTTGGGCCAGCGCGATCTCCTGGGCAACCAAGACGACCAAGGGATGATCGCGGCCGTCTTCGGTTTGCGGCCGGGTTTGGGAAAAGTGCAGCGCGAGAAAGTCATTGAAGAGTAGATAGCCGAGTCGACGCTCCAACCCAACCACCAGACGGACGGCCTCGTGCAAGGCGGAGCTGAGATCGTGCTTGTGCTTCAGGAATTGCGCGAACTGCTTGGCTATGCGGTCCTCTTCGCGGCGCTCCAGCTCGAGCAGGACATGCTCCTTGGTCGGAAAGTGGAAGAAGAAGGTTCCGTGGGCGACGCCCGCGGCAGCCACAATGGTGCTGACGTCGGCCTCGGCGATCCCGGTTCTGGCGAATTCCGCGATCGCGGCGCCCATTAATCGTTCCCTGGTCTGCAGGCGCTTTGCCGCACGCGCCGACAGCCCGTCCGTTACCGCCATTTCTTCCTCACGCTGACCTGACTCATCAAGGAGCTCGCGGACTAACTGAACCAGTATGGCGTGTCCACGCCAGAAGTGCATGCATACTTGGGATCCTGCGCCCGGCTCTGCACCCGTCAGTCCGAGAGCGCAACATTTGGGTGACTATAGTCAAGCAGCGTGCTTCTGGTTTCAAAGCCGACGCTGGCCAACCATCCCCTAATCGCTTACAGCGGCCAGCTATTCGGCTCGGACGCGTAATGGAGGGCGGCGGCCGGGGGCAACGGCTGCCGTTCGTTCGTCGATATCGCGTCGACGATGAGGGCGACGTAGCGTCGCCAGCCGGCGCTGTCGGCATCCATCGTGGACAACACGCTATAGAGCATCACGATCAGTCGAGGCAAGTCATCGGCGACCAGGTCCGCGCGAATCCGGCCGGCTCGTTGACCTTCGCGGGCGAGTTCCTCGAGCGCCTCGTCGAGTGAAACCGAGATGTCGGACGTGAGCGTGCCGGCCCGTTGCGCTGCGATCAGCAGGTTGTGTTCGCGGGCCCCCAGCGATATCGCGGTTTCAATCAAATGGGTGACACCGAGAAGCGGGTCATCGTTGCGGCGAGCCTGCTCGATGGCCGGCGTGAGATCCTCGGCGATGGTTTGATCCAGGGCGGCCCGGACCAGATCGCCTTTTGTCGGAAACCTGCGGTAGAGCGTTCGCTCGCCGACTTTGGCGCGGCGCGCGACGGCCTCGACCGGGGCATCGGGCCCCAACTCGCCATAGACATCGCGCGTGGCGCGCAGGATGCGCTCGACGTTACGTGCCGCATCGGCACGCAACGGGCGGTCCTCCACCGCGGTCATTGTGACAGCTTAACTGACAGTTGACTGCCACAATGCCTCGCTCTACGCTCTACAACTGGCAGGCAACTGACACTTAATCGGAAACGCTGGTCATGTCAATATCTTTCGAGACTCCCGAATCCCGCTCTGATGCTGATCCGCCCGTGCTGCCCATCCCGCGGGCCGCGCACTGCCCGCTTGCGCCGCCGCACGAGTTCGTGGATTGGCGCGAACAACCCGGCCTGCGACGGGCGATGTTCCAGGGCAACCCGATCTGGGTGGTCAGCCGTTACCGGGACATCAGAGCCGCGCTGGTTGATCCCCGCCTGTCCGCCAAAACCATTCCGGACGCCATCATGCCGAAGGACGCCGACAACCAGGTCCCAGTGATGTTCGCGCGGACCGACGATCCCGAACATCATCGGCTGCGGCGCATGATGACCGGCAATTTCACCTTCCGGCGCTGCGAATCGACGCGACCGCAAATTCAGGAAGTGGTCGACCACTACCTTGGGCAGATGATCGACGGCGGGCCCCCCGCCGACTTGGTACGCGAATTCGCCTTACCGGTGCCGTCATTGGTGATCGCACTGCTGCTGGGGGTGCCGCCCGAAGACCTCGGACTCTTCCAGTACCACACCACCGTGGGCTTGGACCAGAGGTCCACCGATCAAGAGAAGGGCCAGGCCTTTGGGGCGATGTATGCCTACATCGAGGAATTGGTGCAGCGTAAAGAACGCGAACCCGGCGACGACCTGATCAGCCATCTCGTCACCGATTACGTGGCGACGGGCCAACTCGACCACGCCACCACGGCAATGAACTGCGTGATCATGATGCAGGCCGGCCACGAAACCACCGCGAACATGATCTCGCTGGGAACGGTTGCGCTGCTGGAACATCCCGATGTGTTCAAGCGGCTCGGCCAAACCTGCGAACCCATCGTCATCGCGAATGTCGTCGAAGAGCTGATGCGCTACCTCAGCATCGTGCACAGCCAGGTCGATCGGGTGGCGACCGAGGATCTCACCATTGGCGGCCAACTGATCCGCGCCGGGGAGTTCGTCATGATGAATTTGCCCGCCGGGAACTGGGACCCCGACTTCGTCGACCAACCCGAAGCCTTCGATGCTGGCCGAAACACCCATGGGCATTTGGGTTTCGGTTACGGGGTGCACCAGTGCATCGGAGCGAACCTGGCCCGCGTCGAAATGCAGGTTGCGTTCGCCACCCTGGCTCGCCGCCTCCCCGGACTGCAACTGGCGGTAGCACGCGAGGAATTGAGCTTCAAACACGCCAACATCTATGGCATGAAAGAACTTCCGGTCAGCTGGTGACGATGTCCCCTCCGCGAGCGTGCGCAAAATGCCAGCCCTAGCGGCGTGTCACCGTACAGACACGCACGCTCGGCGGTAAGCGGCGTGGGGCTTAGCAGCTGAAGGCCGTGCCGACGCCGTCCGGCGGCGGCACCGACTGCAGGCAGCCGTACGGCTCGATGCCGGTGGCGCTGAACTTGGCCGCGGACTGGTGGGCGTAGTTCACGCAGAACAACCCCGCTTGGTCCGCGCGGCACCGGTACTCGTCGAACGACAGGGTGTCCCCGTTGGCCAGGTCGGGGCCGTTGCCGTTGACGAACGGTCCGGGATCCGCACGCGCCGACCCGACCTGCAGGTGAACGCCGTCGAAATCGACCCAGCCGGCTTTCCATTCGCCGTACGCTGTCTCGGGCCGGGCCGGTGGATTGGTGAGATCGACCAGGCAGGCCAGAGCGCTGCCGGTGTGCTTGACGTCGGTCATGCAGTTGGGCTTGCCCCCTGGCGCGGCGAACGCGATGTCCGCGCCGAGTTGGGTGGTGACGCCCTCGCGCGTGGCGCTGTGATATCGGCCCGGATCGGCGGCGTGACCTGCCTCGATCCAGGCGATGACGTCGGAGATCGGCGCACCGCTGCCCGGCGGCGTCGACGCCGCCGGCGGTTTGCTCCCGGACGGGCTGGTCGGTGACACCGCCGAAGTTCCCGAGGTCGCCGGCGTGGAGGTCTGGGTCTGCGGCGAGCCGCCGTTGACCGGGTGTGTGCACCCCGCAACCAGCAACGTGAGGGCGACCAACGCGGCGATCCGCATCCCGTCAGGCTAACCGCCACGCGCCCAATTTAGGCGCTGAGCGCGCCGTATGCGGGTCGAGTCGGATACCGTCGGATGATGCACGACCGCACCGTCCGGGTACGCACCGCTGCCGGGATCGTCGAAGGTTTCACCCGCGACGGCGTGAACCGGTGGCGATCCATCCCGTATGCCCGGCCCCCGGTGGGACCGCTGAGATTCCACGCGCCGCAACCCGCCCAGCCCTGGTCGGGCGTGCGGCACTGCCACGGCTTCGCCAATTGCGCACCTCAGCTACGCCGTTACACCATGCTCGGCGTCTCGGGCTTCGGCGGCAGATACCAGCCCATGAGCGAGGACTGCCTGACCCTCAACGTCGTCACACCCGAAACCGCCGCCGCCGAACCGCTGCCGGTGATGGTCTTCATTCATGGCGGCGGCTACTTCCTGGGCAGCTCGGCGACACCGCTGTACGACGGTGCCGCCCTGGCGCGGCGCGGCTGCGTGTACGTGTCGGTCAACTACCGGCTGGGCGCGCTGGGATGTCTGGACCTCTCGTCGCTGTCGACGCCCGAGATCACCATCGATAGCAATCTGTACCTGCGCGACCTGGTGCTGGCGCTGCAGTGGGTCCACGACAACATCGCCGAATTCGGCGGTGACCCGGCCAACGTAACCATCTTCGGCGAGAGCGCGGGTGCGTGCATCACCGCCTCGTTGTTGGCGGTGCCTGCCGCCGAAGGTCTGTTCGCCCGGGCGATTTCGGAGAGTCCCGCGTCGGGTCTGGTGCGGTCGAAAGAGGTCGCCACCGAATTCGCGAGTCGTTTTGCAAACCTGCTGGGTGCCCGTAACCGGGACGCCGCGACTGCGCTGATGCAGGCTCGGGCAGCTGAAATTGTGGAGATCCAACACCGCCTGATCGAGCAGGGGATGCAGAAACGGTTGGGCGCCTTCCCGATCGGTCCGGTAGTCGGTGACGACATGCTGCCGATGGACCCCGTCGAGGCGATGCGGTGCGGTCAGGCGCATCGGGTGCCGCTGATCGTGGGAACCAACGCCGACGAGGGGCGATTGTTCACCCGTTTCCTGGCGATGCTGCCGACCAACGCGTCGATGGTCGAGGAACTGCTGGCCGACGCGGAACCCGATGCCCGCGAACGGATTACCGCGGCCTATCCCGGTTACCCGGCGTCGTCGGCCTGCATCCAGCTCGGCGGCGACTTCGCCTTCAGTTCGGCGGCTTGGCAGATCGCCGAGGCACACGGCGTCCATGCGCCCACCTATCTGTATCGCTACGACTACGCGCCGCGCGCGTTGCGATGGTCGGGTTTCGGAGCCACCCACGCAACCGAGTTGTTCGCCGTCTTCGACATCTACCGCACCAGGTTCGGCGCCTTGCTGACCGCCGCGGCCGATCGACGCCCCGCGCTGCGGGTGAGCGACGAGGTGCAACGACGCTGGCGAGCATTCAGCCGCACCGGCATTCCGGGTGCTGACTGGCCGGCCTACACCCGCGCGGACCGCGCCGTCATGGTCTTCGACCGCAAGTGCCGGATCGAGTTCGATCCGCATCCGGACCGCCGGATGGCCTGGGACGGCTTCTCCCTGGCACGCTAAACCCCATGGACTCCGACACTCAGCAGGGAATTGAGCGACCGAGCGATCTGACGGCCTCGTGGCTGGCCACGACATTGCATGCGGGCATCGCCGGTTTCACCGTCGAGCGGATCGGCACCGGCCAGATGAGCGAGTGCTATCGCGTCGACCTGAGCTATGCCGACTCGGCCGCCGGCGCGGCCGAGGGGCCGCAATCGGTGGTGCTCAAGGTCGCGGCGACCGATCCGGTGAGCCGGCAGACCGGGTCGGCGCTGGGCCTCTACGAGCGCGAGGTCCGCTTCTACCGAGACATCGCGCCGCGCCTCGGCGGACCCATAGCATCCTGCTACCACGCCGCCGTGGACACCACGACCGGGGTCTTCGACCTGCTCCTCGGCGACGCCGGTCCGGCCGTAGTTGGCGACGAAATCGCCGGCGCCACAACCGAACAAGCGAGGCTCGCGGTGCTCGAGCTGGGACGGCTGCACGGTCCGCTGCTGGGTGACGCGGCGCTGGCCGAAGCGCCGTGGCTCAATCGTGAGGCGCCGCTGAACCAGGCCATGATCGGCGTGTTGTACGCCGGCTTCATCGACCGATACGGCGACCAGATAGCAGCCCCGCACCGCGGGGTGTGCCAACGCCTGGTGGATTCGTTCGACGGCTATCTGGCCGCCGAGGCCGGCCAGTTGAAAGGCCTGATACACGGTGACTACCGCTTGGACAACATGTTGTTCGGCACCGCGGGAGCCGACCGGCCGCTGACCGTGGTCGATTGGCAGACCGTCTCCTGGGGCCCCGCGATGACCGACCTGGCGTACTTTCTGGGGTGCGCCCTTGCGGTCGAAGACCGTCGCGCACAGTACGACACGCTGCTGCGGGCCTACCACGACGCGCTGGGCCCCACGGCCCCGGTCACGCTCGCCGATGTCACCGAAGGGGTGCGGCGGCAAAGCTTCTTCGGTGTGATGATGGCGATCGTCTCGTCGATGCTGGTGGAACGCACCGAGCGGGGCGACCGGATGTTTTTGACGATGCTGCACCGGCACTGCGAGCACGTGCTGGACACCGACGCTTTGGCGACGTTGCCCGTCCCTGGACCCGGGTCAAGGCAGCCGGAACCGCTGAAGCCCGTTACCGAGGATGAACGCGCGCATACGGCCACCGAGGAACCGCTGTGGAGCGAGAGCTGGTACGCCGACTTCGCCGATCCGGCACAGGGTTTGGGTGGCTGGTTACGTCTCGGCTTGATCCCGAATCAGCCGACCGCCTGGTTCCACGCGCTGCTGTGCGGACCCGAGGTGCCCACCGTGGCGGTGCTGGACGTCGAAATCCCGTTACCCGCCGATCCCTGGGCGGTGCGCACCGACGACATCGAGTTCGCCCACTCGGCCAACGTCCCGCTGCAGACCTACCGCGTCGACCTGCACGCGCGAGGCCAGGCGTACTCGGACCCCGCTGCTCTGCTGCGGGGCGAACCCGGCACACCGGTCCGGATGGCGATGGACCTGACGTGGACCACCGACGGCACGCCATACCGGTACCGCCTGACTACGCGGTACGAAATCCCTTGTACCGTATCGGGTTCGGTCACCGTGAACGACACCAGCTACCGGTTCGACGCGGTTCCCGGTCAACGCGACCACTCCTGGGGTGTTCGCGACTGGTGGAGCATGGACTGGATCTGGAGTGCGCTGCACCTCGACGACGGCACGCACCTGCACGGTGTGAACATCCGGATCCCCGGTGTCCCCGGCTTCAGCATCGGCTACGCGCAGGACGGCGACGGCAACCTCACCGAACTGAACACGGTGAGCAGTCAGGAAGTGTTCGGCGACAACGGGTTACCGCTCAACTCAACGATCAACCTGCAGCCCGGCGACCTCACCGCCACCCTCGACGTGCGTGGAAACGCGCCGGTGCCCCTCGTTGCCGTCGACGGCCGGATGAGCCAATTCCCTCGCGCCTGGGTCACCGTCAGCACCACCGATGGCCGCGGCGGTGTCGGTTGGGTGGAATGGAATCGCAACCAGCTACTACAGTCCTGATGGCACCGTTGAGCACGCCTTGAGGACCTCGAGGACACCCACCGTCGTGATGGGTGTCACCGGTTCGGGCAAGTCGACGGTGGGCGCAGCACTCGCGCGACGGCTGCGGGTGCCGTTCCTGGATGCCGACGCCCTGCATCCGCCCGGCAACCTCGCGAAAATGGCTGCGGGCCAACCACTCAGCGACGACGACCGCTACCCGTGGCTGGAACGGGTCGGGGAGTGGCTGGCCGGTCATCGTGACGGCGGCGTGGTGAGTTGTTCGGCCCTCAAACGCGCATACCGGGACCAATTGCGTGCGCATTGCCCACGGGTCGAGTTCCTGCACCTGCGCGGCTCACCGGAGGTGATCGCTCGCCGACTGGGCGGCAGGTCCGGGCACTTCATGCCGGCCGCGCTGTTGGCGTCGCAATTGGACACCCTGGAACCGTTGGGTGACAACGAATCCGGGGTCAGCGTCGACGTCGATCAGGACGTTGCGGCCATCGTCGACGCCTTTCTCGCCAGAAGTCGTTAACGCCAGCGGCGCTTGGGCTTCCCGCCGGCCTCCGCGACGCGTTCGCGCGCGGCTTCCGCCAGCTCCCCGCCGCGTGCCGCCGCCACGTCGGCGAATTCCGCACCGCGCTCGCGGGCGGTGCTGGCGAGTTTCTCGCCACGCTTGCGCGCCTTCTTCGCCAG
>NZ_JAFBAR010000041.1 GCF_019247635.1 Mycobacterium sp.
ACGAATTACATTGTGGCCAAACGGGTTCCGATGACTGCTAGCCGCTGACCGGAGAGGACCGGGACGTCGACGATGGGCTGCTCCGCCGGCGATGAGCCGTTCACCCACCAGCTGCCGACGACGTTCGACCGTCTTCTTCATCCGCCACGAGTTGGCGGGGGACGTGCGAACCCAGCAACCCGCTGGCGTCGATCACCGGTTTCTTGGCGGTTATGACGTGTGCGCCAGCACGTCTGGACCGAACTTGCTGACCATCAGCGTCCACGGGTCGGCGTAGCGGCCGCGGTGTTCGACTCGGCGTTGCAGGGCCAGGAGTGCACGCATGACCGGGCGGAGCACCGGGCTCAGCGCTTTGAGCAGATGGCGGCGGCGGCCAATCGAGCCAGCCAGCCATGCTACGGTTTCGATCCAGTCATGTTTCTGATAGTCAAGCAGCGCTTGGGATTCCGTCGTGTCGAACCAGCCGGTGAAACCCCACCCACGGTCGTCGTCGGGGTCACCGGGCAGGCCGGCCGACCGGCCCAGGCGCCCGATTCCGACGGCGGCCATGATGTCGTCCTGGACGTCACTCATCAGATGGACGTAGGTGTCATTGCCGGCGATAACGAGTGCCTTGCCGTCGATGGCGTCGCGACGTTCGACGGCATTGGCGAAGGCCAGCGCGACGTCGCGGGCATCCACCATGTGCATGCGGTTGTCGACCGGGGTGGCGCGGACCAGGAGCAAGTAATCGGAGTCGAGGTTGGCCTGGCCGTCGGGCGACACGATTCCACCCAGCCGCAGAAGCGCGTGCGGCAGACCACTTTTCACGATCACGGCCTCGGCCAGGACCTTGTCTTCGCCGTATTGATCGATCGGATTAACCGGGGTTTCACCCGTGATGCGTTCCGGTTGCCGGTACGGGTTGCGTGAGCCGTACACCGCCGCGCTGGAGGCGAACACGATCAGCGGTGGGTCGCTCAGGGCTTGCGCCGCCATGACGAGGTTTCGGGTGCCATCCACGTTGACTTTGCGGGCGAGCTTGGGATTGCGATAGGAGGGTGGGGAGACGATCGCCGCCAGGTGCACGATCGCGGCGGGACGGTGGCGCTCCAGCACAGCGGCGACGGTGTCTGCGTCGGTGAGATCGATGTATTCCGGGATCAGCGTGCCCGGGTGCGTCGTTGCGGCCAGGGCCGCGGCAACCGCCGCGGAAGCGTCGCTGCGGATATCCATCGCGATCACGGTGTGTCCCCGGCGCAGCAGGATTTCGGCGCAGCGCTTGCCGACCTGACCGAAACCGCCTGTAACGACGACGGTTTGGCTGTTCATCGGCCGAACCTGCGCGCGACGGCGGCGCCGGCATCGCGCAGCCGCGGCGAGATGCGTACGGAGAAAAGCGGATTGAACACATCCTCGCGCAGCCGGGTGAGCGTGGACGTTTTGATCAGCCACCGGTCTTCGGCCTTGACGTAGGTCTCATGGTAGTGGCCGCGCCCCTGGAGGTTGACGCCCGGACCCAGTCGTACCACGTCTTCGAGTGCCCATACCCCTGCCGCGGTCGTCGCCGACGTCAGCTCGATCTCGGGTGCGTGCACCTGGTGCGCCGTGGGTTGTGAGGGTTTGCCCAACGTGCCGCGCACAAAGGAGACGAACTCGTCGGCGCCCGAAATCAGCTTTCCACCCGACTGTGATGTGTCGCTCACGAAGTCGTCGGTGAAGAGATTTCGCCAGTCGTCCCAGCGCTTCGTGTCCAGGTAGCGGCAGTAACGGGCCTTGAGCTGCTTGATCGCCTCGATCTCCAACAGCGTCGTTGCGGCGTCCGGCATTACGGTCCCCTCACGGGTGCTTTAGCATCTCATAGCCAGTTTGCGAGACTACTACTTCCGCATCCGAGAATGCTATTCTCGCAGGATTGGCGACCAGGTAGGAGGCGGGCCCCGCGATGCTGTTGGAGTTCGATGCAGATCAGCGACTGTGGCAAGACACGGTCCGCGATGTCGTCACCAAGCAGTGCCCGCCGTCGCTGGTGCGCAGCGTTGCCGAGGACGGTGGAAACTCGCGCGCCCTCTGGGAGCCCGTGTGGAAGCTCTACTTAGACCAAGGCTGGACGGAGCTGAGCGATCCGACCAGCGCGGTCGAACTGGCAATCGTGTTCGAGGAGCTGGGCCACGCCACCGATCCCACCCCCTTCCTGGCGACAATGAGCCAGTTCGCTCCATTGGTCGGCGAGCGGTTCGACCCGCAGGAATCGGGCACGGCCGTCTACAGCGGGGTGGCGGCGCGCCGCGACGCGGAGGGATGGGTCTTGCACGGCACGGCGCGCCATGTGCTCGACGGCGACCGGGTGGACCGGTTGGCGGTGGTGACGGGCGCCGGGGTGTTCATCGTCAACTCCGATCAGGTGACGGTACGGCGCGAAGCCGTGTTCGACCCGGTGCTGCACGTCGCTGATGTGTCCTTCGGTGACGTCCAAGTGTCGGACAGCGCGCGGCTAGCCGTCGACTCCGAGCGTGCACATCACGTCGCCCTCACGGGCATGGCCACGACGATGGTCGGCGCCTGTCAGCGCATCCTCGATCTAGTACTCGAACATGTACGCAGCCGCCAGCAATTCGGCGTGCCGATCGGTTCGTTCCAGGCCGTTCAACACAAGGCCGCCGACATGCACGTCGCGATACAACGAGCCCGGGCGTTGGCGTACTTCGCCGCGTTGACCATCGCCGCCGACGATCCCCGCCGGCGGCTGGCGGCCGCCATGGCCAAGGCATCGGCGGGCGAGTGCCAGTCACTGGTCTTCCGGCACGGCCTACAACTGCACGGCGCGATGGGATTCACGTGGGAGAACGACCTGCAGTTCGCGCTCAAACGGGCCAAAGCGGGTGAGCTCATGCTCGGCGGCGCCGCGGAGCATCGGGCGCAGATCGCCGAGGAGTACCGTGCAGCTGACTTTTGATTCCGACGTCGAGGAGTTTCGGGCGGAGTTCGCGGCCTTCCTCGACGAAAACCTGCCCGCCGCAAGCGAAACCCTCGAACGTCCGCGATCGGTCTCGCACATGCCGCAGTGGGCGCGCCGCTGGCAGCGGCTGTTGTTCGACAACGGCTGGCTGCTGCCCGGCCAACCCCCGGAATTCGGCGGGCGCAACGCGACCGTCGTTCAGCAGTTCGTCCACCTCGAGGAGTTGTGCCGACGGCGCATCTACCACAGCTTCAACCCGCAGGGCGTGAATATTGTTGGGGCGTCGCTTCTTTCGTTCGGCAGTGACGAGCAGAAGCGCCGCTGGGCGGTACCGATCCTGCGGGCCGAGATCACCGCTTCACTGGGGATGAGCGAGCCGAGCGCCGGCTCCGACCTGGCTTCCCTGCGTACCCGGGCGGTGCTCGACGGTGACCATTTCGTGGTCAACGGGCAGAAGGTGTGGACCTCGGGCGCCCACGACGCCGATGTGTTGCTGACTTTTGTGCGCACCGATCCCGACGCGCCAAAACACAAAGGCATCAGCGTGTTACTGATCCCGACCGACACCCCCGGCGTGGTGCGGCGGCCCTTCCCGTCGATCTGCTCGGCCGATGATCTGGATTTCAACGAGGTGTTCTTCACCGACGTGGAGGTGCCGGCGGAGAATCTGGTCGGCCCGCTCAACCAAGGATGGCGGGTGGCCAACGGGTCGCTCGGCCACGAGCGCACGATGATGTGGCTGGGATTCGCGGATCGACTGGACAACCTGATCACAGATTTCCATCCCACGACCCAGCTGCAGCGCGACCAATACGCCAGCACGATCATGGACAAACAAGCCCTGCGCCTGCTGGGTTCGGTGGCCCTGGCCCGCGCCGCCCGGGGCGAAGACGACGTGGCCGCGGTGTCGGTGCTCAAGCTGCTCGGCTCGGAGGCGGAGCTGCGCGGCTTCGAACACGCGCTGCACTCGGCCGGGGCCGACGGGCTCGTCCACCCCGCGACCACCGGCCCGTACGAGCACATGAACCTGGACCACTATTTCGCCAGCTGGTTCGACCGCTACGCCCGCAGCTTCTCTGGCACCATCGCCGGCGGTACGTCGGAAATCCAGCGCAACATCATCGCCCAACGGGTGCTGGGCCTGCCGCGCTAGCTGGGCGCCGCGCCAGTACTGCCGAGCAGACGCAAAAGCACCTCATTTCGGCACGAAATGGGTGCTTTTGCGTCTGCTCGGCCGTCATTCGATGACGGCGGCTTCCTTGCGTTCGGTGATGGGTCTGGCCAAGCCCTGCTCGTCGCAGATCCGCTGGAGCTTGTCCAGGGTTTCGTCGAGCCCGGCGCCGACCTTGCGGCCCGGTGTGAAGCCGGCCGGAAGTTTGCGCATGCCCTGGATAACGCCGATGGTCTCGTAATGCACGGCGCCGTCGGGGTCGCACTGGTAGTCCGGCATCCGGTCGAGCACCGCGGTGAGCATCGACTTGAACACCGTGCGAGCCACGTTCGATCCGATGCATCTATGCACTCCGATGCCAAAGCTGAAGTGCCGGTTGCCTTTACGGTCGAGGAGAAGTTGGTCCGGGTCGTGGAACACCGCGGGGTCGCGGTTGGCCATGGCCCACGAAATCCACAGTCGCTCACCCTCTTTGAATTGCGTGCCGTCGAGTTCGATGTCGTCGGAGAACGTCCTGCCGTCGCCGGGTGCGGGAGTGAAGTAGCGCAAGAACTCTTCTGTGGCGGGGTCGAGCAGGGTATCGCGGTTCTGTCGCAGGCGGTCTCGTTGGTCGGGGTTTTCCGAAAGCCATTCCAGCGAATGGGCTGTCAGCGCCGTCGTGGTGTCGAAGCCCCCGCCGATGACCAATCCGAGATTGCCCAGGATCTCCAGATCGGGGGCCGGCTCGCCGTCGATCCGCATCTCCACCAGGGCATTGACCAAGCCGGGTCGTGGATTGTTGCGAATCTCGATCATGTTGTTGATCAGGTCGATCCCCATCTGCCGGTGCATCTCGGTGACCCGTTGGATATCGGGGGAGTGCTCGGGCGTGTACACCGCCGCGTGGGTCGGCTCGCTGTACATCTGCCAGTTCTTCAGCGGGATGCCCAGCATCGCCAGCGTGAGAACCGCCGGCACGATGTTCGCCAGATCATCGACGAAGTCGATGTGACCGCTCTCGATCTTCTCGTCGAGGCAGGCGCGCGTCACGTCATCGATGAACGGTTCCCAGCGCTTGACCGCGGCCGGCGACAGATAGGGGTTGAGCACGGTGCGGTAGGTCCGGTGCTCGGGGTCGTCCATCTCGAGAATGCCGCCCCGCACGCCGTTGATGCGACTGGCCGTCGGGATCGAAATGCCTTTGTAGCCGCGGCGTTCGTTGTTGACGTCGTGATCGTTGGAGACGGCGGGACAGCGGGCGAGCTCGAAGACCTCGTGGCTGCCGGCCGCGACCCAGTGCCCGCCGTAGGTGTCACTCCATGCCATCGGGCACTGGGCGTGCATCTCCTCGGTGATCGTCTTGAACTGCGAGCGGTACTCCGCGGAGTGCCGCTCGAAGCGATACTTCTTCTTTTTACGATCGCTTTCGTCGACGACGTCCTCGACACTCAACGCCCTGTCTCCCTCATGTTTCGTCCGTAATGGTGATGGCTTGCTCGGGGCAGGACTGTGCGGCTTCGCGCACCTGATCCTGCTTGTCGGCCGAGACCAGCTCGTTGATCGCCGACGAACTGCCATCGATGTCACTGAGCTGGAAGGATTCCGGCGCGATCATCGAGCACAGGGTATGGCCTTGGCAGCGTTCCGGATCGACCCAGACTTTCATGGTGCTTCCTTCGAATGCTCAGGTGTTGCGACCGCCGTTGACGCCCAGTATCTGACCGGTGATGTAGCCGGCTTCTTCGGACACCAGAAAGGCGCATGCCGCGGCGATGTCTTCGGGCTTGCCGATCCGGCGCACGGGCGTGCGGGCAATGTTCTGCTCGACGTCGCCGAGGAACCCTTGCGCCTGCGCGTTGCGCAACATCGGGGTATCGATGAAACCCGGCGGCACCGCGTTGACCGTGATGCCGTTGGGCCCGTACTCGAGTGCTAGCGACTTGGTCAGCCCGTTGACCGCGGACTTGGCCGCGACATAGTGCGCCATGTATGAGGTGCCGGAATGTGTGCTCGACGAGGAGATGTTGACGATGCGTCCCCAGCCGGCCTCGACCATGTCCGGCAGCACCGCCTGGATCGTGTGGAAGACGCCGTTGAGATTCACGTCGATCACCCGCTGCCAATCCTCGAAGGTGATGTTGGTGAAACGCTTGAATCCATCGAGGCCGGCGGCGTTGACCAACACGGTGACGGGACCCAGTCGGTCGCGGATCGCCGACAGCGCGGCGTCCACCTGTGAGCGATCGGTGACGTCGGCCGTGAAAGCCAGATCGGTGTCGGACGGTCTGAGATCGATGGTTGCCACATCAAGGCCGTCGGCGCGCAGCCGATGAGCGATGGCCAGACCGATGCCGGATCCGCCACCGGTGACGACCGCCGCCTTCACGCGCCGGCCCCGGCCGGGCCCCCGGTTGGAAGGGGTCGCGTCTCCATCACAAAGAATCTCCCTTACATTTGTGAGAACCCTACTCTCACGCCGGATCCGCTTGCAAGATGGCGATGAAACCACGCCCGGCCTGGGCCTTTAAGGGCAGCAGTGGCGCCAATAAGTGCTGGTCGGCTGGCACTTCCGGTTCCTGAGAATTTCTTGAATTCTCGGCTGCCGAATGTAAGATTCGCGACAGATGAGAATCAAATTATCGTGACTCCCACCACACCAGGAGCGTGAATGTCAGTGTCGGATACGCCCGTGGCCGCGGCTGATGTGTCGCCGGCCGACCGGGTTGACCGACGACTGTTGATCGACGGCCGTCTGGTCACCACCGACAAGACATTCCCCTCGATCAACCCCGCGACCGGCGCGGTCTTGGGCAACGCGCCCGACGCCGGCATCGTGGAGGCCCAGGCGGCGATCACCGCGGCTCGGCGCGCGTTCGACGCCACGAGCTGGTCGACCGACGTCGAGCTGCGGATCCGTTGTCTGGATCAGCTGCATCGAGCGTTGGTCAGGCACGCCGACGAGTTGCGCGAGCTGACCATCGCCGAGGTCGGGGCCACCCGGGCGCTGACCCAGGGTCCTCAGCTGGATGACCCGATCCGCATCGTGCGCTTCTACGCCGACCTGCTGCGCAGCTATTCGTTTTCCGAGGACCTCGGCGAGATCGAGTCGCGGGGTATGCGGCATCACCGCTGGGTGGAGCAGGAGGCTGCGGGGGTGGTCGCGGCCATCATCGCCTACAACTATCCGAACCAACTCGCGCTGGCCAAGCTGGCCCCCGCGCTCGCGGCGGGATGCACCGTCGTGCTCAAGGGCGCGCCGGACACCCCACTGATCACCCTGGCGCTGGGCGAGTTGATCGCCGAGCACACCGACATCCCAAACGGTGTAGTGAACGTGCTGAGCTCGTCGGATCCCGCGGTGGGGGCCGCGCTGACCACCAGTCCCGACGTCGACGTGGTCACTTTCACCGGATCGACCGCGACCGGCCGGCGCATCATGGCCGCGGCGAGCGAGACCGTCAAGAAGGTCTTCCTGGAATTGGGAGGCAAGTCGGCGGTGATCATGCTCGACGACGCGGAGTTCATCAGCGCGAGCATGTTTGCCGCGTTCAGTATGGTCACCCACGCCGGCCAGGGGTGTGCGCTCACCTCCCGACTCCTGGTGCCCAAGTCTCACCACGACGAGATCGTCGCGCTCGTCGCGGGCCACTTCGCCAACGTGCGCCACGGCGACCCCGCGGACCCGAAGACGTTCATGGGACCGTTGATCAACGAGCGGCAGCGGGACAAGGTCGACGGTATGGTCCGGCGGGCCGTCGCGGCCGGCGCCACGCTGGTCACCGGCGGCGAAAAGCTGGATCCGGGCTTCTTCTATGCGCCAACCCTGCTCACCAATGTCGATCCGGACAGCGAGATCGCCCAGGATGAGGTCTTCGGTCCGGTCCTTGTCGTCATCGCCTTCGACGATGACGACGACGCCGTGCGCATCGCCAACAACTCCATTTACGGTTTGGCCGGGGCGGTATTCAGTCGAGACCAGGATCGGGCGCTTGCGGTGGCGCGCCGGATCAGGACCGGCTCGTTTTCCATCAACGGCGGCAACTACTTCGGAGCGGACAGCCCGTTTGGTGGCTTCAAGCAGTCTGGCATCGGCCGGGAGATGGGAGTCGCCGGGCTCGAAGAGTTCCTCGAAGGCAAGACTTTCGCGATCCCGGCGCAGGGTGTTCGGGCATGAGACCACTCGAAGGAATCCGGGTCCTGGAAGTCGCCATGTACGGGTTTGTCCCGTCGGCGGGCGCCGTCCTGCGCGAATGGGGAGCCGACGTCGTCAAGGTCGAGCACGCGGTGACTGGCGATCCGCAGCGCGGACTGCGGCAGACCGGCATGCTGCGCGTCGAGGGCGACCCCAACCCCAACATCGAGCACGCCAACCGCGGCAAGCGCAGCCTCGGGCTGGACATGTCCGTGCCGGAAGGCAAGGAGGTGCTCTACGAGTTGGCCCGGCGGTCGGATGTGTTCCTGACCAGCTTTTTGCCCGGCACCAGGCAGAAGTTCGGCATCGACGTCGACGATATCCGGGCGGTGAACCCGACGATCATCTACGCGCGCGGCAGCGCGCTGGGGCCCCGGGGCGAAGAGTCCACCAAGGGCGGCTACGACATGACGGCCTTCTGGTGTCGGGCCGGCACCGCGGCGACCATCACGCCGATGGGGATGCCGGGCATGATCGCACCACCCGGGCCGGCCTATGGCGACACCATCTCGGGAACCAACCTTGCCGGCGGCATCGCGGCGGCGCTGCTCAAGCGCGAACGCACCGGTGAACCGTCTGTCGTCGACGTCTCGCTGCTGGGCAGCGGACTGTGGTCGATGGGCCACACAGTGGCCTTGACGAAGCACCTCGGTCAGCGGCTGGAAGCGCCGCCCCCCGGTGTGCACGGTGCGCCCAACAACCCCTTGGTGGGCCTCTACACGACGTCCGACGACCGCTACATCTCCTTCGTGATGATGCAACCCACCAAGTTCTGGGCCGACGTGTGCCGGCACGTCGACCATCCGGAGCTCGCCGACGACCCTCGCTTCGACACCATCGAGAACCTCACTGCCAACACGGCGGAGGCCGTCGAGATCTTGACCAAGGTGATCGCGACCCGCACTCTTGCCGAGTGGAGCGAACGCTTTGCGACGCTCGCCGGACCGTGGGCGCCGGTGCAGGACACGTTGCAGGCGGCCGCCGACGCGCAGATCCGGGCGAACGAATACATCGTGCGCGCAGGCGAACTCGAATTGGTCGCCAACCCGGTGCAGTTCGACCTCGCCGCGCCGCAGACAGGCCCGGCCCCAGGGTTCGCTGAGCAGACCGACGAAATCCTGTTGGAACTGGGGATCGACTGGGACCGCATCATCGAACTCAAGACGGCCGGGGCGGTGACCTAGACATGAAGTTGTGTGCGGCCATCGACACCCGATGTTTCATCTGCCGGGATTTGCCCGCGCATGCCGCGCGCGCTTCCTGCAGCCTGTCCCATAACGGTTATGCGTTTTCCGTTCCGCCTGGACGCCGGATGAGTCATAATCGCCGAACGCTTCCAGTAGTGGGGGTATGGCCGGCCTACATGGTTGGGAGCGCCAGCTCACGCGACAGAACGGAGGGCCTGGCGTGAGACGGGAAGGCATGGTCGACGGCGCAGTCACCCGCTCCGCGGGGTGGCCGAGACCGGCCGAGGGCGCCCGGAACAAGCTGGCGTACAGCGTGGGTGGTTCTGCCGAATTTGCCATGGTCGAAGGACGCCGGACCGATGGCGAGTAGGGGCGGGGACCGCTGGTCTCCGGGCATCAGCCTGGGGCGTGGTTCCAAACCTATGGAGGCGGTCGGGGGTCTGTTCGCGATGTCGGCGGACGCGATCAAGTTTGTGTTCCGCCGCCCCTTTCAGGGACGCGAGTTCCTGGAGCAGTCCTGGTTTGTGGCGCGGGTCGCGATGCTGCCCACATTGTTGGTGGCCATCCCCTTCACCGTTCTGGTGAGTTTTACCCTCAATATTTTATTGCGAGAGCTCGGCGCCGCGGATTTGTCGGGAGCGGGTGCCGCGTTCGGTGCGGTCACGCAGGTCGGCCCGCTGGTAACCGTTTTGATTGTGGCCGGCGCCGGCGCCACGGCCATGTGTGCGGACCTTGGTTCGCGAACGATCCGCGAAGAGATCGACGCGATGGAAGTGTTGGGTATCAACCCTATTCAGCGCCTGGTCACCCCGCGCATGCTGGCCTCGGGCCTGGTGGCACTGCTACTGAACAGCCTCGTCGTCATCATCGGCATTCTGGGCGGATACGTCTTCTCTGTGTTCGTGCAGGACGTTAACCCGGGCGCCTTCGCGGCGGGCATCACCTTGCTGACCGGCGTGCCCGAAGTGATCATTTCGTGCGTCAAGGCGGCGCTTTTCGGTCTGATCGCCGGGTTGGTCGCCTGTTACCGGGGGTTGACGATAACGGGCGGCGGTGCGAAGGCAGTCGGCAACGCGGTGAACGAGACGGTGGTCTACGCGTTCATGTCGCTGTTCGTCGTCAATGTGGTCGTCACCGCCATCGGCATCCGAATGTCGTCGAAGTAGCCCAGAGGGGCCAAGACCTTGAAGGAGGGGTAGGACAGACCGTGACGCTGCGAGCCGCGTATCCGCGACTGTCGCGACAGCTGGACAAACCGATCGCCACCTTGGGCCGGATCGGCGACCACACGCTGTTCTACGGCAGGGCGATTGCCGGCGCACCGTTCGCGGCTACCCACTACCGGCGGGAAATCGTTCGCCTGGTTGCCGAAATCAGTATGGGCGCGGGAACTTTGGCGATGATCGGCGGGACGCTGGTGATCGTTGGATTTCTTACCCTCGCCGCGGGTGGCACGCTGGCGGTGCAAGGCTACAGTTCACTGGGCAATATCGGCATCGAGGCGCTGACCGGATTCCTGGCAGCATTCATCAACGTTCGCATCGCGGCGCCGATCGTCGCCGGGATCGGTTTGGCCGCCACATTCGGTGCGGGCGTGACCGCGCAGCTGGGTGCCATGCGCATCAACGAGGAAGTCGACGCACTGGAAGCCATGGCGATCCGGCCGGTTTCCTACCTCGTCAGCACTCGGATCGTGGCGGGGATGCTGGCCATCACCCCGTTGTATTCCATCGCCGTCATCCTGTCGTTTCTCGCCAGTCAGTTCACGACGGTGGTCCTGTTCGGTCAATCAGGCGGCCTGTATCAGCACTACTTCACGACGTTCCTCAACCCGATCGACTTGCTGTGGTCGTTCTTGCAAGCGGTGCTGATGGCACTCACGATCCTGTTGATCCATACCTACTATGGGTACTTTGCCTCGGGTGGGCCGGCCGGCGTCGGCGTCGCTACTGGTAATGCGGTACGGACCTCGCTGATCGTGGTCGTATCGGTGACCCTGCTGATCTCGCTGTCCATCTACGGCTCCAACGGCAACTTCCACTTGTCGGGCTAGGGGCGGGATGGACACCATGATGGAGACGGGACATTGACGCGCAGTGTCGGGCGGGGCCCCGCGCGCACCGGCCGTCACTCCGGCGGGCGGTCATACGCTCGCCCGCTGACCGGTTTGGCGACCATCGTCGTAATCGGCCTCATTTTCGCGGTGGCGATCGGGCTGTTCCAGGGCGATTTCACCAAAAGCGTGCCGGTGACCGTGGTTTCACCGCGTGCCGGCCTGGTGATGAACCCCGACGCCAAAGTGAAGATGCGCGGCGTGGAAGTCGGCAAGGTCGGGACGATCGAAACGCTGCCGGACGGTAAAGCGGTCCTGCACCTGGAATTGCAACCGTCGCAGATCACACTCATTCCACGCAACGTGCTCGTCGACATCGCTTCGACGAGCGTCTTCGGCGCGAAGTTCGTCGAGCTGATTGCGCCCGACGCGCCCTCCTCCCAGCATCTGCAGGCCAACGATGTACTTCAGGGCCAACACGTGACCGTGGAAATCAACACGGTGTTCCAGCAACTCACCTCGCTGTTGTCCACGATCGATCCCGCAAAGCTCAACGAGACGCTCGGGGCGATAGCGGCAGCGGTAAATGGTCGCGGCCACAAGATCGGCCAGATGCTTTCCGATCTGGATGCGTTTCTGGCCAAACAGGATCCCGCACTTCCCGCGCTGAGCCACGACCTCGAGGCCTTGCCGGTGGTCAGCAACGCCTACGCTGACGCGTCGCCGGACCTGCTGGCGACGGCCGACAATGCGGTCAGAATCAGCAAATCGATTGTCGACGAGCAGCGAAACCTGGATGCCTTCCTGATCAGCTCAATTGGCTTGGCGGACATAGGCAATGACGTGGTGGGCGGCAACCGGCAGGCGCTGACCGACTCCCTGCACTTGGCGGTGCCGACCACCGACCTGCTCAACCAGTACCACCAGGCGCTGTGGTGTGGTCTCGCCGGGTCGCTGGTGAACCTGCACGCTCCAACCCTGCCCGAGCCGATGGTCAAGGTCATCGTCTACCTCGGTTTCGGCGCTGAGCGGTACCGCTACCCGACCAACTTGCCCAAGGTGGCTGCGACCGGCGGTCCGCAGTGTCATGATCTGCCCCTCGTGCCCTACGACGCCGCGCCGCCCTTCGTGATTGCCGACGTCGGCACCAACCCGCAGGAGTACGGCAACCAGCAATTGCTGTTGAACTCTGACGCCCTCAAGCAGCTGCTGTACGGGCCGATCGCCGGGCCGCCGCGCAACTCGATACAGGTGGGACAACCCGGATGACGGGCTCGCGCGGGATGATCATCAAGTTCGGGGCCTTCGCCACCGTCATGATTGTGTTGACGGTCTGTTTGTTCTTCATTTTCGGCCAGTATCGAACCGGTTCGACGGCGGGTTATACGGCAGTCTTCACCGATGTGTCCAGGCTGAAGACCGGACAGACTGTGCGGGTCGCCGGTGTCCGGGTGGGTACCGTCAACGGCGTCGAACTGCGCGCCGACAAGAAAGTTATGGTCAAGTTCGACGTCGACCGCAGCGTCGCGTTGACCACGGGCACCCGCGCCGTCGTCCGCTACCTCAATCTGGTCGGTGACCGCTACCTCGAGCTGGTAGACGGTCCCGGATCCACTAAGGTTCTGCCGGCCGGGTCGGAGATCCCGATCGACCGCACTGCGCCGGCGCTCGACCTTGATCTCCTGCTCGGTGGGCTCAAACCCGTTACCCAGGGCCTCAATCCGCAGGACGTCAACTCGCTCAGCGCATCGCTGATTCAGGTGTTCCAGGGCGAGGGCGGAACCTTGCAGTCGCTGCTATCGAAGACGTCCTCGTTCTCCAATGCGTTGGCTGACAACAGCCAGACCGTGCAGGAGCTGATCGACAACCTCAACACCGTCGTCGCGACCGTCAACAAGGAGAGCCCTAAGTTTTCCGACACCATCGACCGCCTGCAGCGGTTGATCAGCGGGCTCTCGGATGACCGCAATACGATCGGCACCGCCATCACTGCCCTGGACAACGGGACCGCCTCGATCGCGGATCTTCTCGCCCGCGCCCGCGCCCCGCTGGCCGGCACCGTGGACCAGTTGAGCCGGCTGGCCCCGCTGCTGGACAGCAACAAGAACCAGATCGACATCTCGCTGAAGAAGTTGCCCAACAACTACCGCAAACTGCAGAGGTTGGGTTCGTACGGGGCGTGGTTCCCCTATTACCTGTGCGGGCTTGGGCTGCGTGTCTCCGACCTGCAGTACCGGACGGTGGAAGTGGGAGTGACTCATCAGGTCACCGGGCGCTGCGCGGAACCGACGGATCCCGATGAATAGGTATCGCGGAGCAGGCCTCATTCGCGCCGGATTCATCGGCGCCGTGCTGGTGATGCTGGTCATCGCCGTCGGACTGAACCCCGAGCAGCTGATACAGCGGGCGACCAGTGTCCGCTACAAAGCACTGTTTTCCGATGCCGGTGGCCTGGCGACCGGCAATGACGTCACGGTATCGGGAACGAAAGTCGGCAGCGTGTCGAGCATGTCCCTGCAGCACGGAGACGTCCTGGTCACGTTCACCGTCAAGGGCACGGTCCAACTCGGGGGTGCCACTACCGCCCACATCAGGACAGGTTCGCTGTTGGGTCAGCGGGTTCTGACCCTTGAATCCGCGGGCGGCGACACCCTGCATCCGTTGTCGGTCATCCCGGTATCGCGCACGTCGTCGCCCTACTCGCTGTCCGAAGCCGTCGAGGACCTCAGCAGTGACATCCAGGGAACCGACACCCGGGCGCTCAACCAGTCGCTTGACACGCTGTCGACGACCCTGAATCAGATTGCGCCGCAACTGGGACCGGCTTTCGACGGGGTGACTCGATTGTCGCAGGCGCTAAACGGACGCAACCAGACGCTGGGGGAGCTGCTGAAGGGCGCCGCCGATGTGACCGGCATCCTGTCGCAACGCAGTCAGCAACTCAACACGTTGATCCTCAACGCCGACGATCTGCTTTCCATGCTGGTGGCGCGGAGGCAGGCGATCGTGCGGTTGCTGGCCAGCACGTCCGCGGTGGCAAGGCAACTTACCGGTTTGGTGCACGACAACGAGGCGAAGCTGGCGCCGGCACTAAAGAAGCTGAACTCCGTGACGGACATGCTGGAGAAGAACCGCGACAGCCTCTCCAGAGCGCTTCCCGGGCTCGCGAAATACGAGCTGACGCAAGCCGAGACCGCGTCCAGCGGGTTCTATTACAACCCGTTCATCCCTAACTTGTTCACGTTGCAATTCTTCCAGTGGTTGTTCGACTACTCGTTTGGCTTCCGTGCCTACGGCGCTCCGGGTCAACCGCCGGACACCGCGGGGCCGCGGGCGCTGCTCCCATTCCCGTTCAACCAGGATCCTGGGGGGTCGCGATGAGCCGGCTCGAGGGGTTGCTGCGCAACAAGCTCAAAACCGCACTGGCGATCCTGCTGGCCGGGCTCGTCGTTGTCGGCGGGTGGATCGCCATCCGTAACACCTTCTTCCGTCCGACGACGATCACCGCCTACTTCCCGACCGCCACCGCGATTTATCCGGGCGACGACGTGCGGGTGTCCGGGATGAAGGTCGGCACCATCGCGTCCATCCAGCCGGCGGGCACGCAGGCGAAGCTGGTCATGCACATCGACCGCAACGTGCCCATCCCGGTGAACGCCAAAGCGGTGATCGTGGCCCAGAACCTCGTGGCGGCACGCTACGTCCAGCTCACGCCGGCCTATCGGTCCAGTGGCCCCACCATGGGTGACGGCACGGTGATACCGGTCGATCGGACGGCCGTACCGGTCGAGTGGGACCAGGTGAAGGACCAATTGATGCGGCTGGCAACGGAGTTGGGTCCCAATAGCCAGGTGTCGACCACGTCGGTGGGGCGGTTCATCGACAGCGCCGCCGACGCGCTGGGCAACGGTAACGGTGAGAAGTTGCGGCAGACGCTGGCGCAGTTGTCGGGGGTCGGGCGAATCCTGGCCAGCGGCAGCGGCAACCTCGTCGACATCATCAAGAACCTGCAGACCTTCGTCGCGGCCCTGCGGGACAGCAACGTCCAGATCGTGCAGTTCGACAATCGGCTGGCCACGCTCACCAGCGTGCTCGACGACAACAAGTCCGACATAGACGCGGCGTTGACGGACCTGTCGAGCGCGGTGGGCGAGGTGCAGCGGTTCATCGCGGGCAGCCGAGATGCGACCTCGGAGCAGATTGCGCGGCTGGCTGACCTGACGCAGATTCTCGTCGACAACAAGGCTTCGTTGAAGAACGTTCTGCACGTCACGCCGAACGCCTTGGCAAACGGCTATAACGACTACGACCCGGACGTCGGCAACATCCGAGGCGGGGTTGGAATTCAGAACCTCACCAATCCGACGTGGGCCTTCTGCTCGCAGATCGGAGCCCTGGAGAACGCGACCTCGGTGGAGACCGGCAAGCTGTGCGGGTTGTACCTGAGCCCGGCGTTGAGGGTGTTCAACCCGTTGCTGTATTTCAACTTCAATTACCTCCCGATTCCGGTCAACCCGATCCTGGCCCCGGCGTTCGATCCCAAGAACGTCGTCTACACCGAGGCGCGGCTGGCGCCCGGCGGGGAGGGCCCGAAGCCGGGCCCGCCCGAGTTGCCGCCCGCCGTGTCCGCGTACCGGGGGCTCCCGGGTGACACCCCGGACGAGCCGCCGCCGCCACCGCCACCGGGGCGGATACCCGGTGCGGCAATGCCGGAGCCACCGCCGCCGAGCGTGCCGCCCGAGCCGGGGCCCGCTCCGGGCCCGGGCCCGGCCAATGTGCCCCAGATGCTGCTGCCGGCGGAAGGGCAGCAACCATGAGCGCCGCACGAGCCACCCGAAGGGTGTTCGGCCTCGCCTGCTGCGTTCTGCTGATCACCACCGGGTGCGCGTTCAACGGCCTGAATTCGCTGCCGCTGCCGGGGGCGGTGGGACGTCCCCTGGTCGGTGCCGGCTCCAACATTTACCGCGTTGAGGTCGCCAACGTGGGCACGCTGGAAGCGAATTCGCCGGTGATGATCGACGACGTCATTGTTGGCAGCATCAGCAAGATAACTGTGCAGGGATGGCACGCCGTCGTTGAAATCTCGGTCAAGCCCGGCACAGTGATCCCCGCTAATTCGGTGGCCAGTGTAGGCCAGACCAGCCTTCTCGGATCCATGCACCTGGAGCTGAATCCGCCCCTGGACCAGCCGGCGAGCGGGCGACTGCAACCATGTGGCCATCCGATAGACAAGTGCGTTTCGCTGCCGCTGAACCGCACGTCGACTTATCCGTCGACGGAGCAGACTCTGTCGTCGCTGTCGGTGGTCCTCAACGCCGGGGGGCTGGGACAGATCGGCGACGTCATCCACAACTTCAACGCCGCGCTGTCCGGCCACGCGGGCGAGGTCCGCGACCTGCTCGTCCGGCTCGACCGATTCGTGGGCACCTTCGACAACCAGCGCGACAACCTGATCGCGTCGATACAAGCCCTGAACCGCCTCGCCTCGACGTTTGCCGGACAACGCGACGTGATCGCCCAGGCGCTGAACAAGATTCCACCGGCGTTGGACGTGCTCATCAAGGAGCGGCCGCGCCTCACATCCGCGCTCAGCAAGCTCGGGACGCTCAGCGACACCGCTACCAGGCTGGTCAACGACGCGGGCGATGACCTGGTCAAGAACCTGCAGAACCTGGGGCCGACTCTGCAAGCGCTGGCCGACATCGGGCCCGAGCTCGACGCGGCCATCGCGTATGCGCCGACGTTCCCCTTCACGCAGGGCGCCATCGACCGGTTCATCCGCGGCGACTACGTCAACGGGTATTTCATCATCGACCTGACGAACGCCGGGCTGCGCAAGAGCATCCTGCTCGGCACCCACTGGGCGCGGCTGGGTGCGGAAGCCGTGCCGGCGCCCGGGGATCCGGAGTACCTGCAATTCAAATACGGTGCTCCGCCCGGGGCGCCCGGGGGATTGGAGGCGCCCGGGCCAGTCGGAGAACCGCTGCGCGGGGTAAATGGGTCACCCTGGCAACCTGGGGTGCCGCCGCCAAACGCGCCGCCACAGGGACCGGCACCGGGACCGTACTCTTCCGGGGCACCGGCGCCGCTCAACCCACAGTCGGGAGATACCCCGCCGCCGCCCGTCCCGCCGTTGGTTGCGGGCCTGACAATGCTCGGTCCGGGAGCGTCGGACCCGCCGCCGCCCACCGTGGGAGCCCCGGTCCCGGGGGCGACTCCGGTCACGGATCAGCCGACGGACGGAGGGCACTGATGCTGACCCGCTTCGTTCGCATCCAATTGGCGATCTTCGCGATCGTGGGGATCATCGGCGTGGTCGTGATGGTGCTGTTCTACATCCAGGCGCCGACCCTGCTGGGCATCGGCAAGATAACGGTAACCGTGCAACTGCCCACCGGCGGTGGGATCTACCGCTTCAGCAATGTGACCTATCGAGGCGTGCAGATCGGCAAGGTGACCGGGGTGGAGTTGACCGCGCACGGCGCGCAAGCCACGCTCACCCTTGACTCTTCGCCGAAGATCCCGGCGGACTTGCAAGCCGAGGTGCGCAGCATTTCCGCAGTGGGCGAATACTACGTGGATCTGCGGCCGCGAACGGACTCGCCGCCGTACCTGCACGACGGCTCCGTCATCGCCGCGCAGGACACGACAATCCCGCAGCCGATAGGTCCGGTCCTCGACCAGACCAGCGCGCTGATCAATAGCATCCCCAAGGGCAAGCTCGGCACCCTGCTCGACGAGTCTTTCCAGGCATTCAACGGCGCCGGCTACGACTTCGGCTCGCTGTTCGACTCTTCGGCGCAAATCTCCGGCGACCTCAACGGAGTCTCCGACCAGGCGCAGGCTCTGACCCAGGACACCGGGCCGTTCCTGGATGCGCAGGCTCAGACCGCCGATTCGATCCGGCTGTATGCGCGCAGCCTTGCCGGGGTCACGGGGCAGCTGGCGAAGAACGACCCGGAGTTCCGCACTTTGCTCCAAAGGGCGCCCGGCGCGTTCAACGAGGCATCGGCCCTGCTCACCCAGATCAAGCCGACGTTGCCGGTGCTGCTGGCCAACCTCACTACGATCGGCCAGATCGGTGTGACCTACCACGCCTCGCTCGAGCAGATATTGGTGTTGCTGCCGCCGTTCACGGCAGCCATTCAGTCGTTCCTCGGTACGAAGACCCCGCATGGATTGGCCAGTGGCGCCTTCAACGTCATCATCAGTGATCCGCCCGCATGCACGGTCGGGTTTTTGCCGCCGAGTGAATGGCGTTCGCCCGCCGACACCCGGATTGTTGACACACCCGACGGGCTCTACTGCAAACTGCCGCAGGATTCGCCCATCGCCGTGCGCGGCGCCCGCAACTACCCTTGCCAGGGCCAGCCCGGAAAGCGGGCGCCGACCGTCGAAATTTGCGAGAGCGACAAGCCGTTCGAGCCGCTCGCCATGAGGCAGCACGTGTTCGGCACCTACCCGCTGGACCCGAACCTCATCAGCCAGGGCATCGCGCCCGACGACCGGGTCAACTGGAACCGCAACAGAATCTTTGGGCCCGTGGAGGGGACCCCGATGCCCCCAGGAGCAGTTCCGCGGGGAACTCCCCCGGCGGGACCACCGTTGCCGGCCGGCATTGGAGCCCCGCTGACACCGATGGGGGCGGTGGATCCCATAGCGCCGATCGACCTTCCCTCGCCCGCGCCCGCGCCTGCGGCCGAGCCCGCGCCGGCGGCGCCTGGGCCTTCCCCGGCGCCCCCGCCCGCGGACGCGCCCGCTCCGGCCGGCGGTGCACCCGCTGTGGCGCCGAGCGCGTTCGGAGGCGCGTCGCAGCCCGGCCCGTCAGTGGCGATAGCCCAGTACAACCCCCAAACCGGGGCATACGTGACCCCGGACGGTCACGTTTTTCGCCAGTCGGATCTGGTCAACAAGGCGCCCAAAACATGGAAGGACATGTTCGCGACATAACAACGGGCGCCTTTGCCGGGCGTCTTTGCCAGGCACAGCGTTTAGGTCAGGCGCGCCGGGTCAACCTATCTTGTCCAGCCTGAACGGCTGCTCGATGTACAGCGGAGCATTGGTACCGCAGGCGCCGGACGGCCCCGTGGTGTGCTCCCTGCCGGCGAACACTGGCGATCCGGGGGTGTTTGTACCGTTGTCTGGGTCCGCTGGATAGAAATAGAAGACCTCGTGGCCGACGAACGAACTGCCGTCGGGGCAGGTCTCCCAGTTCGGGATGTCGCGTTTGACGTACCAGTTGAGCCCGTCGTGCATGGTCACAGGTGCGGTCCAGCCCTGGTCACTGACCACCTGGCCGGTGCAGTCCTGAGCCGTCGAGCACGCAGTGCTGATCCTCCAGGTGCTTCGCACGACGGACTCTTGGTGAAAGACGCTGTTAGTTCTGGCCCAGTCGCCGACCACCGTGGCGGTGTATGTGCCGTTGACGGCCGGGTCGTAGGCCCATGCTGACGGGGCCGCGCTCACGCTGGCGAGGACCAGTGATGCGCTTACCGCGACCATCATCGAACGCATCACACACTCCTTGACGCGCTAATTACCGGCATTTCAGGTGGAATCTAAAGACTAACACCGTATCTGCCTATCACGTTCGGGTTTAACTTAATGGCCTTGCCGGTCCGGTATTGCCGCGTCGAATTTCTCGATAAGCCAGGAATTGTTGACCTTTGTCAGCGTTACGCGCAGGCTGCTCGATGTCACCACGGGTTCCGGCTTTTCCTTGCTGGATGTCTTCTGTTTGACGAATACGAGCACGACAGCCGAATTCGGGTGCAGTTCCGACACGCCGGCCTTGACCACGGTGGCACTCGATGTGACTCGCGCGCGCTGCGCCGACGGCCCGACGATCTGGTCGGCGAAGCGCTGGTAGTACGCCAGGTAGTTTTCGGTGAGCCGGGATTTGGCGTTCTCGAAATCCTGGCCCAAGGTGTCGGGTGAGTAGGACAGCAACGCAACGGCGCCGTCGCTTGCCGCCTTGATCACCTGGTGTGCCACGACGTCGTCGGTCTGCAAATCCTTCTGGTACACGGAGTGGAAATACCAGCCACCAAAGGTCGTCGAGACGACAACCAGCACGCTCAACAGAATGGGCCGCCACCGTGCCACGCAACGACGCAACCCGCGCCCGATGACATTGGTCCGGTGGCTGGGCATTGCCTCCTGAACTTCCTCCGTGGTCGTTTCGTCGTCCAGGCTCACGGGACGAATTCGATTCTCGAGATCTTGAGCTGACCTTGTTCGTTTTGGACGGTCACCACGAGCCGCACCGACTGCGTATCCGGCTTGGCCTGGCCGGGCTTGGTGTACTCGGCCCTCGCCGCGACCAGCACAACCGCCGAATCCGTCG
Source organism: Mycobacterium sp. (assembly GCF_019247635.1). Classification (GTDB taxonomy): domain Bacteria; phylum Actinomycetota; class Actinomycetes; order Mycobacteriales; family Mycobacteriaceae; genus Mycobacterium. The sequence continues at coordinate 20,867 of NZ_JAFBAR010000041.1, forward strand.
TCATGGACTCGACCGCGACGTCTTTGACGGTGCCCTTAGCCGTGACTTTGGACTTCTCGAGTGCCTTGATGGCATCCTCGGCGCCCATCAAGATGCCGACTTTGAATAGGCCGGTGGTGTCGTCGGCAAACCGCTGCATGTCGTCTCTGGCCGTGCTCGGATCGAGCGACATCATTGTCAGCACGCCGTTGCGGGCCGCCGCGGCGTACTCGGCGCTACGCTGCCTTTCCTTTTCGATCCCGCGGTGCTGCCACGCCACATAACCGGTCGCGGCCAGTGCGGCGCAGATGACGGCGACCGCGGCGGTGACGGCGGCGGCGACTTTCCACGTCACCCGCGGTAAGCGGGATAACCGGGGCAGCCGGCGTCGGCGCGACGGCGCCGCGTCGGATTGTTCGCCGTCCAGCGGGACGCCGGCATCAGGCTCGACGTCGGCTTCCGCCGCGGCGGCCAGGGTGCGGCGCTCACTCGATGCCGCATCCGCTTGCCGGCGCAGCCGGGTGGCGCGGGCACGGGCGGCTTCGGCGCGGGCTTGCGCGCGTGCGAGTTCGTCTGCCTCGGTCACTGAAGAGGACGTAGGCGCGGAGAGGGCATCGGGGTCGAGCGCCCCGGCTGAAAGCTCGCGCGGCGGCATGAATCACCTCCTCGTCCGCACCGGCAGGAGAGCCACGTTATCACTGGTTGTCCCAGCCAGATTGGATACACGGGTGCCGGCGGGACGATATCGGAAGCATATCTTCTCCACCACCGAGAATTTTGTTCCCCTGCCATACCACATTGTGGCAAAGTAATCACGTGCGATTTATCGTGACAGCGGTCGCCGCATTATTCGGCTTCAGCGTGTTGGTGGCGCCCCAGGCCGGCGCCGGACCGGTGAATTGCGATTACCCGGATTGCACGCCGGGCATCATCCCGCATCGTGTGCTCGGTGCGCCGTGCGATAACACCACCTACTACGTGTTCGGGACCGCCGACTATTACGTGTCCTTCGCGACGCAGCCAGGGCGGCTGATGTTCTGCGGCTCGCCCAGGCGATACGAGCCCCGCTGGTTCCGATCGCCCCCGATGGCCGGTGTCAAGGACGAGAATTCGTCCTGCGTTGACTATCAGGAGTACTACGTCGCACAAGCGCCGGATGGTCTATTCCTGGTCTGCAATGCGCATGACGGCACTCAAATCTGGGAGCGCGGCGACACTTAACCCGACTCACGGCCGATTGTTCGGAATTTCGGGCCACGTTTGGAAGGGGCTGGGTCCGAAGTAATCTCCGTTATGAATGGTGCCGTCCCTGTCGCGGTGGTGCGCGTCGTGGCAAGTGGCCGGTTCCCACTGCGGTCCCCATGCCGCATCGAACGGCTGGCCCGGGCACCAGTGGTATCCCACGAACGGCCACGGAGGATCGTCGGCGTGAGCCCTGGTCGCCGTGGTCGCGCTCGCGAGCCCGAAGCCGGCCGTGGCCACAATCGCCGCGGCAGCGAAACGCGTCACTATGTTCATGGGAGAACCGTACCTAAGCGGAAGTGACTTTGCCGAGGAGTTTTGCAACGAGCGGTCAGATAAATGAGTTCACCGCAAACAGTATTTCGCATTGGAGCGCATCATCTCTGGGTTTCAAATATATCGTCACGGCACGCGGTGGCCGATCTAATTGCGTGCCCTTGGCAGACCCAACAGGCGCCTGCTCAGGTCGGTCAACCGCTTCTGCAGAGTGTCGTCATCGATATCGGCGACCAAAGGATGCATGACGGCGCTGCTGACCGCGCCCGAGAACATCGCTCCCGCGATCCGGGTGTCCTCGTCGGTGTCGTCCAGCAGCACGCGGTATAGGCGGTCCATGAACCGCTGGAAGGGTTCGTGCTCCGCGAGTAACCGCACGACGACCGGATCGAACTGCAATGTCCGCACCAACCGGCGGTCGCGGACCGCCATCTCGATCGTGCTGACCAACAGCGCATCACGGGCCTGGGATCCGTCGCCGTGTTCTTCGGCCTCCTCGAGTGCGGGCGCCAACCGGCCGAGTTCGCGCTCCGTGACGGCGATGACGATCTGATCTTTGGTCCGGAACTGGTGGTAGACGGCGGCTTTCGTGATCCCGACGGCATCGGCGATCATCTGCAACGAGGTCCCGCTGACGCCGTGTTGCGCGAACAGATCCAGTGCGGCATCAAGGACTCGCGTCCGAGCGGCGCTGTGCGCGACGACGTTGAGGCCACCCTTGGCGGCCGACTGCTGCGGAGATGCCACAGAAAGAGGGTAGACGAACGCCTTGACCCTAGGCTAGCCGATCGGCTAGTTTCGCTGACTAGCCGCGCACGTATCCACGCCGTCGTAGCGAAGGAGCCACGATGTCAGACATCGGTGAAAGCGACGCCCCACCACCACGAGCTGGGCTTCGACGGACCGACGGTGAGTCCCTTCTGTTTTGGACATTGCCCGCGGCGGCCATCATCTGGGTCTCAGCTTTCCTCCTGTTTCCCGGGTTCACGCCGCCGTTGTCGCCGACGTTGTCAGCAGACCAGGTCGCCGCGTTCTATCGCGATCCGCACAACCTTCCGCGGATTCGCTACAGCATGATCCTGTTCAACTGGTTCGGCGTGTGCCTGGTGCCGATTCTCGTCCTGCTGGTGATGCAGATCCGCCGGATGGCTCATCGCACGCCGATCTTCTCCTACTGCATGCTCGGCTGTGTGGCGGGCGGCCCGACGCTGTTTCTTATCGCCAACATCTGCTGGCTGTTGGCCGCCTTCCGGCCGGAGCGCAACCCGGAGTTGACGCAGCTGTACAACGATTTTGCCTGGATCACGTTCACGAGTCAGGTTCCATTCTTGATCGCGCAATGCGTGATCCTCGCCGCGGCAATCTATTTCGACAACCCGACAGGCCTGGTACTGAAACGGTGGGTGGCCCACTTCAACGTTCTCGTCGCGGCGGCGCTGGTGCCGGCGGCATTCACCGGCCTCGCGTTGTCCGGTCCGCTGGCATGGAACGGGACGCTGTCGTTCTGGCTCAAGAACATTGCCATCGCCGTATGGATAGTTGTGATGGGAGTCGTTCTGGGCCAGGCCATTTACCGAGAGCGCGACCAGCGGGCGCTGCCCGAGGAACAACAGGTCGCCGGATGAATACCCTGGCGACACGGACCGCGTCTCCGCTTGCCTGGTACGCGCGGCAAAACCCCAAGCGCGAGTTGTGGCTGGCCTGGGGCACACTCGTCGTCTTCTACATCTTCTTCGGCGTGGTGTTCTTCGTGCTGACGCGCACTCAACCCCCACCGAGTCCCGCATGGGACAGCCGCAAGGTCGTGCAATGGTTCCAGGACAACCATTCCGGGATCCTTATCGGGTTCGCCATCATGTTCGTCATCACCGGCATGACGACCATGAGCAACGCACTCATCGCCTATTCGATGCGGCGCATGTCGGTAAGCCCTGCGTTCGGCTATACCTATCTGATTCTTTATTCGCTCAGCGCCATCCCGGGCATGTTGTTGATGTGCATCGCGCTCACCGTCGGAGCGCTGCGACCCGATCGCGACCCTGAGCTGATCACTTGGACCTACGACTTCGCCTTCCTGTCGTTCATCGGGACCATGGGGGTGTTCCTAATCGGCTCACTGGTGTGGATGCTCGCAATTCTCATCGACAAGAATCGGGTGTTCCCAAAGTGGTTCGGCTACCTCAACCTGTGCAACGCACTCACCGAGATAGTCGTGTCACCCGCGTGGATCTTCCGGCGCGGCGTGCTGGCCTGGAACGGCCAGATCGCGTGGTGGCTCAACATGGTCGTGTTCGCCATCTACACGGGGGTTTTCATCTTCCTACTCAGACAGCTGATCCAGCGCGAGGACTTCGGCACCGGGCCGTTGCCCAACCTCGCGCCGAAGGCGGCGCGATGACCGACCACTCGGTGGCTCAGGTTACTAAGCCGGGCAAGTTCGTGCCCGGACAACCCGACATGTGGGCCTTCGTCCTGTTCGAAACACTGGTTTTCACAGGCTATTTCGGCTTCTATCTGTTTTACCGAACCCAGAGTCCCGAACTCTTCTTGCGCGCTCAGGCGCAGCTGGACCTGCGCATCGGCGTCTTCAACACCCTCGTCCTGCTGCTGAGTTCGTGGTCGGTGGCGCGCTGTGTCCAGTCGGCCCGCGCCGGCGCCTACCGCCAGGCGCACACCGACGCCGTCCTCACCACGCTTTTCGGTCTGGTGTTCATGGTGTCCAAGGTCTTCGAATGGTTCCGGCAGATCCGCATCGGAAATGGCTTCGCCAGCAACGACTTCTTCACCTACTACTACTTCCTGACCGGGATTCACTTCATCCACCTGCTGATCGGGTTCATCGCCTTGGGCGTCATCTTCTACCAACTCCGGAGACCGGCACCAAGGTCCCGGGGGTCCCAGGAACTTGTCGAAACCTGCGCCACCTACTGGCACACCGTCGACTTCCTCTGGGTGCTCATTTTCGCGCTGCTCTATGTGGTGAGGTGATCGATGAAGGTCGACTTCAACAAGAGGCTACTGGTCGTTTGGTTGGTCCTGGCGTCGGTCACGCTGGCCTATTTATGGATTGATCACTCGAACGGGGGAGCGCCGAGTGCCAGTGCGGTGGTCACGTCAAGCGTCATCGTCATCGCGCTCATCAAGGTGCGCATCATCTTTCGAGAGTTCATGGAAGTCCGGCAGGCTCCTATTCTGCTGTGCCGGCTCACGGACGCCTGGGTCGTCCTGATGGGCGTGAGCCTCCTAAGCAGCTACTTCGTCGGCATGGCCCTGGCCTAAAGCGCGTTATTCCGTTGTCTTGAAGGTGATGTGCAGCTCGGTGAGCCCACGCAGGATGTACGTCGGCTCGTAGACGTAGCGGCGGTCCTGTGCCGGCCCGTGCTTGATCTCGTCGATGCTGATGTCGGCCATCCGGTCGAGGATGCGTTCGAGGGAAACTCGGCCCTCCACCCGGGCCAGCGGACCCCCGGGACAGGAATGCACACCGCGGGCAAATGCCATGTGCTCCCTGACATTCGGGCGGTCGATGCGGAACTCGTGCGGGTCCTCGAATCGGCGTGGGTCGCGGTTGGCCGCGCCGGGCAAAACCATGACCACGGTGCCCGCGGATATGTCGAGACCGCCCAACGTGGCCGACCTACGGGCCAACCGGCAGTCGCTCTTGACCGGGCTGTCCATCCGCAGCGACTCTTCGATGAAATTCGGGATCAGGCTGCGGTCGTCACGCAGCTTTTGCTGCAGGTCGGGCCGGTCGCCCAGTACCCGCATGGCGGCGGTCAGCAGCTTGGCAGTGGTCTCCTGCCCGGCCGCAAACAGGAAGGTGGCCGACCGGACCACCTCGATGACCTCGGGCGTCGAGCCGTCCGGGTACCTCGCGGTCGCCAGCGAGGTCAGAACGTCGTTGCGCGGGTCGCTTCGCCTGCCCTCGATGTAGGCGCTGAACTTGTCGTCGAGCCACTCCAACGGGTTGACGCCCACCGACGCGTGGTCCAGCGCGCCGACCCGGCCGGGGCGGTCGGCGCCGAGGACGACCCGGAAGTCGTTGCGGTCATGTTCGGGGACGCCCAGCAGGTCGGCGATCACCAGCGTTGCAAAGGGCTTGGCGTATTCGCTGATGAACTCGCACTCGCCGTTGGTCAGGAACTCGTCGAGCTGTCGGTCGGCGAGTTGCCACATGAACTCCTCGTTCTGCTTGAGCCGGCTCGGCGTCAGTAGTCGGCTCAGGATGGACCGCGCCCGACTGTGGTCCGGCGGATCCATGGTGACCATGTGCTCGAACATCGGAAATTTTTCGCGGTGTTCGTCGATCTGGTGGTTGATGTCGTCGCCGTCGGGTTGGAACGGCAGCGGTGGAAAGGGACCACCCAGCGCGACGCAATTCGAGAAGGAGTCGGTGTCCTTGTAGACGGCGGTGGCTTCTTCGTATCCGGTCACGGCGACCACCCCGTAATGGGGCAGCCGCAGCACCGGGCTTTGACTGCGCAGGTAATCGAAGTAGGGGTGCGGGTCCGGCACCAGAGACGGGTCGGTGAAGAAGTCGATCGACTCGTAGGTGGTGGTCATGTCGCGCGTGCCTCCCGGAGCTGGCTACCGAACTGTGCCCCCATGGCTACCAGGCGGCGAGACGGTGCGCCGCCCGGATCGAGGAAGTGCTGAGCATCTGCTTAGCATGACGGTAATGTCGTGGTCAAGGCGGCAACGCCGGTGGCGAGACAAGCTGGCTAGGATCAGCGTGGTCGGGTTTGGCGGTCGGGAGTACGGAGATAGGGCATGACATCGGCGCGCAGGATCGGGGCGCCGGACGCGAAGAATCGCGGCCTGCTGCTCGACGCGGCCGAACAGTTGATGCTCGAAGAGGGCTACGCCGCGGTGACGTCGCGCCGCCTGGCCGGCAAGGCCGGACTCAAGCCGCAGCTGGTGCATTACTACTTCCGCACCATGGAGGAGCTTTTTCTCGCGGTCTTCCGGCGCCGTGCCGACGAAGGGCTCCAGGTGCAGGCACGGTTGCTGGAGTCCCCGCAGCCGTTGTGGGCGCTGTGGAGGTTTGGCACCAATCCCGAGTTCACCCGCATCTCGATGGAATTCATGGCGCTGGCCAACCACCGCAAAGAAATGCGTGCCGAAATCGCCTATTACGCCGAACGTTTCCGTGATGAGCAACGCCAAGCGCTGACCGCGGCGCTGCAGCGCTACGGCACGGACACCCACGGTGTGCCGCCGGTGGTGTTGACGGTGTTGATCACCAGTCTGTCCCGATTCCTGGTGCTCGAGCAGGCTTTGGGCATGTCCGGCGGGCACGCCGAAACCGTGGACCTGGTCGAGAGTTACCTGCGCCGCCTCGAAGGCGAGCCGCCGTCGCTCAACTACATGCCGTCGACCTGGGTTGTTCACCAGGAGCGCAGTGAGCAGAGCACGCCCTTGGCGCCGTCCTTGGCGACGACCACTTTGCCGTCCACCGCCAGCTCACAGTGAAAATTGGGCACCCCGGGCTCGTGCGCGCTGGTGACGGTGACCATCGCCCACTGATCGGGGTCTAGCAGCGGAACCTGCTGCACCCATGGCGTACCCGGGGCGATGTCGACGTGGACCTGCGGCGTGAACGTGTAGTTGTTGTGGCTGTAGTCGGAGAACTTCGTCGGATCCTGATCCTGGTAGAAGATGTCGGCGTAGATCGGATTTTGTGCCGAGACGGTGTAGGTGACCTGATGCCAGACCGGGTCGGCGTGCGCGGTGGCCGCGAATATACCCGCCGTTGCCAAGAGCATCGCCGAGCCGGCCGCCGCGTGCTTCTTCTTGGTGACGCTCATGTCGCTCCTCCGATTTCTCGGCGCGGTCCGTTGCGGTTCATCACCCGCTCTGCGGCCTGCCAGTGCGCGTCGGCAACCCACAGTCGTGCAAAGGATGCTATCGCTTCGTCGGGCGAAACGCCCCTGATTACCCGCTTTATCTCGGTCGCCGGCCGACGCGCCAGCGACGTCGCGACCGAACGCCAACCGGCTTCAAACGAGGACCGCGGAAAGACCACGTCCACCAAACCGATGCGCTCGGCCTCGGCGGCGCCAAGCGGTGTTCCGGTGCCTGCCAAAAGCAGCGCCCTGCTCTTGCCGACCAGAGCGGCCAGTCGCTCGGCGCCCCCCCACGCCGGCATTATCTCCAGCTTCACCTGATTGAACGCGATCTTGACGTCGTCGGCAGCAATCCGGATGTCGGCGGCCACAGCCACTTCGGCTCCGCCGCCGAACGCGTGGCCGTTCAGCGCCGCGATCACCGGGGCCGGGAAGGCCGCGAGCTGGTCGCAGATTGACCGCATCCGTTCGGCCATCGCCGCGGCATCCTGCTCGGTCCGCAGCGCGCTCAGCTCCTTGAGGTCACCGCCGGACACAAAGGCGCGCTCGCCTGCGCCCTTGATGACCAGGGCCCGCGCGCTCGCCGCCGCGTCGAGTGCTTTCTCCAGCTGTTCCATGGTGTCGAGCGCGATGGCATTGCGGGCGTGGGGGCGATCGATGGTGAGCACCGCGAGCCCGCTATCCCGATCTGGGTCGAACTCCAAGTCCACCATTGAGTCCTGCTCCTCGAGAGGCCCGGAAGGTGTGCCGGTAAGCGGCCGATATTGGCATTCTCTTTCGCGGAGAATAGCATCATCGCAGCAGGCCCGGACCTGGTGCGGTCCTGCGGAATCGCGACGAATAGAGGTGGCCACATGCGGGACCGAATCGCGGCGGCAGGCGCTGTGGCGCTCGCGGTCATTCTCAGTGCCTGCGGGCCGCCCTCACAGGCGCAGATCGCCAGCACCGCTGTGGTGACGGTGAATGGGGTCGAGGCCAAGATGTCCTCGGTCAGGTGCTCTCAGCTGGAGTGGACCCGCACGATTGATATCGGTGGCCAGTATTCCGGGGCCACGGCCGTCATCGACGAGCATGCCGAACCGATAACGGCACGATCGGTGCGCATCCGAAATATGGGGAACTTCACCGGCATGTATTCGCAGGGCGGCGACGGAGACGCCAGCGCGACCTTGACCAACGACACGTTCGCGATCACCGGCACCGCCAACGGCTCCAAGGCCGACAAGACCAACGAGCCGATGACCGCCACCTTCAAGATCAGCGCCAAATGCTGAGGACTTGTTGATTCGTAATGTCGCCGGCCCGTCCTAGGGGCTTGTTGCGACCGGTCTTTGGAGAGAATAGTATTCTCACAAATCGCGAAGGAGGATTCCATGGGGCAGTTGTCGCATCGGGAAGACGTTCCGTTTCCAATCTTTGACGCGGACAATCATCTCTACGAGCCGCCGGAGGCGCTGACCAAGTTCCTGCCCAAGGAGTACAAGGACTTCGTCCAGTACGTGCAGGTCAACGGGCGGACCAAGATCGCGATCCGCGGCCATATCAGCAATTACATTCCCAACCCGACCTTCGAGGTCGTCGCCCGACCGGGTGCCTGGGAGGAGTACTTCAAGTACGGCAACCCGGACGGCAAGACCAAGCGGGAGCTGTTCGGCGAGCCGATGCGCGCGATCCCGGCGTTCTTCGAGCCCGGGCCGCGCCTGGAGAAGATGAACGAGCTGGGGCTGGACCGCACGCTGATGTTCCCGACGCTGGCCAGCCTGCTCGAGGAACGGCTGCGCGACGACCCGGTCGCCGTCCACGTCCTGATTCATGCGCTGAACCAATGGCTCGATGAGGTCTGGGGCTTCAACTACCAGAACCGGATCTTCACCACCCCGGTCATCACCCTGCCGATCGTCGACAAGGCGATCGAGGAGCTGGAATGGGCGGTCAAGCGGGGGGCCCGCTGCATCCTGGTCCGCCCGGCTCCGGTCCCCGGCTTTCGTGGCCCGCGGTCGTTCGCGGTGCCCGAGTTCGACCCGTTCTGGGAGCGGGTCGTCGAGCACGACGTGCTGGTCGGCATGCACTCATCCGACAGCGGCTACTCCCGGTACACTTCCGAGTGGGACGGCGCCGAACAGGAGATGCTGCCGTTCCAGACCAATGCGATGGGCATCCTCAACGAGTGGCGGCCGATCCAGGACGCGGTGGGTTCATGGGTGATCCACGGCGCGCTCTACCGCCACCCGAAGCTGAAGGTCGCGATTGTCGAGGCCGGTTCGAAGTGGATGACTCCGTTGCTGGACGGCCTGGCCGAGGTCTACCGGAAGGCCCCGGAAGTCTTCCCGGGCGACCCCGTCGAGATGGTCAAGAACCGCATCCACGTAAGCCCGTTCTTCGAGGATGGCATCGACGACCTGGTCAACCTCGTCGGCGTGGATCAGGTGCTGTACGGCTCGGACTGGCCGCACCCGGAAGGGCTGGCGGAGCCGACCTTCTACGTCAACGCGCTGTCGCACCTGTCCGTCGACGACCAGGCAAAGATCATGGGCGGCAACCTCGGTCGACTCGTCACGGTGTGACGCGCTGGCGGACCATCCCCGAGATGGTCTTGAGCGCAGCGGACCGCTTCGGCGACGCAGAAGCCGTCGTCGACGGTCCGCTACGCTTGACGTTCACCGAGGTTGTCCAGCGAATCCGTTGCGCTGCAGGCGCTTTCGCTGACCTTGGCGTTGGCAAGGGCGACCGGGTCGGCCTCTGGGCGCCTAACTCGGCGGAGTGGATAATCGCGGCATTCGGGCTGCTCTCCGCGGGCGGCGTGCTCGTGCCGGTGAACACCCGGTTCAAGACCGAGGAAGCCGGCGACATCATCGTGCGCAGCGGGGTCAAGGCCGTCCTGGTGCAGAAGGGATTTCTGGGGCAGGACTACATCGCGCCAGCGGGGATACCGGTCATCGACCTGAAGTCCGACTTCCTCACCGGCGGTTCTCCGTTCGAGCGGGCGGTGAGTGGCACGGACACTTCGGACATCATCTTCACCTCGGGCACGACCGGCTGCCCGAAGGGCGCGATGATGAACCATCACCAAACGCTGCGAATGTATGAGGAGTGGGCGACGCTCGCGGATCTGCGCGAGGGTGATCGCTATTTGATGATCAATCCGTACTTTCACACGTTCGGCTTGAAAGCGGGACTTGTCGCGTCCTTCCTGCGCGGCGCGACGATGCTGCCGGTCGCCGTCTTCGACGTCGACACGGTGGTGGATCTTGTTGAGCGTGAGCGCATCACGATGCTTCCCGGGCCGCCGACGCTGTATCACTCGTTGCTGACGGTTCGCGACAAGTCCAGGCTGGCGACGCTGCGGGCGGGGGTGACCGGTGCCGCGGACATTCCCGTCGAATTGGTCCGTCGCATACACAGTGAGCTGCCGTTCCAGACGTTGATGACCGGTTACGGTCTGACCGAGGCCGGCAACATCACCTTGTCCCGGCCCGGGGATTCCTTCGAGGATGTGGCCGCCACCGCGGGCCTCCCCTGCGACGGAGTCGACGTGCGCATCGCCGACGACGGGGAGATCCTGGCGCGCGGATACAACGTGATGCAGGGGTATCTCGACGATCCTGCGGCGACCGCCGAGACGATCGACGCCGATGGCTGGCTGCACACGGGGGACCTGGGAAACTTCGACGACGCGGGCCGCCTGCGCGTTGTCGGCCGCAAGAAGGACATGTTCATCGTGGGCGGTTTCAACGCGTACCCGGCCGAGATCGAAGGGTTCCTGCTGAACCACCCGGCCGTCGCCCAAGCGGCGGTCATCGGCGTTCCCGACGATCGGCTCGGACAGGTCGGCAAGGCGTTCGTCGTCCGTAAGGGCCAGGTGGAGGCGCAGGAATTGATCGCGTGGTGCCGCGAGCAGATGGCGGGGTTCAAGGTGCCGCGAGTGGTGCAGTTTGTCGACGCGCTGCCCCTCAATGCCACCGGCAAGGTAGTCAAAGACCAGCTGCGCTGAATCACGCGCTGAAGTTCTCGGATTAGGGAAATGCTATTCTCACTGCTCTTGCCGATTTTCTGGGTGGGTGACGGCCACGGTCTAGTCGGCTGCATAGCAAGAGGTGATAACGTGGCTCTCCGCAGCTATCGATCTGGGAGGAGATCGTGTGCCGCGACATGCCCTCGGCCGCCAGGCTGATGGGCCGCCGGAATTAGCCCGGCATCGGACGCGGACAATAGCGACAAAAGAATCTCGGCGTAGGTGCTGGCGCTATCGGTCATGCCGAGTAGGGTGGCGCAACGGTGAGCTGGATGGATACCGCACGACGTCGGCGTCAACCGTTCGATACGTCGGGGACGCCGGTGAGCACGGGGCAACGGGCAGAGGAGTTTCAGAGTGAGTCACGAGCAGCCGCGTTCGTGGGCCGGTGAGCCGTGAGCCCCCGTGTCCGCCAGAGCACTGCTGACACGGAGTCGGTTCCCGTGAGCGAGGACGAAACACTCGGCACCGCCGCGGAGATCCGTGCTTTGGCTGAGGAGGCCGAGGCCGAGGCCGCCGAAGCTGAAGCCCTGGCCGCCGCGGCGCGTGCCCGCGTTCGCGCCCTTCAACTGCGCCGCAAGGCGGAACGTGCCGAGGCGGAGGAAGACGAAGCCGCCACGAAACGCGCGGCTGCCGCGGAACCCACGGTCGCCGAAGCAGTCGCGGGCCCCGAACCAGATGTAGCGGCAGACGTTTCGGACGCTTCGGACGTAACGGTCGAAGCCGAGGCTCAACAACCCCCGTCGGAGAGCCGACCGAAAGACGGCCCGCTGACCGTCGAGACGAAAACCGTCGAGATCGAGGCGAGCCCGGACGAGGCCACCAAGGAAAGCGCGGCCGAAAGCGCGGCCGTCGAGGAGACCGAGGCCGACGACGAGGTTGCGGACGAGGACGAGGCGGAAGAGTCGGAGCTGCTGGCCCCGAAGGTGCGCAGGCCGCGTCGGCCCGGCCGGTGGCGACGCCGTCCCAACTGGTCCACCGTGGCCACGGCGGCCGCCGTCCTGATCGTCCTCGTCGCGCTGGTGCTGACCGGTCTCATGGTCGTCGCCCATCGCAACGCCGAAAAGCGGCGGCAGCAGGTGGCGGAGTTCGCTGCGGCGGCGCGGCAAGGCGTCGTGACTTTGACGTCGCTCAACTTCCAGAACGCCAAGCAAGATATCCAGCGTATCGTCGACGACTCCACCGGCTCGTTCAGAGACGATCTGCTGAAGATGGCCGGCGATTTCAACAAGGTGGTGGAAGAGTCGAAGGTGGTCGAGCAGGGCAGTGTCCAGGCCGCCGCGGTTGACCTGGACTCGATGACGAACGATTCAGCGGTGGTGTACGTCGCTTCGACGTCGGAAGTTACCAATGCCGCTGGGGCAAAACAGGATCCGCGGAATTACCGGCTGATCGTGACTATCACCCGCGACGGCGGTCAGCTCAAGATGTCGAAAGTCGAGTTCGTGCCGTGAGCGCAGAAGAAACGTCGATCGTCGACGAGACACCAGAAGCCGCCGAGACCGCAGCGGCCGAAGAGACCGAGGCGGCCGAAGGGTCCGCGGACGAGGACGTCACAGAAGCCGCGGAACCCACCGAAGGCAAGGACAGCGGCGAAGACGCGCGCCCCGGCCGGCTCAAAGGCTTCCCGGCCCGCGTGAAGGCGCTATCGACCCGGCGAATGCTTGCGGCCGTGCTGGGGCTGCTGGTGGTGGGCTCGCTCGCGTTGTTGGGTTCGCAGCTGTATTTCACCTACCTCCCGGATCAGAAGACCGATTCCGCCGCCGCTAAGTCGGCGATCGCGGCCGCATCTGAAGGCACGGTAGCGATCCTGTCGTATTCCCCGGACACCCTCGACCGCGACTTCACTTCTGCGAAGTCACATTTGACCGGCGACTTCCTGTCGTACTACGACCAGTTCACCCAACAGATCGTCGCGCCGGCCGCCAAACAGAAGGCCGTGAAGACCACCGCGGTGGTGCTTCGTGCCGCGCTGTCTGACTTTCATCCGGACTCCGCGGTGGTGCTGTTGTTCGTCAACCAAACCACGCAGAGCGCGGATCGGCCGGAGCCAGCCCTGACGTCCAGCAGCGTCGAGGTGAAGCTGACGAAAGCCGATGGGAAGTGGCTTATTTCGTCGTTTACTCCGATATAGAGACCGCCGGTGACGAACGACATACATTCGATGGTGATCGCGTCGGATTACCGTGTCCCGGATCCCAGCCGGGTATGGCCGCTGCTCGAACGCAACAAGACCGCCCTGGCCGACATTGGCGCCCACCACGTTCTGGTCTACACATCTACCCACGACTACGGCCGGGTGCTGGTGATGATTGGGGTGCACAGCCGTGAGCCGATCGTGGAACTGCTGCGCTCGCGGGTGTTCTTCGACTGGTTCGACGCCGCCGGGGTCGAGGACATACCGGCGGTCTTCGCCGGCGAGATCATCGACCGCTTCGTCGCGGAGGCGCAGTCCCCTCCGGGCGCCCCGGGAGTCGTGGTGGCCGCGATCGCTTCGGTCGACGACGTGTCGACCCTGAGCGAGGAGGTTCGGCTCGCGATGGACAGGTTTATCGCGGCCGGTGTCCGAAAGACCTGGGTTTTCCAGGCTTTCGACGATGAGCACGAAGTCTTGATCCTGTCGGAGTTCCCCGACGAGGACGGGGCCCGGCACTGGATCGACCATCCCGACGCCGCCGCGCAATGGATGACCAGGCCGGGGGCGGGTGCCTACCCGCCGCTGTTCGTTGGGCGCATCTTCGACATCATGCGCATCGAGCCTTGAGCCACGGACCACCCGAATGTTCGTGTGCCTGTGCACCGGAGCCACCAGCCAGATGGTGGCCGACGCCGTCGCGGCGGGCGCATCGACCACCAAGGACGTGGCCCTGGCCTGCGGGGCGGGCGCCGATTGCGGACGGTGCCGGGGAACCGTGCGGGCAATCCTCGACTCCGCGGCCACCGATTGAACGGCACACTCGAGGTACTCAGCCCGGGCTGCCCAGCCGGAACATCCTGTTGTCGCCCGGCGACGGCTGCGTCAGCTGGGTCAGTAAGGGGGGCAAGTCCATTCGCTGCAGAACCGCTTCCACCAGCACCATCCGGTCCTTGTGCTCGGCGGCCGCGGTGAGGGCATCGTCGAGTTCCCCGTACGTGTGGGCCCGGAAAGCGACGTAGTTGCCAACACCCAGCGCGTTGGGCATGTCGGTCCAGCTCCAGCTCGCAATGTCGTTGTAGGGGGCCGTAACTCCGTGGATCGCGCGTTCGACGGTGTAGCCGTCGTTGTTGACCACGACGATCACCGGCTTGAGTCCTGCACGGGAGAAGGTGCCGAGCTCTTGGACCGTCAGTTGCGCGGCCCCGTCGCCGATCAGCAGGACCGGCCTGCGGTCAGGATGTGCCACTCCGGCCCCGAGCGCCGCGGGCAGTGTGTAACCGATTGAGCCCCAAAGGGGTTGACCGATGAACGTCACCCCGTGGGGCAGTCGGTGGTCTGCCATGCCGTAGAACGAGGTCCCCTGATCGGCCAGCACCACGTTCCCCGGCGTAAGCGCCGAGCAGAGGCGATCCCACAGCATCTGTTGGGTGAGAAGCTGATCGCGGTGCGGTCGTGGCGGCGGCGGGCTATCGGGTGGGGCCACCACGGCCGGCGAACTTATTTGACGCTGCGTGAGGATCGTGGCCAGTGCTTCCAGCGCGGCACCCATCTCCAGCGGCGCGAACACCGCACCGGCCACGCTGCTCTGGTATTGCCCGACGTCGATGTTTCGGGCCGGGTCGATCCGCTGGCTGAAGAAGCCGCTGACCATGTCCGTGAACACCACCCCAGCCGTCACCAACACCGGTGCCTCTTCGATCGCCGCGCGCACCGGTTCGGCGCTGGCCGCGCCCGCGTAGATACCCAGGAAGTTGGGTGAGCTCTCGTCGAGCAGGCTCTTTCCCCACATCAGGGTGGCGTGCGGGACCACATCGGCCGCCAGCAACGCCTCGAGTTCCTTGACCGCCTGCAGCCGGTGCACGAGCAGGTCGGCGAGCACCGTCAACTGGTGGTCGCTGATGAGCGCGGTGGCCGCCTGAATGAACAGCGACAGCGCGCGGGGGCTGGTGCCCCCGGTAAAGCGGGGCAGCGGCGCCCCCGGCGGCTCGGTGGGGAAGCGCGCCACGTCGGTGGTCAGCAGGATGTATCCGGGCCGCTTGTGCTCCCGGACCTCCGAAAGCAGCCGGTCGATCTCCCGGCACGCCGTTGCCGGCATGAGATTGGCTTGGGCACAAGTGATTTCGCGACTGATCCGAAGGAAATGCTCAAAGTCACCGTCGCCGAGGGAGTGGTGCAGCGCCTGGCGCGTGGCCTGAGCGTCCTTCGAGGGACCGCCGACGATGTGCACCACCGGCACGTGCTCGGCGTAGCTGCCCGCGATCGCGTTGGCCACCGAGAGTTCACCAACGCCGAATGTCGTTACCACTGCGGACATTCCACGCAACCGCCCGTACCCATCGGCGGCATAACCCGCGTTGAGTTCGTTGGCGGTGCCCACCCACCGAATGGCCGGGTGGGCGACGATGTGGTCGAGGAATTCCAGGTTGTAGTCACCCGGAACTCCGAAGATCTCCGAGACGCCGAGTTCGACGAGGCGGTCCAGCAGATAGTCGCCGACGGTGTAGACGGGATCGGTCACGCAAACGACGGTACGCTCAGCGGAAACTATTCCGGCCGGGACGCTGGTTCGCTATCGTGCGGGCCATGGCAATCAAAGAATCCCGCGAGATCGTCATCGAAGCCAGCCCCGAGGAGATTCTGGACGTCATCGCCGACTTCGAAGCGATGCCCGAATGGTCGGGACCCCACCAGAGCGCGGAAGTGCTCGAGACCGGTGACGACGGCCGGCCAACTCAAGTGAAGATGAAGGTCAAGACGGCGGGCATCACCGACGAACAGGTGGTGGCCTACACCTGGGACGGCAACGTTGTGAGCTGGTCGCTGGTCAGTTCCGCTCAGCAGAAGTCACAGGACGGCAAATACACCCTGGTTCCCAAGGGCGACAACACTCTGGTCAAGTTCGACGTCACCGTCGACCCGAACGTTCCGCTGCCCGGTTTCGTGCTCAAGCGGGCGGTTAAGGGGACGATGGACTCGGCCACCCAGGAGCTGAGAAAGCGGGTGCTGCAAGTGAAGAAGGGCAAGTAGCCGCGCGTGGCCTGCGGGGGTCCCCTGGCCGGGGTGAGGGTCATCGAACTCGGTGGCATCGGACCGGGGCCCCATGCGGGGATGGTGCTCGCCGACCTCGGTGCGGACGTTGTCCGGGTGCGCCGGCCCGGGGGCCTACAGATGCCCTCGGAGGACCGCGACCTGCTGCACCGCGGGAAGCGCATCGTCGACCTCGACGTGAAGACGCAGCCGGGGGTGCTGCTGGAGCTGGCCGCCAAGGCCGACGTGCTGTTGGACTGCTTCCGGCCCGGCACCTGCGAGCGGCTGGGCGTCGGTCCCGACGCCTGTGCGGCGGTGAACCCGCGGCTGATCTTCGCGCGCATCACCGGGTGGGGACAGGACGGGCCGCTGGCCCCTACCGCTGGGCACGACATCAACTACCTGTCGCAGACCGGTGCGCTCTCGGCACTCGGGTACCGCGACCGGCCGCCGATGCCACCGTTGAACCTGGTTGCCGACTTCGGCGGCGGGTCGATGCTGGTGCTGCTGGGCATCGTGACGGCGCTCTACGAGCGGGAGCGCTCGGGGCAGGGGCAGGTGATCGACGCCGCGATGGTCGACGGTGTGAGCGTGCTGGCCCAGATGATGTGGACCATGAAGTCGACCGGCGCGCTGCGCGACGAACGCGAATCGTTCCTGCTCGACGGCGGTGCGCCCTTCTACCGCTGTTATCAGACCTCTGACGGCAAGTACATGGCCGTGGGTGCCATCGAGCCGCAGTTCTTCGCGGCGTTGCGTAGCGGGCTCGGGCTGTCTGCCGATGAGGTGCCGGGCCAGCTCGAGGTCGGCTCGTACCAGCGGATGTACGAGCTGTTCGCGGAGCGGTTCGCAAGCCGAACCCGCGAGGAGTGGACAAAGGTGTTCGCCGGCACCGACGCCTGCGTGACCCCGGTGTTGACGTGGAGCGAAGCCGCCGTCGACGACCATCTGAACGCGCGATCGACGGTGATCACCGCCCACGGCGCCGAGCAGGCGGCGCCCGCGCCGCGGTTCTCCAGAACGCCGGCGGGGCCGGTCGGCAAGCCGCCAACAGCGACCACACCGATCGCCGAAATCGGCTGGTAACGCAATAACTGCGCGAAATCTAGTTCAGCAGCGGCGCCGCGTTGTAGCTTGGGATGAGTGGCTGTACAAGCATCGCGCGAAATTGTGATCGATGCGCCGCCGGAAGTGATCATGGAGGCGCTGCGAGACGTCGACGCCTTGCCACACTTGTCTCCGGTTCACAAACGCGTCGAGGTCCTTGATTGCTACCCCGACGGTCAGCCGCACCACGTGAAGGCCACCGTCAAGATCCTGGGGCTCATCGATACCGAGATCCTGGAATACCACTGGGGACCCGACTGGGTGGTGTGGGACGCCGAGAAGACGGCTCAGCAGCACGGACA
Organism: Mycobacterium sp.; assembly: GCF_019247635.1. Taxonomy (GTDB): domain Bacteria; phylum Actinomycetota; class Actinomycetes; order Mycobacteriales; family Mycobacteriaceae; genus Mycobacterium. The sequence goes on from NZ_JAFBAR010000041.1 coordinate 38,795, forward strand.
GCACATCGAGTACACCGTCAAACCCGAGGGCGTTGACAAAACGCGGGTGCGGTTCGACATCACCGTCGAGCCGTCGGGTCCGATTCCAGGTTTCCTCGTCAAGCGTGCCAGCAACATCGTGCTGAACGCCGCGACCGAGGGGCTGCGCAACTGGGTCGCCAACGGCGGCCCGACGAACGAGGTTCAATAAATCCGTCATGCGTATGTCGGCATGAGTTGAAACGCAGGCCGACTGGGTCGGTGCCTAAACGTGCATCTTGTCAACAATGTTCAGGCTCGGCCACCGGCTGGCGGCAGTTTGTGAGACTGATCTTTCGCACGTCCGCGGAAGGCGCACAAGTCTGGCGGCACTGCCCGTCGAGCTCTCGACGCGAGTTCAACCGACGCTAATTGCGTAGGCAGTTGGTGCAGGTCTTTGGTCCAGCATGGGCGGCGACATTTTGGAAAGTTTGGACGGTGGCCGTAGCCGAGGCCTCGGCTCGTTCGCTTTGTGGTGAGAGGCCCGCGGTTTTCACCAACGAGCGCCACGGCGAAGTCGCGACATCGGTCGTAACGGTTAGCGGAGCTGGCCCGGAATTCTTCGAAGCTGGAGGAGGCGTTGACTGAGCTAGTCGCCTTGGTAGACAACGTGTTTAAGGTTCGGGAGGTGTTGGGGCAGAGCAGGGAACTGAGCACGTTCTGGTCACCGAAGCACCTTCAAATTGTGCAGGCACGACAAAGGGCTCGTTACAAGCGGTTGTTGGTGAATTTCCAACAGCTAACCGCCGAGGCTGGAGGCGAGCAAGCCGATGCGGTTCGTATCGACGTCGCCGCGCGTGGCAAGGTAATCGCATAGAATGCCTACGGCGACTTCGGAATCGAAGCGCGCCGGCAAACCCTTCAGCCGCAGCGTTGCGCCTTGGCCGGGGCCGTCGAAGGCCAGGCTGGCGATGCCGCGCTGGGCCAATACCTGCGCGACTTTAAACTCTTCTTCCTTGGTACCGTCGAGCCCGTCGGCAGGTTCGCCCACGGCGCAAGCGGGGACAGAAAGTGAGGGCATTGTGGATCAGACACCGCTAGGACGCATCGATGCCGCGGTGGAAGCGTCCGGCTGCTACGTGTCGGCCGACAGGCAGACGACCCTGGCGCTGGTCCAGGAGGCCGTGATGAGCGGTAAGTCCGCCACCTTCTACATGCCGAAGGCGTTCGCCGACGAGGTGTTCGCCTGGTATTGGACCACAGAGCGTGCGGCCGACCGAGGACTGGAACCGCTCACGTCCGAAGAGCTGGCCAAGATCAAGAGCGAACTCGGCATAACGCTGTCCGAGCAGAGCCGCTCAAATCGGATACCGTGCCCAAGCTGCGATCATCTTTACGGCGGTTTCGAGTTCATCCAGCAGGGACTCCGCGAACACGGGCGGGAAACGGTAGAGACGGCGATCGCGTTGCCCAATGCGTCGGTGGTCCGGGTCAACCCCCGGGCGGTGGCCGTCTGCCCTAACTGCGAGACGGTGTTGGCCGCGTCAGAGGGCGGCCACGAATACGTGATGGACGGCTACGGCTGTTGTAAGGGCCCCGGGCCGGTCGCGTAGAAAGTCGCGCGATTCTCGCGCGCATGGTCAATGATCGGTTCAGGCCATCTTTCAGATCCTTCGAGCGAGGAGCACACAACATGTCTGACCAGTCAAACCAGCCGGACGCTTCCGCTGAGACCACGGCGCCTCCATTGAAGGGATTTCTCGTCAGCGAGTCGGAGGACGAGGTCCGAGTGAAGGTGACCGGGGGGACGTGGACGTTTCGGCGCGGCGACGTCGCCCGAATATCCGCATGGGAGGGTGACTTTGAGCTCGATGGCGGGCGGCCTGTTGCGGTCGACATTCGATCCGGAGCGTTGGGAGAGTTCACTCAGAGCATCCAGATCGAGGTGACGGACCGCCCGATCACCCTTCCCGACGAGCCCTTTGACGCCACCCGCAACCGGGAGCTGAGCGCGCTGGCGGCGTCCTGGGCCGCCGACATGTCCCTCGACCTGGCGTACACAGTTGCCGATGTGGAGTCATATACGTACTGCGAAACCAATAATGGTTACGACGGCACCGCATGCGACTGCGTGGACATGGAGTAGTGGACCTCCCGGCGAATACCAGCGGCTCCGCGCTGATCGTCGCCGAAGCCGACGACCTGCACGCGGCCGCCATCTCCGTGGTACTGCGAAAGCACCACGGGGTCAATGCCATCCGCCTGGACCTGCATGACTTCCCCGGGCATGCTGGCAGCTTTCGGATGGGCCGCACGGCCGTCTTAAGTGACGTCGCGGGTATTGAACTGGACGAGGTTCAGTCGGTGTGGTGGCGCCGGCCGCGCCCGTGCGGAGTTCCTGCGAGCACGAACCCGTCCGACGATTCCTACCGGCAGGCCGAGTGCGACACCTTCATTCAAGGCCTGCTGATGTCGCTTCCGGTCCGCTGGGTCAACGATCCCAGAGCCGAGCGGATGGCCGCGCGGAAGATCGTTCAGCTAAGAGCCGCGCACCAGCATGGATTGCTGGTGCCGGAGACGCTCGTCACCAACGACCCCGACCATGCTCGAGCGTTCATCGAGTCGCGGCCGCGCGCCGTGGTGTGTAAGCGCGTCGGAACCACCAGGGAATTCTCTCCGACGCGGATCGTGACGGAACGGGACATCGCTCGGTTGAACTCGATCAGGTCGGCGCCGACCATATTCCAGGACTACGTCGAAGCGGAGGCCGATCTCCGGATCGCGTGGATCGGCGGACACGAATGCACCGTCCGAATCGACTCGCAGTCTGGGCTGGGCCGCGTCGACTCTCGACTCGACAGCTCCGTCGCTTTCTCGCCGTACCAACTGCCGCAATCGGTCAGCGACCCGCTCAGCGCGCTGATGAGGAGTCTCGGGCTGGTATTCGGAGTGATCGACATCCGGTTGGGCGCCGACGGCCAGCATTACTTCTTGGAAGTCAATCCGCAGGGCCAGTTCGCCTACATGGAAATCAAGACGGGCATGCCGATTTTCGAGCGGCTCGCCGACCTGCTGGTCACCGGCGACCCCACCGCCGGCCTTCGTTCGAGTCAGTCTCGACGCCTCGGGCTGCGTCACGCCGGTTGCTGCGGATCATGACGGTGGGGTCGACGACGTGTGTCGGACGAAGCGAGCTGCGATTGCTACTTTGAGAACAGTGGCCATCCAAGCATCGAGCGAAATCGTGATCGACGCGTCCCCGGGCGTCATCATCGACGCGCTTGCCGACATGGACGCCGTGCCGACGTGGTCGTCGGTGCACAAGCGGGCGGAAGTCGTCGACACCCACCCCGACGGGCGGCCGCATCATGTGAAGGTCACCATCAGGCTGATGGGAATCGTCGACACCGAACTGCTCGAGTACCACTGGGGTCCGGACTGGATAGTGTGGGACGCGAGGAAGACCCTCCAGCAACACGCCCAGCACGGTGAGTACAACCTGAGCCGCGAAGGCGACGACAAGACCCGGGTGCGGTTCACGCTCACTGTCGAACCCTCGGCGCCGCTGCCCGAATTCCTGGTCAATCGCGCCCGCAAGAAGATCCTTAACGCGGCGACGGAGGGACTGCGTCGTCGGGTGATGGGCGTGGGCCGACGGTCTAGCGGCGCAGCACCGCCAGACGCCTGAGCGCCTCGTCGATGGTGTCGTCCCTCTTGCAGAAGGTGAAGCGCACCAGGTGATTCCACACGTCGATATGCGTGGCCGCGGGGTCGCAGAACGCCGACATCGGGATCGCGGCCACCCCGGTTTTTTCCGGTAGCTCCGCGCAGAAGGTCGTGCTGTCGTCGTAGCCCAGCGGGCGGGGATCGGCGCACAGAAAGTACGTGCCGTAGCTGTCGTGCACGGCGAAGCCGATGTCGCCCAAGCCCTGTGCGAGCCGATCACGGCGGTCCTGCAGGGTTTTGCGCAGGTGGGCGACCCAGGCGTCCTGGGTGTCCAGCGCCAGCGCCACCGCCGGCTGGAACGGCGCTCCGCCGACGTAGCTCAGATACTGTTTGGCCGCCCGCACAGCAGCGATGAGTTCGGCTGGGCCGCAAGCCCATCCGATCTTCCACCCCGTGCAGTTGAACATCTTCGCCGCGCTGGAGATGGTGACGGTGCGTTCGGCCATGCCGTCGAAGTTCGCCAAGGGCAGGTGGTGATGGCCGTCATACACCAGGTGCTCATAAACCTCGTCGGTGATCACCAAAAGATCTGCGGCTACTGCGATCTCGGCGATGGCGGCCAGCTCTGCCGAGTTGAGCACCATGCCGGTCGGGTTGTGGGGTGAGTTGACGATCAGCGCACGGGTGCGCGGGGTGACCGCCTTGCGCAGCGCGTCGGTGTCCAGAGCGAAGCCGCGCCCGTCGGGGACCAGCGGCGCGGCCACCCGATGCGCGTCGGCCATTGCCACCACTGGCGAGTAGGAGTCGTAGAACGGTTCGATCAGGACTACTTCCGAACCGGGTTCGACCAGGCCGAGCACCGCTGCGGCGATGGCCTCGGTGGCCCCGATCGTCACGAGCACCTCGGTGTCGGGGTCGTATTCGATGCCGAACCGCCGCTGGCGCTGTGCGGCGATCGCCTGTCGGAGTGGGGCTACGCCGATGCCGGGCGGGTACTGATTGAGGCCGTCGGCGATGGCGTCCCGGGCGGCGTTGAGCATTTCCGGGGGGCCGTCCTCATCGGGAAAGCCCTGCCCGAGGTTGACCGCGCCGATACGCGCGGCCAGCGCCGACATCTCGGCGAACACCGTGGTCGCATACGGGCGCAGGCGCCGCACCGTCATGGTGGTCGAGCTTAAGGCCTGCTTTTCGC
>NZ_JAFBAR010000060.1 GCF_019247635.1 Mycobacterium sp.
GTAACGACAGCAACCAAGGAAACCGTGTGGCCGGAGAAGTTGACAATCGCGTTAGCGGGGGAGCCGGCCAACGGCACCGAGCACTCCCGAATCGCCGTTATCCGCATCTACCCGGTCTTGGCGAACAGCACCGCCTGCTCGAAGGGAGTTGCACACCGTAATCCAACCCGCGCCGCCAACCGACATCAACCCGGTCGGCAACTACACCCTGTAGTGCAGCTCATTGGGGCGGCTGGGACACTGGTCGGCATGGGCAGCACCGACCACGCCGTTGCGGGCCGTAAGGGCCACGCAACGACGTCGGCGCAGCTGTTCCAGGACGCCTGCAGGCTGATTCCGGGCGGGGTGAACTCCCCGGTGCGTGCGTTTACGGCCGTCGGCGGCACACCCCGCTTCATCACCGAAGCGCGCGGCTGCTGGCTCACCGACGCCGACGGCAACCGCTACGTGGACCTGGTCTGCTCGTGGGGTCCGATGATCCTCGGGCATGCCCACCGGGCTGTTGTCGACGCCGTCACCAAAGCTGCCGCGGGAGGCCTGTCGTTCGGCGCGCCGACGCCGGCGGAATCCGAATTGGCCGCCGAGATCATCGCGCGAGTGGCTCCTGTCGAGCGGATACGGCTGGTGAACTCCGGCACCGAGGCCACCATGAGCGCCGTCCGGCTGGCCCGTGGTTTCACCGGACGCGCCAAGATCGTCAAGTTCTCGGGCTGCTACCACGGGCATGTGGACGCTTTGCTGGCCGACGCGGGTTCGGGCGTGGCGACTCTGGGTCTGCCGTCCTCGCCCGGGGTCACCGGTGCCGCGGCGGCCGACACAATCGTGTTGCCGTACAACGACATCGAGGCCGTCCGCGAGACATTCGCACGCTTCGGCGAGCAGATCGCCGCGGTGATCACTGAGGCCAGCCCCGGCAACATGGGCGTCGTCCCGCCCGCGCCCCGTTACAACGCGGCGTTGCGCGCTGTTACCGCCGAGCACGGTGCGCTGCTGATCGTCGACGAGGTCATGACCGGCTTCCGGGTCAGCCGAAGCGGTTGGTACGGAATCGATCCGGTTCACGCGGACCTGTTCACGTTCGGCAAGGTGATGAGCGGCGGACTGCCCGCCGCGGCATTCGGTGGCCGCGCCGACGTGATGCAGCGGCTGGCGCCGCTGGGCCCGGTGTACCAGGCCGGCACGCTGTCGGGCAATCCCGTCGCGATGGCCGCCGGGCTGGCGACCTTGCGGGCCGCCGACGACGCCGTCTACTCCGCGCTGGACGCCAACGCCGACCGGCTCGCCGGGCTGCTGTCCGATGCGTTGACGGATGCCGGTGTGCCACATCAGATTCCGCGAGCCGGAAACATGCTCAGCGTATTTTTCGCCGAGGCGCCGGTGACCGACTTCGCATCGGCGCGGGCCAGCCAGACCTGGCGCTATCCGGCGTTCTTTCACGCTCTTCTTGATGCCGGTGTGTACCCGCCGTGCAGCGCATTCGAGGCATGGTTCGTCTCCTCTGCCCTGGATGACAGCGCGTTCGGCCGCATCGCCGAAGCCCTTCCTTTTGCCGCTCAAGCCGCCGCGCGGGAGGACATACCCTGATGGCCGAACAGACCCGGATCCACATGGTGCGTCACGGCGAGGTCTACAACCCCGACGGCATCCTCTACGGGCGCCTGCCCGGATACCACCTCTCGGAGCTGGGCCAGGCGCAGGCCCAGGCGGTCGCGGACTTCCTGGCCGACCGAGACATCGTCGCGGTGACCGCCTCGCCGTTGCAGCGGGCCCAAGAGACCGCCGCGCCCATTGCCGCGCGGTATGACCTGCCTGTGGACACTGATCCGGATCTGATCGAATCGGCGAACTTCTTCGAGGGCCGCCGCATCGGCCCGGGCGAGGGCGCCTGGCGCGATCCGCGGTTCTGGTGGCAGCTGCGCAACCCGTTCCGGCCGTCGTGGGGTGAGCCCTACACGCAGATCGCGGACCGGATGACGACCGCCGTCGATAAGGCGCGGGCGCGCGCGGCGGGTCATGAGGCGGTGTGCGTCAGCCATCAGCTGCCGGTATGGACGCTGCGGCTGCGTCTAACCGGTAAGAAGCTCTGGCATGACCCGCGGCGTCGACAGTGCGCGTTGGCGTCGGTGACCACTGTGGTCTACGACGGGGAGCGATTGGTCGACATCGAGTACGCCCAACCGGCGGCGCCATGACCGCCCGGCGGTGGCTTCTCGCCATGCTGGTTCTGCTGGTGACCGGATGTTCCGGACGCGATGCGGTCGCCCAGGGTGGCACGTTCGAGTTTGTGTCGCCCGGCGGCAAGACGGACATTTTCTACGACCCGCCCGCCAGCCGCAGCCACCCCGGGTCGCTATCCGGTCCGGATCTGGCGGATCCGTCGCGCACCCTTTCGTTGGATGACACGGGCGGCCCTTTCCAGGGCCAGGTTGTCGTCATCAACGTCTGGGGGCAATGGTGCGGACCGTGCCGCGCCGAAGTGACCCAACTGCAGCAGGTGTACGACGCCACCCGGGGCTCGGGGGTGTCTTTCCTGGGGATCGACGTCCGCGACAGTAGCCGCCAGGCGGCGCAGGACTTCGTCACCGACCGGCATGTGAGGTATCCGTCGATCTATGACCCACCGATGCGTACGTTGATCGCGTTCGGCGGCAAGTACCCGACCACCGTCATCCCGTCCACGCTGGTGTTGGACCGACAGCACCGGGTCGCGGCGGTGTTTCTGCGCGAGCTGCTGGCCGAGGATCTGCAGCCGGTGGTGCAGCGGGTCGCCACTCAGAACGCTGCGGCGGGGCAAGCCCTGCCGGGACCGCAGTGACCGGGTTCGCCCAAATCGCCGCCGCGGGACCGCTGCTGGTGGCCCTGGGTGTGTGCGTGTTGGCGGGCCTGGTGTCGTTCGCCTCACCGTGTGTGGTGCCGCTGGTGCCGGGCTACCTGTCGTATCTCGCGGCGATCGTCGGGGTGGACGAGGCGGGCACGGGTCCGGTGAAAACGGCCACCCGGTGGCGGGTCGCGGGATCGGCCGGGCTGTTCGTGGCGGGATTCACCACGGTGTTCGTGCTGGGCACCGTCGCTGTGCTGGGCATGACCACCACGCTGATCAGCAACGAGCTGCTGCTGCAGCGAGTCGGGGGCGTGCTGACCATCGTGATGGGGCTGGTATTCGTGGGTCTCATCCCGGCGATGCAACGCCAAATCCGGTTCAGCCCCAAGCAGTTGACGACGGTGGCGGGTGCGCCGCTGCTGGGTGCGGTGTTCGCGCTGGGCTGGACGCCCTGCCTGGGGCCGACGCTGACCGGGGTGATCACCGTGGCATCGGCCACCGCGGGCGCCAACGTGCCGCGCGGCATCGCGCTGGTGATCGCCTACTGCCTGGGGCTGGGGATTCCGTTCGTCGCGTTGGCTTTCGGTTCGGCGAGGGCGGTCGCGGGCCTGGCCTGGCTGCGCCGGCACGCCAGGGGCATTCAAGTGTTCGGCGGTTTGTTGCTGATCGCCGTCGGCGCGGCGCTGGTCACCGGGGTGTGGAACGACTTCGTGTCCTGGCTGCGTGACGCCGTCGTCTCCGATGTGAGGCTGCCGATTTGAGCGCGCCGGAGGTGGCGCCAGAGGTGGCGCGAGCAGACGCAAAAGCACCCCAAAATCGGCGATTTTGGGGGCTTTTGCGTCTGCTCGCGGCAAAGGTGCGCAACACCTGGCGGTCGCTGACGTCGATGGGGACCGCGCTGGTGCTGCTGTTCCTCCTGGCGCTGGGCGCGATACCCGGCGCCATGCTGCCGCAGCGCAGCCTCAACGCCGGCAAGGTCGACGACTACCTGAGGGCGCACCCGACGATCGGGCCCTGGCTGAACGCGGTGCAGGCCTTCGATGTGTTCTCCAGCTTCTGGTTCACCGCCATCTACGTGCTGCTGTTCGTCTCGCTCGTCGGCTGCCTGACCCCACGGATGGTCGAGCACGCCCGCAGCTTGCGCGCCGAACCGGTGGCCGCCCCGCGCAACCTGGCCCGGCTACCCAAGCACGTCGAGGCGCAGGCCGCCGGCGGCCCGCACGAACTGGCCGCCACCATCGCGGGTCGGCTGCGGGGGTGGCGCACGGTCACCCGAGACAGCGGCCAAACCGTCGAGGTGTCCGCCGAAAAGGGCTACCTGCGCGAGCTGGGCAATATCGTGTTCCACTTCTCGCTGCTGGGCCTGCTGGTCGCGGTGGCCGTCGGCAAGCTGTTCGGCTACGAGGGCAACGTCATCGTGATCGCCGACGGCGGCCCCGGCTTCTGCTCGGCGTCGCCGGCGGCGTTCGACTCGTTCCGCGCAGGCAATACGGTCGACGGCACGTCACTGCACCCGATATGCCTGCGCGTCAACGACTTTCAGGCGCACTACCTACCGTCGGGGCAAGCCACCGCGTTCGCGGCGGACATCGATTACCAATCGGGGAATGACCTGACGGCCAACAACTGGCGGTCCTACCGGTTGGAGGTCAACCATCCGCTACGGGCCGGCGGTGACCGGGTTTATCTGCAGGGCCACGGCTACGCTCCCAGCTTCACCGTTACGTTCCCGGACGGGCAGACCCGCACGTCGACCGTGCAGTGGCGCCCCGACAACCCGCAGACCCTGCTCTCGTCGGGCGTGGCCCGCATCGACCCGCCCGCAGGCAGCTATCCCAACCTCGATGAACGCCGTAGACACGAGATCGCGATCCAGGGCTTGCTGGCCCCGACGGAACAACTCGACGGCACCCTGCTGTCGTCGCGCTTCCCGGCGCTGGACGCCCCCGCAGTGGCGATCGACATCTACCGCGGCGACACCGGCCTGGACAGCGGGCGTCCCCAGTCGTTGTTCACCCTGGATCCCCGGCTGATCGACCAGGGCCGGCTGACCCGGGAAAAGCGGGTCAACCTGCGCGCCGGCGAACAGGTTCGGCTCGACCAGGGGCCGGCGGCCGGCACGACCATCCGGTTCGACGGCGCCGTCCCGTTCGTCAACCTGCAGGTCTCCCACGACCCCGGCCAGACCTGGGTGCTGGTTTTCGCGATCACGATGATGGGCGGTCTGCTGGTGTCGCTGCTGGTGCGCCGCCGCCGGGTGTGGGTACGTCTCACCGGCGATGGCGGTACGGTGAGCGTCGAGCTGGGCGGCCTGGCCCGCACCGACAACTCCGGATGGGGCGACGAGTTCGAAAGGCTGACCGAGCGGCTGCTGGCCGGCCTGAGCGAATCCGACGCGCCCGTACCGACCGGGTTGCCGCAGAAGGCCGGAAGGGACCTCTCGTGAACACCACACACGTCAACGTCGGCCTGGCCAGATACTCCGACTGGGCGTTCACCTCGGCGGTCGTTGCGCTGGTCGTCGCGCTGCTGCTGCTTGCCTTCGAGCTCGCGTACGTTCGGGGACGCAAACTCGAGCCGGCGGCCGTGCCGGCCGGATCGGTGACCGGCGACAGCGACACGCCGGGCATCGTCGCGAGCACGCCGCAGCGCCCGTTCGACGAACGCGTGGGGCGGGCCGGCCTGGCCGTCGTCTACCTCGGCATCGGGTTGCTGCTCGCCTGCATAGTGCTGCGCGGCGCCGCCACGCTGCGGCCCCCGTGGGGCAACATGTACGAGTTCATCAACCTGACCTGTATTTCCGGGTTGGTGGCCGGCGCGATCGTTTTGCGCCGGCCACAGTACCGCCCGCTGTGGGTCTTCCTACTGGTCCCGGTGCTGATCCTGCTGACGGTGTCCGGCCGCTGGCTGTACACCAATGCCGCCCCGGTGATGCCCGCGCTGCAGTCGTACTGGTTGCCGATTCACGTGTCGGTGGTCAGCCTCGGTTCCGGGGTCTTCCTGGTCGCTGGCACCGCCAGCATGCTGTTCCTGCTGCGCACGTCCCGGTGGGGTGAGCAGGAAACCGAGGGCGCACTGGCCCGGACGGTGCGACGCTTCCCGGACGCGCAGACCCTGGACCGGATCGCCTACCGCACCACGATCTTCGCCTTCCCGGTGTTCGGTTTCGGCGTGATATTCGGCGCCATCTGGGCCGAGCAGGCCTGGGGCAGGTACTGGGGATGGGACCCGAAAGAAACTGTGTCGTTCGTCGCATGGGTGATTTACGCGGCGTATCTGCATGCCAGGTCAACCGCGGGATGGCGGGACAGGAGGGCGGCGTGGATCAACGTGGCGGGATTCGTGGCGATGGTCTTCAACTTGTTCTTCGTTAACCTGGTGACGGTCGGCTTGCACTCGTATGCGGGCGTGGGCTGAAGTAGCCAGACTCAAGCCTGAAGTACCCAGAATCGGCAAAATAGGGGGAGCGCCCGTGTCCGAGCATCCAGCAGCGGGTGCAGAACCGGCCCGGAGGCAGATCGATGCCGACGGCAGGAGTCACCCGACCACGCAGTTGCCGCCCCAGGTGTCCCCTCAAGTGCCGCATCAGCCTTACCCGGGCGAACCGCCCACGCCGTCCGGTGTCGAGCCGGCCACTCGGGCCTTCGCGGGATTCCGCACCGAGCGTCGACCGCCCGGCCCGGACCGCGGACCCGTCGCGCCGCCCGTGCCCGGGCCGCCGCCGGCTGCGCAAAGATCCGATGACCTGCCGCCCTGGGACGCGGCCCCGACCACCGCGGTGCCGCGGATCGACCCGACGGCGTACGGCGCCTACTACGGCGGCCCGGCCGACAGGGTGGCAGAAGCCCCGCCGCGCCCGGAACCCATCTCGCCCACGCCGTATCCCGAGCTGTCCACCAACATGCTGCTGCGGCAGCCCAAGCCCCCACCATCGGAGGGCTGGCGCCGTTTGCTCTACGTGCTCTCCGGGCGCCTGATCAACGTGGGGGAGAGCCCACGGGCCACCCGCCACAACAACCTGGTTGCCCAGGTCAACCGGCCATTGCGGGGTTCCTACCGGATCGCCGTGCTCTCGCTGAAAGGCGGCGTCGGCAAGACGACGATCACGGCGACGCTGGGGTCGACGTTCGCCGCCATCCGCGGCGACCGAGTGGTTGCGGTGGACGCCAGCCCCGACCGCGGCACCCTGAGCCACAAGGTCGCGTTACAGACCTCGTCCACCGTGCGCCACCTGCTGCGGGACGCCGAAGGCGTGGGGCGCTACAGCGATGTGCGCGGGTACACCTCGCAGGGGCCCAGCGGACTGGAAGTGCTGGCCTCAGACAGCGATCCGGCGGCGTCGGACGCGTTCAGCGCCGACGACTATGCCAAGACCATGGACATCCTGGAGCGCTTCTACGGCCTGGTGCTCACCGATTGCGGGCCCGGGCTGCTGCACCCGGCGATGTCGTCGGTCCTCGACAAGGCGGACGTCTTGATCGTGGTCAGCTCCGGGTCCATCGACGGCGCCCGTACCGCGTCGGCGACGCTGGACTGGTTGGACGCGCACGGCCACGAAGACCTGGTCCGTAACTCGATTGCGGTGATCAACGCGGTGCGGCCACGTTCCGGCAAGGTCGATATGCAAAAGGTGATCGAGCATTTCGCGCGGCGCTGCCGCGCGGTGCTGTTGGTGCCGCACGATCCTCACCTCGAGGAGGGCGCCGAGATCAGCCTGGAGCAGTTGAAGCGGCCGACGCGCGAAGCGCTGATCGAGCTCGCCGCAATTGTGGCCGACGGGTTTCCCGGGGCCCCGACCTTCAGCTGATGCGGCTTATTGGTTCCTCGCTGCTTATTGGTCCCCGTGCCCCAGCCGCCGCAAGAAGTCCGGATCGTCGTCGGGTCCGATGACGCGCGTCTTCGGTCGGTGGGCCTGTGCTCGCGCCGCGCGCCAGCCAACGTAGATCAGCGTCCCCAACACCAGGACCAGGAGCAGGTAGAGCACTCGACACCTCCTTGGAGCGAATATACCTGCGCCGTAGGCTCAAGCCCGTGTCAGAAGGGCCGAGCGACAACCCGTCTGGGACCACCGGGGATCGAGGAGACCGGGTAGTCGTCGACGTTGCGCTCTACGCGAGCGCCCGCCTGCTGTTGGTGGCGGTGGTGTTCGGCGTCATCTACGGCGTGGCGCGCGTGCTCGGGATCGGCGAATTCCCCTTCGTCGTCGCGGCGCTGTTCGCGCTGATTATCGCGATGCCGCTGGGCATTTGGGTGTTCGGCTCGCTGCGCCGACGTGCCACCGCCTCGCTCGCGGTCGCCGGTGAGCGTCGCCGCATGGAACGCGAAAAGCTGCGGGCCCGGTTGCGTGGGGAAGCTTTCCCGGATGACGAGCCTGACGAGTCCGACGAGTCCGACGAGGCTGTCGGCTAAGCGTCGCTGTGCAGCGGCATCCGCACGACCTGGGCGGCATAGGTCAGGCCGGCGCCATATCCGATCAGCAGGGCCAGATCGCCCGGCTTGGCCGCGCCGATCTCCATGAGTTCGGCGATCGCCAACGGTATGGATGCCGCTGACGTATTCCCCGAGTGCTCAATGTCGCTGGCGACGATTGCGTCCGGTCGCAACTGCAGGTTCTTGACCAGCAGATCGTTGATGCGGCTGTTGGCCTGGTGTGGCACGAACACGTCGACGTCCTCAGGTACGACCCCCGCCGCCTCCATAGCCAGCCGACCGACGTCGCCCATGCGGAACGCCGCCCAGCGGAAGACCGTGGGGCCCTCGAGTCGCACAAACGGGCGCGGGCCGCTTGGGTTTTGCGCAAAGGTGATCCAGTCGATGTCCTGGCGGATGGCATTGGCCTGCTCGCCGTCGCTGCCTGCGATCGTCGGTCCGATGCCTTGAACCGGTGTCTCGCCCACCACTACCCCGGCCGCGCCATCGGCGAAGATGAAGCAATTGCCACGGTCACGCAAATCGATTGTGGGAGAGAGCTTTTCGGCGCCAACCACCAGCATCTTGGCGGCACCGCCCCCGCGAATCATGTCGGCCGCGACGCCGAGTGCGTATCCGAATCCGGCGCACCCCGCCGAGAGATCGAAGCCGAGAACGCCCTTGGCACCCAGCCCCGCCGCGACCATCGGGGCGGCCGGCGGGGTCTGCAGGAAATGGGTGTTGGTGGTCACGATCACGCCGTCGATGTCGGATGCGGACAATCCGGCGTTGGCGATCGCCCGTCGACCGGCCTCGATCGCCATGGACGCGGCGGACTCCTCGTCGGCGGCGAATCGGCGTGACTTGATGCCACTTCGGGTGTAGATCCACTCGTCCGAGGAGTCGATGTTCTGACAGATTTCATCGTTGGTGACGACGCGCTCAGGTCGGTACGCCCCGACGCTGAGCATTCCGACGCTCTTGGCCCCACTGGCCGTGGCGATCTGTTTCATATCCGTCTCGGTCCGTCCTGCCTTCGCGCCACCCCCGCCCAACGACTGTAGGCATGTCGTCTCCGCCGCTCGCCCCGGGACCGGTTTCAGGGGACCCGGTTGTCAAGCTTGCTTGACGGCCCAGGCGTGTCAAGTTAGATTGACATCCATGAGTGAGCTGTCCGAACTGGGGATCGGATCGGCTGCCGATGAGGCGGCGAGCGCAGACCCCGCCGTCGGGCTGCGCGCGGTGCGTGCATTGCAGCGGTTGCAGGAGCGGCTGGAGGCGATCCACGTCGCCAATGCACGAGAGCAGGGATGGAGCTGGCAGGCCATTGCCGAGGCCCTTGGGGTCAGTCGGCAGGCCGTGCACCAGAAGTACAACCGGAGGAGATAACGCCATGTTCGAGCGCTTCACCCGGCACGCCCGTGTTGCCGTCGTACTCGCCCAGGAGGAGGCCCGCGAGCTGCGGATCCGCGAAATCGGTCCGCAGCACCTGTTGCTCGGCATCCTGCAGGCCGCCGGGAATGACCTGTCCGCGGTGTTGAACGGCTACGGCTTGACCCCCGACGTGGTGCGGGAGCGACTGGTCGCGGCGGCGCCGGGTGTGGACGAGTCGGGTCCGGATTTTGCCGAGGACGCCGAAGCGCTGCAAGCCATCGGAATCGATCTTCGGGCCGTGCGCGACAATGTGGCACGCACCTTTGGCGCCGAGGCGTTCGACAACGCGCTGCATAAGTCGGGTCGACGGCGCCGACGCCGCGGTCATGTTCCGTTCACCCGCACTGCCAAGAAGACGCTCGAGTTCGCGGTGCGAGAAGCGTTGGCCCACAAGGACAACGAGATCGGCTGTGAGCACCTCCTGCTGGGCATCATGCGCAGCGGCGACAAGGCGGCCGTCGGCCTGATCACCGAGCACGTCTACACCGCGCAACTGCGCGCGGCGGTCCTTGCGCTACTGGACAAGGCCGCCTAGGAAGCGGCGCCGCGGGAGGTCCCTCGGTACCGGCAACGGGTTGTCACCGGGTGCGTTTACACTCGCACACATGTTCGAAGAATTGTTGGCGGTTGCTCCGGCCGCCGGAGAGTCGGCGCTCATCGAGCGCATCGCGGAGCTCGAGCGCCTCAAGTCCGCGGCCGCGGCGGGTCAGGCTCGCGCGGCGGCCGCCCTGGATACCGCCCGGCGGGCCGCCGAGGCCGATCGTGGGGTGCCCGCGCTGCGGCGTGGGCGCGGGGTGGCCAGCGAGATCGCGCTGGCCCGCCGGGATTCCCCGGCCCGGGGTAATCGGCATCTGGGATTTGCCAAAGCGTTGGTGCACGAGATGCCGCACACGCTGGCCGCCCTGGAATCCGGGGCGCTCTCAGAGTGGCGAGCCACCCTGATCGTGCGCGAAAGCGCCTGCCTCACCGTCGAAGACCGCGCGGTGTTGGACGCCGAACTGTGCGCCGAGCCCGCGGGCCTGGACGGCATGGGCGATGCGCGGGTGGCCGCGGCGGCCAAGGCGATCGCCTACCGCCTCGACCCGCACGCCGTCGTCGAGCGCGCCGCCAGAGCCGAACACGAGCGCACCCTGACCATCCGCCCCGCCCCAGACACGATGACCTATGTGACCGCGCTGTTGCCGGTCGCTGCGGGTGTGGCGGTCTATGCGGCCTGCAAACGCGCCGCCGATGCCTGCGCTGACGGGCGCTCACGCGGACAGGTGATGGCCGACACCCTGGTCGAACGGGTCACCGGCCGGGCGGCCAGCACACCGGTGCCCGTGGCGGTCAACCTGGTGCTCTCCGACGAGACCCTGCTGGGCGGGAACAGCGCGCCGGCCGACATCACCGGCTATGGACCCATCCCCGCCGCGGTGGCCCGCGCCATGGTGTCCAGCGCGGTCACCGACAAACGCTCACGGGCCACCCTGCGCCGGCTTTATGCCCACCCGCGCTCGGGTGCCCTGGTAGCCATGGAATCGCGGGCCCGCTGCTTCCCCCGCGCCCTGGCCGGATTCATCGAGCTACGCGATCAACGCTGCCGCACCCCCTACTGCGACGCCCCGATCCGCCACCGCGACCACGCCCAACCCTGGGCCCACCACGGGCCCACCACCGCCGAAAACGGAATCGGGCTCTGCGAAAGCTGCAACTACGCCAAACAAGCAGACGGCTGGCGCGTCGACACCAACATCGACGAACACCACATCCACACCGCCCAATTCACGACACCCACGGGCAAGCGCTACCGCTCCGGGGCCCCACCCCGCACCCAAGTCGTCAGCCTCAGCGACCTCGAAATCCGCATCGGCGTCGCCCTAGCGCGACACGCCGCCTAGCGCTGGGGACGCGCTAGAAAGCGAGCGCCAATGCCACCGCGATCGCCCACACCAGCATGGCCAAACCGGTGTCGCGCAGTACCGGGATCAACGCGGGCCCGACGGCGCCGGATCGCACCGGGGCCAGCGCGCGCACGGCGAAAGGCGTGGCCACCAGCCCGACCGCACACCAGGGCGTCGCCAGCATCAGCACCAGGGTCAGTACCCCGGCGCTGCCGAGCAGCACCTGGTACAGCACCCGCGTGCGGGCATCGCCGAGGCGCACCGCCAGCGTCATCTTCCCGGACTGAACGTCGGTGGGGATGTCCCGCAGGTTGTTGGCCACCAGCACCGACGACGACAGCGCCCCGGTCGCCACGGCCAGGACCGCGCCCACCCAGTCCACCCGCAGCGCCTGGGTGTACTGCGTGCCCAGCACGGCGATCAGGCCGAAGAACACGAACACCGCGGCCTCGCCGAAGCCCGCATAGCCGTAGGGCCTGGACCCGCCGGTGTACAGCCACGCGCCGGCGATGCAGGCGGCACCCACGGCGATCAGCCAAGGCGCGCTGAACACCGCCAGCACCAGGCCGGCCGCCGCACCCACGCCGAGGCTCACGACCGCCGCGGCCAGCACCGCGCGAGGGCGAGCTAGCCGCGCCCCGACCAAGCGCACCGGCCCGGCCCGCTCGTCGTCGGTGCCGCGGACGCCGTCGGAGTAGTCGTTGGCGTAGTTCACGCCGATGATCAGGGCGACCGCTACGGCCAGCGCCAGCAGCGCCTTCCACCACACCGCGCCGTGCAGCCACGCGGCCGCGCCGGTGCCCGCGACGACCGGCGCCACCGCGTTGGGCAGGGTGCGCGGGCGCGCTCCGTTAATCCACTGCGCAAAAGTGGCCACCAAGGCATCCTGCCGCATGGACCACAATGGGCGGATGCTCGGAGTGATCGGTGGCAGCGGCTTCTACACTTTCTTTGACTCTGACGTGTATGACACCACCGTGGACACCCCGTACGGCCGGCCCAGCGCCTCGATCACGGTCGGCACCGTCGGGGAGCACGAGGTCGCGTTCCTGCCGCGGCACGGCGCGCGCCACGAATATTCGGCGCACACGGTGCCCTACCGGGCCAACATGTGGGCGCTGGGGGCGCTGGGCGTACGGCGGGTTTTCGCGCCGTGCGCGGTCGGCAGCCTGCGACCCGAACTCGGTCCGGGCACCCTGGTGGTGCCCGACCAACTGGTGGACCGCACCACCGGCCGGGCGGACACCTACTTCGATTCCGGTGCGATTCACGTCGACTTCGCCGATCCCTACTGCCCGACCTTGCGCTCCGCGGTCACCGGGCTGCCCGGCGTGGTCGACGGCGGCACTATGGTGGTGATCCAGGGGCCGCGGTTTTCCACCCGGGCCGAAAGCCGGTGGTTCGCATCGGCTGGCTTCAGCCTGGTTAACATGACCGGCTATCCGGAAGCCGTACTCGCCCGGGAACTCGAATTATGTTATGCAGCAATCGCTTTGGTGACAGATCTGGACGCGGGCATCGAAGCGGGCGAGGGCGTTAAAGCCGTCGACGTGTTCGCCCAGTTCGAGCAGAACATCGAGCCGTTCAAGACGCTGGTGCGGACCGCGCTCGGCCGGGTCGCGGCCGAGCGCACATGCACGCACTGCCAGGCGCACACGGGCGTCGCGTTACCGATCGAGCTGCCGTGAGGGTGCTGTTGACGGGCGCGGCCGGGTTCATCGGGACCCGGATCAGCGAGGCGCTGCTCAAGGCGGGCCACGAGGTGGTCGGCGTCGACGCGATGCTGCCCGCCGCGCACGGCCCCAACCCCCAGCTGCCGGAAGGGTGTCGCCGGGTCGACGTCCGCGACGCCGACGCCCTGGCTCCCCTGCTCAAGGGCGTGGATCTGGTGTGTCATCAGGCGGCGATGGTGGGTGCCGGGGTGGACGCCGCCGACGCGCCCGTCTACGCGGGCCACAACGACTTCGCCACCACGGTGCTGTTGGCACAGATGTTCGCCGCAGGGGTCGACCGCCTGGTCCTGGCGTCGTCGATGGTCGTCTACGGGCAGGGCCGTTATCACTGCGCCGAACACGGCGAGGTGGACCCGCTGCCGCGGCGGCGCGCCGACCTGGAGGCCGGGGCTTTCGAGCACCGTTGCCCGGTCGGCGGCGAGGAGCTGTCGTGGCGGTTGGTCGACGAGGACGCCCCGTTACGGCCGCGCAGCCTCTATGCGGCCGGCAAGACCGCGCAGGAGCACTACGCACTGGCGTGGTCGGAGGCGACTAGCGGCTCGGTGGTGGCGTTGCGCTACCACAACGTCTACGGCCCGGGCATGCCGAGCGACACCCCGTACTCCGGGGTGGCCGCGATCTTCCGATCGGCATTGGAAAAGGGTGAGCCGCCGAAGGTCTTCGAAGACGGCGGTCAGATGCGCGACTTCGTACACGTCGACGACGTGGCCGCGGCCAACCTCGCCGCCGCGGACCTGCTAGCGGGCGGCCACGACAGTTTTACCGCCGTCAACGTCTGCTCGGGGCGGCCGATCTCGATCCTGGAGGTGGCCAGCGCGCTGTGCGAAACACGGGGCCCCGAGATGCAACCGGTGGTCACCGGGCAGTACCGCGCCGGGGATGTGCGCCACATTGTGGCCGATCCGGGGCGGGCCGCCGAGGTGCTGGGTTTCCGCGCGGAAGTGGCTCCGCGCGAGGGTCTGCGCGAGTTTGCATTTGCACCGTTGCGGGGCCGTGTAAGCGGAGACAAACGAGAGTCAGCCCACTAAACTCCCCCGATGTGGCAACCCCGTCGAACCCTTGGGGTCACGAACGAGGAAGACTTTCGCGTCAGCTGCTGATGCGGGATCAGACCCTTGGTCGTCGGCGAGCCCGACAGCTGTGCCGGAGCTTCGCCTGCGTCGGTGTCCAAACCTCACCGGAACGTCTTCGGCAGCTCGCGGCCGGAGCGGACGTCGCGGACGAGGAGTGGACGCGGGTCAACTTCGCGTTGATCGCGACCCGGCTTACCGGCGAGATGCGGGTCTCCAGATATCGGCGGTTACGGCGCCGCGGCACCCACTCGCTCATCTTCGCGGGCATGGTGCTGGTCGCGTTGAACTTCCTGGTCTGCGGCGCCTACCTGTTGCTCAGCTTGGCCAATCAATCGATGCCCTGGTAGCGGCCCGGGCAATTCACGGGCCGTCCGGCCGCCGATAGATCTTCGGCGCGGCGCCAGGCGTTTGCGCGGGCATCTGCCGCGTGGCGGACTCACCGGCGCGGAAGATGCGGGGTGAGGCGCCCGGGGCGGACAATACCGTGGTCGGTGCCTCGCCGCCGGCGGCGACCGCAAAGTTCGTGGTTGGTGCTGCGGCCGGCGCGACGCGAGCGCCCGGCTGCGCCTGACCGGCCCTGGCGGGTCCGGTCCCGCCGCGGCCGTGGGCAGCGGGGCGCCGTCGCGCGGGTCGGCGTCTGCGGCGACCGACGATAACGGCGGCGACGAAGATGCCCAGCGCCAGCCCGCACAGCACGACGTCGAACGTGCTGGTGATCTGCTGGGCGAGGTTGTTTCCGTAGACGGGGTTTGGCGGCACCGAGGACGCCTCGAACCGCGGCGCCAGCATGATGCCCACGATCACGCGGGCGATGGTGAGGGTGGCCAGCGCTCCGCACAGCGACGCGATCGGTCTGGCGGACCCACTCGTGTTGGCCAGCGTCCTTCGAAGCCAGATCGCCAGCACCCCGGTGGCCCC
The DNA here is from genome assembly GCF_019247635.1 of Mycobacterium sp. Taxonomy (GTDB): domain Bacteria; phylum Actinomycetota; class Actinomycetes; order Mycobacteriales; family Mycobacteriaceae; genus Mycobacterium. The sequence continues at coordinate 15,272 of NZ_JAFBAR010000060.1, forward strand.
GTCGAACACGGCCAGCGTCACGGTGTCATACCGCGAGTACGGGTAATTCAGCAGCACCGCGACGACCAGGTCGGTGATCCTCATCAGCACCGACCCAAAGCACCAGATGGCGATGAGCGCCAAGCCTTTTCGGGCCGCCTCCCCCCACGCGCTCCGGTCGGACGGCGGCGCGCTCCAGGCACCGAACAGCGTCCGCGGCGCGAAGATCGCCGCGCCCGCCGCCCACGCCAGGTAACCCTCGTATCCGACCCCCGCCGTCGAGGTGTTCTGCGCGATGCCATGGAACGCGTCGATCTCACGGCCGACGGGAAGGAGCCACACGATGACCCCGGCGGCCAGCGTCGACAACCCGAGCGCGCTGGTCGCCAGGCGGCCGGCCTTGGTGCCGCGAAGCAGCCACCGCGAGGCGACGAACACGGCGACGAACGCCACCGCGCCGTACACCACCGCGGTGAGGATGACCGCCACATTCTCCTTGCCGAATCCGGACGAACCGTTCGAGCCGCGGATTGCGAACGTGATCCTCCAGGCCAGGTTGAAACCGAAGCTCAGCGCCGCGCCGATTATCGAGGCGTAGCCGGTGATCTGGGCGGCCCGCAGCCATCTGCTGAAGCTGCGATCGTCCGCCTCATGTTCTGTGCCCAGGCCGGTGATCGCCGGTTGCGCGCCCGACAGGGCCCCCGCGATCCCCAGCCACGCCCCCGGCCCCACACCACCCGGCACGTGCACGGTGCCCCCGGAACGGATCGTCTCGAACACGTCGAACGCCACGAAGGCGAGCACCAGCAGCACGTAGGGGGCGTTGAGGACCAAGCGAACACGGCTGGACGACTTCCAGGGACCCACGAGGGCGCCCAGGGCGAGCACCGACACGGCGATGAGCAGCGCGAACAGGGCGGTGTTGCTGCCGGGGATTCCGATGCCGAAATACAGGTTCCATGGCAACAACGCCGCGGCGACAATCAGGGCGGCGGTGACGAGATCGCGCACGCCGTTCCATCGCGGTGTGGGTGCGGTGGGCGCGCGCGCAGGCAGCTGCTGCGTCGGCGCGGCCCGTGCGCCGATCGGCCCCGTCGGTGTGTCGTCGCTGTTCTGGCTCACGAAGCCCCCCGGAGATCAAGGACGGTTGTTGTCGACGCGGATTGGGTTCTGCATCCAGGATGCACCCCGCGGCGCTGACGGCACTGCTCGGTTGCGACCATATTCTCCGTTCGGGCCGCGCGGCAGGGGCAGGGAACAGGCATTCCATCGAAATGCTGCCCGACGGGCGTCCCGCCGCTTAGGAAACGCGGTTACGCTGCGCTCATAGCAGTGTAATGATGCTTGGACATTGCTGGCTGCGGGGTCGCCAAGCGAAGGAGAGCAACGGATGGACGTCGCACTGGGGGTTGCGATCGAGGGCGAGGTCGGCCGCCTGGCGCTCATCGAGCCGGCCGGGGCTGGTAGCGGCGTGATCGATCAATCGGTGATCGAGCTGGGGGAGAACCCGGTCGGAATCCTGACCGAGACCGTCGCCGGAACGAATCAACTGCTCGCCGGAGAAAACCACCGGCTGGTCGCCACCCGGTTGTGCTGGTCCGACGAGGTCAAGGTCGACGAGCTACGGCGGGCTTTGGAAGACTCCGGCGTGCAGAACGTCCAGGCGCTGTCGGAATCGGAGGCGGCGACGGCCCTGCTGGGGCCCGCGGCGCGCGACACCAGGGTGCTGTTGGTCAGCGACGAGAACGCGACGCTGTTGGCGCCGGCCGTTGACGACCCGGACGCGCCACCGACGGTGCTGGCCGCGGGGCCGGCAGTGGGCGCCGACGCGACCGCCACGCTGGACACCATGATGGCGCGGCTGGGTGGGGAGGTCGGCGGCGCGGGAGACATCTACCTGGTGGACACCTCGTCGGAGGCGACGACCAACATTGCCGATCAGCTGCGTTCCGAGCAGACGATGCGGGTCGAGGTTGCCGAGGACCCTACTTTTGCGCTCGCCCGCGGTGCCGCGCTGGCGGCCGGAGCCGCCGCCGCGTCGTTGGGGCTGGCCGGCGCCGCGTCGGCCGGTGACTTCACTGCGCTAGCTCCGGCCGTGCCCGCCGGCGATGCAACCGGGTTGATCCCGCCGGACGAGTTGCATACGGGGGCTCAGCAGGAACCCCAGCTGGCGTATTCGGAGTCCGGCGACTACCAACTGCTCCCGCTCGAGGGCTCGGACGATTACGGCCTGGCAGGCGCCGAGTTCGACGACTTCGGCGAGTTTGACGACGACGAGGCCGTGACCGGCCCCGTGCGGCTCAGCTCACGCTCCGTGCTCATCAAAAACGCCGTGATCGCCTTTGCCGTCCTCGGGTTCTCTACGTTGGCGGTCGCGGTGGCGGTCACCGTTCGGCCCACCGCTGCGTCCGTGCCGGTGCAGGGCCACCAGAACGCGCAGCCGGGGAAGTTCATGCCGCTGCTGCCGACGCAGCAACAGGCGCCGGTGCCAGCGCCCCCGGCCGATGAGCCCACTCTGGGTTTCCAGGGCGGTACCGTTCCGGCGGTGCAGACGCCGGTTCCGCAGCAGGTATCGCCCGGGGGGATACCGGAGGTTCCCGTTCCCACGCCGGCCGCGCCGGGTGTGCCGGTCCCCATTCCGGTCCCGTTCCCGGGCTGGCAGCCCGGGCAGCCGACTGAGACGGTGCCCACGTACACGACGCCCACGACGACCCCACCCACCACGACGCCACCGACGACGACGCCACCCACGACCACTGCACCGACGACGACTCCGCCTACAACGACGCCACCCACCACACAACAAACGACCCAGGCGACCACCCCGCCGACCACGCAGGCCGTCACCCCCACCACGCAGCCGACCACGGCCGCCCCGCCGACGACGCACACGAATCCGCCGACGCAGCAGACGACGGCGGCCCCGCAGCCGACATACACGCAGCAGATACCGACGCAGACGGCGGCCCCCAAGCCGGCGACTCCGCAGCAGCCGGCGAACCCGCAGCCGACGCACGGCGGCCACCACTGACGAGCTCGGCGCCCGGTGAGGCTGTGACCGTGGTGCTGCCCTGTCTTGACGAGGAGGAGTCGCTACCCGCGGTGCTGGCGGCGATCCCGTCGGGCTATCAGGCGCTGGTGGTGGACAACAACAGCACCGACGACACAGCCGGGGTCGCCGCCCGCCACGGCGCCCGGGTGGTTGCCGAAGGCCGCGCGGGATACGGCGCGGCGGTTCACGCGGGCGTGGTCGCGGCGACCACGCCGATCGTCGCGGTGATCGATGCGGACGGCTCGATGGATGCGGGTGACCTGACCCGGCTGGTGGCCGCCCTCGACCGTGGCGCCGATCTGGTGGTGGGTCGGCGGCGGCCGGTAGCCGGGCTGCATTGGCCATGGGTCGCCCGGGTGGGCACCATCGTGATGAGTTGGCGGCTACGCACCCGGCACCGGCTGCCGGTGCACGACATCGCACCCATGCGGGTGGCCCGCCGCGACGATTTGCTGAACCTGGGCGTCGCCGACCGGCGCTCGGGTTATCCGCTCGAGCTCCTGGTCCGCGCCGCGGCGGCGGGCTGGCGCGTGGTCGAACTCGACATCAGCTATGGCCCACGAACCGGCGGCAGGTCCAAGGTCAGCGGTTCGCTGCGGGGCAGCATCACCGCGATCCTGGACTTCTGGAAGGTGATCTCGTGAGTCCGTTGTCGGTGAGCGTGCTGGTGGTCGCCAAGGCGCCGGAGCCCGGCCGGGCCAAGACGCGGCTTGCCGCGACGGTCGGCGATCGGGCCGGCGCGGATATCGCCTCGGCCGCGCTGCTCGACACGCTGGACGCCGTGGCCGCTGCGCGCGTGGCCGCGCGGGTTGTGGCGCTTACCGGCGACTTGAACCGTGCTTCCCGCGGTGCCGAGATCCGGCGGCGACTGGAGGCCTTCACGGTAATCGCGCAGCGCGGCAACGACTTCGCCGAGCGGTTGGCCAACGCGTACGCCGACACAGGCCAGTCCTTCGCGAGTCAACCGATACTGCAAATCGGAATGGACACCCCGCAGGTGACCGGTGAGCTGCTGGCCGAGTGCGCGCGGCCGTTGCTCGACGGGGCGCCCGCAGTGCTCGGCCTGGCCGACGACGGCGGCTGGTGGGTGCTCGGGGTGCGGACCCCCTCGGCGGCCGAGTGTTTGCGCACCGTCAGGATGTCCCACCCCGAAACGGGGGAACTGACATTGAAGGCGTTGAACGACAACGGGATTGAAGTCACGCTGGCACCGCGACTGGCAGACTTCGATGTGGCCGACGACGTCGCCGCGGTCCGTAGTGCCTGCGATCCGCGGAGTCGGTTCGCGCGGGCCACCCGCGCTGCTGGACTCTAGGCACGCAAGCCATACGCGCATATGCAGCCCGTCAGCGCCCCTCGGTTGCCCTACCTTGTGCGTCGGCGCAATACCACGGCACGCCCGGTGATCCCGACGACGAACACCGCCAGCCCGGCAATCACCGATTGCCACGGCAAGGTGGCGATCAGCAGCAGGCAGCCGCCCAGGCCGCAGATGTTCAGGATGCGGCGCCACCACGTTCCATCGGCAGCGGGCAGCGTGAAGGCGGCCGCGTTGGCGACCGCGTAGTAGATCAACACCCCGAACGACGAGAAGCCGATCGTCCCGCGCAGGTCGACGGTGGCCACCAGGATGCACACGACCACCCCCACTGCGACCTCGGCGTGGTGCGGCACCCGGAAGCGCGGATGAACTGCCGCCAGCCAGCCGGGGAGATCCCGATGACGAGCCATCGCCAGCACGGTGCGCCCTAGCCCCGCGATGAGGGCCAGCAGCGCCCCGAGGCTGGCCACCACGGCACCGACGGTTATCACCGGCACCAGCGCCGGGGCGTCTACGGCGCGGACGGCCTCGGCCAGCGGTGCCGCGGCACGCGCGAGCCGATCGGGTCCCGCGGCCAGCAGCGCGGCCATCCCGACGACCAGGTAAATCGCAACCGTGATCGCCAAGGCGAGAGTTATACCTCTTGGGATGGTGCGGACCGGATCACGGACCTCTTCACCCATCGTTGCCAGCCGCGCATAACCAGCGAAGGCAAAAAACAGCAACCCGGCTGACTGCAAGACGCCATAGCCGGTGCCCGTAGACCAGTGCATCAGCTGCGCCGGCTCCGGCTTGGCTAGCGCGATTCCGATGACCACCGCGGCGAGCGCAATTAGCGTGCACGCCAACAATATTCGCGCCAGGATCGCGGTCTTGGTGATGCCGCGGTAGTTCAGTGCGAGCAGCAGTATTACCGTACCCAGCGCGACGGTTCGTCGCGCCCACTGCGGTTCCGGAACCGCGTAGCTGGCGACGGTCAGCGCCATCGCCGCGCACGAGGCGCCCTTGCCGACCACAAACCCCCACCCGGCGATGAAGCCCCACCATGGGCCGAGGCGCTCGCGCCCGTAGATGTATGTGCCGCCCGACGTCGGATAGACCGCGGCCAGCTGCGCCGACGCGATGGCGTTGCAGTAAGCGATCGCCGCGGCAACCCCCAGTCCGATCAGCAGGCCGGCGCCGGCCGCCCGCGCGGCCGGGCCGAACACCGAGAACACACCGGCCCCGATCATCGATCCGAGCCCGAGTACCACCGCGTCGGTCATGCCGAGCCGACGTACCAGTCCCGGCTGGTCTTCCATCCCCGCCTACCAGTTCGTGAAGATGATGCTGTTGAGCACCAGCGCTCCAACGGCGTTGACGGCCAGCCATATCCGGTGCGACCACGATGGCAGCAGGGCGGGTGCGACGGTCAGCCAGATGGTGAACGGCAGCCAGATGCGCTCTGTCTCAGCCTTGCTCAGCATGCTCAGGTCCGCACAGGCGATGGCCGCCAGCATCGCGAGCAGCAGCAGATGCAAACCGGACCGCCGACGCAGAGCCGCAACGTCGAATACCCGGCTCAGACCGGCCACGGCACCCAATCCGATCGCGCATACCACGCACGCCAAGTTGGCCCATGACCAGTACTGGAAGGGTCGGTCCTTGGCGACCCCCTGCCAATAGCGTTGTTGCACAAGATGATAGCCCTCGAACCAAGAGAACCCCCCGACGGCGAAGACCACCGCCACAGTCACCGCGGCCAGCACCGCGGGGCCCACTGCCCGCAGCGCCGCCCGCCAGCCGGGTGCCGACATCAATACCGCCAACGCCGGCAGCCCGATCAGCATCAGGCCGTAGCTGAGGAAGACGCCCCAGCCCAGCAGCAGGCCCGCGCCGGCCCCCGCGAGCGCCGGAAACCGAACCCCGGCGTGTACCGCCAATGCCAACAACGCGATACCCCATGCGGCGACCCCGGCGAAGTAGCCGTCGGCCGAGACCGCGATCCAGATTGCCGTCGGCGCGACGGCGACGAACGGCGCGGCGCGGCGCGCGGTCGACTCGTCCGCAAGCGCGCGAACGGCGATCAGCATGGCCGCCGCCGCGCTGGATCCGACCAGCAGGCACAGCAGCCCGGCCCACGCGCCGCCGTGCAGCCCGATCCTGTCCAGCCACACGAAGGTCAGCAATGCGCCCGGCGGGTGTCCCGACACATGGGTGACCCAGGAGTTGGGCTGGAAGTCGACGATCCGGCCGGCGAATGTGCGCAGGGTGGCCGGGATGTCGGCGATGTGGGGCACCTCCCACAGGTACTCGTCCTTGGTGGTGAGCCGGCCGGCGAAGCCACGTTGCCAACCGTCGATCATCGCCAGCGAAAACGCCCACGCACCGGCGGTGGCCCAGCTGGCCAACGTCAGCATCCGCCACGGAAGCCGTCGCGCCATCGCGGATCCCCAGAGCACTGCGGCCGCCGCAAGCAGAATCGCCGGGGCGGTGCCCCAGCCGGCGTGGGCGTCCCAATAGCCGAAGATCGGCGCGGCGCCGGCACGCGTGCCGAACTGCTCCAGGCCGACATCGCGCCGCGGATCGACTCCCCAGTGCATGCGCGGCAGTACGAACGCGGCCGCCACCAGGACAGCCGCGACCGCAACCGCCGGCACCTCCCGACGCGCAACCGTCACGATGCTCAGCCTATTGAACCGAACCGATGCGCCAGGGTCGCGCGATCGACCTTTCCGATGCCGCGGCGCGGCAGCGCGTCGACGATATGTAGCTCGCGGGGCGCGGCGGTGAGGTCCACGGCGGTCGCGGCATGTGCGCGCAACGCCTCCAGCGTGGGCTCATCCCAACCGTCGCGCAGGACAACCGCGGCGACTACCCGCTGGCCCAACCGGTCGTCGGCAACGCCGAAGACGACGCAGTCACTGACCGCCGGGTGGCTGCCCAGCGCGGCTTCGACGGCCTGCGGCAGCACGGTCAATCCACCGGTGCTGATCCCGTCGTCGACGCGGCCCAGCACGGTCAGCGCGCCGGAGGAGTCCAGGGCGCCGATGTCGTCGGTGACAAACCAGCCGGGCTCGGCGAAAGGGTCGGGGTCAACCGGGTTGCGGTAGCCCTTGGCCAGCGTCGCGCCGCCCAGCACAATGCGGCCGTCGGCCGACACCCGTAGCCGTACACCGTCCAGCGGCAGCCCGTCGTACACGCAGCCGCCGGCGGTCTCGCTCATCCCGTAGGTGCACACCACCCTGATCCCGGCGGCCGCGGCGGCGTCCAGGACGGGTCGCGGTGGCGGGCCGCCGCCGAGCAGCACGGCATCCAGCTCGGCCAGCGCGCCCGCGGCGGCCCGGTCGGCCAGCGCCTTGGCCAGCTGGACCGCGACCAGTGAGGTGTATCGGCGACCGGCGCCCAGCCTGCGCACGGCGTCCGGCAGCGCGGTGACGTCGAATCCCGCGCTGAGGTCCAGCTCCGCCGGGACACCACCGGCGAGCACGCCGCGGACCAGCACCTGCAGCCCGGCGATGTGATGTGGCGGCAACGCCAACAGCCAGTTGCCCGGCCCGCCGAGCCGTTCGTGGGTGGCGGCCGCGCTGGCGGTCAGCGCGGCAGCGGTCAGCAAGGCCCCCTTCGGCGTGCCGGTGGTGCCCGACGTCGCCACCACCAGGGCCACGTCGTCGTCGATCGCCTCGCCCACCCGCAAGGCGGCTGCGGATTCCCGGTCAGCGGGGGGCAGCGCGACCAGCGCGGGATCGCGGCCAGCCAGGACGCCTTCCAGGGCGGACAGCAGTGGTCCGGCGGCGCAGCCAGGGGTGACGCTCAGCGCACGCAGGACAGCTATGCGTGCTCTCCGTTGTCGCGCACCTCGTCTAACGGCCAGCCCTTGGCGGCCAGCCGGGTGCGCACCCGGTCGATGTCCTGCGGTGCCGGCAGCTCGTCGGTGAGCTTGCTGATCAACACGCCGATGTCGACGTCGTCGAAATCGCCCTGCTGCATCAGGTCACGGGCCACGAGTTTGACCTCGTCGTTGGTCAGCCGGCGCGACAGCAACGCGAGCACCGCGAACGTGTCGGTCGGCGGGATGCCCTCGGGATACCCCGCGCGCAACCACGAGACGACCGAATTCAGGAATCGGTTCACTAGGCTCTCCGCTCCACGAGGGGGGATCGGCACTGCGGTGGACGACGATCCAATGCTACTTAACTTTGGCTCCGAGGAAGGGATAGCCCGTCTGATGCGCGATGAAGTCGCGCGCGATGTACAGCAACGCGAACAGGATTACGACGAATACCAGCCCGTAGATCGCCCAGGCCAGCGCGAGCAGCACCGGGTTTTTCTGCGATGCGGAGCCGTCGGGGCCGGCGTGTCCCGTCCCCACGGCCTGGAACCGGATCCCGAGGGCGAACAGCCCGGGCAGCGCGGCACCGGCCAGCATGCTGAAGAGCAGGATCTTCAGGGAGGCCTGGTAGTTGAACCATTCGCTGAAGTGACTCATGAGGAACTCCCCGCGGTCACAGAGTCGTCATCGGAGCCCGACCGGGGCGACCCGCTGCCGGGACCGGACGGTGTTTTCGCGTCGGCTGTCCCGTCGAGGCCGGCCGTGAGGCTGCCTTCCCACTCCTCGTTGACGTTGTTGTGGTCGACCTTGACCTTGCGCGACCGGATGTAGATGGTGGCGGCCACCGCGATCAACAGCGAGAACCCGATGATCGCGCCCGGGTAGCCGCCGATGAGGTGCACGATCCAGTAGGTGATCGCGCCGACCAGTCCGGACAGCGGAAGGGTGACCAGCCAGGCAACCCCCATCCGGCCGGCCACGCCCCAGCGCACCTCGCCGCCCGGCTTGCCCAGGCCGCTGCCCATCACCGAGCCGGTGCAGACCTGCGTCGTGGACAGCGCGTAGCCGAAGTGCGCGGACAGCAGAATGATTGCGGCCGAAGATGATTCGGCAGCCATGCCCTGCGGCGACTTGATCTCGACCAGGCCCTTACCCAGGGTGCGAATGATCCGCCACCCACCTAGGTAGGTGCCCGTCGCCATCGCCAGCGCGCAGGCCACGATCACCCATAGTGGGGGTGCGGCGGTGTTCTTGGGGATCGCGCCGTAGGACATCAGGGCCAGGAAGATGATGCCCATCGTCTTCTGTGCGTCGTTGGTGCCATGTGCCAGCGACACCAGCGACGCCGAACCGATCTGGCCGCGCCGGAACCCGGCCTCGGTGCGCGTTTCCTGCAGGCCGCGGGTGATCCGGTAGACCAGCCAGGTGGCCACCGCCCCGACCGCGATGGCCAGGATGGCGGACACGACAGCCGGGATGATCGCCTTGGAGGTGATGCCCTTCCAGATCACCCCGTGCGCGCCGACGGCGGCGATGGTGGCACCGACGATGCCGCCGATCAGCGCGTGTGAGGAACTCGAGGGGATGCCGAGGAGCCAGGTCAGCAGATTCCAGACGACGCCGCCGACGAGGCCGGCGAACACCAGTTCCAGCGTGACGACGTGCCCGTCGATCAAACCCTTGGCGATCGTGGCAGCAACCGCGGTGGACAGGAACGCGCCCACGAGGTTGAGCACCGCGGACAGCGCGACGGCCGCCTTGGGCGCCAGCGCGCCACTGGCGATGGAGGTCGCCATGGCGTTGCCGGTGTCGTGAAATCCGTTGGTGAAATCGAATGCGAGTGCCGTGATTACGACAATGATCAAGAGGAACAAGTCTATGTTCACAGGCCCTGATTCTGGTCGTCTGAGGATTAGGTTGTCGAATGCAGGAGTAGGCGAAATGCAGGTGAAACGAGAGTCGTCGCCAGATGTTACCTAGCCGTTAACCTGGCGTTCGGCGGGGTTCACTTGGGGCGGTCGCCGCGGGTGTCCCGGCGCAGCGGATGGTCGCCGGGGACCTGGACAAAAATCAGCGTGATTCCGTCGGGATCGGTCACGTGCATCTCGTGCAGACCCCACGGTTCGCGCCGCGCCTCCCGCGCGATCGACACCCCCCGTCCCCGCAACTCGGCCTGGGTCGCCGCGATGTCGCGCACCTGCAGCCACAGCGCGCCGGGGAAGGGGCCGCGGGAATGGTCCGGTGTGGCTTCGGTGACATAGCCGGCCAGCTCGAGCAGTGACTGCCCGGCGAAAAACACTGTGCCTGCTCCGTATTCTCGGGCGATCGCCAGCCCGATCTGGTCCCGGTAGAAGCTCAGTGACCGCTCGTAGTCCGCCGGCCGGAGCAGCGTCCGGCTGGCCAGAATTTCCATCGCTCGTGTCTATCACGCCCGGCCGCAACGGCTGCGCAGGGTTGGCCCGCCGGGCGGGCTCGGGTCAGTGCCGCTTGTCGGCGGTGCCCCCGGCTCGGCGGCCGGCCTCAGAAGTAGCGCGGGAACGGGCTCCAATCGGGGGGGCGCTTCTGTAGGAAGGCGTCTCGGCCCTCGACGGCCTCGTCGGTCATGTACGCCAGCCGGGTGGCCTCACCGGCGAACAGTTGCTGGCCCACCAGCCCGTCGTCCAGCAGGTTGAAGGCGAACTTCAACATCCGTTGTGCCTGAGGCGATTTCGCATTGATTTCGGCTGCCCACTGCGCGGCCACCCGCTCCAGCTCGGCGTGCGGGACCACCTCGTTGACCGCGCCCATGTGGTGCATCTGCTCGGCGGTATAGGTGCGGCCCAGAAAGAAGATCTCGCGGGCGAACTTCTGACCAACCTGGCGCGCCAGATATGCGCTGCCGTACCCGCCGTCGAAGCTGCCGACGTCGGCGTCGGTCTGCTTGAAGCGGGCATGCTCACGGCTGGCCAGCGTCAGGTCGCACACCACGTGCAGGCTGTGCCCACCGCCGGCGGCCCATCCGTTGACCAGGCAGATGACGACCTTGGGCATGAACCGGATCAGGCGCTGCACCTCGAGGATGTGCAACCGCCCGGCGCGCGCCACGTCAACCGTGTCCGCGGTGTCTCCGCTCGCGTACTGATAGCCGGTGCGCCCCCGGATGCGTTGATCGCCGCCCGAGCAAAACGCCCAGCCGCCGTCTTTGGGCGACGGCCCGTTGCCGGTCAGCAGCACCGCGCCGACGTCGGGTGACATCCGGGCGTGGTCGAGTACCCGGTACAGCTCATCGACGGTGTGTGGCCGAAACGCGTTGCGCACCTCGGGCCGGTCGAATGCCACCCGCACGGTCGCGTCGGTGACATGACGGTGATAGGTGATGTCGGTCAGCTCGGCGAAGCCGTCGACGGGCCGCCATGCCGAGGCGTCAAAGGGGTTGTCACTCAAGGCTGTTGAACTCCGTCCTGGCTCATGGTGAGGTCGCCGCAGCTGATCGTCTGCGCCGATGTCACCACCGGGTCCTGCGCGGAAGTGGCGGTCAGGGTATCGGATCGCCCGATGGTGGCCAGGGTGCCGCTCAGGTCGATCTCGGTGCGGCGCACTGTCCATTGGTCCCTGGTTTCCAGGGCTTGCAGGCCGACCAGACGGGGACCGCTACCGAGGTCGCTGCAGCCGACCCCGGTGCCGTGGCCCCGCAGATTCTGCAGGTCGAACAGGAAAGGCACGTCCTGACTGTCGACGGCAGTCTGCAGCCGGCAGTCGGCGAACACATACAGCCGCGCGCCGCGGCCGTCGCTGACGATGATCTGGTGCTGGCCGTCCTGCTGCGCGTCAACAGCCAAGGCGGACAACGGCATTGGACTGGCCGTGGTGATGCGGACGTCGGAGTTCGCGCCGCTGGCCGTGGTGACCCCGACGAGTCGTTTGATCGCGCCGTCGTCGGTCCGCAACTGTCCGACCCACAACGTGTCCGGCTGGCCGTCGCCGTCGAGATCGCCAACCTGGCGCTGTGCGGCGCCGGACGGCGGGGGTGTGCCGCCCGGCGCGCAACCCGCGGCAGCGGACGACCGCACCGCGGGTATCAGGCTTGCGCACGCGGCCAGCGCCGCGGCCAGCAGCACCCGGACCATGCGACTACGCCGGGTCGAAACGGAACACCGCACAGGTGCCGGCCAGCGCTTCGAATTCGTCGGGACGGCCGTCGGAGACCAGCCCGGACCGCTTCATGAAGCCGACGCCGGTGGGAACCTCGGTCGGAAATGCCCGCAGCACCGGCTTGGCCTCCTCGGCGGACAGCTCGACCATCCGCACGCGCTCGCGTTTGCGGCCGCGGCTCAGCGTGACTTCGGTTGCGGCCCTGACGTTTCGCACCCAGTCGGCGCCCGGGAAGCCCGCGACGACGTACCGCTGACCATCCAGCGTCATCGGCGTCACCGGCGTCGACCGAGGGGCGCCGCTGTTGCGGCCCGGGACCGTCAACACGACCGGGCTCTCGCCCCCGAAACTCATGCCGAGGCGAGTCAGCTGGATGAAGACCTTGTTCGCCGGCTTCAGCCACCACGGTGGCTTGATTGGTTTGCCACTGGCCATACCGGCGACGTTACCCGTCAGTGCCCCGAGCGCTCCTGCGGGAACGGTTCGTTGCCGTGTGGGAGGGATGTCGTCCCCACAGTCCGGACCGGCAGAAGGCGACCACAGCGTCACGTTCGGCGGACCGTCAGCCGACGGAGCGGCCGGCGCCCTCCCAGAACTGCGCGCGCACGGCCTTCTTGTCCGGCTTGCCCAGCCCGGTCAGGGGCAGCGCGTCGACGACCACCACCCGCTTCGGCGACTGCACCGAACCCTTACGGTCCTTGACCGCGGCCTGGATCTCGGCCGTCATCGCCTCGACCGCGGCCTCGTCGCGCGCGGCGTCGGCGCGCAGCACCACCACCGCCGTGACGGCCTCTCCCCACTTCTCGTCGGGCGCGCCGACCACGCACACCTGGGCAACCGAAGCGTGCTCGGCGATCACGTCCTCGACCTCGCGGGGGAAGACGTTGAAGCCGCCGGTGACGATCATGTCCTTGACGCGGTCGACGATGAAGTAGAAGCCATCCTCATCCTCGCGGGCCATGTCGCCGGTATGCAGCCAGCCGTCTTTGAATGTGCTGGCCGTCGCCTCCGGCAGGTTCCAGTAGCCGCCGGCCAAAAGTGGCCCGCTGACGCAGATTTCGCCGGGTTCGCCCTGCGGCACCGGCTTGCCGTCCTCGCCGAGCAGCGCGACGCGTGCAAAGAGGGTCGGCCGGCCGCAGGACGTCAGCCGCTTCTCGTCGTGATCGGCCTTGGCCAGGTACGTGATCACCATCGGCGCCTCGGACTGCCCGTAGTACTGGGCGAAAATCGGGCCGAACCGCCGGATCGCCTCGGCCAGCCGCACCGGGTTGATCGCCGACGCGCCGTAATAGACCGTCTCCAGCGACGACAGGTCCCGGGTGTGCGAATCCGGGTGGTCCATCAGCGCGTACAGCATCGACGGCACCAGCATGGTAGCCGTAATACGTTGTTCCTCAATGGTTTTCAGTACCTCGGCCGGGTCGAACTTGCTCAGCACCACCATCTCGCCGCCCTTGACCACCGTGGGCGTGAAGAAGGCCGCACCGGCGTGCGAGAGTGGCGTGCACATCAAAAACCGCGGGTGCTCGGGCCATTCCCACTCGGCAAGCTGAATCGACGTCATGCTGGCGATGTTCCCGGCTGTACCGATCACGCCCTTGGGCTTGCCGGTGGTGCCGCCGGTGTAGGTGAGGCCGCCGATGTGGTCCGGCGGCAGGTCCGCGACGACCAGCGGGCGCGGCTCGTACTTTGCCGCCTCGGCCGACAAGTCGACAGCCACGTCTTTCAACGCTTCCGGCACTTGGCCGATTGTCAGGATCTGCTTGAGCGAGTCCACCTTCTCCAGCAGCCCCAGCGCGCGCTCGACGAACATCGGGTTGGGGTCGATGATCAGCGAGGTGACCCCGGCGTCGGAAAGCACGTAGGCGTGATCGTCCAGCGAGCCGAGTGGGTGCAGGGCGGTCCGGCGATAACCCTGGGTCTGGCCGGCACCCAGGATCATCAGCACTTCTGGACGGTTGAGCGACAGCAGGCCGACTGTGACACCAGTGCCGGCACCCAGCGCCTCGAACGCCTGGATGTACTGGCTGATCCGCTCGGCCAGCTGACCACCGGTCAGCGTGGTGTCGCCGAGGAACAGCACCGGCCTGTTCTTGTGCCTCTTGAGCGCCCCCACCAACAGGTGGCCGTTATGGGTCGGGTTGCGCAACAGCTCGTCACTCATGTGGCAAGACTAGAACGTGTTGCAATTCGGCTCGGGTGCACCCTCGGCGCCACGCGTCGCCCGGCTAGTGTTTTGGCGTATGGCAGCGGCTGATCTCGTCATCACGGGAACCGTTCTCACCGTCGACGACGCACGGCCCACTGCCCAGGCACTCGCCGTGGCCGACGGACGCATCGTTGCCCTCGGTGACCGCTCCGACGTCGCACAACTCATCGGGGCTCACACGCGGACGATCGACATCGGTGATGGCTGCCTCATGCCGGGATTCGTTGAGGCACATGGTCATCCACTGATGGAGGCGGTCGCCCTGTCCGACCGGATCGTCGACATCCGACCCGTCACTTTGAGCGCGGCCGCCGACGTTGTCGACGCGGTCCGCCGCGAGGCCGTGCACAGCGGCCCGGTCGGGGCTTACCTCAACGGATGGGATCCGCTGTTGCAGGCCGGGCTTCCGCAGCCGACGCTGGCCTGGCTCGACGACATCGCGCCCGACGGGCCCTTGGTGATCATCCACAACTCCGGGCACAAAGCGTATTTCAACTCGCACGCCGCCCGGCTCAACGGGCTGAACCGCGACACGCCGGATCCCAAGGGGGCCAGCTACGGCCGCGACGCCAGTGGCGAATTGGACGGCACGGCCGAGGAAATCGGCGCGGTGTTCCCGCTGCTGCGCGGCGCGATCCAGCCCAGCGACTACCCGGCGATGCTGCTCGCGGAGTGCGCCCGGCTCAACCGTGCCGGCCTGACGACGTGTTCGGAGATGGCGTTTGACCCAGCCTTCGGGCCGGTGATCGAGCAGCTGCGCGAGCACTTGACGGTCCGCCTGCGCACCTACGAGATCTCCAACGCGCAGATGTCCACCACCGCCACGCCCGGCCAGGGTGACGACATCCTGCGCCAGGTCGGCATCAAGATCTGGGTGGACGGCTCGCCGTGGGTCGGCAATATCGCACTGTCCTTTCCCTACCTGGACACGGCGGCCACCCGCGCCATCGGGGTACAACCCGGCTCCTGTGGATGCGCCAACTACACCCGCGAGCAGCTCAGCGAAATCGTCGGCGCCTATTACCCGTTGGGTTGGCAGATGGCGTGTCACGTGCAAGGCGACGCCGGCGTCGACACCATCCTTGACGTGTATCAAGAAGCGCTGCAACGTAATCCGCGCCACGACCATCGTCTGAGGCTGGAGCATGTCGGTGCGATCCGCCCCGACCAACTCCAGCGAGCCGCCGATATGGGCGTTACCTGCAGCATTTTCGTCGACCAGATCCACTATTGGGGCGACATCATTGTGGACGGACTGTTCGGGCCGGAACGCGGATCCCGTTGGATGCCGGCGGGATCCGCGGTCGCCACCGGCATGCGCATCTCGTTGCACAACGATCCGCCGGTCACGCCCGAGGAACCGCTGCGCAACATCAGCGTCGCCACGACGCGGGTGGCGCCAAGCGGGCGGGTGCTGGCCCCCGAGGAACGGTTGACGGTCGAGCAGGCCGTCCGTGCGCAAACGATCGACGCCGCCTGGCAGCTGTTCGCCGACGACGTCATCGGCTCCCTGGAGATCGGCAAGTACGCCGACATGGTGGTGCTGTCTGCGGATCCCCGCACGGTGCCACCCGAACAGATCGCCGATCTCGACGTCCGCGCGACCTTCCTGGCTGGGCAGCGGGTTTACCAGCGGTGACGCCCGATCTGCAGGAGTTGCTCGAGCGTCTGCGCGTGGTGGCGCTGCCCATGCGGGTGCGCTTCCGCGGCATCACCATCCGCGAGGTCGCGCTGATCGAGGGCCCGGCCGGCTGGGGGGAGTTCGGCGCCTTCGTCGAATACGGGCCGCACGAGTCGGCCCACTGGCTGGCATCGGGCATCGAGGCCGCATACCAGCGGCCGCCGCCGGTGCGACGCGACGGCATCCCGATCAACGCCACGGTCCCGGCCGTCACACCGGCCCAGGTGCCCGAGGTGCTGGCCCGCTTTCCCGGCGCCCGCACCGCCAAGGTCAAGGTCGCCGAACCCGGGCAGAGCCTGGCCGACGACGTCGACCGGGTCAACGCGGTGCGCGAACTGGTCCCGACGGTGCGGGTGGACGCCAACGGCGGCTGGAGCGTCCAGGAGGCCGCCGACGCCGCGGCCGCCCTGACCGCCGACGGCCCGCTGGAGTACATCGAACAACCCTGCGCGACCGTCGACGAACTCGCCGTGCTTCGCCGCCGGGTGGACGTGCCGATCGCGGCCGACGAGAGCATCCGCAAGGCCACCGACCCGCTGGCCGTGGTGCGCGCCCGCGCCGCCGACGTCGCGGTGCTGAAAGTTGCCCCGCTGGGCGGGGTTTCGGCGATGCTTCACATCGCCGCGCAGATCGACATCCCCGTCGTGGTGTCGAGCGCGCTCGACTCGGCCGTGGGTATAGGCCGCGGTCTGATCGCCGCCGCAGCGCTGCCCGAGCTGCAGCACGCCTGTGGGCTGGGCACCGGCGGGCTGTTCGTCGAGGACGTGGCCGAGCCCTCGGTGCCGGTCGACGGCTGCCTGCCCGTCGTCTCGGTGGCGCCCGATCCGGCGCGGCTGCAGGCCCTGGCCGCGCCGACGCAGCGGCGGCAGTGGTGGATCGACCGAATCAAGGTTTGCTACCCGCTGCTTGTAGCGTCGTTCGGGTGATCAACCTGGCTTACGACGACAAGGGGACCGGTGAGCCGGTTGTCTTCATCGCCGGCCGCGGCGGCGCCGGACGTACCTGGCACCCCCATCAGGTCCCGGCCTTCCTGGCGGCGGGATATCGCTGCGTCACCTTCGACAATCGCGGGATCGGGGCGAGCGAGAACGCCGAAGGTTTCACCACGCAGACCATGGTCGCCGACACCGCGGCGCTGATCGAATCGCTCGGCGCCGGCCCCGTTCGCATCGTCGGCGTGTCGATGGGCTCGTTCATCGCCCAGGAGCTCATGGTGGTGCGGCCCGAGCTGGTCAGCTCCGCCGTGTTGATGGCCACCCGTGGCCGGCTGGACCGGGCCCGCCAGTTCTTCCACCAGTCGGAAGCCGATCTCTACGACTCCGGCACCCGCCTTCCGCTTACCAACGACGCGAAAAACCGCTTGCTGGAAAGCTTTTCACGCAAGACACTCAACGACGACACGGCCGTCGGCGACTGGATCGCGATGTTCTCCATGTGGCCGATCAAGCAGACCCCGGGACTGCGCTGCCAGCTGGACGTGGCGCCGCTGACCAACCGGCTGCCGGCGTACCGCAGCATCGCCGCGTCGGTGCTGGTGATCGGCTTCTCCGACGACGTGGTCACCCCGCCATACCTGGGGCGCGAGGTCGCCGATGCCCTGCCTAACGGCCGCTACCTGCAGATACCGGACGCCGGCCACCTCGGATTCTTCGAACGGCCGCAGGCCGTCAACGCCGCGGCGCTGCAGTTCTTCTCCGGCGCACGGGCCTAATGCGTGCAGCGGCGAGAGGCCTTCCGCGTCGCCCCGTTGCTTGTCGCTCCCAGCCGGGCCAAGAGGAGACATCCCCCTGCGGCCACGCCGGGGCCCGGACCCCGTCGTGGCGGATGTAACACGACACCACCGGCCGCGGGGCTGTGACACCCTGTACAGATGAACCCCTCGACGACGCAGGCCCGCGTGGTCGTCGACGAGCTGATCCGCGGCGGCGTTCGCGACGTGGTGTTGTGCCCGGGTTCGCGGAACGCCCCGCTGGCGTTCGCCCTGCAGGACGCCGACCGCCAACGCCGGCTCAGGCTGCATGTTCGCATCGACGAGCGCACCGCCGGCTACCTGGCCATCGGGCTGGCCATCGCGGCCGAAGCGCCGGTGTGTGTCGCGATGACGTCGGGCACCGCCGTGGCCAACCTGGGTCCGGCGGTGGTGGAGGCCAACTACGCCCGGGTGCCGCTGATCGTCCTCTCGGCCAACCGGCCGTACGAATTGCTGGGCACCGGGGCCAACCAGACCATGGAACAACTGGGCTACTTCGGCACCCAGGTGCGGGCCACCATCAGTCTGGGTCTGGCCGAGGATACCCCGGAACGAGTGGCCGCCCTCAACGCGACCTGGCGTTCGGTCACCTGCCGAGTATTAGTGGCGGCCAAGGGGTCTCGGACCGCCAACGCCGGTCCGGTGCACTTCGACATCCCGCTGCGCGAGCCCCTGGTGCCCGACCCCGAGCGCGACGACGCGGTTGTCCCGCACGGCCGGCCCGACGGGAAACCGTGGACCTACACGCCGCCGGTCACCTTCGACCAGCCGTTGGACATCGACGTGTCGGCCGACACCGTCGTCATCGCCGGGCACGGCGCCGGCGTGCACCCCCCCCTGGCCGAGTTGCCGACTGTCGCCGAGCCCACCGCGCCGGCACCAGAAAACCCCCTGCACCCGCTGGCGTTGCCGCTGCTGCGGCCCAAGCAGGTGATTATGCTCGGCCGCCCCACACTGCACCGCCCGGTATCGGCGCTGCTGGCCGACGCGGAAGTCCCGGTGTACGCGCTGACGACCGGGCCGCGCTGGCCCGACGTGTCCGGCAACTCGCAGGCCACCGGCACTAGGGCGGTCACTGCCGGGACGCCGCATCCCGCCTGGCTGCGCCGCTGCGCAGAAATGAACCGGCACGCCAACGCTGCGGTCCGCAGTCAACTCGGCGCCCACCCACTCACCACCGGCCTGCACGTCGCGGCGGCGGTGTCCGACGCGCTGCGGCCCGGCGACCAATTGGTCCTCGGGGCATCCAACCCGGTCCGTGATGTCGCTCTGGTCGGCCTGAACCCGCGCGGCATTCGGGTGCGATCAAACCGCGGGGTGGCCGGGATCGACGGCACCGTATCCACCGCCATCGGGGCCGCTCTGGCCCACGAGGGTGCGCACCGCGGCCGCACCATCGCGCTGATCGGCGACCTGACGTTCGTGCACGACAGTTCCGGCCTGCTGATCGGCCCCACCGAGCCGACGCCCCAACAGCTGACGATCGTGGTGTCCAACGACAACGGCGGTGGCATCTTCGAGCTGCTCGAGCAGGGCGACCCCAGATTCTCCGACGTGTCGTCGCGAATCTTCGGCACCCCACACGACGTCGACGTGGGCGCATTGTGTCGCGCGTACCACGTGGAAAGCCGCCAGATCGAGGTCGACGAACTCGGCGCGGCGCTCGACGAGCCCGGTGCCGGCATGCGGGTGTTGGAGGTCAAGGCGGACCGATCGTCATTACGGCAGTTGCACGCCGCCATCAAGGCAGCGCTGTGACTCTGCCAAAGACGCCAAAGACTTCAAAGACACCAAAGGCACTGTGGCGGTTGTTGATTCGTGGCACCAGTGCAGACCTGCCGAACACCCGGGGGCGAATTGCGCTGCGTTGGGCGCGAATCGCCGTCCTTGTCGTGGCGGCCCTGGTGACGTTGCAGTCGGTGTTATTGGTGGCCGGAGCCTGGCGCGACGACCTTGCGATCCAACGGAATATGGGTGTGGCACAGGCCGAAGTGCTCAGTGCCGGGCCGCGGCGTTCGACCATCGAGTTCGTCACCCCCGAACGCGTCACCTATCGGCCCGAACTCGGCGTGCTGTACCCGTCTGAATTGGTCGAGGGCATGCGGATTTACGTCGAATACAACAAGAGGGATCCCAACCTGGTCCGAGTGCAGCACCGCAACGCGGGATTGGCAATCATCCCGGCGGGTTCGATCGCGGTGGTGGCGTGGCTGGCGGCAGCGATCGTGCTGCTCGTGCTGGCTGGGCTGGACAAGCGCCTGTACCGGCGCGCTACGTCGGAAAACGCTGCGGCCGAATCGGCGTCCTGAGCGCGCCAACCTGCAGATTTCGTGTCCCGTATGCCCGTAGGCAACCTTTGCGACAGCCTTCGCTGGCACTGTGGCGTTGTGCGCGTTGCGATTGTCGCGGAATCTTTCCTGCCGCAAGTCAACGGCGTCAGCAACTCCGTCGTCCGGCTACTTGAACACCTGCGTCGAACCGGTCACGAGGCCTTGGTGATCGCACCCGACAACCCACCGGGTGAACCCCGCGCCGACCGAATTCACGACGGCATCCGAGTGCATCGGGTGCCGTCACGCATTTTCCCGAAGGTAACCACCCTGCCACTCGGAGTGCCAACCCCCCGCATGCTCAACGTGCTGCGCGGATTCGATCCCGACGTGGTGCATTTGGCTTCGCCCGCACTGCTCGGCTACGGCGGGGTCCGCGCGGCCCGTCGTCTTGGCGTGCCGACGGTGGCCGTATACCAAACCGACGTACCGGGTTTCGCGTCCAGCTACGGCATCGGGACGACGACTCGGGTTGCGTGGGCATGGTTTAGGCACTTGCACGGTCTCGCCGACCGCACCCTCGCGCCGTCGACCGCGACCATGGAATCGCTTGCTGCACAGCGTATCCCACGTGTCTACCGCTGGGCGCGTGGAGTCGACGTCATCCGTTATGCGCCGTCGGCACGCAACGAGGCGTTGCGTCGACAGTGGTCGCCACAGGGCAAGCCGATCGTGGGCTTTGTCGGTCGGCTCGCCCCGGAAAAGCATGTCGAGCGGCTGGCGGTACTGGCGCACAACAGCGAGCTGCAGATCGTCATCGTGGGCGACGGCGTCGACCGGGCGAAGCTGCAATCGGCAATGCCTACAGCGCTTTTCACCGGTGCCCTGTACGGCGACGAGCTCGCACAGGCTTACGCCAGCATGGACGTGTTCGTGCATTCCGGTGAGCACGAGACGTTCTGCCAGGTCGTGCAGGAGGCGCTGGCGTCGGGGCTGCCCGTAATTGCGCCCGACGCCGGAGGGCCACGCGATCTGGTCACCCCGTGCCGCACCGGATTGCTGCTGCCCGTCGACGAGTTCGAGGCGCAGTTGCCCAACGCGGTCGTGCACCTGCTCTCGGAGCGCCATCGCTATTCGCTGGCGGCTCGGCGCAGCGTGTTGGGTCGCAGCTGGGCCGTCATCTGTGACGAACTGCTTGGCCACTACGAGGCGGTGCTGTCGCCCGCCAAGCGGGCACGCACCACCTGGCGGCGCCGGGCGTAACGCGAGCCTTAGCCGACCCGATTCGCCGAGCTGGCGCTGATGAGGGCCACACACCCTGCGGGCCGCTTCGTCGCGGGGCAGGTAGCGTCGACGTCGTGAATCGCGCGGCCCTGGACAAGGACCCCCGAGACGTCGCGTCGATGTTCGACGGCGTCGCCCGCCGTTATGACCTCACCAACACCGTGCTCTCGGCCGGCCAGGACCGGTACTGGCGGCGGGCCACCCGCTCGGCGCTGCGAATCGGACCGGGTGACAAGGTGCTGGACCTGGCCGCCGGCACGGCGGTTTCCACGGCGGAGCTGACGAAGTCCGGGGCGTGGTGTGTGGCGGCCGACTTCTCGGTGGGCATGCTTGCCGCCGGCGTTGCGCGCACGGTGCCCAAGGTTGCCGGCGACGCCACCCGGCTGCCCTTCGGCGACGATGTATTTGACGGTGTGACAATCAGTTTCGGCCTGCGCAATGTCGTCGACACGCAGGCGGCGCTGCGCGAGATGGCCCGCGTGACGCGGCCAGGCGGTCGACTTGTGGTGTGCGAATTCTCCACGCCCACCAACGCAGCGTTCGCCACGGTCTACAAGGAATACCTGATGCGGGCCCTGCCCCGATTGGCGCAAGCGGTGTCCAGCAATCCAGAGGCCTACGTCTACCTTGCCGAATCGATCAGAGCCTGGCCCGACCAGGCGACGCTGGCTCAACAGATTTCACGGGCGGGATGGTCGGCCGTGCGCTGGCGCAACCTCACCGGCGGCATAGTGGCGTTGCACGCGGCCTATAAGCCAGGCCGCTGACGGGTTAAGTGCCGGCCCGCTGGATGAAGGCGACCTGGTCGGGGCAGTAATGGTTGATCGCCGCGCCCAGGAACTGGAACGCCTGGCCTTGAGTCGAGCCCAGCGGCAGGTTGCGCTGGATGAACGTCGCAGATTTGTACGCGTCGTGGTCCACGCCGCGGGTGATCCGTTCACAGCTGATCTTGGCCAGCCAGGCGTTGTAGTCCTGCGGGCCGTAGATGCCGTAGGTATGCAGCTGGGCGTTGAACGGGGCGTCGTAGTCGTCGGCCTGCGCCGGTGCGGCCAGCGCCACAGCGGCGGCCGCCATGGTGAGGATAGGAGCCAGCCTCTTTGCCATCATTCGTGGGACTATACCACTTAGTACAGCTAGATATCCGGTCAAGATTTCGCTCAGTTGCTGGTGCGAGGTCGGGTCAGCTGAATGGCGGTCGGCGATCGATCAGCCGGGACACCCGCCCCCCGCCGCGCCAGACCCGTGCCACCCAGTCGGCATCGTCATCGGTGACCAGGTTGGCCATCACGCGCACGGCGACGGTCATCAGCGTCGTGGAGCGCATCGCAATCGGTCCGGTCGCGGGCAGAAACCGTTGGAAGGTCAACAGCAACGCCAGCCTGCGCGCCACCGAAAATCCGCGGGCGTAATGGTCCTGCAGCAGCGACGGCCACACGTGCGACGGGTCTCGGCAGTCCAGTAGCTCGGCGGCCAGCCGGCCCGTCTCCAGCCCGTAGTCGATGCCTTCGCCGTTGAGCGGGTTGACACAGGCGGCGGCGTCGCCGATCAGCATCCAGTTCGGCCCGGCCACCCCCGAGACCGCGCCGCCCATCGGCAGCAGCGCCGATGCCACCGCCTTGGGCGGCCCCGCAAAGCCCCACTCGTCGCGGCGCAGGTCGGTGTAGTAGGAGATGAGTGGTCGCAGCGCCAGATCCGCTTGGCGCCGCGTTGTGGACAACGCTCCCACGCCGATGTTCACCTCGCCGTTGCCAAGCGGAAAAATCCAGCCGTAGCCGGGCAATACCGCGCCGTCGGGGGAGCGCAGTTCGAGGTGCGACGTCAGCCAGGGGTCGTCGCTGCGTGCGGTGGCGAGATAACCGCGGGCGGCGACTCCGTACACGGTCTCCTGATGCCATCGCCGGCCCAGCTTGCGGCCCAGCGACGACCGGGCGCCGTCGGCGACGATCAGCTGGCGACAGCCCACTTCGGTGCCGTCGGCCAGCGTCAGCGATGCGACCCGTCGCGATGAATCATGGTTAACGGCAATGACTTTGGTTCCGAGCAGCATGCGCGCCCCGGACTCCTCCGCCACCTTGCGGATCCGGTCGTCCAACTCCAGGCGGGCCACCGCGCTGCTGTACGGCGGGAACGAGGGGCCCGGCCAGTCCACCTCCAGCTCGCCGCCGAATCCGCTCATCCGCAAGCCCCGATGCTGAATGCGGCCGTCCAGCCAGTCACCCAGCCCCAGCCGTTGCAACTCGGCCACCGCGCGCGGCGTCAGCCCGTCACCGCAGGCTTTGTCGCGGGGGAAGCTGGCCGAGTCGATGACGAGCACGTCGCGGCCCGCTCGGGCCGCCCACGCGGCGGCGGCCGCACCCGCTGGGCCCGCGCCCACCACCACCAGGTCAGCTCCGGTCTTCACGTTCACCAGTATGTTGGTCGGGTGGGTACTCCGGCGACGGTGGTCGCGGGCGTCGACTTCGGCGATGCCGCGCTTGCTGCGACCGTGCGTGCGGGCGTCGCGCGGATCGAGCAGCTCATGGACACGGAGCTGCGCAGCGCTGACGATGTGATGACCGAATCGCTACTGCACCTGTTCATGGCCGGCGGCAAGCGGTTCCGGCCGCTGTACACGGTGTTGTCCGCGCAGATCGGACCGAAGCCGGACGCCATCGAGGTCACCATCGCCGGCGCCGTCATCGAGCTGGTGCACCTGGCGACGCTCTACCACGACGACGTGATGGACGAGGCGGAAGTGCGCCGCGGTGCGCCGACCGCCAACGTGCGGTGGAGCAACAACGTCGCCATTCTGGCCGGCGACTACCTGTTCGCCACGGCGTCACGGCTGGTTGCCCGGCTCGGGCCGGAAGCGGTGCGGCTGATCGCCGAGACGTTCGGGCAGCTGGTCACCGGTCAGATGCGCGAGACCCGAGGCTTAGCAGGAGGAGCCGAAGGGGTCGATTCGGTGGAGCACTACTTGAAGGTGGTGTACGAGAAGACGGCCTGCCTGATCGCTGCGGCCGGGCAATTCGGTGGGATGTTCTCCGGCGCCGACGAGGAGCAGGTTGCCCGGCTGAGCCGGATCGGCGGCCTGGTGGGCACGGCGTTTCAGATCTCCGACGACATCATCGACATCGACAGCGAACCCGACGAGTCGGGCAAGTTGCCCGGCACGGACGTGCGGGAAGGGGTGCTTACCCTGCCGATGCTGTATGCGCTGCGGGAAACCGGGCCCGACGGTGTGCGGCTGCGCGAGCTGCTGGGCGGCCCTGTCGAGGACGACGATGCGGTGCTCGAGGCGCTGACCTTGCTGCGGGCGTCACCGGGCATGGCCAAAGCCAAAGACGTCCTGGCGCAATACGCCGAACAAGCGCAGCAGGAGCTGGACTTATTGCCCGACGTCCCGGGCCGGCGCGCGCTTGCGGCCCTCGTCGATTACACGGTCAGCCGACAGGGATAACGTCCGGCGGAACCGCTGTGGAACCTTAAGCGCCCTCCGAGGCGTTGAAGTGGCGATAATCCCGCAGACCGGGTGTTCGTAGGAGGACACAGCTGATGACCTGGCATCCCCATGCCAACAGGCTCAAGACCTTCGTCCTGCTGGTTGGTATGTCCGCGATGATCGTGTTGGTCGGGGCGTTGTTCGGCCGGACGGCCGTGGTTCTGGCGGCGCTGTTCGCCGTCGGGATGAACGTCTACGTCTACTTCAACAGCGACAAGCTGGCGCTGCGCGCCATGCATGCGCAACCAGTCTCCGAGCTGCAGGCCCCGGTGATGCACCGGATCGTGCGGGAGCTGGCCACCGGTGCACATCAGCCGATGCCGCGGCTGTACATCAGCGACACCGCCGCGCCGAACGCTTTCGCCACCGGCCGCAATCCGCGCAATGCCGCGGTCTGCTGCACCACCGGCATCCTGCAGTTGCTCAACGAACGTGAGTTGCGCGCCGTGTTGGGCCACGAGCTCTCGCACGTGTACAACCGCGACATCCTGATCTCGTGTGTGGCGGGCGCGCTGGCCGGGGTGATCACCGCGCTGGCCAACATAGCGATGTTCGCCGGGATGTTCGGCAACGACCGGGACAACGAGAATCCCTTTGCGCTGCTTCTGGTTTCCTTGCTCGGCCCTGTCGCCGCGACCGTGGTGCGGCTGGCGGTGTCGCGCTCCCGCGAATACCAGGCCGACGAGTCCGGCGCGGTGCTGACCGGCGACCCGCTGGCCTTGGCGTCGGCGCTGCGCAAGATCTCCGGTGGAGTGCAGGCCGCGCCGCTGCCGCCAGAGCCCCAGTTGGCCAGCCAGGCTCACCTGATGATTGCCAACCCGTTCCGCGCCGGCGAGCGCATCGGATCGCTGTTCTCGACGCATCCGCCGATCGAGGACCGCATTCGGCGCTTGGAGGCGATGGCTCGGGGGTAAGGGAGCGCTTTCGGAGCTAGCACGGTGCCCTGGTTGACGCGCGATGCGGGCGGACACCAGCTTTCCGGTCTGTCGACCATGCGTGCGTTCTCAGATCTGCTAGCGGATGTGCTATCGAGTTTGCAAAACACCGCATGGTCCCGGCGCGACTGACTTTCGAGTACGCTGCGCTGCGTGTTATCAAGTCCCCCGTGAACCACTACACCTACCGCGTGGAATGGTCGCCGGAGTACGAGGAATATTTCGCGAGATGTATCGAGTTGCCCACTGTGGTTCGGCAAGCGCCCACGAGGCAGGGAGCCATCACCGAGATTGAAACAGCCGTCGACGAATTCGTCGATGCCATGCAAGCGTGCGGTGAAACACCTCCCCAACCGTTCGCCGAACGAAACTATAGCGGCACAATCGTCGTCAGAACGTCACCACAGTTGCACGCGCGGCTGGCCAGCGAAGCTGCCGAACAACGAATTTCGATGAATCACTTGGTGGTTCAAAAGCTTGCCGATCGCCAACTGGGCGGCGGCCTGGGGACGTTCCCGTACGACTAGGCGAGTCGCGCCGCCATCAGAACCCCGAGCCGTGCACCTCATGGCCCGGGACCTCGGCGGCCAGGCCGGCGTAGGCCTGCTCGACGGTCGAGCCGTGGTTGACCACGCCGTCAACTTCGCGTGCGATTGGCATGTTCAGCCCGAACTCGTTGGCGAACTCCATGATCACGCTGGCGGCCTTGACACCCTCGGCTACCTGATTCATCGATGCGATGATCTCGTCGATCGCCTTGCCGGTGCCCAGCTGTTCGCCGACGTGGCGATTGCGGCTGCGCTGGCTGGTGCAGGTGACGATCAGGTCGCCCAGGCCCGCCAATCCGGGGAAGGTTTCGGTATTGCCGCCCATCGCCACGCCGAGCTTGGTCATCTCGCGCAGGGCGCGGGCGATCACCAGGGCGCGGGTGTTTTCGCCGATCCCCAGCGAGTAGCCCATTCCGACCGCGATCGCGTACACGTTCTTAAGCGCGCCCGCCATCTCGACGCCGACGACGTCGTCGCTGGTGTACACCCTGAAGCGCCGGGTCCGGAAGAACGCCGCCAGCCGGGTGGCCAGATGCTGGTCCGGCATTGCCAACACCGCCGCGGCGGCATACCCCTCGGCCACCTCGCGCGCGATGTTCGGCCCGGCCAGGATGCCCGCAGGATGGCCGGGCAGCAGCTCTTCGCTGATCTGGGACATCCGCATGTTGGTGCCCTGTTCAAGCCCTTTGACCAGCGACACCACCGGGACCCACGGCCGCAGTTCCTTACTGAGTTCGGTGAGCACACCGCGGAATCCGTGCGACGGCACAGCCATGACCAGGACGTCGGCACGGCTGGCGGCCTCGGAAAAATCGGTGGTGGAGCGCAGCGTCTCGCTCAGGATGACGTCGTTGCCCAGATAGCGGGAGTTGCGGTGGTTTTCGTTGATGTCCTTGGCGGTGGCCTCGGAGCGCACCCACTGCAGGGTTGGCCCGCGCCGCGCGCAGATGGATGCCACGGTGGTGCCCCACGAACCGCCACCGAGGACCACGACGTTGGGTTCGCGCTTCTCAGCTGCCATGGAAGTCACCCTATTGCCGAGATTCGAGATTTAGTAGCGATTCACCCGGAGCTACCCGGCCAACGGCGCGCGGTCGGCGGCGCGACCGAACACCATCGCCTCTTCGATGCGGTCGAAGCGGTAGTCGATCGCATCGGCGAAATAGTTCTGTCGCACATTCCACGGCCGCTTGGTGCCTGACTTGGGCAGCGCATGCAGCGCCCGTTTGACGTATCCCGCCTGGATGTCCCAGGACGGCTTCTCGGCCATCGCCTGGTCACCGAGATGCGGATAGGCGTGCGTATAGCCGTGAGCGGCCATGTGTGCCAACAGCTTTGCCGTCGCCCGGGCGGTGATGTCGGCGCGCAGGGTCCAGGACGCGTTCGTATACCCGACGCACCAGAACAGGTTGGGCACGTCGTCGAGCATGTGCGCCTTGTAGACGAACCGGTCGGCGGGATTGATCTGGGTGCCGTCGATGCTGATCGTGGCGCCGCCGAGGGCCTGCAGTTGCAAGCCGGTCGCGGTGACGACGATGTCGGCGTCGAGGTGCGCACCCGATTTAAGCGCGATGCCGGTGGCGTCGAAATGGTCGATGTGGTCGGTGGCCACGTCGGCGCGGCCCTGGGTGATCGCGGTGTAAAAGTCGGCGTCGGGGATGAGGCACATCCGTTGGTCCCAGGGGTTGTACCGCGGCTTGAAGTGGGTGTCGATGTCGTAGCCGTCGGGCAGGTTGTTGGTGGCAACGCGTCGCAGCAGCCACTTCACGAACCCGGGTATCTTGCGGGACAGGAACCAGAACGCCGCCTCCGTAAATGCCGCGTAGGTCCGGATGGCCTCGTGGGCGGCCCTGCGAGGCAACACTTTACGGGCGACGGCGGCGACCTTGCTGTACTTGGAGGCCGCCATGAGATAGGTCGGCGAGCGCTGCAGCATGGTCACCTTTTCGGCGCGTTCTGCCATCGACGGGATCAGCGTGACCGCGGTCGCGCCGCTGCCGATCACGACCACCTTCTTGCCGGCGTAATCCAGCTCTTCCGGCCAATGCTGCGGATGCACGACGGTGCCTGCGAACCGCTCGATGCCGGGGAGGTCGGGGGTGTACCCCTCGTCGTAGTTGTAGTAGCCGCTGCCGAAAAACAAGAACCGGCTGCGGTAGCGGCGCCAGGTGCCTTCTTCCTCGGCCGTGACCGTCCAGGTGTCGGTCGATGAATCCCAGTCCGCCGAGCGCACAAGGCTTTTGAACTGGATGTGGCGGTCGATGCCGTGCTTGTGCGCGGTGGCGGTCAAGTACTCGCGGATGTGGACCCCGTCAGCGACGCCTTCCCTGCGGGTCCACGGCTCGAACGGAAAGGACAGCGAGAAGATGCTGCTGTCCGAACGCACGCCGGGATAGCGGAACAGATCCCAGGTGCCGCCGATCCGCGCGCGCCGCTCCAGGATGGTGTAGGTGAGCTGCGGGTTGCGCTCAGTGATTCGATACGCCGCGTCGATGCCGGAAATGCCGGCCCCGACGATGAGGACATCGAGGGAGTCGCTGGCGGGGTTCTGATGGCTCATGTCATCGAATTTATCCGGCGCTGGGAACCCGGTTCGGCCGCGCGGCCCGAACGTGCGCCGAACGTGATGTGAGGGCGAGAATCGCCGCGGATTTTCACCCTCAGTTCACGCTGGGCGCGGCCTACCGGTAGTTGACGAACTGCAGTGCGACGTCCAGGTCGGCCTGCTTCAGCATGGCGATGACGGCCTGCAGGTCGTCGCGCTTCTTGCTGGTGACGCGCACTTCGTCGCCCTGGATCTGGGTCTTGACGGTTTTGGGCCCCTCGTCACGGATGAGCTTGGTGATCTTCTTGGCGTTCTCGCTGCTGATGCCCTGCTTGATGGTGCCGGTGACCTTGTAGGTCTTGCCGGAGGCCTGCGGCTCGCCGGCGTCGAAGGCCTTCATCGAAATGTCGCGGCGGATCAGTTTTTCCTTGAACACGTCGACGGCGGCCTTGACCCGCTCCTCCGTGGACGATGTCAGCTCGACGGCCTCGTCGCCCTTCCACGCGATCTTGGTGTCGGTGCCGCGGAAGTCGAAGCGCGTGGCCAGCTCCTTGGCGGCCTGGTTGAGCGCGTTGTCGACCTCCTGATGCTCGACCTTGCTGACGATGTCGAACGATGAATCCGCCACTAGATCCGTCCCTTCTTCGCGTGCCAGCGGTTTGTGCCCTGTCTACCCGCTCGTTGTACCCTGCTAGGCGGCAGGTTGCCCGAGCGGCCAATGGGAGCGGACTGTAAATCCGTCGCGAAAGCTTCACTGGTTCGAATCCAGTACCTGCCACCACCACGTCAGAGAGTGTGATCACCGGTGCGCGAGCGTAACCGCACCGCGAATCTCAAGCGATTTTTTCGCAGTGCCGTTACGTCGGCGACGCCGAGCGAGGACCACCGGCGGACCCCGACAAAAACGTCCGTGAGCTGCGCGCCAAGTTTCCGCCGATGATCCTTTAAGGGCCGCCGCAGAACCTTTTCTTGACGCACCGACACGCCGCCGCGCGGCTCGAGAAAAGGACCGAAAACCATGATCAACAACAAGATCGTCGCCGCGGCCCGCAAGGCCGGCCAAACCGGGCTGCTGGCCGCGGCAGCCGCCGCTGCACTGGTCGGATTCGCCGGCGCGGCCCATGCCGCCCCGCAGAGCCCGGCCCCGAACGCCACCCAAGGCTCCACGTTGTACGGCAACCCGACCGAGGCCGCCCAGTGGTGGCGCCACCAGCACCTCGAAGACTGCGGGCCGATGTCCGCGGCTGATGTGGTCGGGCAGATGACGGGCAGCGAACCCTCTGAGACGGCCATCTGGGCGGCGTCGGCCACCATGCGCAGCACCGTCCATTCGGGCCCCATCTCGATCGGCATGGGCATCTCACCCGAGGAC
The DNA here is from genome assembly GCF_019247635.1 of Mycobacterium sp. Lineage (GTDB taxonomy): Bacteria > Actinomycetota > Actinomycetes > Mycobacteriales > Mycobacteriaceae > Mycobacterium. The sequence continues at coordinate 45,641 of NZ_JAFBAR010000060.1, forward strand.
CTGCCCAAGCTGCTGGCGCACTACAACGTCAAGGCGACACTCACCGACAGCAAGACGCAGAGCCAGACCGGCCTGGCGACCGGGCTGACGGCGCTCGAGCAGTACCTGGCCCAGGGCCACGCTGTAATCGCCGGCGTCAACGCCGAAACGATCTGGAACATGTCCGGGGACACCACCGACCCCGACCACGCGGTTGTGGTGACCGGCATCGACACCCAGGCCGGTGTGGTGCACCTCAACGACAGCGGCATCGACACGGGCCGCGACGAGCAGGTCCCCCTCGCCACCTTCGAAAAGGCTTGGGCCACAAGCAACAACATGCTCGTTGTCACCGCCGACACCGTCAAAGTTAAATAGTCAGTGGATGCGGGCGCTGCCGCCGAGGCCTATCTCGAGGACGCTGCCGGTGATCACCCCGGGGTCGGAAACCAGGTAGAGCACTCCGCGGCTGACGTCCTCGGGTTGCAGCCACGGCAGAGGTATCGGGTTGGCCCGCATCATGCGGCGCACCAAATCGTCGGGAACGTCGTCGGTGTCGGCGGGCTGCACCATCGGTGTCTGGGTGGTCGTCGGGCAAACGACGTTGACCGTGATGCCCTCTTTGGCGACCTCCAACGCGACGGATTTCGCCAGCCCGATCACCCCCCACTTGGTTGCGTTGTACGCCGCCAACTCGGGGATTCCCATCCGGCCGCCCATCGAGGAGGTGACGACGATCCTGCCGAAGCGCTGGCGCTGCATCACCGGTATCGCTGCCCGCAAAGTATGGAAAACGCCGCTCAGGTTGGTATCCAGCAGCTGCTGCCAAACCTGGTCGCTGACGTCGACCAGCGGACCGGTGCTGACGATGCCCGCATTGGCCACAACGATGTCGAGGCTGCCCAGGTCCTGCACCGTCCGCTCGACCGCGGTGCCGACTTGGGCCGGATCGCGCACGTCGAGGCCCAGCGGCAGGCAGCGCCGGCCCAGCTCTTCGACCAGCTTGGCAGTCTCACGTAGGTCGTCCTCGGTACCCAGCGGGTAGGTCAGGTCCGTCATCGGACCGGGCGCATCGGCGACGGCGATGTCCGCCCCTTCGGCCGCCAGTGTCAACGCATGTGCGCGTCCCTGACCTCGACCGCCTCCGGTGATCAAGGCGACCCGTCCGTCCAAGGCTCCCATGAACGGCGACGTTAGCAGCCGTGCCGCGTCACCCGATCACACCCGCGACCGCGGCCAGGACGGACCGGCCGCCGGGGTCTTCAGCCGTACCGGGCACCACCGCAACGCCCGCCTCGGACCGAGGAGCGGTCGTGGTAAACCGGGAGCCATGACCGCGCTTGCCGACGAGACACGCTGGATGGATGCCATCGACCAGGCGGCGCTGGTGGCCAAGGGCGAGGTCGCGCCGAGCGAACTCCTCGACGCCGCGATCGAGCGGATCGAACAATCGAACCCCGCGCTGAACGCCGTGGTGATCGAGTGGTTCGAGCATGCCCGGTTGATCGCCGCCGATCCGGACCTGCCTGACGGGCCGTTCCGCGGCGTCCCATTCCTGCTCAAGGACCTCTATACGAGCTTCGCCGGTCAGACCCTGTCGAACGGCAACATCGCGCTGAAAGAGGCGGCCAAGATCGACACCACCGATACCACCCTGGTGGCCAGGTTCAAAGCGGCCGGTCTGGTGATAGCCGGACGGACGAACAGTCCCGAACTGGGCAGCCTGCCGACCACACAACCGCTGGCCTGGGGACCTACCCGCAACCCGTGGGCGCTGGCGCGCACACCCGGCGGGTCGAGTGGGGGCGCCGCAGCCGCCGTCGCCGCCGGAATGGTGCCGTTCGCCAACGCGTCCGACGGCGGTGGCAGCATCCGCATCCCGGCATCGTGCTGCGGGCTGGTGGGACTCAAGCCGAGCCAGGGCAGGATCACGGTCGGGCCGACGCGCTCCGAGGCCGGGCTCGGGGTCGAACTGGGCCTGAGCCGCACCGTGCGCGACACGGCGGGGTTGCTCGACGCGGTCCGCGGCCCCGGCGTGGGCGACAGCGTGATCGCGCCGCCGCCGCAGCGGCCCTACCTCGATGAAGTCGGTGCCGACCCCGGTCGGTTGCGCGTCGGGTTGCTCGACGTCCACCCGCGCGGTGAGTTCCTGCACGATGACTGCATCGCGGCGGTTCGCTCCGCGGCGTCGATGCTTGAGGGCCTTGGACACGTCGTCGAGCCAGCGTGGCCGGCATGTCTTGCCGACACGACGCTGCCGTACAAGTTCATGGCCCAGTGGGCGACGCAGATGGCGCTGGCGGCGCGCGGGATCGGCGAGACGATCGGGCGTGAGGTAACCGCAGCGGAGATCGAGCCGGTGAACTGGGCGCTCGTCGAGCAGGCGCGGCGGTTGACCGCCGTCGACTATGCCATCGCCCAGGCCGAAGGTTGGGCCTTCCGGCGTGCGCTGCAGCAGTGGTGGGCCGGCGGCTGGGACCTGCTGCTAACCCCGACGGTGGCCGAACCGCCTTTGCCGCTAACCGAATTCGAGAACGACCCCGAGCATCCGACCGCACCGATGCGTCGCGCCGGGCAGTTCGCCGCGTTCACACCGCCGTTCAACATGAGCGGCCAGCCGGCGATCAGCCTGCCCCTGCACCGCAACGCCGAAGGTCTGCCGATCGGTGTTCAGCTCGCCGCCGCCTACGGTCGGGAAGACGTGCTGATTCGCGTTGCCGCCCAACTGGAATCGGCGCACCCCTGGGCGTCGTATCAGCCTCCGCCGCCTATCCGATCCTGACATGCAGGTGGTGACCGCCGTCCTGCTGCCGACCGACGAGCAACACCGCGGCCGCCCGAAGCGGCCTAGCCGAACCTGATGGGCAGACTTATCGGTCCGCTCAGAGTGACCATCGGCTTCCATGGCGCCGGCCCCGCGATTCGTGGGTTGACCAGCCGCTGCGCGACAATCCGCAAGGCTTCGGCGATCTCGAGCCTGGCCAGGTTGGCGCCCAGGCAGTAGTGCACGCCGCCGCCGAACGTCAATATGGCCGGCGCTCCCTCGCGCGTGATGTCCACGCGGTTCGGGTGATCGTAGACCGCTGGATCCCGGTTGGCCGCAGCGGTATTCACCAGCACCATCGTTCCGACCGGGAATAGGCAACCGCCTAGTTCGACGTCCTCGGCCAAGACGCGCATGGTGCCCCCGGCTATCGGCGAATGACGCATGGTTTCCTCGACCGCCCGGAACGCCAATTCCGGGCGCGCCTTGAGGAGCTCCCACTGGTCCGGATGCTCGCACAACACCTGAATCGATGCGGCGACCTGGTTACGCGTGGTGTCCGTCCCCGCCAGCAGCAGGCCCGCCGCGAGCATGCGGAGTTCCGCGTGGGTGAGACGATCGCCGTCATCCTCGGCGCGGATGAGGTCGGAAAGCAGATCGTCGGTCAGGGTGTCTCGACGCCGGGCGACCATGTCGTCGACATACTCGTCGAGCTCGCCCCATGCGCGCATGACGATCGACTCTTCTGTGGCGGCAACGAAATTGAAGTTGAACGCCTTGAACACGTCATCGGCCCACCGTGAAAACCGCTGCCAATCCTCGCGGGGCGCCCCGAGCAGCGCGCAGATGATCGGTACCGGGTAGGGGCGTGCGATGTCGGCGACGACATCGCAGTGTCCCGCCTCGGCGACACGATCGATCAGATCGTTCAACACGGTGTCTATCGTGTCGTGCAACCGTGCGGTGGCGCGCGGTGTGAATGCCTTGGATACCAGGGCGCGCAGCCGTTGGTGGGCGGGCCCTTCCAGACACAGCAGACTGTTGGTGACCTTGTCCCACAGTGGGCCCGAGGTGACGCCCTGCACGGCGAGATTCATGCCCGGCGAGATCTGGAAACGGTTGTCGCGCAAGACGGAACGGACTAATTGGTAGGAGAGCACCTCGGGCCCGAACGGGCCCATCGCGATGGGGGCCAGCTTCTGCGCCGCCTGAATCCTCGGATAAACTTCCGCGGGAGTCTCGGTGTGCTGGTAGGCCAGCGTCGGCAGCTCGGCGTCGAAAACGCTTGGGGGAGCGGTGCTCACAACCATGGCGGTCTCCTCAGTCTTGAGCTACGCCGCGGGCTGCGTGGTGCCGGCCATCGGGCGTGACAGTCCGGCAGGTGTGATGGCCCAGTGGATTGCGCCGGGTTCGAAAGACACAGAAAGCAACGATGGCCGCGGCGAAGGGTTCCAGACTCAATCGCTCACCTGCCTCATTGCAGTGCAGCCACGCGGGACTTGAGCCGCTGACAACTGTTCAACAATGTATGGCCACCGCCACGGGGTGTCAACGAAGCGCGCCGAGCTCTCTCAACATCCGAGCCTGTGAGGTGTTGGTATGTCTTGTCGCGATGGTTTGGGCGCCTACGCGCCGATCTTTGTGAGATTCTGTGCGAGTGTCCGCGGCGGGTGCGCCCTCGGGTGTCGTGACGTTTCTGTTCACCGACATCGAAGGCTCGACCCGGCGGTGGGAGGCCGACGCCGATGGCATGCGGACTGCACTGGCCGCTCATGACGAGCTGTTGCGCAGCGTGATCGAGGCACACGGCGGTTGGTTGTTCAAGCACACCGGTGACGGCGTGTGTGCAGCGTTCGCATCGCCAAAGGGTGCGGTCGATGCCGCCGTGACCGCCCAGCGCGCGCTGGAGTTGCCGGTTCGGATGGGATTGGCGACCGGGGAGGCGGAGCTGCGGGAGGCAGACTATTTCGGTCCGGTGCTCAACCGCGCCGCCCGGGTGATGGCGGCCGGACATGGCGGTCAGGTCCTGCTAGCCGACTCGACGGCTCGCCTGCTCAGCGGAGTAGACCTGCTTGGGATGGGATCTCGACGGCTGCGCGATGTGCCGGGCGCGGTTGGGCTATACCAGGTTTGCGCGCCCGGCTTGCGGACCGACTTTCCCCCGCTGCGCGCGCCCGATTCCAATCCGGGAAATCTGCGGCCGCAGCAGACGAGCTTTGTGGGGCGTGCCGCGGCGGTCGCCGAGGTGCAGACGGCGGTGCGCACACATCGGCTGGTGACGTTGACAGGGGTGGGCGGAGTGGGCAAGACCCGCCTGGCGATCGAGGCCGCTGCGCGTCTGGCCGATGAATTCCCCGACGGGATATGGCTTTTCGAGCTGGCCGCGGTAACTGACCCGGAGGCGGTGCCCGATGCCGTGGCATCGGTCCTGGGCATCACCCAACAGGCCGGCATGAGTGTGCGCGAGAGTGTGGCCGCGGCGCTGGAAGGCAGAGTGCGGCTGCTCGTGGTCGACAACTGCGAACACGTCCT
>NZ_JAFBAR010000030.1 GCF_019247635.1 Mycobacterium sp.
CAAGGACGAGTCCGAGGTGCCGTTGCGCTCGCACGGCAGTCTGTCTATGAACCGGGCGCTGATGGCCGCTGGCCTAGTTGACCGCGTCCAGGTGACGCTTTTCCCTGTTATCACCGGCCAAACCGGTAATAAAGCGATCTCCAGGGCGCGGCCGACTTCGACCTCGAGCTAATCGAGACCCGAAAGCTCGACAGCCACATCCAAGAGCTCATCTACCGGCCTACCCTGCATCACACGCAAGCATCGAAGTTAGAAACAGCGCATCGCGTACAACAGACGGGAGCCGTATGACCCTAGTTTTTCTGTGGAAGCGAACCGGGTGGTTTGCGATCAACTACGCTCAGGACCAGATCGGGAAGCACACCGGTCACACGAATTGAGGTGTGCATCAAACCCGGGATGGTTCATACCGAGCGGGAACGGTTACTGGGTTGTGTTTCCGCCTGTTCAAATTGGCTGGCGCCGAGGCGATTACGCTTCCCAGGTCAAAGCCAACCGGTTGTAGCGTTTGTCGATGACGGTGACCGGGTCGGTGATCGCGGCGGGTTCGGTGCCATGTGGGTAGGCAGACACGTGCAGCCCGGCGGTGCAGGGGCGGCCGCGGGTGTCCCAATCGTGGATGTGTTCAACGAGGCGCTGCGCAAGGTGGTGACCGTCTGGGCCGAGAGGTAGTGCACCGAGTTCGAAGGGTTGCTTGTCATCGAGGCGGACGAGCGCGGCGAGTGAGTCGGTGCTGACCAGTACGGCGGTGCCCAGACCGGCCGGGTTCCGGGCGGCGTAATACGCCCTGAGTACCAGGGCGCGATCTGCTGCCACGCCGATCGACGACACCCAGGCCATCGCGGGTTCGTGCAGCGCCAGCCACAAACTCAGCCCATCCGATAGCTCGTCGAGCGTGGCGTGGAGGCCGCTGGACACCTCGGCACCCGGCTGGGCCAGTGCCGCACAGAGCGCGTCCTCGTCCACGGCATGGTGTTCGGCCGCACCGAGGAACACCGGGGGTTGGAGACTGATCTGTCGGATCGGCTCGGGGTCGGCGAACGCGCCACGCAAGCGGATGAACCCACACCTGACCACCGAGACGCTTTCCAGATAATCACCGACTCGCTGCCAGGCGATCGAGCGCTGCGGGCCGCGCAGGTCCAGCGGCATCACCAGCCGGCCGTCGGGAGCGAGCTGGGTGACCCACGCGGGGGGAATGTCCCACGCCCCAACGGTGGCAATGATGCGGTCGTAGGGGGCGTGCTCGGGCCACCCCAGGCCGCCGTCACCGCAGCCGACCTTTACCAGCGAAACTCCACTTTCGGCCAGGCGGACGCGCGCGTTCTCGATGAGGTCATCGTCGATGTCGATCGACATGACAGCGCCGGCCTCGCCGACAAGCTGGGCCAGCAGCGCGGCGTTATAGCCGCTGCCCGTTCCGATTTCCAACACACGATGGCCCGGCCGCACATCGAGCTGCTCGAGCATTCGGGCCATGATCGCCGGTTGTGAGGAGGAACTGATCGGAACCCCACGTGGATCAGCCTTGATAATCAGTGGCTCGTCCCGATAAGCGCGCTCCGGATCGATGCCAGGCACGAACACGTGCCTGGGGACCGTGCGGAACGCCGCGGCCACTCGTTCGCTGGACACATGCCCCGACCCTCGGAGCCCGTTAACTAGCTGATTCCGCAACTGCTGCAGATCCGCGTCCACGCCGATCACAGTAGCCAGCCTCCAGCTCAGCCTCCCGCCGCCGACTCAGCGCGGGTGGTCTGTGCCGGACACTTGTCATCGACCGCGCCGCTTAATCTCCGAACATGTTCACCCAAACGACTTTGCCGCTCTCTAGACAGATCCACCATCAACTGGGTGCTCAACTCCTGATAAACGGTTCTTTCCCGAGGCTAAAATTTCGTGACGGTTTCAGTTGAGCAAAGGTACTGCAGCTTACCCGCGATGCGAGGGCCGATATCGCCTGTTTGGCTTTAGTGTTGGCTGCTATGGCCGGACTGGACCATTACGTGAAGCGCTGGCGCACAGCGCTTCACGTTGCCGTGTCGGCATTGATAATTGCCATCCCCGGACTCGCCATCACTCCCGTAGCTCATGCGGCCGCGGCCATGGCGACGTTGTCGGTGGAACATGCGTGGCAGACCGGTTTTATCGCCCGCTTCGCCATCACCAACTCGAGCATGGTGCCGCTAACCGATTGGAAGCTTGAATTCGACATGCCCGTGGGAGAATCCGTCTCGCACACGTGGAATAGCACGATTACCCAATCTGGCACGCACTACGTGCTCACCCCCGCGAATTGGAATCGCACCATTGCACCCGGTGGTTCAGCTACAGGTGGTCTCAGAGGCTTGCTGACCGGTTCCTTTTCGCCGCCGTCCAATTGCGTTCTCAACGGGCAATATCCTTGCACCTAGAGGCGACTGCGCACTAAAGCTCGCCCGCTCCGAGACGAACCAATCCCCCCGGCGGATGCACTTGCTGGTGGCGGACGAAAGTACTCGACAGACACCAATCGCTATGGAAGCCCGGCGAATCCGCACGGCGGCCACTCACAGGATTACCGGATGCAAGTCGATCCGCACTGTCGCAGGGTCACTGACCGAAGCGCGGAAGATGACCCCGTCTGCGCGGCCGATGAGCCCGTTGGCGTTGTCAATGTCCCGACGTCTACTGAGCGCATCGTCGTCGTTGAGGACTGTTGCGGTCCCGGTGCGCCAATGCCGGCCAATCTTTATGCGCACTTGCGGATTCGCGAGCAAGTTCTTTACGTAGGCGCCGTTCGTCCCGTGTTCGGACACCAGCCAGAACACGTCGCCGTCTAGTCCGTTGCCGACGGGCGTCATCCGCGGTTTGCCACTGCGTCTGCCCGTAGTTTCCAGCAGCGCGAATGCGCGCGGCGCAATCCCTAGGCGCAGTGCTGTTCGGAACATTGGGTTGAATACGTACTTCTCCAGTCGATGCTGGAACCCGCCCCCAGTGGTCATGAGGGCCAGTGTGCAACAAACCGATCGGGGTGGTCGGCAAAAGGCGCTCCTGCGGCTGTCGCTGCTCTTCGAACGTTGCTCACGCCGATCCGACGACTGTCTTACAAAGCGTCGTACACTGTTGCCATGGCTGACACGATTACCTTCCGGCCGGACGAAGACACAGCGAAGGCGCTGGAGGTTTTGACCAAAGATGGCACGGCTGTGTCCGCAGCAGTTCGATCTGCTCTCATCGATGCCGCACGACGGAAGGCCAGCGCGGCCATTCGCGGCGAGGCGGAACGGCTTGCCGAAGACGAGTCCGATCGCGCTGAGGCCATCCAAGTGCTGCGCGATATGGAGACGCTGCGTGCGTGGTGAGGTCTTTCAGTTGCATGCCCCGCGGGGGAGCCGCGGTCATGAACAGTCCGGTTCCCGCTACGTCGTCGTCGTCCAGTCAGACCGACTGCCTCTGTCGACCTGGCTGGTTACGCCAACGTCTACCTCGGCTCGTGCTGCCAGCTTTCGTCCCGAGATCGAAATCGGCGGCGTCAAGACTCGGGTGCTTGCCGAGCAGGCGGCGGCGATCGACCCGGGCCGGCTCGGCAAGAGCATCGGGTTCCTCAGCTTCAACGAAATGCGCCGCGTTGATGCGGCACTGCGCATCGTCCTCGACCTCTGAGCGCTGCACCCCGTCATATCGATGAAACCAATTGGCGTGCAACACAATAGGGCATACTTTACTGGCAACCCGGCGGTGCCGTTCAGTGTAAGACCCTTCTCGAAGCGTCGGTGCTATTAATCGGATGCGTCCGTACTTGCTGGTGTGGCAGCATTTTTGGATGGCACCGGGGCGGATCGGCATTGTTGGCGAGTTTCAGCCAAGTTTCGGTCCGCACAGCGCCATCGCATCGGCCGTCGAGCATGCTCAAAGCGCGAAAGCTTCCAACCCGCCGATCGCACTAGAATGGATCGCCACTGATGTTGCCGAGGGCATGAGTGGCGACCACCTCGCAGGCTATGCCGGTTGGTGGATCGCCCCGGGAAGCCCGTACCGCAGTATGTCGGGCGCACTGAAAGTGATCCGCTACGCCCGTGAGCACGACATCCCGCTTCTGGGCACGTGTGGGGGATACCAGCACGTGGTTCTCGAATACGCACGCAACATGCTGGGATTCAGCGACGCTGCGCACGCTGAGTACGACCCCTATGCATCGGACCTTTTCATCACGGCACTGAGCTGCTCACTGGTCGGCCAGACGATGACTGTCAAGGTGCGTGAGAACACCACTGCTGCCCGCTTTTACAAGCAGCACACTGTCGCCGAGAAGTATTACTGCAACTTCGGTCTGAACCTCGATCACCTACCAGCGCTGGCAGCCGCCGGCTTGGTGGTCTCTGGCACTGACCAGGACGGCGAACCACGCATCGTCGAACTTCCTGATCTTCGGTTCTTCCTGGCGACATTGTTCGTCCCGCAGACATCGAGCACACCGGATGCCCCGCACCCCCTGATCATCGGCTTTCTGAGCGCCGTTGCGAATAATGCTGACTGATAACAGAAATCGGAGTGGGGTAATGCGTTACGACCACAACGGGATCACTTACGCGCAGACCCGACGACCTGACCCACGCATCGCCGGCGTCATCAACCATGCCATCGGAGACGGGGAAGTGGTCGCCAATATCGGTGCAGGCACTGGCTCTTATGAGCCTGCACAGACCGTCGTGGCGGTCGAACCCAGCAGAGTGATGATCGACCAGCGCCCTCCCGGGTCGGCGCCGGCTGTTCAGGCAACCGCAGAAGAACTTCCTATCCGCACCGATGCGGTCGACGCCGCCCTGGCGGTGCTCACCGTTCACCACTGGGCAGAACTTGCCGCCGGCGTCGCCGAGATGCTGCGCATCGCCCGCCACCGCGTCGTCATCCTTACCTGGGACCACGATGTCATCCGAAATTTCTGGCTCCTGAACGAATACGTCCCAGCCGCAGCCGCCACCGACGCGCGCTTGGCTGTCCCGATCAGCACCCTTGTCGAACTGCTCGGACGCGAAGGCGTGTCAATGATCAGCGTCCCCGTGCCATATGACTGCGTTGACGGTTTCGGGGGAGCGTACTGGCGCCGTCCCGAGGCCTACCTCGATGACATCGTTCGACGAGGGATGTCCCTCTTTGCTATGACACCTGACAGCGAAGTGCAAGAAGGTTTATTGAGGCTACGAGCCGATCTGACAAGTGGGGAATGGGAAGAACGTCATGCCGACCTGCTGCAGATGCTAGAACTCGACCTCGGATACCGGCTTTTGGTCGCTAGGTCGTGAAGATCCTGGATGCAGCGCTGGTGTATGACACGCGTAAGGCAGATCGGGCACATCGGAACGTTCACCGGCCCGCGGCCGGGCGGCAGGTACAGGGTCGCCTGCAGGGTGTGCACCCACACTCGCCGAAACGCACAGTTAGCCGGGGCTTTTGGTGTGCGTGCACCAGTGCGATCAGCAGTACGTGTCCGGTCGCGGCCTAAGTTCACATGGCCGCGAAGGTTGCCTGGACCCTACCGACCTAATTGTTGTTGGGCGCGGAAAGGGTTGGGCAGCAATACAATTGCAGTGCTTTACTGGTAACCGCCATATTCGATTCCGCCGTATTCGTTGCCGGGGTAGGCCGGCGGATCGTCGGAGGCCCGGATGTAGAGCCCTGGAGTCGCCCTGCCCAAGATGGGAGGGCAAGGGTCCGGTAGCACTCGAGGTTTGCCGGCGTTCGTTTGCTGAACACATGGGACGATCCGCCATACCCCGTGTCTACAATTCGTCTACACTGGTTCCATGGCAGCAGAAACCACAACTGTCCGAGTCCGCCGTCCCGATTCTGAGCGGCTGCAATCCTTAGCCAAGGCTCGTCAAACCGCCGTCGTCGACGTCGTGCACGCAGCCATCGACGCCTTGGAGAGGCAGGAGTTCCTGCGAGGGCTCAACGGGGACTACCAGCGCCTGCGCAGCGACCCCGAACTGTGGGAGCAATACCTGGCCGAGCGTCACGAGTGGGACGCACTGGCTTGATCTGGCGGGGGGAGGTCTATCACGTCGATCTCGGCCAACCAGTCGGACACGAGCCAGCCTTTCGCCGCCCGGCGGTAGTGGTGTCAGTCGACATTCTCAACAACGGACCGGGCGGCCTGGTGGTCGTCGTTCCGATCACTACCGCTGGTTACGGCCTGCGAAGCCACGTTGAACTCGAGCCAGCAAGCAGCGGGGTGGACCACACTTCCTACGCTCGCTGCGATCAGCTGCGGGTGGTCTCCGTCCAACGACTGTCATCTCGCCAGGGAATGATTAGTCCAGAACAGATGCAAGCCATTGACCAAGCACTGCGCTTCGTCCTAGACCTGTAGTGCGCAGCCTCGTCGTAGCACCTGTTCGGTCTCAACGTATTTGGCGGCTCGTTGCTGGTGGCCATCACTTTGTTTGAGATGGCCTCGTCAGCGGTGGCCAACATCGCCTTGCGGCGCAGTGATCGACCACCGTGGCACGCCGTGAGCGCCGAGGCGGCCCTAACGACGAGTTCGTGCTCCCCGTCGCCAACGATCTGCGCTCGGCCTAGTTGCGTCGAGCAGATTCATCACCATGCGGCTGTTCTTCACGATGTGGTCGCTCACCGGCAGGGGGATGATTCATCAGATGAAAACGGCGTTGTCTACTGGTAACCCGCCGTATTCGTTTCCGCCGTATTCTTCCCGACGTTGTGATGCGGGGGAGCTGTGCATAAAGGCGCGACAGGCGCTTGGAAGGTGCAGGGGAGTGTCTGTGGTCCGCGGATGGCTGGGTTGTCTCGCCACGTGGGGTTCCCGCATCATTGAGTTTGCTGTCCAGATGTCAGTGCTGGATTGTGGGCCGCCATCCGGTGCGCGCTTTTCACGAGGCGGTTCCAAGATTCGTCTCCCTGGAAGGGCTCGAAGGCCGGAAAGCCAACGAGCGCCGACGCGAAGGATGGCGACCTATTTGATCGAGCCCCGGTGGCGGCCCCAGGCATCCCGAATAATGACGCCAAGGGCCAGTAGCGCGAAGCCGACCAGGAACCAGTCCTCGACATGGCCCACATGATTCCCTCGCAGCATCAGCAGCAGGAACCCCGAGATGAACAGACCAACGACGTACCAGGTCCGTGGACTCTGCTTGCTCCAGCCCCACTCCGCGGAGGGCACCTCGGCAGTGTCCACGCTGGCCGTTAGGACTTTTTTTGATGCCCTGTCTGCGTACTGCACCTTGATGTAGCTGATGTCCCCGCCGCGAACCCAAACGACGTCTTCGGGAATTGGTTTGGCCTCCTTGCCGATTGTCGGATCGTTTACGTCTGAATCTGTCCTGTCGAGCATGAGCATTTGGGTGCCTTCGCCTTCACCTTTTGTAATAGCGATTTCGGCATTCTCCAACTTGTCATACGAGGTTGTATACGAGGCGAGAAATCCGGCAACTCTCGATCCGTCTGAAAGTCGAATTCTTAATAACGGAACTTTGCCCTCCGCGCGCCAGAACTTAGTCTCGAAGAGCTCCCACCACAGTCCATGCTTTTGTATTGTCGGTAACATAGCTTTCCGTATAGGCGCCGGTAGACAAGCCAAGACCCTCAGGTGAAATTTGGTTGCAAAGAATATATCGACGATGTAGACCAGAGCGAAGGCGATCACCACCTCGATTACAATTGTCCAGATCGTCGCTGTGTAGAACGTATTTAGATACGTTTTATTGTCGTGGTGATACGCTACTGGATCGAATAATGCTGTCCGGAATTTGATTCGGAGAAGAGCGATGATGGCGCATGCCGAAGAGCTGAACCAGAAACTATACAGCGCAACTCTTGCCGCCTCGCGGAAAGCCGTCTCGTTAATCGCCGGTCGTCTCCGCTCCCGCAGTAGTTCGTAACGAACTCCCGGCGCGACAAGCAGGAGAAAGAAAAAGAATCCAACAATCGTCTGGGGAATCAACTAAATCTCAAGCATGCTCGATCGGCGTGCCGCCTTTGTCGGTCTCGGTCTTCACACCCGGAATTTCGGCGGGAGGGGGGCTTGGGGCGGGAGGAGGAGGGCTAGGAATCGAGCGCGTTTCCGGTGAACCCGAACCTGTGATGCCACCGCCGCCTCCTTGATCGGATTGGTCTGCTTCATGGCGCCCTGAATGGCTCATGGCCTAAACTCCCTATGTTCGTATAGATCCAATCTAGGTGGTTTGGTTGCAACACGGCGGGTGCAGCACACCAAGCTGCGGCTAGCCCGAATCGTTGCGTTTCAGCACTCTACAGGCATCTGCAGTGATTTACCGGTAAAGCCGCATATTCGCTTTCCGCATATTCAAGTCTGAGGTACAGACGGGTGGTCGGTAGTCGGCCTAAGCACGGGCCTGTTCGAGGGACTCCGATTGTGTGCAGCCGCTTGAGCGCGGAGGTGCCGTGGCAGCTCTTATGCACATGGCGGCGCTGCGGGCGACAGGGACGTTCGGGCCAGCCGGCACCCAGGTGGATGCTCAGCGATGGTTCAGTGATGCGGGCCTGTGGTCGACGCACTCGAGTGCACCGGTGCCATCGCGCATTTCGATGCACATCGCCCCGCATAAGGGTGCATCGTCAGCAGCGGAAAACCGCTGCCGTCCAGGCGTTTTGCCTCGATCGAACCACCTGGGTAAGCGACGCGCGGCGGGAGCGGGCCTGATTAATCAGATGAAAACGGCGCTGTTTACTTGACATAATGTCGCTTATCGGCAAAGAAGGGTAGCGAGTTGCACTAGATGAAAGAACTTGCACCCCTTGACGATTAGCATGTTTACGCAGGTCCGGCCGTTGATCGGTCGGCGTAGGCCTTGAGCGGCTCTGCCGTGATCGTTGCACGACGGCCCAGACGGATACGTCTGCGGCTACTGCTACCAAGCTGCCAAACGCACCAGCTGCCGGCCGGCCGCACGACCGACTACATGCGCAACCTGCTCGTTCGAGTACGGAGCGATTCCGTCACGTGACGAGAGACTGGCCAGGTTCCAATCCTGGGCGGTCACGGCTCAGCAGCGCATCACCAGCGAAGAGCACCGAAAGCTGGTCGCCCGGTTCATCCGGTGGAGTCTGGAGAACCAGCTCCGATCGATGGGCCCCGTCACCGAGTCGGCGTTCCTGCGAGCCAAACAGACCGTCACCGTTACTATCGACCTCTCGCCACACCCCGATGAACCCGTTCGCGCACTGGCCGCGAGCAACTACAACTGCCAAACCGCAGCACGTCGCAACTCGCCCTAAGTATTTCGCGGCTACACACCCCGCAGGCACGTCGCACCTACGCATCTCCGCAACTACCTACGGCCCATTCTCGCCGCCCTCGAAGCACGTTTAGGCACCCTCAATGAAACTGACACAAACGACGCCGATCGCGATCCTCGCCGAAACACTCGGCTACAGTCCACAAACCTTGGAAGCCCACGCCCGCGCGTCCGCGTCGACCTACGCGCGATACGTTGCCACTCGTCTTGATTTAGGGACCGAGTCGTGACAGTTCCCGGCTGCGATCACCATGGATCCCGCATGTCTCGAACTAGCGCCTCCGAGTCAGTCGCGTCGGGCTCCCTACATGAATCGGCCGCGCCGCTTAAATGCGGCCACGTCCTCGCTTGATAGCGCGAACAGTTCACCTCTGACGTTCTTGTCTTCAAACCGCTTGTGCCAGTACCGCTCAATGCCGACCGGATCGTCGGTTTCCAACCTGTGCACAATGTTCGGCGGCTCGGGCAACATCGTCCCTAGCTGTGACCTGCGCCGATCAACGTCAGTTGAGCGCCCAACCTTATAGTGCTTCCCCGACTTCATGAGATAGACATAGCCAATGACGGTCAGCCGCAACGGCAACGCCGTGACGCCATCGTCGTCAGGAGTCGCTCCGTCTGACAACGCGGCGGGGAGCAGTTCGAGCAGGTCCGCATACGCCGATTCCGATTCTGCGAGATCGCGCAACTTGGTCACAAGCCCGTTCCGGCCGCCAAATGAGCGCAGTGCTGTTCGGCGAGGCAACGTCGGATCATTGCGGCTGGCGAGACGCCACTCCTCCTCGCTGGGCAGCTTCCCGAAATGGCGGACCAAAGCCACTGCGTCGAGAAGCAGTTCGTCGTCGTCACGACGCTGAACCAGGCTGTTGGGCTCAAACCCAGCCTCGCGCAGCGCGTCGCCCCACGACGCCCAGTAGACGCCCAACCACGAGCGCCGGGTGATACCAGTCAGGTTCGCAAACCGCGTGTAGCCCACGGGTTTACCGCCGGATTGCGCAGTGACATGCCGAATCCACGAGATGATTTCTTCGCGTGAGTAGTCGCCTGTCACGCGGCAATCATCGCATATTGCTCCTACCGTAATAGCACAGTTCAGCCAACTCGGCAGTCAACTTGGCGTTCAAAGTAGTCAGCGGCGGCCCGATCTCGACGTCGGCACGAGCCCCACCGGATCCCCGCCCAGAACAACTCACACCTGGCGCGCACGCACCGTTACCGGCGAATTACTGCGAGTTGCATCGTAATTCGATGCTGATGATGCTATCGTCGCCGAGCGACACGAAGGACTGGGCGCGGCGGACTCCCATGAGCGTAGCGCGGCCGAGCGGGGCCATACCGGCGCCGATATTGATCGTGTTGCCGTTTGCTTCACCTACCATCAGGGATCATGGCTGACGAACCGCCCCCTATGGCACACCCTGGGATGCAGCAGCAACAGGCGATCGAATTCTTCTTCATCGAGGAAGCCACCTCCCTCTGGGGTTTCCACTGGTTGATCGAGTGGTCGACGTCCTCGTTCTATATCAAGTGCCTACACCCCGGATTACAGTCGGCGAAGGTCAGCCTTCACGGCCCAGACCCGAACCACCCCGGCAAGCAGCACCTACGCTTCGATCTGGACAAGCGCGACTTGGTCGACAGAGCCACGAGGGCGGGGGGCCGTTGGTCCAGCGGTTCCGATCCGCTGCCCTACTACTTCTCCGGCCGGCAGGTTAATGACCACGCCGCCCACGTCGTGCGATTTTCAGCGGAGTGGAACACGTTCATAAGGGGTGCTCCTGGGCCTGGCAATTCAAGGGGCCCTCGACAGAAGTCGACCTTCCGTGCCGTGATGAGGGCACCGGAGAAAGACCACGTCGCCCACGTCGACGTCTACCTGAGCCTGGCGGACCCGTACTGGCCGGACGAGGCGGGCGTGCGTGCAGCCAGCGCCGGCATGGGGCCGATCACCAACGCCATCGGGATGAACCTCACGGCAGTATCCGTGCATCGGCCGGTCATGTCGCAGCCAGATCCCTACGGCGACGTTCGCGGTGACACGCCGCTCGATCAATGCGCGCGGGGGATGGCGGCTGTAGTCGATGACACAAGTCTGCTGTGGCTGTGCGAGAAGGTGGTTCCCGTCACCCACTTCGACACGCCAGCGACAGGCTAAACATCCGCCACCCTGTGTCCGAGAAGATTGGCGGACTAACTCGCACCTCTGCTTATCCACCACAGCAACTGGTCGCCGAAGCGCTTCGTGAATTGCCTACGAACCGGCTCTGCACAATATGTTTTGGCTCTGGCAGGAGTACTTCCCAGCCGCCGCGAGCCAGCTCCGAATTGCCCATCGAGCAGGTGGCAAAGATCATTGGCGCTGATCGCGTCGAGACCGTTCTGGCCCCCCACGATTGCTCGGAAGGCTTCGGGCCGGCCTACTGGTGTCGACCGGCCGCCTACCTTAAACCCGACGTGCGCGCTTGCATCTCGGGCCTGGCACGGCTTCCCATGGAGGACCTTGAGCCCGGACTCGAGCGCCTCCGCCAGGACCTCGACACCGTGCTTGGCAAACCCGCCACCGAGATCTCCTTACTCTTGACGCCCTCGACACCAGCTTGCGCCTCATCGTGCGGCAGAGCCCGTGACCGAGTCCCCCACGGCAACTCGCACCTGTCGAGCACGCACCGTTACCAGTTCTGTTGCGAGTTACATTGCAGCACAAAGTAATTCGATTGCTAGACGGCAGGACTGAGCGATGGTGCGCCATGGTGGCGTTGTCAGTGGATCTGGGGCATGCTATGCACCATCGACTAGCGTCGGTTACCGGTTCTAGATTGAGTTAGGCTGCTTTACAACGTATTTCGTCAGATCATTGCTAGTCGACCTTACCCGGCCCAAGGCTGCGGCCAGCGCCTGTAAACGTCCGCGCGATGATCGACACGCTGAATCAGCACCAATGAGTGATCCTCGTCGATCCGGTACAACAGGCGGTACGGGCCGCGCCGAGCGCTATACAGCCCGGTCAGTTCACGCCGCAGCGGCTTGCCGACGCGGCGCGGTTCGTGCGCCAGGTCGCCGAACGCGAACTCAATCACGGCCGACAGCACCCGCGGCGGCAGCTTGCGCAGGTCACGCCGCGCGGTGCCTGTGAACTGAACCGTGTAACCCACGGCTGCGTTAGTCGCCGCCCCGAGGCACGCCGAACTCGGCCCGAATCTCATCCTCGCCGTACGTCCGCCCAGCACTAACGTCGGCATCGCCCTCAGCAATCGATTCCTTGATCCCGGGTTGGGAAAGCCAGTACAGCGTCTCCTGGAGCGATTCCCACTCCTCGGCGCCGATGAGCACCGCCGCCGGCGCACCGTTCTTGGTGATCGTGATCTGGTCCTGCGTTTGGACGACCGCGTCGACGTACTCGTTGAGCTTGTCTTTCATCTTTGAAATCGGCAGTATCCGCATGTCGCCATGTTAGCCTAAATATAGGCCGTTTGCAGGCCGTAATTAAGGCCTATAGCTCGTACCACCGGCCCCGTCCATCTAGCCATACCAAGAGTCACCTGGCGACAACCGGGAGACCAATGGCCGCATCCGCTCCCCAACGGCAACTCGCACCTGTTGCGCACGCACCGTTACCAGTTGACCAGCGCGAGTTCTAACGGATTAGTTTGTGGCGCAGAGGTATTGGTGCTTCGCGAGCGTGCGCGGCCTCACCGTGAAACGCGAGTGTGTCGGCCGTCAGAGGTGGAGCACGCGACGAAGCCCACGGTCGACCTCGCGCATCAGACTCGGCGGGCCATCTCCGACTCGATCGGTAAGGTCAACCTTATTTAGCGTGACAAGCGCCGTGACGTTGACAACCGACTCACGTGGGAGCCCTGTTACGGCCGCTGGCAAGAACACGTTGCCAGGCATCGTCGCCAGCGCGGTGTTAGAGGTGATCACCGCGGCGAGCACCGTGGCAAGACGACTAGCGTTGTATGGATCAGACTGGATCACCAACACCGGACGGCGCTTGGCGGGACGGCTGCCGAACGGCGGTCCGAGATCGGCCCAATAGATATCAGCGCGGCTGATCACCACTCATCGTCCATGGCATCCAACACCCGGCGCCCTACGGCCACCGCGGCAGCCTCGGCTTCGTCATTGCCATGGAAACGCTCTAATGCACTATCGATCTGTCCAGTCAGCGATTGTGCATCTAAGTCGTCGAGGTAATGCTGCGCAGCTCGGGTGAAGAACTCGGATCGACTCATGCCAAGGTCACTCGCACGCTGAACGACCCGATCGAATGTCTCATCCGGAAGGGAGATGGCTGTCTTCATAGAGAGAGTATAACCTGGTATAACCGGATCGCCACTTGTGTCGGCTACGACCTCAAACAGGCACGATGCATCGACGACCCGCATCCGGCTACTCGCCACGCCACTCGTCCAAAGTTGCCAGCACCCCAACCGTCGACACCGTCGACGGGCGTCGGCCGCTCCGCGCCAGCCATTGCGCGACCGACGGTCAAGCTGCCAAGTGGGCCGCTTCACGACGTAGCAGCTCCGGCACCGTGATCCCCCCTTCACCAGCGCGAAGTGCAAGACCGGGATACACTGTTGGACCGGCGGCGAGTCGTCACTGTGACGTTTCGGAGCTGAATTTCGCCTAGTACGCAACTGCTTCCATTGCATTCGTCACTGAATCCATCTTCTCGTTGAAAACGGAGTTGATTGGTCAGCGTGAAATAGGCGACAGCAGCTCGTAGTTGACACCGAGTAAGCGATACGTCGGTTCGGCCCGTCGGTCGCACGTGATGAGCACGAGCTTGTGCTGGCGGGCAGCCGCACCGACGAGACCGTCGTAGAGCGCGCCGCCAGCCAACCCTGCTTGAGCAAACTCCCGCAACAGATTCCTTGTTTCCGTCGCCGACAGGAAGCGAGACTCGGGGAAGTTTGTCTTTTCTAGACGAAATGCCGCAGCCGGACTAAGGCGGTGTGGCGGCCGAAGTCGCGTGAGAACGGAGAGAAGCTCGACCGCGGCATGCCCGGACATCCCCCGTCGGCATGACCACAGTCTGGTCTTAGCTGCGTGGTGAAACGGGTTCTCCCGCTGGGCCAGTGCAAGTGCCGCGCTGGTGTCGACGAGCACATGTTCAGCGTTGGTCGGCAAGCCGCAACTCCCTGAGCGCGTCGGCGTCAAGTTCTGGCCCACCACTCGGTAGCAAGAGAAGCCCATCCTCTTCGACGAGCTCGTCCGCCGCGACGCTTTCGATGCGGATGCCGGATCCGTCGAGGAAGACCTCCACCTCCCCCGGGGTGATGCCCGACTGGTCGCGGAGCGTCTTTGGGATCACCACGCGCCCAGCTTTGTCTATGGTAGTACGCATACCACTATAATACCATTTTAGTGGTAGAGAAATTCTCGGCCCTGCCTCGCGAATAACTCGCACCTAATGATCATGCTGTTTACCAGCCGCGGGTAAGCCCAGCTAAAACTTGCAATTTGCGCTACTTCACCCAGGCGTCAGTCCCCCGCGTGCGCGACACTCGCCCGTCAGCGGATCCCGTGCTGTCGACCAACAGTTAGCAGTCGCCTACTTGATCGATGACCTTCTTCAACGGAGCGGCGGGCGTAATGCCGGGGATATAGCTGGGGTTGTCGGAATACCACGCGATCTTCGAACAGTAACCGGGCCCGGTCGGCTGGGCGGCACGCCACGTATCGAGCGTCGGTCTGCAGTTGTACAGGTCAGACTCACCGACGAAATTGGCACTGTCCTGCGCTCCCGGTGTGTGGTGCCAGACGATCAGGCTAGACGCGGTTGGCAGATTACAGGGAGAGTCTGGTACGGGGGCGGTACCGATTTCGCTATGAGCCGTCGCTGCGAACGGCAGCGCACACGCTGCAACCACCAGTGTCGATGCGGCTGTCAAGGGGATGGCCAACGCGCTTGCCCTCTTTCTTGAACAGTGGATGGTATGCATATTGAAAGCTACCTGCTGAAACGCTAGTCCCCAATACATAGGCTCGGCCTATACCGAAGGCTCATCCCGCCGCCAGTTTGACCACTCGGTTGTTGCCCGTGTCGGTGACGACGACGTTGCCGGCAGTGCTCGTCGGTGTCGTGGGCTCGTAGACCTTGCCTATGCCGCCCTCGCCTATCAGCGACCGCAGCCGGTAACGCCCGAATGTCACGTCATCCACCGCTCGACCTCTCTCTCGCGCCCGGGTCGGCGATACCACCGACCTGCCGAATTGGGTTGCGCCGCAGTCAGACTCGCGTGGCGTGCCGAAGCTCAACTCAGTAGGGACTGGTTGGTGGGTAAGGATTGGTGGGAGGAGGGTAAGGACTAGCTGGTGGAGGGTACGGGGTGCCTGGCGGATGGGGACTGCCCGCCGTCTTTGGTCGCTGGATCCAGACCAAAACTACGCCCACGGTCATGGCCACGACGGCTACCGCGAACAGGTACAACCCGATCCCGTATGAGGACGTTATGCCGTTCGCGGGATCGTCGTCTCGGAAGACCAGGAACCAGAGCGGGACGCTCAACAACATAAGACCGACCGCGGCAGATAGTCCGATCAGCCAGCCGACCGGCACCGCCCTTCTTGCAAAAATGGGCCAGGCCAGCGCGGTCGCCGCGATGATCGGGACAAGAAGGGCAAATTTTCCGCCAGTGCTGATCCCGCCCTGCGCCCTTCCGGAGTAGACCGGCGTACCGAGCACGCTGACCGTCTGGGTGACGTTCTCCCACGGGAGAAACAGGCTGATGGTCGCGAGAACCATGCTGCCGATCAGAACCCACGCCGCCGGTGAGGGTTGCTTGAAGGCGCCGATTGCCGTCGCGAGACCGTCCGACGTCGGTTGACCGCCATAGGGCCCCGGTTGGGGAGACGGGGGCGGCGGCCACGATGCCTGTCCCTGTGCGGGCGGCATCGGGGCCGGGGGCGGCGACCAAGACTGTGGTTCCGGCGCAGGCGAATTCGGAGACGAGGGCGGCGGCCAAGCCTGCTGCGCCGGCGCGGGCGGCAGGCTTGGCGGCAGCTGCGCGATCTGCGTCGGCGCGGCACCGATCGGCGGCGCAGGCGGGCGAGCCTGTTGCTCCGGCGCGGGCGGCAGTGTCGGCGGCAGCTGCGCGATCTGCGTCGGTGCGTCACTCGGCGGAGGCGGCGGCCTAGGCGACGGCGGATGCGGCGGCACGGGCGTGGCAGGCGGTCGCGCCAAATACGAAGCCTGCTTGCGCTGACGGTGCGGTGTCCAGTCTTGGCCGTCCCAGTAGCGCTGCGCGTTGGGGTCCTGCGGGTCGTCGTACCAGCCGGGCTGGTTGGGCATCGTCATCGGCAGATCCTCCCGGTCGGCTGAAACCGCACCCGTGCAACGAACAATAGCGCGCGCCTCCCAAAACCGGACAAATACTGATCGTCTTGGGTCGCCCGACAGGTAGGTGACCCGCAGGCTCTGACGTCGGGCGCTGCTGAATCGCAGGTCCCGGAGGTTTCACATTGGCCGTGGACGTGGTCTAGACACGTGGAGGCCTTTTCGGCCTACCGAATATCCGACTTGGCTCAAATCAGCGATGATCAATGATCACACGTGTCTGTGCGCCAGCACCCGATGTGCCCGGCTCAGAGCGACCGTTTTCGGTGGCGCCGAACCGCGAATGACGTTGTCGCGCAAAGGCGGGCACATCGGGTGATGTCTCCGACACAGGCCAGTGTTTCGGATCTGCCAGAGGTAACGATGTGTGGACGCATTACAGCGACGGATAAAAGCCCAGGGCAATCGGCTCGCGATTGTTCGCCTCTCCGGCCGCATAGTGGACCTTGGTTGCCTACCGAACGCGTTGTCCTGGTAAATGTTTGCATCCGCAGAAGCGCTCGTGCGCGGTGGCGGCGCTCGGCACCGCGATCACCGCTACGATTCCGCTGGAACGCTGATATCCTCCTCCGCTCGAAGGAGAGCCTATGGAAGCCATCGAGGCCGACTACCTTGTGGTAGGCGCCGGCGCCATGGGCATGGCGTTCACCGACACCCTCATCACCGAGTCCGAGGCACGCGTAGTTATCGTCGACCGTGCGTATCAACCCGGTGGGCACTGGACCACGGCGTACCCGTTCGTGCGGTTGCACCAGCCGTCGGCCTATTACGGTGTCAATTCAAGAACATTGGGCAACAACACCATCGACAGTGTTGGCTGGAACAAAGGGTTGAACGAGCTTGCCACTGTCGGCGAGGTGTGCGCCTACTTCGACGCCGTGATGCAGCAACAGTTCCTCCCCACAGGGCGGGTCGAGTACTTCCCGATGAGCGAGTATCTCGGCGACGGGCGCTTCCGAACGTTGGGGGGCACCGAGTACGCCGTCACCGTCAATCGGCGCATCGTCGACGCCACCTACCTGCGTGCGGTCGTACCCTCGATGCGACCTGCGCCTTACGTCGTCACACCCGGCCGCGACTGCGTCACTCCGAACGACCTGCCGAAGTTCACCACGCGGGACCGGTACGTGATCGTCGGTGCCGGCAAATCCGGCATGGACGTCTGTTTGTGGCTACTACGAAACGGCATCTCCCCCGATAGGTTGACGTGGATCATGCCGCGCGATTCCTGGTTGATCGACCGGGCGACGCTGCAACCCGGGCCTACGTTCATCAAACAGTTCCGGGAAGGCTACGTGTCCACTATCGAGGCCATCGGCGCCGCGACTTCGGCCGAGGACCTGTTCAACCGCCTGGAGGCGGCCGGAACGTTGTTGCGCCTTGATCCCGCGGTACACCCGACCATGTATCGGTGCGCGACGGTGTCGCACGCCGAACTCGAGCAATTGCGCCGGATCGAGGACATCGTCAGGATGGGTCACGTCCAGCGCATCGAACCCGCGACGATTGTGCTCGACGCCGGATCGATTCCGTCCGCACGCTCGGCGATCTATATCGACTGCACCGCCGACGGAGCACCCCAACGGTCAGCCACACCGATTTTCGACGCCAATCACCTCACCCTGCAGGCGGTCCGCGGGTGCCAACAGGTGTTCAGCGCCGCGTTCATCGCTCACGTGGAGGTCGCCTACGCCGCGGACGCGGTGAAAAACGAACTCTGCGAGCCGATTCCACACCCGGACTCCGATCTGGACTGGATGCGACTGACGCACTCCGATCTCCGCAATTTTCAACGCTGGCTCGATGACGCCGACCTGACCGACTGGTTGAGTTCCGCGCGGTTGAACCTGCTGGCCGAGTTGCTACCACCGTTGTCCCACAAGCCGCGGGTGCGCGACCGGGTGGTTTCGATGTTCCGGTCGCGATTGAACACCGCCAGTGAGCAACTGGAAGTGCTGATGAAGGAGAGTCCGTGCTCGGCGACGTAGACGCGCCGCTTGTTGAGCTGCCCGGATCGGGATACGTCTATCAAACGAGTTGGCGCTTGGGCACGTTCGACATCGACGAGCACATGACGCTCCGCCTTGACGGTGTCGCGCGCTACATCCAGGAGGTGGGCGCCGAGCATCTCGCCGATGCCGGGCTGGCGGAAGTCCATCCCCACTGGATCGTCCTGCGCACGGTGATCGACGTCCTCGAGCCCATCGAATTACCCAGCGATATAACCTTTCGCCGTTGGTGCGCAGCGCTTTCCACCAGGTGGTGCTCGATGCGTGTTCAGCTCGAAGGATCCGAAGGCGGCCGGATCGAGACCGAAGGCTTCTGGATCTGCGTGAACAAGGACACGCTGACACCCTCTCGCCTGGTCGACGAATGCATCGCACGTTTTGGCAGCACCACTGACAACCACCGCCTCAAGTGGCGCACCTGGCTCACCGAACCGGTCGCGGATGGCGCCGAAACGCCATTCCCACTGCGCCGCACGGATATTGACCCGTTCGAGCATGTGAATAACACCATCTACTGGCATGGGGTGCACGAGATACTCCATGCGTCCGGGATCGCGCCGCCCTACCGCGCCGTGCTCGAGTATCGCAGCCCGATCAAGTTCGGTGAACGGGTGACCATCCGTTCCGGCCAGCACGACAGCGCCGTGCGCATGCAGTTCGTCGTCGGCGACGACGTTCGCGCGGCCGCGATGGTGCGCAAAATCTAACCGGCGCGAGCGTGCACAGTTGCACACCCGCAACGGCGTGTCGGTGTACAGACGCGCACGCTCGGCGGTGAAAAGTAGCGGCGATCAGCGGTCGATCCAGGGCATCTGAGCCTCAGCGTGGTGGCCGCCGACCGGCGGGGTGAGCGCGTCAAGTCGGGCGAGCTGCTCGGCGGTGAGCTCGATGGTATCGGCGGCGACGTTTTCCTCAAGGCGCGCAACGCGTTTGGTTCCCGGAATGGGGACGATGTCGGGCCCCTTGGCCAGCAACCAAGCCAGTGCGACCTGCGCCGGAGTGGCTCCGATATCGACGCTGATGTCGCGCAGCTCGTCGGCGCTGCGCAGGTTGTGCTGGAAGTTCTCGTCGAAGAAACGAGGGTTGGTCTTGCGGTAGTCGCTGTCGGGAAGCCCCTCCGTGGAGCGGATGGACCCGGTCAGGAAGCCACGCCCGAGCGGCGAGTACGCAACGAATCCGATTCCCAGCTCGCGCAGCAGTGGCAATATCGCGTCCTCCTGGTCGCGGGTCCACAACGAGTATTCGGATTGGACGGCCGTTATGGGGTGCACCGCGTGGGCGCGATGAATGGTGTTCACGCCGACTTCCGACAGACCGATGTGACGGATCTTCCCGGCAGCGACCAGTTCGGCCAGCTCCCCGACAGTGTCCTCGATGGGGGTGCCCCGGTCGAGGCGGTGTTGGAAGTAGAGGTCGATGTGATCGGTCGCCAGCCTACGCAGCGAACCGTCAACGGCGACACGGATATTGGCGGGGCTGCTGTCCAGACCGTCTCGGCCGGTGTGGGAAATCAGGCCGAACTTGGTGGCCAGGACGACCTCATCCCGTCGGCCGCGCAGTGCGCGCGCCACCAGTTCCTCGTTGACGTACGGACCGTAGACCTCCGCGGTGTCGATCAGGGTGACACCGAGGTCGATGGCGTGATGAATAATGCGAATGGATTCGGCGTCGTCAGTGCCGGCCCCGGCGTAGGCCACCGACATGCCCATCGCGCCCAAACCCAGGCGTCCGACTTCGAGGTCGGCGAGGCGTGCGTGCTTCAAGGCGCATCTCCTGTTCTCGTTGGGTCGATCTATGCCAGACCGTAGCCGGGTACCCTCGCGCTAGTGGAGCTGCCCCGGGTAGACACCGCCGCTCCCGCCCGGGATCGCGCGGTCGACTTCTACCGCGTCTCGGGCGTGATCCTCATCGTGCTGGGTCACTGGCTGGCCGGCGCGGTAACCTACCACGACGGTCAGTTCGGTCGGCAAAACCCGCTCGTCGACCAGCCCTGGACGCAATGGCTGACCTGGATCTTCCAGGCAGTTCCGGTGTTTTTCCTGGTTGCCGGATATGCAGGCGCGGTGTCCTGGACCCATCGGCGCGGCACCGGAGGCTTCTCGCGTCAGGCCTGGCTTCGGCATCGACTGGCCCGGGTGCTCGGACCCACCGCGGTCTACGTCGCGCTGGTGTCCGTAGTGGTGGTGGCGCTTCAGTTCGGCGGAGCGCCCGGCGAGGTGCTGGAGTACGGCGGCTGGGCGGTCGCCATGCACCTGTGGTTCCTCGCCGTGTACCTGTTGGTGGTATCGCTGACGCCCGTTGCGGTGGCGGCACAACGCCGGTGGGGCCTTAGGGTGCCCGCGGCACTCGCGGTGGCGGTTGCGGTGGTCGACGCGGCGTCTCACGCGGGCCACCTGCCGTATCTGGGCATGCTGAACTATCTGCTCTGCTGGGGGCTGCTGTACCAGCTCGGAATCGCCTGGCGTGCAGGGCAATTAAGTGGCCGCAGGGCCATGCTGCTCGCTGTGGGGTCGGTGGCCGTGCTGACGTTGTTGATCTGGCTGGGCCGTTATCCGGTCAGCATGATCGGCGTTCCCGGCCAAACGGTGGACAACACCGCGCCGCCGACGGGGGCGATGCTGGCGTTTGGATGCACGCAGGCCGGACTCGCGGTGGCCGCCGCTCCGGTGCTCAACCGGCTGCTGCGCGCCGGCTGGGTGCGCCGCGTGTTGGCCACGGCCAACGCCAACGTGATGGCCCTGTACCTGTGGCACATGATTCCGGTCGTGATCGTGGCGATCGTCGGGTATCCGGCTGGACTGTTGCCGCAACCGGCCGAGGGAACAGCGCACTGGTGGCTGGGACGGCTGGAGTGGGTCTGCATCCTTGGCGTGGTGACGGCGGCCGAATTGGCGGTGTTGTGGTGGCAGCGGCGGCTTTTCGCGGCACCGCTGCCCTCGTTCGGCATACCTGTCATGGATCGCTGGGGCGAGGTCGCCATGCTGGCCGGCGCCGTGTTGGCCGCGTCCGGCCTACACCTTTTCGCCTATGCCGGCTTCGCGCCGGACGGGCGTTTGTCCTGGCTGAGTGCGGCGCTGTTCGTCGCCGGGCTGGTCCTGGTGGCGCTTCGGCCCACTTCTGATCCGCCGACACGGGAGCCGCCGGCAATGCGGGCATTCGTCACGCGGCGGAATCCGGCTGCCCCGAGGCGAACGGGTCAGGCAGCGGGCGCTGACAGACGCGCCGCGCCGACTTGAAATCGGCTCGCCACGAACTGGTTTCGATGATTTCCGCGCTCCGCCGAAGTAACGAATTCGATGCCAACCGCCTGATCGGCTTACTGAAAGTGCCTACCAGATGACCCTTTCCATTCTGCACACGGGCGACGCCTGGTGGCTGAAGACTGTCAACGGAGCCGCGAAGATCGCGACAGCCGCCACCACGACCGGTGGGCTGCTGGCCGACCGCGCCGCGATCGAAGGCGCGTCCCGTAGTACCGACACCGTCGCGATCGACACGCTGAAGCCGGTCTCGCCAGTCACCAGACCGTGCCGAGTGGTGGCGCAGATGACCAACTTTGAGTCGCACGTCAAGGACGCGGGCACGGATCCGACGTCGATTCCGCTGACCTTCTTTCGCAAAGCGTCCGCATCGATCAGCGGTCCATACGACGATATCGTCAAGCCCAGCCACGTCAGCCTGCTCGACTACGAGGTGGAGATCGCGTTGGTGATCGGGCGCGCAATCCCTGTCGGCACAAGCATTTCCGACGCGAACCTGGCAGATTTCATCGCCGGCCTGGTCGTCGCCAACGACGTGTCGGCGCGCGACATCCAGCTGCCGCAAACCCAGTTCTACGAGGCCAAGTCCTATCCCACCTTCACCCCGGTGGGGCCCGTGCTGGTGCTGTTGGAAGCCGAGGAGCTGAAGCGGTTTGGTGACCTGCGACTGCGCCTGAGTGTCAATGGCACGGAGCGGCAGAACGCGCTCGTCGAAGGCGACATGCTCTACCGGCCGTTGGAGGCACTGCAGTCGCTCACCCAATTCCAGGAACTCGCGCCGGGCGATCTCATCCTCACCGGCACTCCGATCGGCACCGCACTCAGTGCCCCGCCGAAACCGGTCGAGATCATCGGCAACCTCTTGCCGCCGGCGATCAAATGGAAGGTGTTCTTCAGGCGCCAGGCGGCCAACCCGAAGTATCTGCGGAGCGGCGACGTGGTGGAAGCATCGGTGGCAACCGACGACGGAGCCATCGATCTGGGCACCCAACGCACCGTCGTCCGCTACGCGTGAGCGAGAACAACGTCCAGCATGTCCCGGGTTCGTTCGCGTCGGCCACCAGATCCTGCTATGACGCGCCAGCCGCGCGATTCTTGGTCCACAGATAGCCGGCCCGGGTCGTCGTGCCTATGGCGAGTACGCCATCGACCACAGCGAGCCACAGCGGCGCGTGGGTGGTAACGCTTAGCACGACGGCCACGACGCAAAGCGCTGCGATGAGCGCAAGGAAAGCGATCCTCGCGTTGGGGAACCGGCGAAGGTAGTGGCTCGCCAAGCCTATTGCGGCGCCGATCACGACCATCTCAGCTACGACAAAACCTAGCATCGGGAAAACCTTTCTGGGTGATGTGTCCCGGGGGTCGGAGTGCGATAGCTGGCATCCCTTGCCCTGGGTCGGCGCTCGTGGCCGACAACCTCGAAGTTGCAGGCAACACCTCGATGCATCCTTTTCAAATCCTTGGGCGCCGGTTAGATGGCGGCACCCGATGTACCAACGCCGAACCGTCTCGGAAGTGATGTTGCCCAATGCCAGGTGGGCTTAGCTACAGCTGGGCGCCCGCCGCCGTTGCGCCGAGATTGCCGTGGAGGCTGCGATTTCGGCCGGATCACGACCCTCACGGCAATCTCGCCGCGGTCAGCGCAATCTCGCGGGGCCAAATCAATCTCGCCAAGGTCAGCGCATCAACCGGTGACGAAGTCGATGAGTTCCTCGACGCGGCCAATCAGCTCCGGTTCCAGATCGTTCCAGTCGCGCACCTGCGATCGAATGCGTCGCCACGCCCTGGCGATGTCCGCCTGGTTAGCGTGCGGCCAGCCGAACGCATCGCACACACCGCGCTTCCACTCGATCTGGCGCGGGACTGCGGGCCAGCTCTTGAGCCCCAGTCGCTGCGGCTTCACCGCCTGCCAGATGTCGACATAGGGGTGCCCGACGACCAGGGTGTCGGGTCCGCCCGGTCCCTTCCGTACCGCGTCGGCGATGCGTGCTTCCTTGGAACCCGCGACGAGGTGGTCAACCAGGACACCGAGCCGGCGCCCGGGGCCGGGCCTGAACTCCCCCACGATGCCCACCAGGTCGTCCACCCCGCCGAGATGCTCGACGACAACACCCTCGATCCGCAGATCCTCGCCCCATACCTGCGCGATGAGTTCGGCATCGTGGCGGCCCTCGACGTAGATCCGGCCGGCGCGGGCCACGCGAGCGCGGGCGCCCGACACGGCAACCGAACCGGAGGCCGTCCGCCCCGCGGCCGCCGGCGCCGCACGGCGCGGTGCGGTGAGAATCACCGGTCGACCGTCGATCAGGTAGCCGGGCCCCAAGGGGAAGCCACGGGTGTGACCGCGCCGGTCCTCCAGGTACATGCGGCCGTACTCGACTCGGACCACGGCACCGACGTAGCCGGACTCGAAGTCTTCGACGACCATGCCGAGTTCGACAGGACGCTCAGCCGAGCGAGGCTTGCGTCCACCCGCGGCAAGTACGTCGGCTCCGTCGCGATCCGTCATGCGGCAATATTAGTGAGCCGCAAGCGGATTCAGCGCCGAGGCGCGCCGTGTGGCTCGCCGCGTGTAATCCGATGGCGTTTGGTATTTGCGAATCCGTCGGCGATCGAGGCAGCCAGCTCAAGGAACGCCCGCCGCGTCTTGTCGGCGATTAGGTCTAAGACGATCTCCGACCCCTGGGCCAGGTGGTCGTCGAATGGGATGACGTGCACCGCGCGGATACGGGTCAGGAACTGGCCGGCCAGCACCTTGATGTTGACCGACGATTTCCCGGGCCGCGCGGCGCTGATGACGACTCTCGCATTGGGTACCAGGTGTCCGTAGCCGTGGTGTTCCAACCAATCCAGCGTCGCAAAGGCGCTTCGGGCCGCGTCAATGGCGGGCGAAGCGACCAGCACGATCGCATCGGCCTCCTCGAGGATGCTGGACATCGCCGAGTGCACGAGCCCGGTGCCGCAGTCTGTGAGGATCAGGTTGTAGAACCGCTGCAGCAACCGGATGACGACTCGATAATCGGCGTCGGAGAACGCTTCGGAAGTCGCCGGATCACGCTCAGACGCCAGGATTTCGAGCCGACTCGTGCTCTGTGACGTGTATCGGCGAATGTCGGAATACCGAAAGATGTTGTCGTCCAACAACAGATCACGCACCGTGGATCGACTTTGGTCCGGCCCGCGCTGAGCCAGAGTGCCGAAGTCGGGGTTGGCGTCGACCGCGATGACGCGATCCCCGCGTATGGCGGCAAAAGTGGCGCCCAGCCCGATTGTGGTCGTGGTCTTGCCCACGCCCCCCTTCATCGACAAGACCGCGATGCTGTAGTCGCCGCGCACCGGCTGGTTCACCCGCGCCACCAGCCTCTGGCGCGTGTTTTCCTGTTCCGATTCCCCGGGGTTGAGGCCGGTCAGTCGGTGCACGGCCTTGCGCCACCCGCGCTGCGGCAGCGGCCGGGCCCCACGCACCAAGCCGAGTTCGCTGTGCGAAGGCATGCGCGGCTCGTGCATGCCCGGGTAGCCCGACTCCGGGGGTGGAGCACCAGCCGGCGCGCTGGTGAAGGGTGTCACCACCGGTGGGGAGATGGGGCCCGGCGGGATCAGTCTGGGGTCTGGTATCGGTGCGGGGGGCGCGGGCCACTGGGCATCGGCCGGTGGCGCGTTGGTCGGGACTGGTGCGGGACGAGCTGGCGGCGAAACGGAGGCCACCGGAGGCACCGGCGGCCCCTGCGGCACTGGCGGCGCCGGTGGCGCCTCGTTGACGACCGCCGTGCGGTCAGACGGCGGGCCGGGGAGCCCGGGCGGCGGCTCGTCGGCGACCGGCGCCTCGTTCGGCACCGGACTCGGGATCGGCAGCGACGCCAAGTCGGCGACCACAGTGGGGGCCGACAGCGGGCTGGGGCGCTGTGCGTCCTGGCCGAGCGCGGCCTGGATCGACGGCACCGATATCGGCGTTGTGTCCGCGTCGGTGCCCGGCTTGAATCCCGCTGCGGCTGGGCGGGCATCAGATTCGCTCACTATCGAAAGCCGAGCCGATGCTGAATCCCCGGTGACCACACGCGGGCGCCGAACACCCGCTGGGCGGCCCTGGTGCCAGGCATCTGCTCGGTTCCTCACTCCTCGTGTCCGTGGCCGTCAGCGACAACGATGGTCACGCCGCAGAGCTGAACCCGCTCCTGACGTCCTTTTCCCCACGTCCCGGCGGCAATCCAGCCTCGGCGGTAGCTGACAGTGTACCGACCTGATCAACTTTGCTGCGTAGCCGAATCTCGACGGATAATCGAACCACCGACGCGGGGGGAGGTAGGCAAGCTCGAACCGCGGCGGTTCGGTCCCGCACCGGCGCCCGACCGTCATTCACCTTCGCCAAGATCACTGGTCCCGCGGCGCGCGCAGGCGCCCGAAGTTCTGGGCCACGGACCCGGCCAGTTCGAGGTAGGCCTGCCTGGTGGCGGCCCTGAGCCGGCCGAAGTCGACGTCGGCGCCCTCGGCCAGATGTGGATCGAACGGGATCAGGTGAATCGACCGGCAACGCGTCTGGAAATGCTCGTAGACCTTGTCCAGCTTCAGAGCGGCTGAACCCGGACGCGAGGCGCTGAGCACCACGTGCGCATCGCGGACCAGATCCGAATGCCCATGCTGCATAAGCCAATCCAACGTGGCCGACGCGCTGCGCGCGGCGTCGAGGGCGGGGGAACTGACCAGCACGATGGAGTGTGCCAGATCCAGAATGGCCGACATCGCCGAGTGCATGATGCCGGTGCCGCAGTCGGTCAGGACGATGTTGTAGAAGTGCCGCAGAATGTCGACGGTGCGCCGGTAGTCGTCCGCGCCGAAGACCTCCGAAACCGCCGGGTCCTGCTCGCTGGCCAGTACCTCCAGCCGGCTGGTCGCCATCAGGGTGTGATTGCGCACGTCGGCGTAACGGTAGATATTCGGGTCGGACAACAGGTCGCGCACGGTCGAGCGGCTCGACGAGTCGCCGACCCGCTCGCCCAAGGTCCCACGGTCGGGGTTGGCGTCGACGGCGATCACGCGGTCCTGCCGCGCGGTGGCCAAGGCCGACCCCAGACCAAAGGTGGTAGTGGTCTTTCCGACCCCACCCTTGATCGACAACACGGCGATGCGGAATTCGCTAACAATCGGCTGGCGGATCTCAGCGAGCAGGTGGTCCTGCCTGCGCTCCTTCCGGGAAATGCCGGGGTTGATGTGACCAGACGTCGCTTTGTGCACGGCGCGACGCCAGCCCGATCGCGGCACCATTCGATTTGCGATGATCTCGGCCGCGTCTATCGGCGGCGGCACACGCAACTGCCAATGATTCGGGGGTGGCACCGCAGGGGCTTGCGGCACCCAGCCGGGCGGAGGTGTCTGCTGGGTGCCTCGAGCTGGTGAGTCGGTGGGCTGCGACGGTGGTTGCCTCAACTGCGGTGCGTGCTGTTGAGCCGGCGACGGCGAGGCCCACGGCAACCATGGAGGCGGGGGCACCACGGGAGGCGGCGGTGGCAGCGGCGGAGCGAAGACGCCCGGCCGTGGCGCCTGTACGGATTGGGGCGGCGGGCCCGACGCCTGCGGGCCGACCGCGGTTTGCGGGTGCACCGGGGTTTGCGGAGCCGGCCCAGTGTGCTCGCGGGGTGCGGCGGGCCGCTCCGCCGGATAGTCGGGCAGCTGCTGGAACCCCGCGGACGCCGCCGAGATCGCCGCCATCTGCCAGGGCGGGGCGGGGCGCCGCGGTGATCCCTTTGGCCCTGCGTCACGCGGCGGCGCAACTTCACCGGATTCCTCGGGCCCGTCGGGCGGAAGCGAAGCCTCCGCCAGCTCCGAGCCCGGCGAAAACCCTTCTGCCTTAGTCGAATCCCGCGACGACTCGACCTCTGGGCTGTCCGCCGGCTCGATTACGGCGTAACGCAGACCGCGATCACGCGGCTCGGGCACCGACGCCGACGGCTTGGGCTTTGCCCAGGCGTCCGACACCCATCCCGGGAGTTCGAACGACGACCCGATCCCTGACGCGGCTTTCCCACACTTGAGAGACTCGGCTACTTCGGAATCGGGCGCAGCGACCGGCGGCGGCGCGACCCCGACCTCCTGATCTCGCGCGGGGCCCCCGCCCGCTTGGTACGCACCACGGGAGGACTTGTCCGGCTGGGACGCTTGCTGGGGTGCGGGCGAAGTCTCGGCTGTCGCTGGACGGGGTGCCGGTTCAGATGTCCGCAACCCAGCGGCGGGGACCGAACCCTCGCCTTCGGAACGCCGGGTGCGGTCATAGCGAACCGCCACTCGTTTTGGTCGCGCCTGCGGGTTGGCGTCGTCGGTGCCCACACCAGGGCCCGGCGTCGGAGATTTGTCGGTCAAGGCCTCAGCATCCGCCCCAGGAGACCCGTCGGCCGGCCGGTTCGCCGCGTCGGGGCCGTCGCCGCCATTGGCCGTTTCCTCTCGCTTCGTCCGCTTGAGTTGTACGCGTCGCCGCTGCTTTTCCACAGGCAGCCAGGGGGGACGTTCCGACGACCCGCGGTCGTCTTCGGTGGGCTTCTGCTTGGCCAATGTCCCCCCTTTCGATGCTCGGTTTCTGACCTCTTGGGGCCCGGTGAGTCCCTTTGACGCAATCAATCGTACGTAGCGCGAGCGGGCGTCTCTCAAACCGAGACTCTCACAGACCCGCAGGGCAGACGACGCCGATTTTCCCGGCGCTGTCGACCTTGCGTCATGTGAGCTGTTCGATCGTTCGGACCCGGCTTCGGCGGGTTCGGTTCGCCAGTCCCGGGCTGCCCGCATACAGCCTCGACGCGGGCTATCACCGGTATGAGGTCGTGCGGCGATGCTCGTCGGCGTATAGGTCGCGGCGATGGCGCTGGCCAATCTCGCCAGCGGGTTGACGTTCTACTGCCCGCTGATCACCCGGGCGAAGGCGGCCTGGCTGATTCAGAAGGGGTCACTCATCCACGGTTAAGCTCAGTAGTGCTGTGGGTTTTACTCGGCGGCCCATTTTTTCGCGTCCTCGAGGTCGCCGAGTCCAAACAATGCGAGCTCGCCGGGGACCATCCATGCCAGTGCATGCAGGGTATGGGCGACCCATTCCTTGTCGGACACGACCGCGATTTTCTTGAAGGCCGAATGATGGCGTAACACAGTGCCAAAGCCCAGCTTGAGGTCTTCGACCAAGCCGCCGGAACCGAATCCCTCGTAGTCGGGTGCGATGATCTCCACAATCCGGATTTCGCTGCCCTTGGTCAACTCTTCGATGGTTGGCTTGATGGCGCGCAGTTCGTCGCCGCGCACGCGGCCCGAGACGCGGATGCCCGTGACTCCGGCGGGCATGTCCGGCAAGAATTCGATCACCCCGTCGACCTTATCGACCTCATCCACCAGGGCATAATGGCGCGGAAGGCTAGGACTGGGAGCGAGCGTGACGGAGATTTTGATCCGGCAAGCCGAGCCGTCGGACTACGCCGACGTCGTGCAGATGCACTACCCGAGTTGGCGTGAGTCCTACCGGGGCATCCTGGCGCCCCAGGTGCTCGACCTGTTCGACCGCCAGCAGTGGATCGACGAGGAATATCCCCAGCGGCTCAACAGAGCCGGCTGGGCCATGTGGCTCGCCGAGTCCGACGGCCGGCTCATCGGCATGACCGTCTTCGGACCCGAGCTGGCCAATCCCGGCCAGCTCGAAATCGACTCGCTCTACATCGCTGTCGACAACCAGCGACGCGGCGTCGGCGGCCTCCTGCTGGATCACGCCCTGGCCGCCCATCCTTCGGGCGATGCGGTCGTGTGGTGCGCCGAGAGGAACTTCCGCGCCCGCCGTTTCTACCAGAAGAAGGGCTTCCAGCTTGACGGGCGGACCTTCACGTGGACGCTGGTACCGGGAGTCGTCGAGGCACCGCAGGTCGGTTACCGGCTGCAACGGTCATGTTGACGGTGGCTGCACCGGGCCGCCACAGGCTTTCAGAAAATCGGCATAGTTCCAGGCCCGCAAAAACGCTTGGCCCGCAGCCAATCCCCGTTGATAGAGGGCTTCGCGTTGCTGCGTGCTGATGTTGAAGTCGATGGGACTCACGTCCTCGGCCGGCACGAACATGGTGCGCCGGACCGTGCAGGGATCGTCGATGTAGGAGTTGTCCTGGTTGCTCACCAACGTCTCAATCGCCGCGAGCCCCAACGACACTGGTCCGTGCACCGGGTGGGTCGGCGGGATGCCCGGACGCGCCGAGAGCCGGATGCCGAACGTCGGCCACTGCGGATTGCCGTCGGACCGGTCGAACAGCTCGACCGGAAAGTTCGACAGCAACCCACCGTCGACCCATGTCGCGCCACCCACCCGAACCGGCTCGAACACGAACGGAATCGCCGACGAGGCGTGCACCGCGCGGGCCACCGAAAAGCCGTCCGGGTCAATGCCGTACGAGCCGAGGTCCCACGGGATGCGCACCAGCCGACGCCGACCCAGGTCGCTGGCGGTGACCACCAGCGACCACGCGAACTGTTCGGATGCTTCACCGGTGCGCAAATCGGCGAAGGTGTGCACGCCCAGGTCACCCAACAATCCAGTGAGCAACCGCTCCAGGTAGGCACCCCGGTAGACGCCGTCGGACACCAGCAGCGAAAGGCCACCGCCGATCAGCGGCACATGTCCGATCAGATTGCGGTCCAACAGCTTCGGGTAGTCGATGCTGCGCATGATCTCGGCCAGCCGGCTCATGGGCTTGCCGGCGACCTGTAGCGCGGCGACCAGCGACGCGACGATCGCGCCCGCGCTGGACCCCGCGACGCGCGGAAACCGGTATCCGGCCGCCGTCAGCGCGTCCACCGCACCGACCAGCCCGATCCCCCGCACTCCGCCGCCCTCGCAGACCAGGTCGACATTTTGCGTGCTCGCGGCGGGACTCATGAGATCCGCCGGCCATCCATGCCGAAGAAGTGCAGATGCCCAGGCTCGGGATGCAGCCGCACCCGGCTGCCCTTTTCCGGTGGGTGCTGGCGCCCGTCGGTGCGCGCGACGACGGATTGGCTGATTACCTTACCGGAACCCGAGATTCGGCCATACAGGTAGGCGTCGGCTCCGAGCTCTTCGACCACATCGACCTCCATTTCCACGCCAAGGCTGCCCAGTTCGAAATGCTCGGGGCGCACCCCCACCACGATCTCGCCTGCCGAATCCGAAATCCTTCGCGGCACATGAATCAGCCAATCCCCCAGCGACACAGAGGAATCGACGATCGGCAGGGTGAACAGGTTCATCGCCGGTGATCCGATGAATCCCGCGACGAAGACGTTCTCCGGGTTGCGGTACAGCTCGCGGGGGGCCGCGCACTGCTGCAGCACACCATCGCGCAGTACCGCGACGCGGTCGCCCATGGTCATGGCCTCGACTTGGTCGTGCGTGACGTAGACCGTCGTCGTACCCAGCCTCCGCTGCAACGCCGCGATCTGGTTGCGGGTTTGCACCCGCAGTTTGGCGTCCAGATTGGACAGTGGCTCGTCCATCAGGAACACCTGCGGCCGACGCACGAGCGCGCGTCCCATCGCCACCCGCTGGCGTTGTCCGCCGGACAGGTCTTTGGGTTTACGGTCCAGATACGGTTGCAGGTCAAGCAATTTGGCCGCGGCCAGCACCCGCTCGCGGATCTCAGCCTTCGGCGTCTTGCCGATCTTCAGCGCGAAGCCTATGTTCTGCGCCACCGTCATGTGCGGGTAGAGGGCGTAGTTCTGAAAGACCATCGCGACGTCGCGGTCCTTGGGATCGACAGCGGTGACGTCGCGGTCCCCGATGTGGATGCTGCCGGAATCCACGGTCTCCAGTCCGGCCACCATCCGCAGCGACGTCGTCTTGCCGCACCCGGACGGGCCGACCAGAACGACGAACTCGCCATCATCGACGTCGAGATCCAGGCGATCCAGGGCGGGTCGGTCGGCGCCGGGGAACTGGCGTGTCGCCTGCTGGAAACTCACCGCAGCCATCGCAGTTACCCGCTCATCCCGGTGACGGCGATGCCCCGGACGAAGGCACGCTGAGCAAACGCGTAGATGAGGACCAGCGGCAGCATGATCAACATCGAAAACGCCATGATCACCGGCCAGCGGGCGACGTATTCTCCCCGCATCCGGACCAGGCCGAGCGTCAGGGTGGCCAGGCTGTTGCGCTGAATCATCAACAGCGGCCACAGAAATTCGTTCCAGACGTTGACCCAGGTGAGCACCGCGAGCACCATCACCGCGGGCCTCGCGTGTGGCAGCAGGATGCGCCAGTAGATCTGCCACGGCGAGCAACCGTCGAGAATCGCCGCTTCCTCGAGATCGGCCGGCAGGGTGCGGAAGAACTGCCGCATCAGGTAGGTGCCGAACGCGCTGCCGAACAAGCCGGGCACGATCATCGCCCACGGAGTGTCGACCCATCCCGCGATCCGCATCAGGATGAACTGCGGGATCACGGTCACCGTCAACGGCACCATCAGCGTGCCCAGGTACACCACGAACAGCGCGTCGCGGCCACGGAAATCCAACCGCGCGAAGGCATATCCGGCCAGCGTGCAGAAGAAGACCTGTCCGGCCGTGACGCATCCGGCGTAGAGCACGGTGTTGAAGAACATCCGCCAGAACGGCATCAGCGCGAATACCTCGGTGTAGTTGGACCACCGCGGGTGGGCCGGCAGCAGCTTGGGCTCGCTGATCTCACCCTCCCGCTTCAGCGACCCCGACACCGCCCAGGCGATCGGGAACAACGCGCACCACGCGATACCGACCAACGCGGTGTACACCACGACACCACGGATAGCGCTGCGCTTGAAGATGCCCTCACCCAATCCCACGGGAGGCCTCCAAAGAACGCTGGCGGGTGAGCCGCAGCTGCAGCACGGTCAGCACCAGCAGGATGCCGAACATGACCCACGCCAGCGCGGACGCATAGCCGAATTCCAGGAACGAGAACGCATGCTGGAACAGCATGATGCCCAGCACGTAGGTGGACGTTTCGGGCCCGCCGTTGGGTCCGTTGAGCACGTAGACAAGGTCAAAACCCTGAAACGCGTGGATGATCGATATCACCACCACGAACGACAACGCGCCGCGGATCAACGGCACGGTGATGAAAGCGAATTGCCGTATCTCACCGGCGCCGTCGATCCTGGCCGCCTCGTATAGCGTCTCCGGCACTCCCTGCATCGCGGCCAACAGGATGACGGTGGCGAACGGCACGCCGCGCCACACGCTGACGATGCAGAGCGCGACCTTGGCCCACTGCGGATCGACCAACCACGGGATCGGGTGGATGCCGATCCAGCCGAGCATGATGTTGAGCAAACCGTTGTCGGTATTGAAGACGAACTGCCACACCACCGCCATCACCACCGACGAAATCGCCAGTGGCAGAAAGACAATGGTGCGGAAGACGGCGATGCCCTTGACTTTCCGGTTCAGCACGCCGGCCACCGCCAGGCTGATGAGCACGGTCGGTATCACGGTGCCGGCCGTGAGGATCACGGTGTTACGTATCGCGATCAGGAACAGCGGGTCTGTGGTGAAGAGGTCGCCGAAGTTCTTCAGGCCCACAAACTTCGGTGGGGTGAACACGTCCCATCGCTGAAAGCTCATGTACAGCGAGAAGCCGAGCGGGAACAGCATGAACACCGCGACGGCGGCAAGGTTCGGAGCCACGAACAAACGACCGGCCCACGCGCGTCGGCGCGAGGCCGGGCGGCGTTTCACGGAGGGCGCGAAAGGTGCTGAGGGTGCTGAGGGTGCGGACGAGGATGTCATGGGGTGCGCAGCACCTCGTCGACGGCGCTGGACAGCCTGGTCAGTGACGTCGCCGGCGCGGATCCGCGCAGCACGGGACCGAAGTAACGGTCCATCAGGGCGGCGATCTTCTCCCACGCCGGGGTGACCGGCAGACCCGCGGAATGCGTTGGGCCTTCGGTGAGCACGCCGAGGTTGCCAACTCTGCTATGGGCTTTGGCGAACCCGGGAGACGTCGCCGCCGACCGCAGGGCCGGCACGAAGAGACAGGATTCACCGATCAGCGCCTGCCCGACCGGGCCCGTCGCGAATTTCACGAATTCCCACGCCTGGTCCTTGCGGCCGCTGCTGGCGGCGATGGCGAGTCCGGTGCTGCCGATATTGGAGGTAGCGTTGCTTCCTTTTGCAAGCGCGGGCCCGGTCGGCAACGCGGTGACGTCGAAGTCGAGACCGTCGGCCCGGATGAACGTCTGGTAACGCCAGTGCCCACTCAGCGCGATCGCCGCCTTGCCCGCGGCGAACAGATCGGGCGTGGACATCGACTGCACCTCCGAGGCGTTGGGCGCCACCTTGTGCTTGTTGGCCAGGTCGGCGTAGAACTGCACCGCCTCGATGAACGCCTCGTTGTCGAAGTTGAGGTGGGTCGGGTTGACCAGCGGGGTGGACCACGGCACACCGTTGTTCATGGCGAAAAGCCCGGCCGAGTAGTACGAAAACCAGGTGTTGACAAACCCCCACTGCGAAACGCGCCCGGAGCCGTCGCGTTTGGTCAGTGCGGCGGCGGCGTCCGCGAATTCGGCGTAGCTCCAAGGGTTTTCCCAGGTCGAAGGTGGGGACTTGACCCCGGCCTCAGCGAATAGCCGTTTGTTGTAGAAAAGGTAGTTGCCCGACCACTGCTCGGGAAACGCGTACTGGCCCCCGTTGAACGCGAAGCTGTCGTACAGCGCCCCGACGCTGTCGGACTTCAGCTGCGCGGCGAACGCCGGATCGCGCGCCAAAAAGGTGTTGAGGTCCTGTAAGACGCCCCGATCCGCCAGCTCGGCGTAGGTCAGATCCCAGGCCATCAGCACGTCGGGGCACCTGCCGCCGGCGCAAAACGTCGACAGCTGCTGCATCACGCCCGGCCCGGACAACACCGGGCGAACCTTGATGTCGGGACGGGTGCGCCGGAATTCGTCGATGATCCGCAACCGGGCAGCGGCCTCGTCGGGGTTCGCGGCGAAGAAGAAGGTCAACGCGCCGTCGTCGGGAGCGCACCCGGCGGCCCACGGAGCCAGCGACGCCGTGGTGAGAGCGCCCGCGGCCCGCAACATGCCCCGCCGCCCGAACGGCTTATCGAACATGGCGCTCCAGGTCTCGGTCTGTTCCCTTGTGATGTCGTTGGTACTCGCCCGGCCTGTGGTGTTGCTGGGACCGTCGAGATGACCTGACCGCATTCACCGAACGCTCCATCACGAAAGGAACCAGCACCATGACCCTACCGATTGTGCGCCGCGCCGTGCTGATCACGACGGATTGACGCGTGCGCCCGGCCCGGCCCACTCGTAGTTGCCGTGGCCGGCGGCGCCGACCGAGCCTGGAGCCGACGACCAGACCCTAGCTCCGTGCGCAAGCCCGACGCCGCCCGCCCAGACCCGGCATGTAATCCGCTTGTCGACCAATCAACCTGGGAAATAACGGATCTGGTCGATCTGGTGGCCTCGCCGGGCCACGTCGGCGAACAGGATGGCGCGTCCGTGACCCGAGGCGAGCGAGACCGCAACCGTGGGTCCCGCGGATGTCACCTTGGTCCAGTCGACGCCGTCGAGTTGCCCGGCGAGTTCGGCCAGGTCCAGGGCGTCGTTGTCACCCAAAGTTATTCTGGCAGTTGGCGATAGCGCGCGCTGCGCGGCAGCTGTGTCACCACGCCCGACGACACCCAGGAACGTCTCCACCAGCTTCTTGTGCCGCGCGCCCGCGCGGCGGAAGCCGGCCATGAACCCTGCCGCCCCCGCCAACCCCTGATTGCCGAGCAAACCGCGGGACAGCTGCCAGGCCGGCGCCAGCGCGTCGGTACCGGACCGCAGGAACTGCAGCATCATGGCCGGCAACTCCCAGTACGCCCGCAGTGCCGCAATCCGCCACTCGCCGTTAACCTCTCGCAGGTCGTACCGGAGGAAGGCGGGAATGAACATCGTGACGGCCGAACCCATCGTCACCTCCAGGTCGAGGTCACGCAGCACGACGGGGCCGCAGACGATGTCGAGGTCGCGATGGAACTTGATGTCCCGCGGGCCGATGAAGGTGTCATAAAACCGGCCGATCTGTGCGTGGCCCGAGTGCGCCCGCGAACCCACCGGATCTTCGACGCTGCCGTCGGAGGCGAAAAGCCCCACCCAACCGGCGCGGTCGTGCGCCGCGGCAGCCTGCGGCGAGCGCTCCGCCGCGGCCAGCAGATCCTCTCGGTTGAGCTCCGTCATCACCAGTCCTGCACCAACTCGACGCCCGCGGCCCGCATCTCCGTCACGGCCGCTTCGATCGAGTGCGGGGCCACACCGGCCGTCAAGTTCAACAGCACCCTGGTTGCCAAGCCGGCCCGGGCCGCGTCTCGCGCGGTGTGACGGACGCAATGGTCGGTGGCGAGACCGACGACGTCGACCTCGTCGACCCGGTGCTGCCGTAGCCAGCCGAGCAGGGAGGCGCCGCGGTCGTCGGCACCCTCGAAGCCGCTGTACGCCGCGGCGTGGGCACCTTTGCAGAAAACCGCCTCGACGGAAGCGGTGTCCAGGTCAGGATGGAAATCGGCCCCACGGCTTCCGGCGATGCAATGCGGTGGCCAGGACGAGCGGTAGTCGGGGTGCTCGGAGAAGTGGTCACCGGGATCGAGGTGGAAGTCCTTGGTGGCCACGATGTGCTGGTAGCCGGGTTCGTCGGCCAGATAGTCCGTGATGGCGCGAGCCACGGCGGCGCCGCCGGTTACCGGCACCGAACCACCTTCGCAGAAGTCGTTCTGTACGTCGACGATGATCAACGTCCGCACACGACACACCATACGTCCAGCCGGTTTGTCTGCCGGTCAGTCGGGTAACCCACGGTCCATGTTCATTCGCAGAATCGCGCGACCCATGTTGGCGGCAGTTTTCATCGGTCAGGGAGTGGACTCCCTGCGCAACCCGAAGGTAGCCGCGCAGGCGGCGGCACCCACAGTGGACGGCCTGAGCGCTTTGCCCGATCCGGTGGGCAGCGCCATCCCCAGCGACCCCCAGACGTTCGCACAGATCAACGCCGCCGTGCAGATCGGCGGCGGGCTGCTACTGGCCACCGGGCGGCTGCCTCGCCTGGCTTCGGCCGCGTTGGCGTTTACGGTGCTGCCGGCCAATCTGGGCGCGCACATGTTCTGGAATGAAAGCGATCCGGCGGAGAAGGCGCGACAAAGGAAGGACTTCCTGACCGACGTCAGCCTGCTGGGTGGCCTGGTGATCGCGTCGGCCGACACCGCGGGCAAGCCATCGCTGGGCTGGCGCGGTCGGCGGGCCGCCGAGCGGCTGTCCGAACGGGTATCCGGTTCGACCGATTCGCTGCTCGACTCCGATCTAGGCGAACGGATTGCGCACGGGTTGCAGGTCGGCGCCGAGCGCGGCCGTGAACTGGCCAGCACGGCGGCCGAAAGAAGCGCACCCTATGCCGAAGCGGCACTGGAACGTGGTCGCGAGTGGGCCAGCACGGCGGCCGAGAAGAGCGCGCCCTACGCCGAGGCCGCACTGGAACGCAGCCGCGAACTGGCCAGCACCGCCGCCGAACGGAGCGCACCCTACGCCGAGGCGGCGCTTGACCGCGGCCGCGAATGGGCCAGTACGGCGGCCGAGAAGAGCAAGCCACTGGCGAAGAAGGCGCGCAAGCGTGGCGAGAAACTCGCCAGCACCGCCCGCGAGCGCGGTGCGGAATTCGCCGACGTGGCGGCGGCACGCGGTGGTGAGCTGGCGGAAGCGGCGCGCGAACGCGTCGCGGAGGCCGGCGGGAAGCCCAAGCGCCGCTGGCGTTAACGATTTCTGGCGAGAAACGCGTCGACGATGGCCGCAACGTCCTGATCGACGTCGACGCTGACCCCGGATTCGTTGTCACCCAATGGTTCCAGGGTGTCCAATTGCGACGCCAACAGCGCGGGCGGCATGAAGTGCCCGGACCTGGCGCCCAGGCGGCGAGCGATCACTTCCGGTGAGCCGCGCAGGTGCAGGAACTCGACCCGCGGG
>NZ_JAFBAR010000130.1 GCF_019247635.1 Mycobacterium sp.
CCCGAGTGGGACTCGATTGTGCGACCGGGCATCCCGCCGTCGCTGCTCGACGCCTACGACCGCAATGTCGACGCCCGCCGCAACCTCGTCGCGCTGGCCGAGGTGAAAGACACACTGCCCGCGTGGCGCATCGACCCACCGCCCGCGGCCGACGGGTTGCTCGGTTACTACCACGAGGCTGAGGCGGCCAGCGGTGTCGGCTGGAACTACCTGGCTGCGATCAACTTTGTCGAGACCACCTTCGGCCGCATCTCCGGCGTCAGCACCGCCGGAGCGCAGGGTCCCATGCAGTTCCTGCCCTCGACTTTCGCCAGATACGGCGCTGGGACCGACATCCTCTCGCCGCACGACAGCATCATGGCCGCGGGTCGGTTCCTGGCCGCCAACGGCTTCGCCGACAACCACGACCAAGCAATCTTCCAGTACAACCACTCGGGCCATTACGTCTCGGCGATCGACGACTACGCCGCGGTGATCGCGAACGATCCGGGCGCTTTCGCGGGCTTCTATCGCTGGGATGTCTACTACTACACGACATCTGGTGACGTGCTGCTGCCCATCGGTTACGCGGAAAGCCAACGCATCCCCGTCGCGGATTATCTGGCCAACCACCCTCAATGAGTGCGGGTCTGTTCGGACTCTTGGACGACGTCGCGATGCTGGCACGGCTGGCCGCCGCCACGGGCCGGGCGACCGCCAAGGCCGCCGGGGTCGTCATCGACGACACCGCGGTGACGCCGCGCTACGTCCACGGGATCGCCGCCGAGCGCGAGTTGCCGATCATCAAACGCATTGCGATCGGATCGTTGCGCAACAAACTCCTGTTG
This sequence comes from Mycobacterium sp., assembly GCF_019247635.1. GTDB lineage: Bacteria > Actinomycetota > Actinomycetes > Mycobacteriales > Mycobacteriaceae > Mycobacterium. The sequence continues at coordinate 828 of NZ_JAFBAR010000130.1, forward strand.
ATCCTGCCCGTCGCAATGCTGCTCAGTCAGTTCGCGCCGGGGCTGGTAACGCCGACGCTGATGATCGGGGCCGCCTACCTGTGTTACGAGGGCGCGGAAAAAGTGTGGGACACGATCCGCGGTCATCGCGCCGAGGACGGGCCCGTCGACGAGCAGGAGATCGTGACCGGTGCGGTCCGGACGGACCTCATCCTGTCCGCCGAGATCATGGTGATCGCGCTCAACGAGGTGGCCGATCAGGCGTTTGTGCAGCGACTGACCATCCTCGTCGTCGTTGCCGTGGTCCTCACCGTCTTGGTGTATGGCGCCGTCGCCATCGTCGTCAAGATGGACGACGCGGGACTGCGGTTGACGCAGACAGGGTCGCGAATGGGGCAGGTCGTGGGCCGGGGATTGGTCGCCGCGATGCCCAAGCTGCTCTCGACGCTCGCGGCGGTCGGCACGGTGGCGATGTTGTGGGTGGGCGGCCACATCCTGCTGGTGGGCAGCGATCATCTCGGCTGGCATGCCCCCCACCGCGTGGTTCATCACCTTGAGGACCAGGCCCGCCACACCGTCGAGGCCGTCGGCGCCGTGCTGGCCTGGACGGTCAATACCGCGTTGTCCGCGGTGGCGGGGTTGGTTGTCGGCGCCGTGCTCGTTGTCGTCATGCACCTGCTGAGGCGCCTGCCGCGGACCACGCGATGAACGGCACCACGCGTCCTCACGTCATGCAGACGTTGGAGAACAGCAAGACGGGCCAGGACACGATCGAGCCCAGGAACGACACGACCAGGTCGGCGCCCCGCATCCGCTGCAGGTGCTCGGTGTGGGTGCTCGACCAGATGAGTCCGACGATCAAATAGGGCGTGCCGAATATCACCGCGATGCCCATCAATTCAGCGATGGTCAACTGATAGTTGAGAACCGAACGAAGCTTCGTGAGCATCGTCGTCAGGTTAACCCTTGTCGGGAATCCGCTGTGGTTCGCGACCAGGATGTGAGACCGTCGCAGTGGCATGTCCGAACCACATGGGGCGTCCGCGGATGCCGAAGTCGGCCCGGAAATTAAGCGGAGTTCTCCGGGCAGGGTCGCGCGTGCGATGGCCCTGCTGCGAGGCGCGCTGAACCATCAGATCAGCATCGGCGCCCTTGTCGAGCTGGCGCTCTGGCTGTCGATTCCCTACTTGGGTGTTGGCTTCGTCTGGTCGTCCCTGCACCCCGCCCAGGTTCAGCAGATCCAGACACGGGTGGAAAAGGTGATGCCCGTGGGTGCAGACCTCGCCGCCTTCGGGTTGGCGGCGGCGTTGTGGCCGGCCTCGTTACAGATCGCGGATGCCTGCTCGACCGGGTGAAGCGCTACGGCCGTCAGAACCCGGCAACCAGGTCGTTGTGTTGCGGACAGTACGCGCGAACAGAGACGGCCACATAGGCGGTCGCGTTGGCGCCGAGTGCCGGGTTGCTTGCCCGAAACGCGCTGACTATCTGAGGCACGGTCATTCCTTGATCGACGTCCTGGCAAACCAACTTGCCGTTGTAAACGGCGTCGTTGTTATTGGAAAAAGAGATGCCGCGATCGTTGAGGGCTTGGATGTACTTGTTGTCCTGATCGGGCGTGGAGGCGATCGAGGTCGGCGCGGCGGCCGATCCCGCCGGTGCAGCGCTCGAAGCCGCGGATGTCGTCGCAGCGGTCGGTGACTGCGGCTTGGTCGGCTTGGCCAACGCCCAGTGCGCCACCACGATCAGACCCGCCACCCCCAGACCGACCATCAGCAGCGCACCGGCCCGGCCCCAGGTCGCAGACCACGACTCGCGGTCAGCCTCCGGTTCGCTGCCGGTGTCGTACTCGACTTCACCGTCTTCCTGTGACCACCCCGCGGCACCGGGCGCAGCAACGGTCTCGCTGCCATCGGACGTCGTGTCCGGATCGGCCATGAGGGCCATCGTAGCTACCGCCGGGGCTTTATGTCAGGCGACCGTTTCGCCACCGCGTGAAGCGGCCCGTCGGCATCTGCATCGCCGCCATCACCGCGCTCATCGGCGAGGCCACCGACTTCTCGCGCGCCGTGGGCTCGGCAGCCCGGACGGGGGGACCGTCGCCCTCCCACCACGTCGCATGCAGCAGCGCCGTTGTCACCGCAATCGCCTTGTCGACGCTCGTGCGCCCCCACGTGCACGCACGGTCGATGGCGGCGACGGAGGGCGCGAGGTTGAGCGGTGACAGCGTCGGCTCGAATCGAACCAGGTGATCGGCGTACGGTGCGTTCTGAACCATCTGCCACTGGATCGCCTGGGTGATCGGAACCAACCACAGGTGCCGCGGGTCCCATTGCGGATGGAAGCAGTCGAAGGCCAGATAGCACGCGTTGCGAGTGCCGAGTCTGCCGTCGCGCACCCGTTTCCAGGCCAGCTCGACGGGGACGTTGCTTGCCGCGCCGCCATCGACAAGCGCCGCGATGTCCTTGTCGGCGCACAGGGCGTCCAACAGCGGGAGCATGCGCGGATCGCTCGTTTCATGGTGCAGCACACCGGGAATGGCCGACGAGAACGACGCCGCGTCAACGACGTCGAAGTCGACGGCCGGGTCGTCACCGCTGATCACGATCGGTTTGACCACCCGCAAGTCGATGAACGCGGCGACCTGCCACATGCGGGCGGCAACCTGCGGACCGACGCCGATGGGGTGGAACGGAAGCGACCGCAACTGCAGCGCGGACACCGCCGGGCGGCGGAACCGCGACGGCAGGGCCGCGTACGGCTGCCTGCGCACCCCGGCAACCACGACGTCGAAGGGAATCGCCAAGTCCGACATGCGCATTCGCTCGCCGTCCGCACGGCTGAGCAGTGCGGACGCGAACTGGTCGAAGCGCAACGCGAACAGGCCGGCCAGGCCGTGCCGGCGGCGCAACCGCTCGGGTCCGAGGATGGCACGGTAGGTCACCGTCTTCGCCCAGTCGACATATTCGTCGATCGGCACCGGGAGCGCGCGGGCAACCAGGCTGCCCATGATCGACCCGAATGACGAACCGATCATGTAGTCGGGCACCTGGCCGGCCTCCAGCAGCCGCTGCACGCCGCCGATATAGACGAAGCCCGCGCCCCCGCCACCGCCCAGGACCGTGACGAGCTTCTTGTAGCCGACTTCGGCGTCCAGTTCGGCCGCGGAGAAATCGCTGCCGTGGCGATCGATCAGCACCTGGCGCTGGTCGTCCTGGTCGGCGGCCAGGCCGGCCAGCGCATCACGGGCGGCGGTGAGAGCGGTGACCGTATCCCGCTCCTCGCGCAGCGGGCCGTGCAAAGCATCGGTGACCCGGGACCGCCACGGCGCGACCTCGGCGCCGACCGCGACGTCGCCGCGCCCGCGGCTGCCGTTGGGACCCGCGGCCCCGGGCTCGAACTCGACGAGTCTGGCGAAGTTCAGGATGTAGCGCAGCTTGCGTAGGTCCTCGGAGCTCAACACGTCGGGGTTGGCCAGGTGGTTCCGGACGAGCCGGTTCTCCATCTTTTGCAGCAGCAGTATCGGGTCGGCCGAGGGCAGAAGGTCAGCGGCTTCGCCGTCAACCTCGTCGATGTCTTCGATGTGGTAGCGCTTCGCCCCGCGGCCGGCGCGGCGGCTGCGTACCGCGTCGGCGAACGGGATCTGCATGAGAGTTAACAGTACGGCGGACTAGGCTGCGGCCTGCGCCGATGCCGCCGATCTGCTGGGCGGGTTGAGCGTGCAGGAGGAGATGACCCGGTCGCAAAAACTCATCGGCGTCGGCGGCGCCGTCGTCGGCGTTGGCGTCGGACTCTGGGGCGCGACGCGCCGGACCACGCGCGCGGTGGATTCAGCGGATTAGCGGGAGTCGCGGTCTACTCGCTGCGACGCTTCGATGAGGCGGTCGCGGACATCGCGCGGTAGCCCTCACGCACGCTCGGGTAACGGGGTGCCCAGCCGGTTTCCGCGCGGAACCGCGCGTTGCTGGCCCGAAGTGACCGGGTGATGGACGTGGTGCGGTCGCCGAGTAGCAGCGCGAGTCGGCCCGGGCCGCTGAGCCAGGTTTTTGCGCCGACGGCCTGGGCCATCGCCAACATGTTCGCACGTGTGGTGACGGGCGTGTCGTCGACGATGTTGTACGTGCCGCCCTGGCATTGAAGCGCCGCGACGACCGCGCTGGCGGCATCGGCGAGTTGGATCGAGGACACGAAGCTGTGCGGCTGGCCTGCCCGAAATCCGATGCGGTGCCGCGCCATTGCCATGATCTGCTCGCTATGGGCGGCGCCGAGACCGTAGAAAATCCCAAATCGCAACACCACCGCCGTGCGGCCGGCATCGGCGAATCGACGGGCGTTGGCTTCCGCGGCGTGGTTACCGGTGGCGATGGGGTAGCGGTCTACCGGCCAGTCCTCGTCGAGCCATCGATCGCCCCCGTCGCGATAGATCATCACCACCGATTCCTGCACCACGCGCGCAACTCCGGCGTCCAAGGCCGCGTCGACGACGGTCGCCGATCCCTGAGTGCGCACACGCTGACATTCGGCCCACGCCGACTTCAACATGAATCGCTGCGGCGCGGGCAGCGCCGATGCGAGGTTGACCACCGTGTCGTGTTCGGCGAAGGCAGCGGTGAGCGCGCGCCTGTCGAACAGTGATACCGACACGGGCGTTGCGCCCTGGGCGCGCAGCACGCGGGCCTTGACCTCGTTTCGTGCTAGCGCGGAGACCCTATGCCCGGCGCCGACGAGTGCGGGGACCGCGTAACTGCCGATGGCTCCGGTGCCGCCGGTGACGAATACGCGCACGCGCGGGCCTCCCTTCGTCGAATCAGCCTTACGAGCCAAATATCATGGGCACACTCTGCGGTCCCCGGACCGCCGGGGTATCGCGCCAGCGCACTGGACCCGCCAATACCGGTTGGCGGCTAAGGATTTTCGGCAACGCCACACTGAGCTCGAGTTGCGCGAGGGCGGCGCCCAGGCAGTAGTGCGCTCCGTGTCCGAACGACAGGGGAGCCGGTGCAGTGCGGTCGAGCCGAAACTCCGCGGGTTGGTCGAAGACCGCCGGGTCGCGGTTGGCGGCCGCGATGGCGACGAGAACGCTTTGACCGGAACGGATTTCGACACCACCGAGCGTATGGTCGACCGTGGCGGTGCGCGCGGTGGACTGCACGGGCGCATCGAGTCGCAGCAGTTCGGCCAACAGCGCCGGATCGGACGGGTCGATGCGGTCGGCGATGCGGCTGCCGTCCGGACCGGGGGTCAGCAGTGTAACAAGCCCCGCGCCTAGGAGATTGGCCGTCGTTTCGTGCCCGGCGACGGCGATGAGGATCGCCGAGATGACGACGTCCTCGAGCGACAACGCTGGATCGGCGGCAATGAAGCTGACCAAGTCGTCCGCCGGGTGGGTTCGTCGATCGGCGGCCATCGGGAGGAACTCGGCCGTGAGTGCGGCCGAGGCGGACGCGCCCGCGGCCAGCTCGTCAGGGTCGGCCAGCGTGCCGAGCATGCGGATGATCACCGGTGACAATTCACGCAGCAGCCGGGAGCTCGCGACGTCCAGATCGAGCCACGCGCTGATCACCGCGACGGGCAGTGGAAGGGCGATGTCGGACATGAAGTCGAATACCCTGTCTGCGGGCTGACGATCGATCAGCGTTGTGGCGATCGCTTCGACGCCCTCGGCCAGCCCGCTGACAAACGACCGGGTAAAGACGTCGCGTACGGCGCCGCGCAGGCGCTGGTGATTGGGCCCGTCGGTGAAAAGCATTGAGCTTGTGGTGAATTCCCGGCTGATGGCATCCATCGAGGCGCGGGCCAGCATGTTGGCCAACGGGTCGCTGGTCCATCCGGATTCACCCAACACTTGGCGAGCGGCGTCGTAGCTCAGGACCAGCCACGCTTGGGCGGTGTCGTCCCAGACGACTTCGCCCTCGCGACGCCGCGTCTCGTAGTACGGGTAGGGGTCCGCCGCATCCCACGGCAGTCGGGCGCCGGTGACTTCAGTTGTCGCCATGATGGTCCATTCCGCGCGGCAGGCCGCGTTCGCGGACCCAGGCATCGTGCTGGCGGCCCACCTCACTAATCGGGCCGGCCACGCCGTCCATGTCGTCGAGCAGGGCCCGGGCATGGAAAGTGGCCCGCAGGGCGGTAAAGATCGCGTTCATCGACAGATTGAGCCTGGAGAAGAACACGAAGTCGGCCGGCACTGACATTTTGCGCATCGGGTGGTCGGCCGAGCGCACATCGATCATCGACCGGATGGCGCGTTGAGACGCTTCGTCGGTGTATGTGGCCGGCTGCGGCCCCATCAGCTCGTACATGACTCCCGCCCACCATTCGAAGGCTTCGTCGGCGGTGAGGGCGTAACCCCTTGTGAAAAAGCCGCTTTGGATCATCAACTCGCGGAGATCGTCCCTGTTTCCCTGCACCGCCGCGCGGGCCATGCGGACGATGCGGCGGCGCTGATATTCGGGCAGAACCTTCACACAGCCAAAGTCGACGAATCCGACCGTGCCGTCTTCGTTGAAACGATAGTTGCCGGGGTGGGGATCGGCGTGGAACAGATTGGCGTGCCGGTAGGAGCCGGTGACAAAGCGCGCGATCACCTCGGCCCACGTGTTCTTCAGGTTCTGGTCGGCGTCTTGGGCTGCGGCCCAATCCAATCCGTCCAGATAGGTCATGGTCAGTACTCGACCGCTCGATGCTTGGGCAACCACATCGGGAACGCGGATAAATGGATGGCCTCGGTACAGCGTGCCGAACGCACGGATATTGGCGGCCTCGTGCCGGTAGTCGACTTCTTCGGAGATGCGCGCGGCGATCTCATTGGCGGCGTGTTCGATGTCGGGCATCGCCGTACCCAGCGCGCCGGCCGCTCCGGCGGCGAACCGGAACACAGTCGCGAGTAGTTCGGTGTTGGACAAGTCGTCCCGAATCGCTTGGGCCACACCGGGGTATTGGATCTTCACGGCCACTTGACGGCCGTCGTACAGCACGGCGCGATGCACCTGCCCGATCGAGGCCGCCGCCATCGGCTCCGCCGCGAACTCGGCGAACACCACATCTGCGGGTCGCCCGAGTTCTGCCTCCAAGACCCGTGTCGCCAGCACCGAGTCCATCGGCGGCGCGTCGGCCTGCAGCCGGGTCAGCGCCCTCTGATAGGGCGAAAGTTCGCCCGCACCAACGGCTTCCGCATCGACCATGGAGACCAGCTGTCCAGCCTTCATCAACACACCCTTGGAATGACCGAGCAACTCTGCGTACCGCTCGGCAGTGCGCTCGTGAAAGCGCTCGACCGCGCCCGCATCCCCGGCCTTCTGCCGCAACCCGGCGACCACGCGACCACCGGCGGCGCGAGCGGTGAAGCCGGCGACCGGCATCGTGCGGCGCATTCGGCCGCGAGCCACCGGCCGATCTTTGTTCGCCATCCCGGCCTCTCCTCGGGGCCCACTTGGTATAGTGCCCTTGTACAAAATATAAGTGAGTACTTATAGGCGGTCAAGGGTGGAGATCTCGACAAAAGAGCGACTGGTCGCCGAAGCCATGCGGCTGTTCAGCGCACAGGGCTATCGGGCGACAAGCATCAACCAGATCGAGAAGGCCGCCGGCCTGGTCCCCGGTTGCGGTGCGCTCTACAACCACTTCAAGTCCAAGGACGCACTGCTCACGGCCGGCATCGACCGCCAACTCGATCGCCGCCGTGCCATGCACGACATCAGTGCTCTGTTCGCCGGCCAAGGCGACCTGAGGACTGAACTCACCCTGCTGTGCCGCTACCTGATGGGCGTCCTCGACCGGGAAAGCGAATTCCTCCAAGTCGCGGCTCGTACGCCGGCTGACCAGTCGCCCCGACTCAACGACGCCTATGCCGCCCTGATCGACGGCCTCTACAGCGAACTCGCCGACTGGATCAAAGGCTGTGCGCCAAAACTCGAGGACCAGGACGCGAAAAGGATCGCCGTCGTCGGCATCAACGCCCTGCTGGGGAAGCGCGCCATCCGGGTCGTGTTCCACGCCTCGCAAGTGGACGCGCCCGACGAGGAATACGTCACTGACTGGACCGCCATGCTTGCCGACCGGATCGAGTCGGTTCGCTAGCCTGCTTCTGGTCCCGCGCACCCGCTGATTCCGGAGTTCCCGGCCGGGGTAACCGGTTAGCCATGCCGGTTCTCAACCATCACATCGTGGCAACTCGCGACAAGGAAGCGACAGCGCGCTACTTCAGTGAGATTCTCGGCCTGCCGGAAGCCACGAGGTTCGGACCGTTCGCGGCCCTGAAGGTCAGCCGCGATACCACGCTGGATTTTCGCGATTCTGAGACGGACGACTTCGATCGTCTGCACTACGCATTCCTGGTGACCGAGGCCGAATTCGACGACATCTTCGGACGCATCCAAGAGCGGGCTATCGACTACTGGTCGGATCCGGGGCACCGCGACCACGGCAATATCAACCGTCGGGATGGCGGGCGCGGGCTGTATTTCGACGATCCGAATGGCCACCGCCTCGAGATCCTTACCCGGCCGTACGGCAGCGGCGGCACTGGGCCTCCGCGTGCCAGCGACGCAAACACCAACGGGCCCAGCGAATAGCCGTACGGGGTAGCACACACCTGCGTCGACTACACGTTTTGTGATGTCGCTACGGTTAAGGACGTGTACGAACAGGTCAACGCCGCCCCGGCCGATTCCGCCGACGTCGGCTCACGCATCGATCCGGTTCTCGCCCGGAGTTGGTTATTGGTCAACGGCGCCCATGGCGACCGGTTTGCGGCTGCGGCGAGTTCCCGCGCGGACATCGTCGTTCTCGACATAGAGGATGCCGTCGCGCCGAAGGGCAAGGAGGCCGCGCGCGACCACGTCGTGCGCTGGCTGGGCGCCGGCAACCCCGATTGGGTTCGGGTCAACGGGTTCGGCACCCCGTGGTGGGCGGCCGACTTGGACGCGCTGGCCGGTACGCCGGTCGGAGGGGTGATGCTCGCGATGGTCGAATCAGTCGACCACATCACCGAGACGGCCAAACGGCTGCCGAATGTGCCGATCGTGGCGCTGGTCGAGACGGCCCGGGGTCTGGAGCGCATCACCGAGATCGCCGCCGCCAAGGGCACCTTCCGGCTGGCGTTCGGCATCGGCGATTTCCGCCGGGACACGGGTTTGGGCGAAGACCCGGTCACCCTGGCCTACGCGCGGTCGCGGTTCACGATCGCCGCCAAGGCGGCCGGCTTGCCCAGCGCGATCGACGGACCGACCATCGGTTCGAATGCGCTGAAGCTCATCGAGGCCACGGCCGTGTCGGTCGAGTTCGGGATGACCGGCAAGATATGCCTCAGTCCGGACCAGTGTTCGGTGGTCAATGAGGCGCTGTCGCCCTCTCAGGACGAAATCGGTTGGGCAAAAGAGTTTTTCGCGGAGTTCGAACGCGATGGTGGAGAGATCCGCAACGGGTCGGACCTGCCGCGCATCGCCCGGGCCACCAAGATCTTGGAACTGGCCCGTTCGTACGGCATCGTGGTGTCCGACTTCGAGGACGAGCCGGTGCACATGCCCGCTCCGTCGGACACCTATCACTACTGAGCCGCAGGGGCACTGATGACCGACACCGTGGACTTTCACTTCGACCCGATGTGTCCGTTCGCCTATCAGACCTCGTTGTGGATACGCGACGTCCGCGAGCAGGTCGGGCTGACCATCAATTGGCGATTCTTCAGCCTCGAGGAGGTCAACCGCGTCGAGGAGAAGAAGCATCCGTGGGAGCGGGACTGGTCCTACGGCTGGTCGCTGATGCGGATAGGCGCGTTGTTGCGTCGGACGGACATGACATTGCTGGATCGCTGGTACGCCGCGGTCGGGCGGGAATTGCACGCGCTGGGCGGCAAGCCCCACGATCCCGCGATCGCGCGAAAGCTGTTGGGCGATATCGGTGTCGACGCAGCCATTTTGGCTGCGGCGCTTGAGGATCCGAGCACCCACGACGACGTTCGCGCCGACCATCAGCGAGTCGTCGACGCGGGCGGATACGGTGTGCCCACGTTGTTCATTGCTGGTCAGTGCTTGTTCGGTCCCGTTTTGGTCGACCCGCCCACCGGTCCGGAGGCCCTGACGCTGTGGAACGTCGTCAGTGGCATGGCCGAGTTGCCGCACGTCTACGAACTGCAGCGGCCCAAGACGCCGGCCGACGCCGAACTCATCGGCCGCAGCTTGCGTCCTTACCTCGATGGGCGGGACTGGGTCAGCATCAACCGCGGCGAGGTCATCGACGTCGAGCGCCTCACCGGCGGGTGGCGAGCAGACGCAAAAGCACCCTAAAACGTGCCGTTTTGGGTGCTTTTGCGTCTGCTCGGCCGAGGGCTGCTCAGCGCCATCCTCAACGACGTGTCCCGTCAATAGTCGTACTCCGCGAGCGGGGTTTCACCGGTCCGTCCAACCCCCGTGAGCGACACGGCAGCCGGAACCATCTCACTGGTCACCAGTCCGTGGCGGGCCGTCACTTCGTCGACGATGTCGAAACTGCGCGCAATGGACTCCGGTGTGTCGACGATGATCGTGGTCACCGGAACCCCGCGGGTGAGCTGAAAGAGCTTGTCTCCGTGAGGTTTATGGTTCCCGTTAAATCCCCAGATGCCGCGCAGTGCCGTTGCGCCTCGCGCTGTCTCAGACCGTAGCAACCGTTGAATAAGCGCGCGGTGGATTGGCAGCCCGTCGTAGAGCGTTCCTTCGGTGCTGTGCACCATCAGCTTCTGCCACAGGTTGCGCCCCTGATTGTCGGTGGCGGGCAGCTGCTGCGGGCGCGCGAACAGCTCGCCTTCGCGTTTGCACATCCGCACCCGTTCGATGGTCAGCAAGGGATTGGGCAGCACGGTGGCGAGTTCGCTTGCCGCCGCTGAAGCCTGGGCGGGCGTCGCGACGGCGATGATCATCAGCGGAACGTTGACGTTGCGGCCGAAGAAGCGGGCTCGATAGCGCTCACCATGTGCTGTGCCGTCAACGCCGAGAAGCACTGTGGCGCCGGCGAATCCGAGGCGGTGAAGTAACGCGCAGACGGTGTAGTACGCCGACTTGCCGGCCGCCCGCGCTTGGCGACCCACGTACACCGTGAGTTTGGCCGCATCCCAGGCGTCCAGGCCGTTGATTGCTTCGGCGCCGGAGTCGCGGGTGACCAACCGCGCCCGTTCGAGCGTCACCAGCCCGCGATCGGTGATCGCGGTGACATCGTCGACCAGGGCGCGGATCTTCGGCTCGACGTCGACGGCGGCGATCGTCACCGGCGGATCCTCGGACAGGCTCAGCGACGCGTCGCTGCGCAGCACGTGTTCGGGCCCGAAACTGGCGACGCCCCGTAGCATCACGCTGGTCGCGACGCCACGGGAGCCGAAGAGATCCAGCATCGCGTCCGCGAGAAAGCCGCTGGCAGCGCCGACCGCGCGCTGGCGTTCGCCGAAATAAGCCGTCAACTTCAAGCTCTGCGGGTTCATATCTGTCCAGCGATCCATTGCCCGAAAAGCGCTGCGGCCAAACCGAGCACGACACTGACGGCGATATTGGCAAAGGCCGAAAGCATCCGGCGCTCCTCGCCCAACCGCTGGGTTTCCAGCATCCAAGTGGAAAAGGTTGTGTACGCGCCCACGAACGCGGTGCCGGCCAGCAGGGCGGCCTCCGCGCTCAGGGCCAGGCCACCGAGAAACCCGAGCAGCGCGGCGCCAGTGATGTTGACCGTCAGCGTGCCGAATGGAAATGGCCGGGCCGCCCGGCGGGCGACCGCGCGATCGACCTGAAAGCGCAACACCGACCCGACACCGCCGATGAACATGACGGCGGTCCACACCAGGACCGTCATCCGCGCACCCGCACCCGGCGCACCAAGATCGTGGCCACGTGCACAGCCAGCAAGCCCAGCGCAATGCTGATGACGGTGTAACTCCCGGCCAGGAGCCAATGGCCGTGTTCGATCATCTTCAGCGTCTCGACTTGCATCGTCGAGAAAGTCGTTAGTCCGCCGCATAATCCGGTGCCGAGCAACGGTCGTCGATAACTCGACAGCGGCAACCGCTCGAGCAGTCGGGTGGTGAAGTACCCGACGAGAAAGGCGCCGACGATGTTCACGCTGAACGTCGGCCACGGCCAACGCGCCGGGTCGGGAGCGGCGAGGACGGCGAGCGCGGCGCGGGCAGCCGAGCCCAGCGCGCCACCGGCGAAAATCGCGGCCAACTCCCGATAGTCGGGCTTTGCCACTGGCTGTTTCCCTTCGGTGTGCCAACTGTGCGCTTACGCAGCCTAGGGGGGCACGACGACGTATGGGCACAATTGGTAACCATGGCCAACCCGCGAGCCGGTCAGCCGGCACTGCCCGAAGACCTCGTCGATCTGCCGCACCTGGTGACGGCGTACTACTCGATACGACCCGATCCCGACGACGTTGCTCAGCAGGTGGTGTTCGGCACCTCGGGCCATCGCGGCTCGGCGCTCAATGGAGCCTTCAACGAGGCGCACATTCTGGCGATCACCCAGGCCATCGTCGAGTACCGCGCCGCGCACGACACCACCGGGCCGTTATTCATCGGCCGTGACACGCATGGCCTTTCGGAGCCGGCGTGGGTGTCGGCGCTGGAGGTACTCGCCGCGAATGACGTTGTCGCCGTTATCGACTCGGCGGACCGGTACACGCCGACGCCGGCGGTCAGCCACGCGATTCTGACGTACAACCGCGGCCGCACCGCGGGCCTGGCGGACGGGATCGTCGTCACGCCGTCGCACAACCCGCCCCCCGACGGCGGTTTCAAGTACAACCCGCCCAACGGTGGTCCCGCGGACACCGACGCGACCAATGCAATCGCCAAGCGCGCCAACGAGATTCTGCGCAGTGGGCTATCACCGGTGAAGCGCGTCCCGTTCGCGCGGGCGCTGCAGAGCGCAAGGCGCCACGACTATTTGGATCGATACGTCGATGACCTGCCGAACGTCGTCGACGTCCACATGATCCGTAAGGCCGGCGTGCGGATCGGCGCCGACCCACTCGGCGGGGCCAGCGTGGACTACTGGGCCGCGATCGCCGAGCGGCATGGTCTGGATCTGACCGTGGTGAATCCGTTGGTCGACGCGACGTGGCGGTTCATGACGCTGGACCACGACGGCAAGATCCGGATGGACTGCAGCTCGCCGGATGCCATGGCTTCCTTGATCGCTAACCGGGACCACTACCAGATCGCAACCGGCAACGACGCCGACTCCGACCGTCACGGCATCGTGACCCCCGACGCCGGGCTGATGAATCCCAACCACTACCTGGCGGTGGCCATCGACTATCTCTACACGCACCGGCCGTCCTGGCCGGCCGGCATCGCCGTCGGCAAGACCGCGGTCAGCTCGTCGATCATCGACCGCGTGGTGGGGGGCATCGGCCGCAAGCTCGTCGAGGTGCCGGTCGGGTTTAAGTGGTTTGTCGACGGCCTCATCGGCGGCACGATCGGGTTCGGCGGCGAGGAGTCGGCGGGAGCGTCGTTTCTGCGCCGCGACGGTTCGGTGTGGACCACCGACAAGGACGGCATCATCCTCGCGCTGCTGGCCTCCGAGGTCCTGGCCGTTACCGGCGTCTCGCCGTCGCAGCGGTATCACGAGCTGACCCAGGAGTACGGCACGCCGTTCTATGCCCGGGTCGACGCGCCCGCCGACCGAGAGCAGAAGGCCCGGCTGGCCAAGCTGTCTCCCGAGCAGGTGACCGCGGTGGAGTTGGCCGGCGAGCCGATCACCGCGAAGCTCACCGCCGCGCCCGGCAACGGTGCGCCGCTTGGCGGGCTCAAGGTCACCACGGCCAACGCGTGGTTTGCCGCCCGGCCGTCGGGCACCGAGGACGTCTACAAGATCTACGCGGAGTCGTTTCTTGGGCCCGAGCATCTGGCCGAAGTGCAGCGCACCGCGCGGGACCTGGTTACTCAGGTGATCGCCTGAGCTGCGGCTTTGAAGGCGTCCTGACGGTGGTGTAGCTTCGATGGGCACAACATCTTGGGGCTATGGCGCAGCTGGTAGCGCACCACACTGGCAGTGTGGGGGTCAGGGGTTCGAGTCCCCTTAGCTCCACCAGGGAAATCTCGAATCTCAGTAAGTTCCTCAGAGCCGTTTGACGACACTTTTGACGACAGTTGTCGTCCTGATTCGTCGCTTGTGTGTGCGAACAGCGTGCCCATCGAGTCCAGCGCATCACGCTGTACCGCCTCGATGACCTCAACGTAGGTGCCGGTGGTCACGGTGATCGAACTGTGGCGCAGAATCCGCTGCACTGTCGCAGGCTGCACCCCCATCGTGAAGAGCAGTGTCGCGCACGAGTGGCGAAGATCGTGGACCCGCAGCTGCCGAACGTTCGCTTTCTGACAAAGACTGCGAAAGAGTCGATTTGCGTTCCGTGGTTCGATGAAGCCACCTAGCGGAGTTGTGAAGACCAGCCCCGTGTCGCGCCACCGCGCGCCGGCAGCGAAGCGCTCTTGGAGCTGTCGCGCGCGGTGCCCGCGAAGGATGTTGTTGGACTCACTCGCAGTGAGGACCTACAACAATCGATGTCGCCGCGATACCCAATGGTGGACACTCGACGATGCGGGTGTGCGCTGGCGACGAGCGGGCCTACGCCGATTACCGGAGGGTTCGGAGGAGAAAGGAAGCGCGATGGTGCAGCCGATCTTGGTGTTGGGAGCCACTGGCGGCCAGGGTGGCGCCGTTGCTACTGCGCTGCTTGAGCGTGGCGTATCGGTCCGTGCCTTCGTGCGCAATGCCGCGGAGGATTCCGCTCAACGGCTGTCGCGTCGTGGCGTAGAGCTGGTCGAGGGATCGTTAGATGACCAAGCATCTCTTGTTGCAGCGATGCACGGCGCAGCCGCGGTGTTTGCGATGACGACGCCTTTTGAGGCGGGGCCGGGCGCGGAGGTCGCGCAGGGCCGCACGGTGGTCGGTGCCGCCGTCGACACACAGGTACCGCATCTGGTGTTCAGCTCCGTGGCGGGCGCCGACCAAGACAGCGGCGTTCCACATTTCGAGAGCAAGAGGCAGATCGAACAGCTGCTGGCGACCACGGATCTTGCGCAT
>NZ_JAFBAR010000042.1 GCF_019247635.1 Mycobacterium sp.
GCCGGATCCCACCGACTGGTAGCCCTCTTCCTCGATGTTCCAGCCGCCCGCTGCGTCGAACGACACGATGCGGCCCGCGCTTTCGGGATCGGCCGCATGGATGTCGTAGCCCGCCAGCAGCGGCAGCGCCACCAGGCCCTGCATCGCGGCGGCCAGGTTGCCGCGCACCATGATCGCGAGCCGGTTGACCTTGCCCGCGAATGTCAGCGGCACGCCTTCGAGCTTCTCGTAATGCTCGAGTTCGACCGCGTACAGGCGGGCGAACTCGACCGCAATGGCGGCCGTGCCGGCGATCCCGGTCGCCGTGTAGTCGTCGGTGATGTACACCTTGCGCACATCGCGGCCGGCGATCATATTGCCTTGCGTGGAACGGCGGTCGCCGGCGAGGACGACGCCGCCCGGGTATTTCAGCGCGACGATCGTGGTGCCGTGCGGTAGTTGATCACCGACGTGGGCGCCGCTGAGGCTCACCGGCAGCAACTCCGGCGCCTGGCGGCGCAGGAAGTCGGCGAACGAGGACAGGTCTACAGCGGGCTGGTTGGTTGATAAGCGATCAGGTAGCGGCCAGATCACTGTCCGCCCTTTTGGACGTACGCGCGGACAAAGTCCTCTGCGTTTTCCTCAAGGACATCGTCAATCTCGTCGAGCAGATCGTCAGTCTCCTCGGCCAGCTTTTCGCGACGCTCCTGGCCCCCGGCCGTCGCACCGGTGAGGTCGTCGTCATCGTCGCCACCACCGCCACGCTTGGTCTGCTCCTGAGCCATCGCCGCCTCCTGCTTGGTTATCGGCTTCATTCATGGGCGCGCGCGCCCTGCCGGTTTCATCTACCCTACCGGTCAACCCCGACTTTTCCCGGTCGAGGTGGCCTTAGCTCGTCAGTTGTTCGACCAGTTCGACGGCGCTATCCACCGAGTCCAATAGCGCTCCGACGTGGGCCTTGCTGCCGCGCAGTGGTTCCAGCGTGGGGATTCGCACCAACGAGTCACCGCCCAGGTCGAAAATCACCGAGTCCCAACTGGCGGCGGCGATATCGGCGCCGAACCGGCGCAGGCATTCTCCGCGGAAATACGCGCGTGTGTCCGTCGGCGGCTTGTCCACCGCGTCGAGCACCTGATGCTCGTTCACCAGGCGTTTCATCGACCCGCGCGCGACGAGCCGGTTATACAGTCCCTTGTCCAATCGGACATCGGAATACTGCAAGTCCACGAGGTGCAGCCGGGGCGCCGACCAACTCAGGTTCTCCCGCTGCCGGAAACCTTCCAGCAATCGCAGCTTGGCCGGCCAGTCGAGCAGCTCGGCGCAGTCCATCGGGTCTCGCTCGAGCTGGTCGAGCGCATGGGCCCAGGTTTCCACGATGTGGGATGCGCGGGGATCCCGATCGCGGCTGTCAACCAGCTTGGCTACCCGGTCGAGGTAGATCCGTTGCAGCGCAAGGCCGGTCAGCTCGCGGCCGTCGACCAGCGCGACAGCGACCCGCAGCGACGGATCGCGGCTGATTGCATGCACGGCGTGCACGGGACGGGCCAGCGCCAGATCGCTGAGATCGATGCCCTCTTCGATCAAGTCGAGCACCAGCGCCGTCGTGCCCAGCTTCAGATACGTCGACGTCTCGGCCAGGTTGGCGTCGCCGATGATGACATGCAGCCGGCGGTAGCGATCGGCGTCGGCGTGGGGCTCGTCGCGGGTGTTGATGATGCCGCGTTTGAGGGTGGTCTCCAACCCCACCTCGACCTCGATGTAGTCGGAGCGCTGCGACAGCTGGAATCCGGGCTCGTCTCCCGAGGGCCCGACGCCGACGCGACCGGAACCCGTGACCACCTGCCGGGACACCAGGAAGGGTGTCAACCCGGCGATGATCGCGGAGAACGGCGTCTGTCGCGACATCAAATAGTTCTCGTGCGATCCGTAGGACGCGCCCTTGCCGTCCACGTTGTTCTTGTACAACTGCAGTTTCGCGGCCCCGGGCACGCTGGCGACGTGCCGGGCGGCCGCCTCCATGACCCGTTCGCCGGCCTTGTCCCAGATCACCGCATCCAGCGGGTCGGTGCACTCGGGCGCCGAGTACTCCGGGTGCGCGTGGTCGACGTAGAGCCGTGCCCCGTTGGTCAGGATCATGTTGGCGGCACCGACCTCGTCGGCGTCGACCACCGGCGGCGGTCCGGCCGAACGGCTCAGGTCGAAGCCACGCGCGTCGCGCAGCGGTGATTCCACCTCGTAGTCCCAACGGGTGCGTTTCGCGCGCTGGATGCCCGCGGCGGCGGCGTAGGCCAGCACCGCCTGGGTCGAAGTGAGGATCGGGTTGGCGGTCGGGTCCGACGGCGACGAAATGCCGTACTCGACCTCCGTCCCGATGATCCGTTGCATGCCATCGAGACTAGGCCTGACGACCATGCAGCCCGCGCAGCGGGGTGAGGAGGCCCGCGCAGCGGGGTGAGGAGCCGAGTGCGAGCCCTGGACGTCGCCGCTCGGCGTGTCGGCGCCGCGGTTGCACAAACAGCGCGTAGGCCCGCTCAACATTAGAAGTCATGAGCCCAGGGCGTTCACCGGCGGAGAGTGTCGAAGCCGAAAGCTGGTTTCTCGAACGTGGTTTGCCATCGGTATTGACGACCCGAGGCCGGTGGCGACGCTTGTGGCCGCGATCAGCTTCGGTGCTGGCGGTCTACGCGACAATCCAGACCTGCGGGATACCGATCTACCTGATCACCGGCGGACGGGAAATTCACACCGAGGAGCCGACCATCGCGGAATGGGTGGTCTTGGCGGTCCTGGTCGCGGCGCTTCCGCTGTCGGTGCTCGCCGGCTGGCTGGTATCCCTATTGCCACACAAGCGGATCCGCACGATAACAGCGACGATCGTGGTGGCTGTCGCGGTTACTGCCGGGGTCTTCGAGGCGGGTCCGGGTCAACTGCGTGAAGCGGCCCTCGTGATCGCAGTGGTGTTGATCCTGACCGGTTGCGGCGTCGGCTCGGTCATGGGGTGGGCGGCGCGCATGACGCTGTCGCATTTGGCGACGGTTGGCGCCCTGGTGGTCCGGGCGCTGCCTGTCGTGCTGCTCACGGCACTGGTGTTCTTCAACACCTACGTCTGGTTGATGGCCGCGACCATCGGCGACGATCGCCTATGGGCGGCGATGGCGTTTCTCGTTGGCATCGCCGGGGTCTTCGTCATATCCGCGACCGTGGAACGGGTCAGGCCGATGCTGCGGTCGGCGGCCACGCCGCCCCACGACTGCGAAATGTTGGCCGACACGCCCTTTGCGGCCATGACGGATCCGCCAGTCAGTCCCCGGCTGACCAGGTACGAGCGGCTCAACGTGGTCTTTGTGGTGGCGATATCCCAATTGGTGCAAATCATGGTGGTGGCCGTGGTGACTGCCGCCATCTACCTGATCCTCGGGCTGATCCTGCTGTCCCCGGCGCTGCTCAAGGAGTGGACCCACACCGACAAGAACATCGGGACGGTGCTCGGCATGACAGTCCCGGTGCCGGGTTCGCTGATCCATATGTGTCTTTTTCTGGGCGCATTGACATTCATGTACATCAGCGCCCGCGCGGCGGGCGACGCCGAGTACCGCTCGACCTTTCTCGACCCGCTGATCGGGGATCTGCACGCCACCCTGATCGCGCGCAACCGCTATCGCGGCAGCGTGGCTACTGTTGACGCCGATGAGGCGAGTGATTAATTTCACCTGGTGAGCGTCGACGAGGTACCTGCAGAAGCCGATCTGTCCGGCAAGCGTTACGGCGAGGTTCTCCTCATCACCCCCGGCGAGGCCGGCCCGCAGGCCACGGTGTACAACAGCTATCCGCTGAACGACTGTCCCGCCGAGCTGTGGTCCGCGCTCGACCCGCAGGTGATCGCGACCGAAAACGGTGCTGCCGCAGCGCTACTCAACGGCCCGCGCTATTGGTTGATGAACCGCATCGAAAAGGACCGGAAGGGCCCGGCGATAACCAAGAACTTCGGCGGCATCGAAATGCTGATGCAGGCCACCGTGCTGCTGTCGTCAATGAACCCCTCGCCCTACACCACCAACCACGTAACCCGCCATACAGTCTTCGTCTTCGACGCCGGACAACAGATCTACGAACTCCAAGATCCCCACGGCCAGCAATGGATCATGCAGACGTGGAGCCAGATCGTCGACCCCACATTGTCGCGAGCCGACCTGCCCGGGCTCGGCGACCGTCTCAAACTGCCAGCCGGCTGGACCTACCATTCCCGC
The DNA here is from genome assembly GCF_019247635.1 of Mycobacterium sp. Classification (GTDB taxonomy): domain Bacteria; phylum Actinomycetota; class Actinomycetes; order Mycobacteriales; family Mycobacteriaceae; genus Mycobacterium. The sequence goes on from NZ_JAFBAR010000042.1 coordinate 4,227, forward strand.
GTGCTTGCCGACACGTTGCGGGTGGACACCACCACGAAGGCCGCCGACGTCCTGCAGGACGACCTGACCAACAGCTATTCGTTGGTGAACAACTAGCCCCTGCGGTTCGCTAGCCAACTGCGGTGGCGCACAGCGGCTTTGCGTGCGGCCTTGGCGAGCGCATGGTCCGGTAGATGGCGGCCCAGCGCGTCGAGGACGAGCGCGGTCTCGGGCGCAGGATGCCGCCACATGTCTTCCAGTAATTGCCGCGGGTCCGGCACACCGGCGAAAAGACTGCACAGCTCTTCGGGCTCGGCGGCGGAAAACACATCGACGAGTACTGCAACATCGACAAAGCTAGCCAGGGTTTCAGGATCAGCTCGGTCGCGCTGCATCAACCACAGCGCGGCATGGCCGGCAACGGGGGTGTCCAGCAGCTGACGAACCAACGGCTCAGTCGTTTCGATGTCGAACGTGTGCAGCGCAACGAACCCCATCATGCGGCTGTCGGCGGTAGGACTGGCCGCGACGGCCTCGGTCAGCATGCGTACGCGCTCGGCATCCGGACGGTCAGATTGCCAACTTGCTATCAGGGCCTCATGCTGCGCTTCGCCAGTCGACAACAATGGCGTCGATCAGCGTCGCGGCATCCCCGGTGGCAATTCCGTCGGCGCGCCGTAGCACGTACCCGGCGTCGTCGAGATAATCCGGCAGGACAAAGCGGCCGAGGGCGGTCAACGTCACGGTGCCTCCGATCCAGTGGCTGCCGCCGTAAAGTTTCGGCACCTCGACGCGGCCCGACCAGCGCACCACACCGGCCTGCTCGAGGACCTCGAAAATTCGGCTCATATCGCGCTCGATGAATCCGTCGAGACGATCTTTCAGCTCCGACACATACGGCGCGGTCTGCCGGGCGACCACGGACTGGGCCCACTCCAGCAAGGTCTGGAAGGGTAGCTCGGCGGTGTCGTCGGCAAGCAGCGGAGCCAGCCAATGGACTATTCCGTCGTCGAGCACCTGGTGCATTTCGTCGAGGAACCAGACGCGGCCTGAAGACTGCGACTCCAATGGGCCGAGTTCGACGATCGCTGCGAACAGCGCGGCCGCACGAGGCAGGGTTGGGCGAGTTGCCCATGCCTTCACCGGAACTAGGCGACGTCGGTGCAACCGGACCGCGCCCACTTCCTTGGCAACGTCGAGCAGGAAGTTCAGGCGGGGCAATTTCGCCGTGGTCCAGGTCCGGAAACTCTTGTCGCCGATCTGGGGGTCCATCTCGTCGCCGGTGTCGAGCAGATCTATCAGCGCGCGACCGTCGGCCAGTTTGAGATTCCCAGTGTCGGTCAATTGCTTGCCGTCGGGGCCGAGATAGCTACGCAGGGCATCGAGTTTCGCCAACAACGGCGCCTCGGCCGCGGCGGTCTCCACGTCGACAACCGGCGGCGGGATGTAGACGAACGGCAATTCGTAAGTCTCTGGAGCCTCGACCCCGCGCGGGCCGTACTTCTCGATGTCCTCTATTGCCTCCCGCAGCCTCTCGTCATCGTCATCCACGCTGACCTCATCCACGGCCGGCGTGGGATTTCGCATTTCCGCGCGCACGGTCGGGACGAGATCGTCGGCCAGCCTCCTCAACCGGTTGGCACGATCGACGCCACCGACAAGACGTCCGGTGGCCGCCATGAAGTCGACGTAGACGCCGACGGCGTTGCACAGACCCCTGGCCTCGTCGGTGCGCCCCCGCAGACGGTAGGGGCACCACTCCAGCAGAAACTCCGCGACGTCGCTTGGGGCGAATTCGTCGAGAACACCACTAGAGTCGCGATACCGCCAGTCCAAAAAGAACTCGACGTCGCAGAGCACGCCGGCCCGTTCCCGCTCGGGAAGATCCAACCACTGGTCGAGCTCGTCGAGCAGGGCATCACGGGCCCCGCGATACGCGTCGTGGTCGTCACACCCATCAAAACGCAGCTCCACCCGTGCGACGTTAGCCGGGATGACCGACGAACGCCTACAGGTACTGACCCAGGTTGGACTCGGTGTCGATGGCCCGCGACGCGCTCGACGACTTGCCGGTGACCAGGGTGCGGATGTAGACGATCCGCTCCCCCTTCTTGCCCGAAATCCGCGCCCAGTCATCGGGGTTGGTGGTGTTGGGCAGGTCCTCGTTTTCGGCGAACTCGTCGACGATCGAATCCAGCAGATGCTGGATGCGCAGGCCCGGTTGGCCGGTCTCCAGCACCGACTTGATCGCGTTCTTCTTCGCCCGGTCGACCACGTTCTGGATCATCGCCCCGGAGTTGAAGTCCTTGAAGTACATGACTTCCTTGTCGCCGTTGGCGTAGGTGACCTCGAGGAATCGGTTGTCGTCGATCTCGGCGTACATCCGCTCGACCACCTTCTCGATCATCGCCCGGATGCAGGCCGAACGATCGCCGTCGAACTCGGCGAGGTCGTCGGCGTGCACGGGCAACGACTCGACCAGGTACTTCGAGTAAATGTCCTGCGCCGCTTCGGCATCCGGCCGCTCGATCTTGATCTTCACGTCGAGGCGCCCGGGCCGCAGGATGGCCGGGTCGATCATGTCCTCACGGTTGGAGGCACCGATCACGATGACGTTCTCGAGTCCCTCGACCCCGTCGATCTCGCTGAGCAACTGCGGGACGACGGTCGTCTCGACGTCCGAGGAGACACCGGTACCGCGGGTGCGGAAGATGGAGTCCATCTCGTCGAAGAACACGATCACCGGCGTGCCTTCGGAGGCCTTCTCCCGGGCCCGCTGAAAGATCAGCCGGATGTGGCGCTCGGTCTCGCCGACGAACTTGTTCAGCAGCTCGGGACCCTTGATGTTGAGGAAGTAGGACTTCGCCTCGCGGGCGTCGTCACCACGGACCTCGGCCATCTTCTTGGCCAGCGAGTTGGCCACCGCCTTGGCGATCAGCGTCTTACCGCAGCCGGGCGGGCCGTACAGCAGCACACCCTTGGGCGGCCGCAACGCGTACTCCCGGTAGAGCTCCTTATGCAGGAACGGCAGCTCCACGGCGTCGCGGATCTGCTCGATCTGGCGCGTCAGGCCGCCAATGTCCTGGTAGCTGACATCCGGCACCTCCTCCAGCACCAGGTCTTCGACTTCGGCCTTGGGGACGCGCTCGAATGCGTAGCCGGCCTTGGTGTCGACCAGCAGAGAATCGCCAGGCCGCAGTTTGCGCGGCCTGGTGTCATCGTTGAGAGCGTCGGGATGTCCCTCGGGCAAATCCTCGGCGACCAGGGGTTCGGCCAGCCAGACGATGCGTTCCTCGTCGGCGTGGCCGACGACGAGTGCGCGGTGACCGTCGGCAAGGACCTCGCGCAAGGTCGAGATCTCGCCGACCGACTCGAAGGAGCCGGCCTCGACCACGGTCAGGGCCTCGTTGAGCCGGACCGTTTGGCCCTTCCTGAGGGACTTGGCGTCGATGTTGGGCGAGCACGTGAGCCGCATCTTGCGACCCGACGTGAACACATCGACCGTTTCGTCCTCATGGGCAGATAACAGGACGCCATAACCACTGGGGGGCTGTCCGAGTCGATCGACCTCTTCGCGTAGCGCCAACAGTTGCTGACGGGCCTCTTTAAGAGTTTCCATTAATTTGGAATTGCGAGCCGCAAGTGAGTCGATACGGGCTTCGAGTTGATGCACATCGCGGGCGGAGCGGGTAGAGCTTTGCGAGCCAACCGCACGCTCGAGTTCCTCACGCAGCACTGCTGCCTCACGACGTAGTTGTTCTAGTTCGACGGCATCGTCGCTGGACAGGTTGTTACCGAATGCTTCAGAACGCTCTGACTCACCCATGTTGCGCTCCTTTCCCGCTACCGAAATGGCGCGGCGGATACGTCAACGCTACCGGCGATTGGCGTCAGATGTGCGGAGTCAAATGCGGTGGAAAAGTAACAAGTAATGTCCCGCTGGTAATCTCTGCGTCACGTCGGGCACCCCGAAAGGACACCCCGGACCATGAAACCCCTCGCCACGGGCGTAGCCGCGGTTACCAGCATTCCCGCTGCAGCCGCGGGTGTGACTTACATTGCAGTCCACCCATAGCCGAGCATTTCGCCGGATGCATCGAGTGCTCTCGGCAGCCCTGTGCACAGTCGCCGCCGTAGCGGCGCTGGCGCTGTCGGCGTGTTCGAATCACGTCGCCAAGAATTCGGCGGCGACCGAGTCGGTGCCACCCGCCTCGTCGAGCGAGGTCGCCAACGCTCCCACCGTTCCCCTGCCCGCGCCCGAAGCGCTTGTCGACGTGTTGACTCGGCTCTCCGACCCGGCCGTGCCTGGTGCCAACAAGACCGACCTGGTCCAGGGCGCGACTCCCGAGACCGGTGCCGTCCTGGACAAATACACCAACGCGTTGCGCGACAACGGCTACCTGCCGATGACGTTCACCGCGGAGGGCATCGCGTGGTCGGATCAGAACGCGTCGAATGTGATGGCCACGATCAATGTCTCTTCGGCGAACAACCGCAGGTTCACCTTCCCGATGGACTTCACGCCCTGCGCAACCTGCCAGGGCAGCTGGCAGTTGTCCCGCAAGACCGCGGAAATGCTGCTGGCGCTTGGCACTTCACCGGATTCGACGACGCCGGCGACCAGTTCGGCACCGGCTCCGCCCCCCGGTCCCAATCCCAGTCCCAGTCCCAGTGCCAGCCAGCCGGCACCGGTGCCGGCCCCGACCGAAAGCCCGGCGCCGGCTCCGGCGCCCACCTCTTGAAGACACCCTGACCCCCGGAATGTGGATCGGCTGGCTCGAGTTCGACGTGCTGCTCGGCGACGTGCGATCGCTGAAGCAGAAGCGCTCGCTGGTACGCCCCGTCGTCGCCGAGCTGCGGCGCAAACTCAGCGTGTC
>NZ_JAFBAR010000025.1 GCF_019247635.1 Mycobacterium sp.
AATGTTCTTGCCGTTCAGCATGTCCTGGTAGCCCTCGTTGATCTGCTCCAGGCGGTACTGGGTGGTGACCATGTCGTCCAGGTTCAGCTTGCCGGCCTTATACATCGACAGCAGCTGCGGAATGTCGTATTGCGGGTTACCGCCGCCGAAGATGGTGCCCTGCAGGTTCTTCTGCATCAGGGTCAGCATCGCGAGGTTCAGGTTCACGTTGGTGTCCAGCAGGCTGCCGATGGCGGTCAGCACGCAGGTGCCACCCTTCTGGGTGATGTTGAGGTAGTTGTCGATGTCGGCGCCCTGCAGCTCGCCGACCGTGACCACGACCTTGTGGGCCATCAGGCCGTAGGTCACCTCGGCCATGCCCATCAGCGCGGCGTTGATGTCCGGGTAAACGTGGGTGGCGCCGAACTTCAGCGCCTGATCGCGCTTCCACTCCACCGGGTCGATCGCAATGACGTAGCGGGCACCGGCGTTGACCGCGCCCTGCAGCGCGGCCATGCCGAGCCCGCCGACGCCGACGATGGCGACGTCCTGCCCCGGCCGGATGTCGGCGGTGCGCACCGCCGAACCGTAGCCGGAGGTGACGCCGCAGCCCACCAGCGCGGCCACCTCGAACGGGACCGACGGGTCGATCTTCACCACCGAGGCGCGGTGCACCACCATGTACGGCGAGAAAGTGCCCAACAGCGTCATGGGGAAGACGTTCTGGCCGCGGGCCTGGATGCGGAAGGTGTTGTCACTGACCGCTTGGCCGCCCAGTAGCCCCGCGCCCAAGTCGCACAGGTTGCGCATGCCCGCCTGACAGGTCGGGCACGTGCCGCAGGACGGGATGAACGACAGCACCACGTGGTCGCCTGGCGCGATGTCCTCCACGCCCGGGCCGACCTCGGTGACGATGCCCGCGCCCTCATGGCCGCCAAGCACCGGGAAGCCCGCCATGGGGATGCCACCGGTGACTAGATGGTGATCCGAATGGCACATGCCGGCCGCTTCCATCTGGATCTTGACTTCGTCCTTGACCGGGTCGCCGATCTCGATTTCCTCGATGGACCACGGCTGGTTGAATTCCCAGATCAGCGCGCCTTTTGTTTTCATGAAGGACCTCCACTAGCATTCCCTGACCCGAGTGTCGGTGAAAGGGACCGGCCGGGGCCGGACGGCAATGTAGAACGTGTTCTCATTAGCAGACCATTATGGCCTGCGTCACCGCACGATAGACAATAGGGGCAGTAGATCACCAGATTGGCACCGGAGCCTGGCCCAGCGGGTAGTAGCCGGGCAGCTTCTCGCCGGCCAGGCTGCGCTCGATCCGCTTCTGCATGCCGGCCGACAGCTTGCCCTCTTTGATCAGCTGCATGTAGAGCGCCGAGACGTGGCCGAAATCGAAGAAGTCGCGCTGCCACTCGATGAGCGTGTCCGCGTTGAGCCGGAACCAACTGCCGCCGATGCCGTAGATCTCCTGCTGGCCGCCGTCACCGTCCAGCACGATCTGCTTCCAGAAGCCGACGATCTCGCCCTGCCGGTCGTCGATGAGGATCTTCTGGTACGGGTACTGCCAGTTCTCCAGCCCCTCCATCTCCAGGCCCAGCGCGATGTCGCGGATCTCGTCGATGCCCACGCACATCACGTCTTCTTTGGGACCGATGTTCCAGCCGTAGGTGGCCTCGGGTGCATAGAAGTCGGCCAACGGCTTCCAGTCGCCCGCCTTTTCGCAGTCCTTGTTGGCCTGCAGCCAGGTCTGCACCCACGTTTCGAGTGCCGCACGTTCGAAGGACGGCATAGGTCAGTCTTCTTTCTCTTTGATGAATAGTGCTTGGGTGGGGCACATATCGACGGCCCGTTCGACCTCGTCGCGGGCCTCCTCGGGCGGTTCGGAGTCGATGATCTCGACCTTGCCGCGCTTGGGCACGCGGAAGTAGTCCGGCGCCTCCAGTTCGCACATGGCGTGTCCCTGACACAAGTCCAGATCCGCCTCGATCCGGAACCCCTTGAAAGCTTCGGTGCCCATGAGTCTTAACCCTTACGCGCCGCGCTTGCGATAGCGGACCTTCGCCGGCCGGGCCAGCTGCACGACCATCTTCGAATGGTCGTTGTGATAGCTGTCGGCGGGCTGAGCCATTTCGAACTGATACTCGCGCAACAGAACCGAGAAGATCGCCTTGATCTGCATCTGTGCGAAAGCCGCACCGACGCAACGGTGCCGGCCCGCGCCGAACGGAATCCACGTCCATCGGTTGACGATGTCGGCCTGCTCGGGCTTGTCGTAGCGGTCGGGTTTGAACGCGTTCGGGTCGGGAAAGTCCTCGGGAATCCGGTTGGAGATGGCCGGGGACGCCGCCACATAGTCGCCGTCGTGGATCGGAAAGCCCTCGACCTCGAATTCGCCCTTGGCCACCCGCATCAGGATGATCAACGGTGGATGCAGCCGCAGCGTTTCCTTGACCACGTTGTCCAACTTCGGAATCTGGCGCAGCGCATGGAAACTCACCTCCTGGCCGTCGGAGTAGAGCTCCTCGAGCTCGGCGAGCACCTCGGCGTAGACGTCGGCATGGCGGATCAACTCGATCAACGTCCATGCCGACGTCCCGGAACTGGTGTGGTGGCCCGCGAACATCAGCGAGATGAACATCCCGGTGACCTCGTCGGCGGAGAACCGGGGCTTGCCCTCGTCGTCCTTGATGGAGACCAGCACGTCGAGCATGTCGCGGTCGGACTTGTCCTTCGGCGGGTTGGCCAGCCGCTGGTCCATGATTTCCTGCACCAGCGCAACGAGTTTGACACGGGCCTCGTCGCGGCGCTGGAAGCTTTCGATGGGCAGGTAAGGGTCGACGTAGCACAGCGGGTCGGTGCCGCGCTCCAGCTCGTGGTAGTACTCGGCGAACCGGTGGTCCAGCTGGTTGCGGAATTTCACGCCGATCAGGCAGGCCGTCGAGGTGTAGATGGTCAGCTCAGAGAAGAAGTCGAGCAGCTCGATCTCGCCTTCGTCACCCCAGTCGGCAATCATTCCCTTGACCTGAGCCTCGATGGTGGCGGCGTGGCCCTTCATCTGCTCGCCGCGCAGAGCCGAGTTGTGCAGCATCTCCTTGCGCCGCTCCGGGCTGGCGTCGAACACCACGCCCTTGCCGAAGATCGGCGCCATGAACGGGTACGCCGCGGCCTGGTCGAGATCCTCGTCGGCGGAACGGAAGAAGAACTCGTTGGCGTTCGCTCCCGACAGCAGGATGACGTGCTTGTCGACGAGCTGGAACCAGCCGACGTCGCCACACTCGTCACGGACACGCTGCATCAGGCCGATCGGATCCGTCCGAAACTCTTCGAGATGGCCGTGCTCTGCTTCACCACCGGAAACCCGCGGCACCGTCGCTGTGGTCATGAGTTCAACGCTCCCTCATCGAGTTTGAGTTGCTGGCGTTCTTTCGTCGTAATCAAGGGCGCTTCGGGTTGGAGCTCCATGTTGACCACGAAGCCGCCCCTAGGCGTCTCCGCGACGAACGTGATCGCCCGGGCGAGGTCTGCCGCCCGCAGGAAGTAGTCGTGACGGGCCTGACCCCATTTGGCCCAGTCCTCCAGCGCCGGGCCGATCAGCTCGGCGGGCAAACTCCAGCCCATCGCGGTCTTCGTCGGACCTGGGTGCACGATCGAGGCGCGCACACCCGTGCCTTCGAGCTCCATCTGCAGATTGGTCACCATTGCCGCCAGCGCGGCCTTGGCGGCGCCGTAGGCGCCCATGTGCGGGCGCGGGCGCAACCCCACGTCGGAACCGACGAAAATCAGGTCACCACGTTGACGCTCGACCATGCCGCCAAGCACCGCGGTGGCCAACCTGTTCGCACCGATCAGGTGAACCTGGATCTGCGATTCGAAAGTCTCCGTGTCGATTTCGTGCAGTTTGCCAAAGTAGGTGTCGCCCGCGCCGGTGACCAGAACTTCGATATCACCAATCTGGTCGGTGGCTTGGTGCACGAATGCCTTGACGGATTCGGGGTCGGTGACGTCGAGGTGCAGCGCGATCGCCTCGCCCCCGTCAGCGCGGATCTTCTCGACGATCTCCTGGCACTTCTCGACACGTCGCGCGCCGAGGGCGACCGGAAAGCCGTGTGCGGCAAGGTCCACCGCGGCGGCCGCCCCGATGCCAGACGATGCGCCGGCGACGATCGCGGGTCTGCGGGCCGGATGCGGTTCGAAGCGGGGCATTACCTTGCCTCCACAGTGATCGGTAGGTGGGCGAACCCGCGGACGTTACTTGAGTGGACGCGGACGGCGTTGGCCTCGTCGACCTGGTAGCCGCGGATTCGCTTGAACAGCTCGGTGAGCGCCACTCGGGCCTCCATGCGAGCCAGATGTGCCCCCAGGCAAAAGTGCGCACCGCTGCCGAAACTCATCAATTTGGAGCCGATTTCGCGCCCAATGAGATAGCGGTCGGGGTCGTCGAACACCCGCTCGTCGCGGTGCGCGGACCCGGGGAGCAGCAACAGGACGTCGCCTTCGGGGATCGTGGTGTCGTAGAGGGTGAGCTCCCCGGCGACGGTGCGTGCCAGGATTTGGCTGGACGTGTCGTAGCGCAGCGTCTCCTCGACCCACAGCGGCACCCGTTCCAGATCCGCATAGACCGGGGTCAGCTGGTCGGGGTTCTTGTAACCCCAGAACGCTGCATTCGCAAGGAGTTTGGTCGTGGTTTCGTTGCCGGCAATCACCATCAGGAACATGAAGCCGAGGACTTCTTCGTCGGTGAGCCGGTCGCCGTCGATCTCGGCCTCCAGCAGCGCGGTGGTCAGATCGTCGCTTGGCTTCTTGCGGCGCTCGGCGATCATCTCCTGGTAGTAGACGATCAGGTTGATCGACGCCTCGATCGCCGAGGCCGGGACATCGGTGACGCCGTCCTCGCGGTGCATCACGCCGTCGGCCATGGCGCGGATGCGGTCGCGGTCCTGCAGCGGCACGCCCATCAGTTCGGAGATCACGTCCATGGGCAGCTTGCCGGCGAATTCCGCGACATAGTCGACGGTTTCGGTGCCGTGGGCCTTGTCCATCATGGTGTCGAGGTGTTGCACGGCCAACTCGATGACCCGCGGCTCGAGTTCGCGGATGCGGCGCGGCGTGAAACCCTTCGACACCAGTGTGCGCAGACGCAGGTGGCCCGGATCATCCATGGCCAGGAACGACATCGTCTTCGACGCGTGCGGTCCGCGCGACACCGGATCCAGCGAGACGCCGTCGCGGTTGGAAAGCGTTGTGCTGTTGCGGAATCCCTGCAGCACGTCGCGATGCCGCGACAGGGCCCAGAAGCCGAGCTCGTCGTTGTGGTACAACGGCGCCTCGTCGCGCAAACGCTGGTAGTACGGATACGGGTCTTCGTGGAAGTCGTAGTCGTAGGGATCCAGGACCAGTTCATGGTCGCCGACTTTCACGGTCATGCGTCACCACCTGACTTTTGTCGTCCATCCACGGCGGTTGCCGTCCTTGTTGAGCCCGCCAGAACGAAGCTCACCACGTCGGTCAACCGTTCGGCGATCTTGTGATAGGTGAACTCGCCGCTGCCGAGCTGAACCAGCGCGCCGAAAAAGGTCATCTCGAGGACCGACACGGTGCGTGGGTCGGCACCGGGCCCGATAGCCGATGCGATGCGGCGATGAATTTCCGCGCCGATTCGGTCCCGCACGGCATTCACCGCGGAGTCGGCACCGCCGCCGAGCAACGCCGTGGTGCATGCGGCGCCGACCTCGGGTTCGTCGGCGACCACCAGCGCCAGGTGACGCAACGTGTTTTCCACCCGGGTGGACATCGGGTCATTGACGTCGGTGAAATACGGCACCCGCTTCACCAGGTCCAGGTAGACCTCGGCGATCAGGTGGTTCTTCGACGAAAAGTAGGTGTATGCGGTCGCCGGGGCCACCTTGGCGCGCGCCGCCACCATGCGCACGGTCAGGTCGGCATAGGACTTTTCCCGCAGGGTTTCCATGCCGGCGGCCAACACCTTGCGGAAGGTTTCTCCCTGGCGGCGGTTGCGCGGCGGCTCCGCGGTCTGCCGAGGAGTAACGGCCAGTGCATCGCTGGACACATGTCCAAGCTAGTGGATGGCAGCGAGGACAGGCAAGTCCAACTTGTGAAACACCAGCGTAATGGCCCTATGTCCGCGAACCTTCCGCCGCCGATGGGACTGGCCCTTGTGCCGTGGGTGGCCTGACGGCTATGGTGCGGAAGGGCAATATCGGACAGTTGTCCATCAGCAGTCCACTCGATTGACCCCTCGATATCAAGCACATAGGCGGGAGCGGTAGATGGCGCTGTTGGCTAACGGCGTGAGCGCACTGTTCATCGACGGCAAGTTCTCGGAAGGCAGCGCGGGCACCTTCCCGACGATCAACCCGGCCACGGAGGAGGTGCTCGGAGTGGCCGCCGACGCGAACCCCGGCGACATGGGTCGCGCCATCGACGCCGCGCGGCGCGCTTTCGACGAGACCGACTGGTCGTACAACACCGAACTGCGGGTGCGCTGCCTGCGGCAGCTGCAGGACGCGATGCGTCAACATCTCGAGGAGTTGCGCGACATCACCATCGCCGAGGTCGGCGCGCCGCGGATGCTGACCTCGATCGCCCACCTCGAGGGTCCCGTCAGCGATCTGACGTTCGCGGCGGACACGGCCGAATCCTACGTGTGGAACCAGGATCTCGGCGAAGCGTCGCCGATGGGGATCCCCACCCGGCGCACCATTGCGCGCGAAGCCGTCGGCGTCGTCGGCGCCATCACCCCGTGGAACTTCCCGCACCAGATCAACCTCGCCAAGCTGGGTCCCGCGCTCGCGGCGGGCAACACCGTCGTCCTCAAGCCCGCACCCGACACGCCTTGGTGCGCGGCGGTGCTCGGGGAACTCATCGCCGAGCACACCGACTTTCCGGCGGGCGTGATCAATATCGTCACCTCCAGCGACCACGCCGTCGGCGCGCTACTGGCCAAAGACCCTCGGGTGGACATGGTTTCGTTCACCGGATCGACGGCCACCGGCCGCAGCGTCATGGCCGACGGCGCCGCGACCGTCAAGAAGGTGTTCCTCGAACTGGGCGGCAAGTCGGCATTCGTCGTGCTCGACGACGCCGACTTGGGCGGTGCCGTTGGGATTGCCGGCTTCTCGGTCTGCATGCACGCCGGGCAGGGGTGCGCGATCACCACCAGGCTGCTGGTGCCGCGGGCCCGTTACGACGAAGCCGTCTCCATCGCCGCGGCCACCATGTCGGGGATCAAGGCGGGTGACCCCACCGACCCCGGGACCATCTGCGGGCCACTGATTTCGGCGCGGCAGCGGGATCGGGTACAGAGCTACCTGGACATCGCGATTGCCGAGGGCGGGTCGTTCGCGTGCGGTGGTGGTCGGCCGGCGGACCGGGATGTCGGTTTCTTCATCGAGCCCACGGTGATCGCGGGCCTGGGCAACGACTCCCGCCCGGCCCAGGAGGAGATCTTCGGGCCGGTCCTCACGGTGATCCCCCACGACGGTGACGACGACGCGGTGCGCATCGCCAACGACTCGGCATACGGCTTGTCGGGCACCGTGTTTGGTGCGGACCCTGACAGGGCCGCGAAGGCGGCTTCGCGGCTGCGGGTGGGCACCGTCAACGTCAACGGTGGCGTCTGGTATTCGGCCGACGCGCCATTCGGTGGCTACAAGCAGTCCGGAAACGGCCGGGAGATGGGGCTGGCCGGATTCGAGGAGTACCTGGAAATCAAAACCATTGCGACAGCGGTGAACTGACAGCCCCGAGAGGAAGACATGCGGTTTGAGAACAAAGTCGCCATCGTCACCGGGTCGGGGGGTGGCATCGGTCAGGCATACGCCGAAGCGCTGGCCCGCGAGGGCGCGGCAGTGGTGGTGGCCGACATCAACGCCGAGGCCGCCGAAGGGGTGGCCAAGCGGATCGTCGCCGACGGTGGTACGGCCCTCAGCGTTCCGGTCGACGTCTCCGACCCCGCGTCGGCCAAGGAGATGGCCGACCGCACCCTGGCCGAGCTTGGCGGCATCGACTACCTGGTCAACAACGCCGCGATCTTCGGGGGCATGAAGCTGGACTTCCTGCTCACCATCGATCCGGACTATTACCGGAAGTTCATGAGCGTGAACCTCGACGGTGCGCTGTGGTGCACCCGCGCCGTGTACAAGAAGATGGCCAAGCGCGGCGGCGGGGCAATCATCAACCAGTCGTCTACCGCTGCCTGGCTTTACGCCAACTACTACGGACTGGCCAAGGTCGGCATCAATGGCCTGACCCAGCAGCTGTCCCGCGAACTGGGCGGCCAGAACATCCGGATCAACGCGATCGCACCCGGTCCCATTGACACGGAGGCCAACCGGACCACCACCCCCAAGGAGATGGTCGACGACATCGTCAAGGGTCTTCCGTTGTCCCGCATGGGAACTCCTGACGATCTGGTGGGCATGTGCCTGTTCCTGCTGTCCGACGAGGCCTCCTGGATCACCGGGCAGATCTTCAATGTCGATGGCGGACAGGTCATCCGCTCATGACGAACGACGTCAAGCTCGGGTACATCGGCCTGGGCAACATGGGCACCCCGATGGCTAAGAAGATGCTTGAATGGCCTGGCGGCTTAACGGTTTACGACATTCGGACCGAAGCCATGACGCCGTTGGCCGAGCGGGGTGCCTTGCTGGCCGACAGCGTCGCCGACGTCGCTAGTGCCGACATCATCAGCGTCACCGTGCTGAACGACGCTCAGGTGCGTGAGGTCGTGGCCGAGTTGGCGGCACATGCCAAGCCCGGCACCGTCATCGCGATTCACTCGACGATCAGCGACACCACCGCGGAGGAGCTTGCGCGCGAGCACGAACCGCACGACATCCACGTGGTCGACGCGCCGGTCAGCGGCGGTGGGCGTGCCGCCCGTTTCGGTCAACTGGCCACCATGGTGGGCGCTGGTGACGAAGTCTTCGCCCGGGTCAAAGAGCCGTTCTCGCACTGGGCGGAGTTGGTGGTTCACGCCGGGCCGCCCGGCGCGGGCACCCGGATGAAGTTGGCCCGCAATATGCTCACCTTCACCACGTGGGCTGCAGTGGGTGAGGCGTGGAAGCTGGCAGAGGCCGCCGGGCTGAACCTGTTAGACCTTGGCGAGGTGGTGCGCCACACCGACAAGCTGACCGGTGCTGCCGGGTCGATCATGTACCGCGAGGACACGAAGGATCTTGAGCCGGGCCACTTCCTCTACGACGGGTTCATGCACACTCGGGGCCTCGGGGAGAAGGACCTGAGCCTTGCGCTGGCGCTGGCCGAGGCGGTGTCCGTCGACCTGCCGCTGGCTAAGCTGGCTCTCGAGCAGCTCGGGCCGGCCCTTGGGGTACCGCACACACAGAAAGAGTCGTGATGGACGAACTGCGCCGCAAGGGCCTCGAGAAAATGAACGAGGTCTACGCGTGGGAGATGCCGGACGTGCCCGGCGAATTTTTCGCGCTGACCGTCGAGCATCTCTTCGGCCGTATCTGGACCCGGCCGGGTCTGTCGATGCGGGACCGGCGAATGATGCTGCTCGGCGTGCTGACCGCACTCAACCAGGAGGATTTGCTGGAGGTCCAGGTCAACGCCGTTCTGCAGAACCAGGAGTTGACCCGGGAAGAACTGCGCGAGATGGCGATCTTCCTGACGCACTATGTCGGCTTTCCGCTGGGGTCCAAGCTCGACGGCGTCATCAAACGGGTCGCGGCCAAGCGCAAGAAGGCCGCCGAAGCGGGCACCGCTGACGACAAGAAAGCCAATGTCAACAGCGCGCTGCAGATGCACACGGGTAAGACCCTCGAATAGCGCTTGTTCGCCCGGTAGTGCCGCTGGCTGAGCCAGCCGACAAAGTTTGCCCGGTCGCGGCGGTCCCCCATCTGTGATAGACCTTCTCCACAGCCTGACGTATCGATTGGCCTCATGAGAGGAACATGGCAATGGCTATCATCCGGGGCTTTGTCGCAACAGCTCTGTTCGCTGGTTTTGCTATCGGTGTCGCCAGCCCAGCTCGCGCTGACCTACCGACCATGAACGGCAGTTACAACGAGACCTCGACATCGCCCTCTGGCCGGGCCGTTGTCACCTCGTGGACCGTCAGTCCTTGCGGTGACGGTTGCGTCTACGTCAAAGCTGGGGCCGGGGGCGGCCAAGCGCGGTTGATCGATGGTCAGTGGGTACTAGACGGCATGGGCGACTTGAGCTGCGGGGACGGCAGTTATTTTCAGATGGCCACCAATTCCCACGTGACGTGGGATCCCGATACTCTCGCGGGTACATCCACGATTACCTACATCCTTCCCGTCTGCGGTCAGCCGGCCGGATATGTGCAAATCAACCAGGTGCAAATCAAACAGGCATCCTGACGCTGGCTATGGGTGGCGGCGTCGCCGCCGATGGCCGGGCGCTGCCTCGGCTACTCTGACGTGTCGTGCGCGTCCTAGTGATCGGCTCCGGTGCCCGTGAACATGCACTGCTGCTGGCGCTCCACGGAGACCCGCAGGTCAGCGGGCTCGCCGTAGCTCCCGGTAACGCCGGTACTGCCGGGTTGGCCGAGCAGCATGACGTCGACATCACCTCCGGTGCGGACGTCGTCGCACTGGCGCGCACGGTCCGGGCCGACATGGTGGTCATCGGCCCCGAGGTGCCGCTGGTGCTCGGCGTCGCCGATGCCGTGCGCGCCGCGGGCATCGTCTGCTTCGGGCCCAGCAGGGACGCCGCCCGCATCGAGGGCTCGAAGGCGTTCGCCAAAGAGGTCATGGCCGCAGTTGGCGTACGCACCGCGGCCAGCGAGATCGTCGACAACCCAGCGTATTTGGACGCCGCGCTGGAGCGGTTCGGGCCACCCGCCGGTGATCCGGCGTGGGTGGTCAAGGACGACCGTCTGGCCGCCGGCAAGGGTGTCGTGGTGACGGCTGATCGCGACGTTGCGCGTGCCCATGCCGCCGGGCTGCTCGAGGCTGGCCACCCCGTGCTGCTGGAGGCCTTTCTCGATGGTCCCGAAGTGTCGTTGTTCTGCGTCGTCGACGGTGAGACCGTGGTGCCGCTGCTGCCGGCGCAGGATTTCAAGCGGGTGGGCGACGGCGACACCGGGCCCAACACCGGCGGCATGGGGGCGTACGCGCCGCTGCCGTGGCTGTCCGACGAGATCTACCGGCGGGTGGTCAGCGAGATTGTCGAACCGGTTGCGGCCGAACTGGTCCGGCGCGAAAGCACGTTCTGCGGCCTGCTGTATATCGGACTTGCCATCACCTCGAGCGGGCCGGCCGTGGTCGAATTCAACTGTCGCTTCGGCGATCCGGAGACCCAAGCCGTCCTTGCCCTGCTGGAGTCACCGCTTGGACAGCTTCTGTATGCCGCGGCCACCGGCGCGCTGGCCGACTTCGACGAATTGCGTTGGCGGGAAGGCGTTGCCGTCACGGTGGTGCTGGCGGCCGAAAACTATCCTGGACGCCCCCGGGTCGGAGACGTCATCGTCGGTTCCGAAACCGAGGGTGTGCTGCACGCCGGAACGACGCGCCGCGACGACGGCGCGATCGTGTCGTCGGGCGGACGGGTGCTGTCGGTGGTGGGCACCGGGCCTGACCTGTCCGCTGCGCGCGCAAACGCATACGACATTTTGCGTTCAATCCGGTTGCCCGGCAGTCATTTCCGAAGCGATATCGGGCTGTCAGCAGCGGAGGGCAAGATCAGCGTTTAGCGGTTGAGCCCGTTGACGGCCCAATGGCGCTCGTGTCGCGGCATTCACTCTGCGCCGAGGGCGCACGTCACTCGAACTTCATCGACGCAGACGCAGAGTCAATCGTCAGGCAGAGAACCCTAGAAAGCCGCGGCCTGCCCGTCGCGTCGTGGATCGCTCGCCGCAAAGTATCCGTCTTCGAGGCGCCAGATCGCCTGGCAGCTACCGAACTGGTTGTAGTCGTCGACGGCGACCAAGTCATGCCCGCGCCGCCGAAGCTCATCTAGCGTCGCCTGCGGGAATCCTTTCTCGCAGCTGACCTGCATGCCCTGCACCCACCGGAACCGCGGGCCATCGCAGGCCGCCTGCGGGTTTTGGCCGTGATCAGCGATGCGCACCAACACCTGCACATGCCCTTGGGGCTGCATCGCGCCGCCCATCACCCCGAAGCTCATCACGGGAGCACCGTCCCTGGTGACAAAGCCCGGGATGATCGTGTGGTAAGGACGCTTGTTCGGGCCAACCCGGTTTGGATGTGCCTGAGCCGCAGTGAAACCCGCGCCGCGGTTCTGCAACGAAATTCCGGTGCCCGGCACCACCACCCCGGAGCCGAAACCCAGGTAGTTCGATTGGATCATCGACACCATCATTCCGGAGGCATCAGCGGCGGTGAGGTACACGGTGCCGCCCTTCGGGGTGCCGGCGGATGCCGGCCTCGCCCGATTCCGGTCGATCAGCGCCGCGCGCTGCGCCAGGTACTCCTTGTCCAGGAGGCGTTCGGGGCGCACCGCCATGTGGTCGATGTCGGCGACATAGGCTTGCGCGTCAGCGAAAGCCAGCTTCACCGCCTCGATCTGCAGGTGCACACTGTCGGCGGAATCGACTGGCAGCGTGGCCATGTCGAAGTGTTCGAGGATGCCTAGCGCTATCATCGCGACGATACCCTGCCCGTTGGGCGGTATCTCGTGAACGGTGTACCCGCGGTAGTCGGCGCTGATGGTGCCCACCCAGTCGGCTCGATGGGCGGCTAGGTCGGCGGCGCGCATCGCGCCGCCGTGGGTCGCCGCATGGGCCTCGAGTCTCACCGCCAGTTCACCCTGGTAGAACGCCTCGCCCTTAGTCTCAGCGATTTTCTCGAGCGTATCCGCGTGATCGGGAAACCTAAACAGCTCACCGGGTTTCGGCGCGCGACCGGCAGGCATGAACGCCTCGGCGAACCCGGGCTGCTGCTGGAACAGCGGCACCTGTGCCGCCCACTGCGCGGCGACCGTCGGTGACACCAGAAACCCGTTGCGGCCGTAGCTAATAGCTGATTCAAAGAGCCTTTCGAACCTGAGCTTGCCAAACTTTGTGTGCAGCTCGACCCAGGCCGAAACCGCACCGGGCACGGTCACCGAATTCCAGCCGAGTGCGGGAACACCGTTGTCGCCGAAGAATTCCGGCGTCCAGGCCGCGGGTGAGCGGCCGGAGGCGTTCAGGCCGTGCAGTCGCCGGCCGTCCCAGACAATGGCGTAGGCGTCGGCGCCGATGCCGTTGGACACCGGCTCTACCAATGTGAGGGTGATCGCGGTGGCGATGGCCGCGTCGACGGCGCTGCCGCCCTCGGCGAGCATGCGCAGGCCGGCCTGGGCGGCCAGCGGTTGCGACGTGCACACGGCATTGGCCGCCAGGACGGGCTTGCGTGGCCAGGCGTACGGGAAGGTCCAATCCGACGGCGCGGTCACGTCCGCGAGCGTAGCGCCATGGCGATCCTCCGCTGCGTTTTTCGCAGTGGCGTGACGCTCGCGAACGGGCGGTAACACCAACGCGTCACAGCCCCGAAGGACTAGCCCGCCAGCAGCGGCGCAATCCAGGTCAGCTCCGCCGGCAGTTGCGAGTCCCAAAACGCCGCGTTGTGTCCCCCCGGTGAAAAGCCGCCCGCGGGCGGGTTGGGCAGTTGAGTCACGAACTGTTTCGTCGCGGCATAGAACGGATCGTCGTTGCCACAATCCACCCGGATCGGAATGGACCCCAGCGCTGGCATCCCGAACACGGAGTTCGCCGCAAAGTCGTCGGCCCCATCGAAGGCGCCGGGCGCGGCCTCCCCGGCGGACATCCAAAGCGCCGGGCTCACCGCGCAGATCGCCGCCGTCCGCCCAGCTCCCAACCGACCGCCGAGCAGCAAGGCGCCGTAGCCGCCCATCGACCAACCCAGGAACGCCACCCGGGAGGTGTCCAGATGCTGGGTGTCCAGCATCGGGATCAGTTCGTTGAGCACCATGGCCCCGGAGTCTTCGCCCGAAGCCCGCTTGTGCCAGTAGCTCCCGCCGCCGTCGACGGCGACCACCGCAAATGGCGGCAAGCCGGCGTCGACGGCCTGGGCCAGCCCCTGCTCGACACCGCCGGCCATCACGGTCGCCGCGTCGCTGCCCTTACCGTGCAGCGCGATCACCGGCCGCAGCTGCTTGGTCTGACCCGGCGGGCGTGCGATCGCCCAGTTGGTCGATATCCCGCCGCGTGCGGCCGACACGAACGAGCCCGTAACCATCGTGGGAGCGGCCTCGGCGGGCGGGGCAGGATCGACTGGCCGTGTCGGCGCCAACGGGACGTTGGTACCACTCGGCGGTGCCGGCATCGCCTGCGATGTTCGAGGATGAAACACGATGTCAAGGGCATAAGCCCCGGCTGCTCCGGCAGCCGCGCTGAGGCCGAGGCCGAGCACCGCGCGTCGGCTCAAGTCGGGCATGCCGGACATCATGCCATGGACGTTTGGCGAAAATGGCAATGCAGTACCACTTTGACTGGCACCATGCTAGGCGTGACGGCAGCAGTTACTCCAAAAGGGGAACGACGACGGTACGCACTAGTGAGCGCGGCCGCCGAGCTGCTTGGCGAGGGCGGGTTCGAAGCGGTGCGACACCGGGCGGTCGCCCGGCGGGCCGGGTTGCCGTTGGCATCCACCACCTATTACTTCTCGTCCCTCGACGATTTGATCGTCCGCGCGGTCGAACACATCGGGATGATCGAGGTGGCGCACCTGCGGTCCCGCGTCAACGCCCTGTCCCGTCGGCGGCGGGGACCGGAGACCACCGCCGAAGTGCTGGTCGACCTGCTGGTGGGAGACATAGCGGGTCCGGGTCTCGCCGAGCAGCTGATTTCGCGCTACGAGCGCCACATCGCCTGCACCCGCTTGCCGGCGTTGGCCGACGGCATGCGCCGCAGCCTGCGGCAGCGCGCGGAAGCGGTGGCCGAGGCCATCGAGCGATCGGGCCGCTCCGTGCAGATCGAACTGGTGTGCACGCTGATCTGCGCTGTCGACGGCGCGGTGGTTTCCGCACTGGTCGAGGGGCGGGACCCGCGGGCGGCCGCGCTAACGACAGTGATTGACCTGATCGACGTGCTCGCGCCGTTCGAGCAGGACCTGACCCGTCAGCGGGTACTGCGCGGCGTTGTCACCAAGCCCGTCGGCAACGACGGCGTGACGATGTATCCGGTGGCCGAGTCCCCGTAGATGGTGATGTCGGCCGGGCGACGCTCGGCGTACAGGCACACATAGGCGCACATGACGGCGTCGATCGGATCCTCGGCGCGGCGCAGCTCGCTTTTGCGTTGCGCGGCCACCACTTCGCGGCGCAACTCGAGCCAGGCCGGACCGGCCACGCGCAGGGGCACCGCGGCGTCCCTGAGCCGTTCGAGGCCGTACATCAACACCAGCAGTTCCGACTTGAGCTGGGCGAGATCACGACCCGGCTTAGCCTTGTATTTCAGCGTGCGCGACAGCCGAAGCAGCACCACCGTCGCCGCATGGGGATAGACCTCGATGGCCCGTCGCGTGGCCGCGCCGAAGGGGTCCAGGTTCAGCCCTAGCGCGCCGGCCAACCTGCCCGCGCGGGGATCGTCGGCGAACTCGGGTTTGCCGGTGTTGGCCGGGTGTGTACCCGCTTCGAACCTGCGGAAGTCACGGTTGAGCGCGGTCTCGGCCGGACGCTGGCCGGTGGGGTTGGTTACCACCAGCGGCGCGTCGAACCCGACCAGGCAATCGCCCTCTGTGTACGGGGTTAGCGCCGCGAGTACGTCGGCGTCGTCACGGGCGACCTGGACGTGGATCAGGCGGCCGTCCCGGTCGACGACCGCAACACCCGTCGGATTGCGCAGGCCCCAGGCGAGGTCCACGCCGACGAAGTACATCGGCACAAGGGTATAGCGGTTGGGGCGCGATTCTCGCGGCGTTCACTCTGCGCTGAGGGTGCAGGTCACTCGGAAAAGTTCGCCACCAGTGCAGTATCAAATCGGCGGGCAGTGCTGGGCCGCAGCCGTAAGCTGTGTGTTCGTGAGCATTCCGAACGTGCTGGCCAACCGCTACGCCAGCGCCGAAATGGTCGCCATCTGGTCGCCGGAGGCCAAGGTGGTCGCCGAGCGGCGGCTGTGGATCGCGGTGTTGCGCGCGCAGGCCGAGCTGGGTGTGGATGTTCCGCCCGAAGCGATCCCCGACTATGAACGGGTGCTCGACGACGTCGACCTGCCCTCGATCGCCGCCCGCGAACGGGTGCTGCGCCACGACGTCAAGGCCCGCATCGAGGAATTCAACGCGCTGGCCGGCCACGAGCACGTGCACAAGGGCATGACCAGCCGCGACCTGACCGAGAACGTTGAGCAGTTGCAGATCCGCCGGTCGATGGAATTGGTTTTCTCCCACGGGATTGCGGTGGTCGCGCGGCTCGCCGAGCGGGCGGTGGCCTACCGTGACCTCGTCATGGCCGGCCGCAGCCACAACGTCGCCGCCCAGGCCACCACATTGGGCAAACGGTTCGCCTCCGCGGCTCAGGAGACGCTGACCGCGCTGACCAGGCTGCGCGAGCTGATCGACCGCTACCCCCTGCGGGGTATCAAGGGCCCGATGGGCACCGCGCAGGACATGCTCGACCTGCTCGACGGCGACGGCACCAAACTCGCCCAATTGGAACGGCGAGTCACCGAATTCTTGGGCTTCTCAACCGTTTTGATCAGCGTCGGGCAGGTGTATCCGCGTTCGCTGGACCACGACGTGGTGTCAGCGCTGGTGCAGCTCGGGGCGGGGCCGTCGTCGCTGGCGCACACCATCCGGCTGATGGCCGGGCACGAGCTGGTCACCGAGGGCTTCGCGGAGGGACAGGTCGGCTCGTCGGCGATGCCACACAAGATGAACACTCGAAGCTGCGAACGAGTCAACGGGCTGCAGGTGGTGTTGCGCGGGTACGGGTCCATGGCCGCCGAACTGGCCGGCGCACAGTGGAACGAGGGCGACGTGTTCTGCTCGGTGGTGCGTCGAGTTGCGTTGCCGGACAGCTTCTTTGCCATCGACGGACAGATCGAGACGTTTCTGACGGTGCTCGACGAGTTCGGCGCCTACCCGGCGGTCATCCAGCGAGAGTTGGATCGCTACCTGCCGTTCCTGGCCACCACGAAGGTGTTGATCGCGGCGGTGCGGGCCGGCATGGGTCGCGAGTCGGCGCACCACGTGATCCGCGAACATGCGGTGGCCACGGCATTGGCCATGCGCGAACGGGGCGCGGAGCCCGACCTGTTGGACCGGTTGGCCGCCGACGAGCGGCTGCCACTGGACCGGGGGGCGCTGGACGCCGCACTGGCCGACAAGAAGGCCTTCATCGGCGCGGCGGGCGACCAGGTCGACGCGGTGGTCGCTGAAGTGGACGCGTTGGTGGCGCGGCACCCGGAGGCCGCCAAGTACACGCCCGGGGCGATCCTGTGACCCTCGCCGGCGCGGTCTCCGGGATCGACTTCACCGACCTGGACAACTTCGCCAATGGGTTTCCGCACCAGCTGTTCGCGGTCCATCGGCGCGAGGCGCCCGTGTACTGGCATGAGCCGACCGAGAATACCCCCGACGGCGAGGGCTTCTGGTCCGTAGCGACGTACGCGGAAACCCTTGAAGTGCTGCGTGATCCACTGACCTACTCGTCGGTGAGCGGCGGTGAGCGGGCGTACGGCGGCACGCTGTTGCAGGACCTGGCCATCGCGGGTCAGGTGCTCAACATGATGGACGACCCGCGGCATTCGCAGATCCGGCGGTTGGTGAGCTCCGGGCTGACGCCGCGGATGATCCGCCGCGTCGAGGACGATCTGCGTGCCCGTGCGCGCCGGCTGCTGGATGCCGTTGTGCCCGGCGAGCCATTCGACTTCCTGGTCGACGTCGCCGCCGAACTGCCGATGCAGATGATCTGCATCCTGCTGGGAGTGCCGGAGTCCGAACGGCATTGGCTGTTCGAGGCGATCGAGCCGCAGTTCGATTTCGGAGGGGCGCGAAGGGCAGCATTGTCGCAGATTTCGGTTGCGGAGGCCGGGTCGCGGATGTACGAGTACGGGCAGCAGTTGATCGCCTCGAAGCGGGTGCAACCAACCGACGACATGTTGTCGGTCGTGGTGAATGCGACGCTCGACGACCCGGATGCGTCCGCCATGTCCGATATTGAGCTATACCTGTTCTTCAGCCTGCTGTTCAGCGCTGGGGCGGAGACGACGCGTAACGCGGTCGCGGGCGGTCTGCTGGCGCTGGCCGACCATCCGACGCAATGGCTAAGGCTGCGTGGCGATTTCGAGTTGTTGCCGACGGCGGTCGAGGAGATGATCCGATGGACGTCGCCGTCGCCGTCCAAGCGGCGCACCGCGACTCGCGACGTCACACTCGGTGGACAACCGATCGAGGCGGGGCAGAAGGTGCAGATCTGGGAGGGCTCGGCCAACCGCGACGCCGATGTGTTCGATCGCGCCGACGAGTTCGACATCACCCGAAAGCCCAATCCGCACTTAGGTTTCGGGCAGGGTATCCACTACTGCCTGGGCGCCAATCTGGCCCGCTTGGAGCTGCGGGTGTTGTTCGAGGAGATGCTGTCGCGCTTCGGCGCGGTGCGAGTGGTCGAGCCCGTCGAATGGACACGCAGCAACCGGCATACCGGCATTCGGCACCTGGTTGTGGAATTCACGCCGTCATGACACTGCCGGAGCGCCGTATCCGGGCCCTACCAACCGCCGTATTCTTGCCCGCCGCGGCGCACCCGGCCGGGGTGGGCTCGCTCGAGGGGTGAATTCGCATCGAGATTGCCGCCATGGTCGTGGTGGGGGCTAATTAACAGCCCTCACGGCAATCTCGGCGCCCAAGCGCCCGGCGCCCGGCGCCCGGCGCCCAACGTCAGCGGACCCTGATCCCGGCCGAGCGCAGCTCCAATGCGGCCAACGAGCGCATGGTTATCGGGTCCTCGCGGCGCCACGCGGCAACCGGATCCGCGCTGACCTTCGCCAACTTAGCCGGCGCACGGTTTGCCAAGGCCCGCAGCGCCAACAGCTGCTCCCCGGCTGGCGTCGCCGCCAGCGCGGTGACAACCCATTTGCGGCGGAAGAACCGGACCCGCAGAAACAACCATGGCATCGTCACCGCGAGAATCGGCGGCGAGGCGACCGCCAGAGCAAGCAACACCGCGAGCCAACTCGCCGTGCTATCCAGGCTGTGGCCCGCTCCAGCGATATCGAGGGCGGCCTCGGCCGCTGCGGTGATGGGCTTGCTCACCGCGTCGCCGACCACCGGGATGCGCTGCGCGCTATGGCCCGCTGACGCCAGATTGCCCGCGATTCCCTGCGAACCGCTCTCGAGTTGGCGGCCGGCCTCGCCGATCGTCGCGATGGCGCTGTGCACGGCCAGGCCGACGAACACCCATACCGTCGTCCACAGCGAGACGCTGATATCGCTGAACAGTTGGGTCAACAGTCGGAGGGGCCTGGTGGAATAGGGCAAAAACCGCGATCTCATAGTGCCGATCCCAGCACAGGGCCGCCGTCAACGTGCCGGATAGGCTGACCCGATGCGCCCCGCCTTGTCCGACTACCAGCATTTGGCCAGCGGCAAAGTCCGCGAGATCTACCGCGTCGACGACGAGCACCTGCTGCTGGTGGCCAGCGATCGAATCTCGGCCTACGACTACGTGCTGGACAGCATCATCCCCGACAAGGGACGCATCTTGACCGCGATGAGCGTGTTCTTCTTCGGCTTGGTCGAGGCGCCCAACCATCTGGCCGGACCACCGGACGACCCGCGGATACCCGATGAAGTGCTGGGCCGTGCGTTGGTGGTGCGCGAGCTAGAGATGATGCCGGTGGAGTGTGTGGCCCGGGGCTATCTGACCGGCTCGGGATTGCTGGATTATCAGGCGACCGGGCAGCTCTGCGGGATCCCGCTACCTCCCGGTTTGGTCGAGGCCAGCAAGTTCGCCGAGCCGCTGTTCACCCCCGCAACCAAGGCCGCGCTGGGAGACCATGACGAGAACATTCCGTTTGCCCGGGTCATCGAGATGGTCGGCGCCGTGCGTGCAAATCAACTGCGCGACCGCACGATTCAGATCTATGTGCAGGCCGCCGATCACGCGCTGAGGAAAGGAATCATCATCGCCGACACCAAGTTCGAATTCGGCGCCGATCCCCACGGCAACCTCGTGCTGGCCGACGAGATCTTCACCCCGGATTCCTCGCGATACTGGCCAGCCGACGAGTACAAACCCGGCGTGGTCCAGACGAGCTTTGACAAACAGTTCGTCCGCAACTGGCTGACCAGCCCAGCGTCCGGGTGGGATCGCGGCGGGACGAAGCCCCCGCCGCCGCTGCCCGACGACATCATCGACGCCACCCGGGGCCGTTACATCGATGCCTACGAACGGATTTCCGGTCTACGCTTTGACGACTGGATCGGAGCCAGCACATGACGGGCACGCCCCCGGTAGCCAAGCGCGTCGACACGCGTCGGGAACACCACGGTGACGTGTTCAACGATCCTTACGAGTGGTTGCGTGACAAGCAAAATCCCGATGTCATTGCGTACCTCGAGGCCGAAAACGAGTATGTCGATCAGCACACGGCTGACCAAGAACAATTGCGGCAGAAGATCTTTGATGAAATCAAGGCCCGCACCAAGGAAACCGACATGTCGGTTCCGATTCGCGAAGGCAACTGGTGGTACTACGGCCGTACCTTCGAGGGCAAACAATACGCTGCCCACTGTCGTTGCCCGGTAGCCGATCCCGACGACTGGAACCCACCAGAGTTGAGCGAGGACGCCGATGTGCCCGGCGAGCAGGTTTGGCTCGACTCGAACGCGGAGGCGGAGGGCCACAACTTCTTCGCCCTGGGCGCGGCCAGCGTCAGCCCGGACGGCAATCTGCTCGCGTACTCTTTCGACGTCTCCGGTGACGAGCGATACAACCTGCGGTTCAAGGACTTACGCACCGGAGAGTTATACCCGGACCAGATCGATGGCATCGGCGCGGGAGCCACTTGGGCCGCGGACAACCGCACGGTGTATTACGTGACCCTCGATGCGGCCCACCGTCCCGATACGGTGTGGCGCCATCGTTTGGGTTCGGGCGAGGAAGCCGAGCAGGTGTATCGCGAAGCCGACGAGCGGTTCTTCATCAATGTATGGTCCTCCCGCAGCGAGGCATACATCTTCATTGCCGCGGGCTCGAGCCTCACGTCCGAATACCGCTACGCCGACTCGAACGACCCGAATGCCCAATTCAACGTGGTGCTGCCGCGGCGTGAGGGTGTCGAGTACTCGGTGGCACACGCCGTCGTGGGCGGAGAAAACCGCTTCGTCATCCTGCACAACGACGGCGCGGTGAACTTCACCCTGGTGGATGCCCCGGTCGACGATCCAACACGGCAGCGCACCCTGATCGCACACCGTGACGACGTCCGGCTTGACGGCATGACAACCTTCGCCAACCATCTGGTGGTCAGCTACCGGCGTGCGGCGCTGCCCCGAATCCAGCTGTGGCCCATCGCTCTCGACGGTGGGTACGGCGTCCCTGAGGAAATCTCGTTCGACTCAGAGCTGATGTCGGCCGGCCTCGGACCCAACCTGAATTGGGATTCGCCCAAATTGCGGATCAGGGCAACGTCGTTCGTTACCCCGCCGCGGATCTACGATTTGGACCTGCCCACCGGCGAACGTACCTTGCTGCGGGAACACCCCGTGCTGGGCGACTTCCGATCCACCGACTACGTCGAACGGCGCGACTGGGCGGTTGCCGACGACGGCACCCAGATCCCGGTATCGATCGTGCACCGCGCCGATGTCGAATTCCCGGCGCCGGCACTGCTTTACGGATATGGCGCTTATGAGGCCTGCTCGGATCCTAGCTTTTCCATTCCACGGTTGTCCCTACTCGACCGCGGCATGGTGTACGTCGTTGCCCATGTCCGTGGCGGCGGTGAGATGGGCCGGCTGTGGTATGAGCACGGCAAGTTGCTGGAGAAGAAAAACACCTTTACCGACTTCATCTCGGTGGCAAGGTATTTAGTGGACTCCGGCGTGACTCGACCACAGGAAATGGTGGCCTACGGCGGCAGCGCCGGCGGACTGCTGGTCGGCGCGGTAGCCAACATGGCACCGGATCTCTTTGCCGGAATACTTGCGGTGGTCCCGTTCGTCGATGCGCTGACCACCATCCTGGATCCGTCGTTGCCGCTCACCGTCACGGAGTGGGAGGAATGGGGAAACCCGTTGCAAGACAGCGATGTCTACGCATACATGAAGTCATATTCTCCCTACGAGAACGTGGCGGCCAAGCATTATCCGCCAATCCTGGCGATGACTTCGCTGAACGACACCAGGGTCTACTACGTAGAGCCGGCCAAATGGGTTGCGGCCTTGCGGCACACCAAGACTGACGATAATCCGGTGCTATTGAAGACCGAGATGGAGGCCGGGCACGGTGGCGTCAGCGGCCGGTACAAGGCGTGGGCGGAAGTCGCGTTCTACTATGCGTGGCTGCTAGCCGCCGCCAAGTGCGACCAGGGCGCCAGCGAGCAGGAAGACAGCCTCGATGGCGGTGCGCACGGATAACCGCGTCGACATCGACGTGGGCGGATTGGGCATCCGGCTGGCGTAGACGTTGGCCGGAAACATGGCCAGCATCAGCGCCAGCAGGCACGCCGCTGCTGCCACCCGGGTGGTGGGCAGCAACAGGCCGATCGCGCCCAGCAGTTCCGCCACGCCGGTGACGGTGACCAGCAGACCGGGTGCGCGCAACTGGGGCGGCACGATCGCAATGAGGTCGCGGCGCATGGGTGGCGCGAAGTGCGCGACCCCGGTCAGGGCGAACATCGATGCCAGACCGATGGCGACGGCCGCGGCCCAGGTGTCGGCGTAGCCGGCGCCCAGCCAGCCAGCGATCCGGGCGGCGACGGTGCCAGCCAGCAGAGTAATCAACGGCGCCACGTGAACCCCTAATCTAGACAGTGACAAGATCAGCCTCACCGTAGGCGCGGATTTAGTCACTGTCAAGTTTGCCGCGATATGCTTGCGCGGTGAGCCGTCCGAGCTACCATCACGGCGACCTGCGGGCCGTCATCCTGACCGAAGCCGCGCGATTGGTGGCCGAGCGTGGCGCGGACCAGGTGTCCCTGCGCGAGTTAGCCCGCGGCGCGGGCGTGTCGCATGCGGCTCCGGCGCACCATTTCATCGATCGGCGCGGCCTGTTCACCGCTCTGGCCACCGAGGGATTTCAGCTGCTGGCCGCCGCGCTCGTCGCGTCTCGTCCGCAATTCGCCGACGCGGCGCTGGCCTATGTGCGCTTCGCCATCGAGCACCCCGGCCATTATCAGGTGATGTTCAACCGGTCGCTGCTCGACCCGTCGGACGCCGAACTGGCCGCCGCCGAAGCCGCCTCCAGCGCGGAGCTCGCTCGAGGGGTGGCCACGCTGCGGGATCCCAACGCACGCGCCGACCCCGCCGGTGCGCAGCTGGCGGCATGGTCTCTGGTACACGGATTTTCGACACTGTGGCTCAATGATGCGGTCAATGATCAAGTTAGACAGGCTGATCCGAAAGAGACCGTCATGCGCATAGCGAAACTTCTATTCGAGGGGTAAATGCGCCGCACCGCCGGCTGTTTCGCTGGCCGGTTTCTTCGGCAGAAACGACGCGGGAATGAAGGTGAACAGTACCAGCACCACCGCGATCACGAACACCGTTGTGTAGGCGCGTGAAAGATCGTGCAGCAAGCTGCCGGAGAACGCCGGGGTGAGTGACAGCCGAGGTATCGCCGACGGGTCGACCGGGATCCCGGTCGCGGCGGCCTGTTGTTGCAGCAGCGCGATTTTGTTTGCCGCGGTGATGCTTTCGCTCCGATTGAACTGGTTGGTCAGGATCATCGACATCATCGCGGTCCCCATCGAGCCGCCCACCTGATGACTGACGCTCATCAGAGTTGTGCCGCGGGCGATTTGGTGCGGGGCCAGCGCCTGTACGGATGCCACGGACAATGGCATCATCGTGCAACCCATGCCCAGGCCCGTGATCGCAAGCCCGACGAGCAGTGTGGGTCCATAATCGGCTTGCCTTGCGACACCGACGGCGAAAGTACCCAGGCCGGCGGTGATCAGCGCGATGCCGACCAGCACGATCTTCCCCGGCCCGCGCCTATCCACCAACGGTCCGGTGAGCCGCATGGTCAGCATCGCACCGAGTCCCTGCGGGATCATGTGCACGCCGGCCTGCATCGGCGTGTGGTGCAGCACTTGCTGGAAGTAGCTCGGGAGCAGCAGGCCGGCGCCGAAAAAGGCGGTGGCGAACACCAGCATCGTCACGTTGGCCTGGGTGATCACCGGGTTGCCGAACAGTCGCAGGTCGATCAAGGGGTGATCGGCGCGATGCCACGCGTGCACGGCGAACGCGGCGATCAACACCAGGCCGATGGTCGCCGGGATCAACACGTGGCGATCGGCCACGGTCCCGCGGCCCGGGATGGAGGACACGGCGAACAGGAACGTCGCCAGGCCGGGCGAGAGCAGCAGACAGCCGATGACGTCGAAGGTTTCCGATCGCGCCGGATGATCCCGCGCGAACACGGCGGCCGCGAGGGCGAGGGTGAGGAGCCCGATCGGCAGGTTGATCAGGAAGATCCACCTCCAGCTGGAGGTGTCGATGAGCCAGCCGCCCACGATAGGTCCACAAATAGGCGCGAGCAACATGGGAATGCTCAGGATCGACATCAGCCGGCCGAGCCGTTTGGGGCCGGCCTCGCGGGTCAGGATGATGAACCCCAACGGCATCAGCATGCCGCCGCCGATGCCCTGCACGATGCGAAACGTGATGAGCTGCAGGATATTTGACGCCAGTGCGCACATCAGCGAGCCGAGCATGAAGGCGAACACGGAACCCATGAACAGCCGTTTGGTGCCGAATCTGTCAGCCGCCCATCCCGTTAACGGGATCACCGTGGCCAGGGCGAGGGTGTAGCCGGTCATGGTCCATCCCACGACGGCCTGGGAAGAGCCGAATTCGGCGATGAACGTGCGTTGCGCGACGCTGACGACCGTGACGTCGAGGATCGCCATCACCGTGGCCAGGATGCATACGCCGGCCACTCGAAAGAGCGCCGCGTCCAGCTTGTCGGGATAGTCGTGTTCGTCGGCGCCGGGCGGCCCGGCGGGGGCGGTGGGCGGCGCGTCGGCTGCCCCGGAGCGGGCCTTCTCCATAGTGGACCTAAGCATATCGAGGCGGATTGCAGCGAACGACCCTGCACCCTGCCAGCGAGCCCGGAATCCGCTTTCGTCGAAGCGGCCTCTACCGGGTTTGATAGATGCCTGGCGTCTGCGTGTCCTTCACCGTCCCGACACTTGAGCTCGGCAAACTGCGGGTGTGTCTGGAAAATTGATCGTCTCGGTCTCGGGGATAGGGGAGCGCACCCTTGCCGGCGTCGACGACTTCTGCGCGCAGATGGACGCGCGCTCAGTGCCGGTGTCGCTCCTGGTGGCGCCGCGTCTGTCCGGTGACTACCGGCTCGACCGCGATCCGCGCACCGTCGAGTGGCTGACCGACCGGCGGGCCCGGGGTGACGCGATCGTGCTGCACGGTTTTGACGACGCCGCCACCAAGAAGCGGCGCGGCGAATTCGCGATACTGCGCGCCCACGAGGCCAACCTGCGCCTGAAGGCGGCTGATCGAGTGCTCGAGCACCTCGGGCTGCGTACCCGGCTGTTCGCGGCGCCGGGCTGGACCGTTTCGCCCGGTGCTGTTAAGGCACTGCCCAACAACGGGTTTCGGTTGCTGGCCGATCTGCATGGCATCACCGACCTGGTCCGGCATTCCACCGTCCGGACCAGGGTGCTCGGTATCGGCGAAGGTTTCCTGACGGAGCCGTGGTGGTGCCGCATGGTGGTGCTGTCGGCCGACCGGATCGCCCGTCGCGACGGCATCGTGCGCATCGCTGTCGCCGGACGGCAGTTGCGCAAGCCGGGACCGTTGCAGGCGGTGCTGGACGCCGTTGACCTGGCTTCCATGCACGGTTGCACGCCGACGGTGTATCGGTGGCGGCCGGACAGGGCCGTTCTCGACGCTGCCTGACCACCCGCCGTCCGGGGCCCCCTACGCTGTTATGGCATGAGCGATTCTTCGGCCGCGGATTTCGAGGCTGACGCGATCATCGTCGGAGCGGGGTTGGCCGGCCTGGTCGCCGCCTGCGAGCTGGTGGACCGCGGCAAGCGGGTGCTGCTCGTCGAACAAGAGAACAGCGCCAATCTCGGTGGCCAGGCATTCTGGTCGTTCGGTGGGCTCTTTTTTGTCGACAGTCCCGAACAGCGCCGTATGGGCATCCACGACAGCCACGAACTCGCCCTGCAGGATTGGCTGGGGACGGCCGCGTTCGATCGGCCCGAGGATTACTGGCCGCGCCAATGGGCACATGCTTACGTCGATTTTGCCGCCGGCGAAAAGCGCAGCTGGCTGCGTGCCCGCGGGCTGAAGCTATTTCCGTTGGTGGGTTGGGCCGAACGCGGCGGCTACACCGCCCAAGGCCATGGCAATTCGGTGCCCCGCTTTCACATCACCTGGGGCACCGGACCCGCCCTGGTCGACATCTTCGCGCGCCAGCTACGGGACCGCTCGTCGGTGCGCTTCGCGCACCGGCACCGGGTGGACGAGCTGATCGTCGAAGGTGATGTGGTAATCGGCGTGCGAGGTACTGTGCTGGAGCCGTCGGCGGCACCGCGCGGTGTGGTGTCGTCACGAAATACGGTGGGGCAATTCGAGTTTCGTGCATCTGCGGTGATCGTGACCAGTGGCGGCATCGGTGGCAATCACGACCTGGTGCGCAAGAACTGGCCCACGCGGATGGGCCCTGTGCCGGGGCAATTGCTGAGCGGGGTGCCGGCCCATGTCGACGGCAGGATGATCGAGATTTCCCAACGCGTGGGTGCGCGGGTAATCAACCCGGACCGCATGTGGCACTACACGGAAGGGATCACCAACTACGATCCGATCTGGCCGCTACACGGAATCCGGATCATTCCCGGCCCGTCGTCGCTGTGGCTGGATGCCACCGGCAAGCGCTTGCCAGTACCGCTGTTCCCGGGCTTCGACACGCTGGGCACCCTGGAGTACATCACCAAGTCCGGGTCCGACTACACCTGGTTTGTGTTGAACGCCAAGATCATCGAGAAGGAATTCGCACTCTCCGGTCAGGAGCAGAACCCCGACCTGACCGGACAGAGCATTCGCCAATTACTGCGCAACCGGGCGAGTTCGGGACCGCCGGGACCGGTACAGGCCTTCGTCGACCGCGGTGTCGACTTCGTCAGCGCAGATTCGTTGCGCGAGTTGGTCACTGCCATGAACAAGGTTCCCGACGTGCTGCCCCTCGACTTCGCGACGGTGGAGGCCGAGGTGACCGCGCGCGATCGCGAAGTGGCCAACAAGTTCACCAAAGATGGTCAGATCACCGCGATCCGCGCTGCCCGGGGCTACCTGGGCGACCGGCTGGGCCGGGTGGTGGCGCCGCACCGCCTGGCCGATCCGAAGGCCGGTCCGATGATTGCGGTCAAGCTGCATATCCTGACCCGAAAGACGTTGGGCGGCATAGAGACTGACCTCGCGGGACGCGTGCTGAAGGCAGACGGCATCCCGCTTAACGGACTGTATGCGGCCGGCGAGGTGGCGGGATTCGGCGGTGGCGGTGTACACGGTTACCGCGCCTTGGAGGGCACGTTCCTGGGTGGCTGCATCTTCTCCGGCCGGGCCGCCGGCCGCGGGGCCGCCGACGACATCACCTAGGTGTGGCCGAGCAGACGCAAAAGCACCCATTTCGTGCCGAAATGAGGTGCTTTTGCGTCTGCTCGCCGCCGGAAAGGGTGCGCTAGAACGTGACCGCGCTTTCTTCGGGGAGTACCTGGAAGTCGGTGCTGGTCATCTCGGTCAGCCGCCCGTAGTAGATGCCCCTGGCCTCGGGCGCCACGATCCCCTGATGAATGGGCACCGCGCGCGCCGGGGCCACCGCTCGCAAGTAGTCAACGGCCTCCGAGATTTTCATCCACGGAGCCGCCGCCGGCGTGGCCAGGACGTCCACCGGCTCGTCGGGGACGAACAGAGCGTCGCCCGGATGCATCAGCCTGGCCCGGTGGTCGCCGTCGTCCACCAGATACGAAATGTTGTCGATCACCGGTATTTCCGGATGGATAACCGCGTGCCGGCCCCCCAGGGCGCGGATGGTGAGCTTCCCGACCGTCAGCTCGTCACCGACGTGCACCGCCTGGCACGGCGGGCCCAGCTGCGCGGCCGTTTGCGGGTCGGCGTACAGCGCGGCGTCCGGGTTTGCATGGATCAGTGCCGGCAGGCGCGCCGCGTCCACGTGGTCCGGGTGCTGGTGGGTGATCACGATCGCGGACAGGCCGGTAATGCCCTCGAACCCGTGCGCGAACGTCCCGGGGTCGAAGAGCAGGCTGGTTTGGCCGAACTCAGCGAGTAAGCACGAATGGCCGAAATGCGCGAGTTGCATGCCCACGATTGTGCCCGGACGTGGGTACTCTGAACCGCGTGCCAATCCGGCCGAAGCGCGCCTTAATGTGATGTCGACCACTTCGTGGCGAAACTGTGACGACCGTCACACCAACCTGATGCGCGGAAAAATAAGAGCGGCTTTTATTCTTTTGCGCATGGGTCAGGTACCCCCGTCAACTAGCGCCGCTGAGGCGGCAGTGGCCGACATAAATGACTATGTGCTGGCCGACGGCACCATCGCGTTACCGGACGGCGTGACGCTGACTTCGTTTTTCGCCCAGAACACCGCCGCGTTCGGTGACCGTCTGTCATACCGCTTCATCGACTACGCAAAAGACCAGGACGGCCGTGTCGTCGACCTCACCTGGAAGGGACTGTGGACGCTGGTCCGCGCGATCGGCGCCCGCCTCCAGCAGGTCACGCAACCGGGCGATCGGGTGGCTATCGTCGCGCCCCAGGGGGTCGAGTACATCGCGGCCTTCTTCGGCGCCGTACATGCGGGAAGAATCGCCATCCCGTTGTTTGCCCCAACGCTGTCCGGCCACGCCGAAAGGCTGTCGGCGGTACTGGCCGATGCCCGGCCCGTCGCACTGCTCACTACCACCGCGGCCGCCGAGTCGGTCCGCGAGTTCGTGCGGACACTGCCAGCGGCCGGGCGGCCGCGCATGATTGCTGTCGACGCAATTCCCGAGACGCTGGCCGAGATGTTCAGCGATGTGGAGATCGAGACCGAGGACATTGCGTACCTGCAGTACACGTCGGGTTCAACGCGCACACCCGCCGGGGTGGAGATCACCCATCGTGCCGTCTGCACCAACGCGCTGCAGATGATCCTGCGTGGCCGACTGGACCGGGGAATTCGCAGCGTGAGCTGGTTGCCGCTGTACCACGACATGGGATTGATCATGCTCATGTTCCCGGCGTTGTGCGGTGGCGGATACCTCACCCTGCTGGATCCGATGGCCTACCTGCGTCGGCCGTTCCGGTGGATCAAATGGCTGAGCACGGAATCCACCGCCGGGCGGACGTTTGCCGCCGCGCCGAACTTCGCCTTCGAGCTAACGGCCGAGCGAGGCCTCCCCCCCGACGGAGAGGCGATCGACCTGACAAACGTCGTGTGCCTGCTCAACGGCTCCGAACCCGTGACGATGTCGGCCATCGAGAAGTTCACCAACGCGTTCGCTCCCTACGGCCTGCCGGCGACGGCCGTCAAACCCTCCTATGGGATGGCAGAGGCGACGCTGGGGGTGGCCACCATCGAGCAGGATGCGGGAGCCAGCGCCGTATACCTCGATCGTGTTCAGCTCGCGGCGGGGCGCGCGGTGGTGGTCGCGCCGGATACCGAAGGCGCGGTTCCCTACGTCACCTGCGGCAAGCCGATCCAGGACCTCCGGGCGGTGATCACCAGCCCGGACGGAGCCGAGGTGCCGGACGGTACCGTCGGGGAAATCTGGTTGCACGGCAACAACATCGGCCGCGGGTACTTCGGACGCGAGGAAGAGTCACAACGCACATTCGGCAACAAGCTGCAGTCCCGGCTCGAGACGGGCAGCCACGCCGAGGGCGCCCCAGACAACGGCTGCTGGCTGGCCACCGGTGATCTCGGGATATACCTCGACGGCCAGCTGTACCTGACCGGACGGATCAAGGACCTCATCATCATCGACGGTCGTAACCACTACCCCCATGACATCGAGACCACCGTCAGTGAGGCATCGCCCGCCATCCGGACCGGTTATGTCGCCGCGTTCTCCGTACCGGCCGAAGCGCTTGGCTTGCCGGACGGCGGTGCCGCGGAGCAACTCGTCGTGGTCGCCGAACGCGCCGCGGGTGTCGGGCGCGCGGATCCGGCCCCGGTCGTCGCGGTGGTCCGGGCAGCGATCTCACGCGAGCATCAGGTCCGGGTTGCCGACGTTCGGCTGGTTGCCGCGGGCACCATCCCCCGCACCACCAGCGGAAAACTCGCACGCAATGCCTGCCGTGCCGAGTACCTCGCCGGGGGATTGATGCGATAAACCGGGTCGTCGCCGGGTCGTCCTGAGGCTTGATGCGGCACTACCGCCGGTAGAGTTGGCGACGATCGGTCGGACCTGAGGAGGAGCGCGTGGCCCGGGTGTTCGTGCATGTCATGCCCAAAGCAGAGATTCTCGACCCGCAGGGCCAGGCGATCGTCGGCGCGCTGGGCCGGCTCGGACATCCAGGAATCTCAGATGTGCGTCAGGGCAAGAGGTTTGAGCTCGAAGTGGACGACACCGTTGATGACTCGCAGCTTGCCGAGATTGCGGAGTCGCTGCTGGCGAACACCGTGATCGAGGATTGGACGATCAGCAGGGAAGCGCAGTGACGACCCGCATCGGCGTCATCACCTTTCCCGGCAGTCTCGACGACGCGGACGCCGCGCGCGCGGTGCGGCGTGTCGGGGCGGAGGCGGTGAGCCTGTGGCATGCAGACGCCGACCTCAAGGGCGTCGATGCTGTGATCGTGCCCGGCGGATTTTCCTACGGCGACTACCTGCGGGCCGGGGCGATAGCCAGGTTCGCCCCGGTGATGGGCGAAGTGGTCGCCGCCGCGAGCCGCGGCCTGCCGATATTGGGGATTTGCAACGGATTTCAGGTGCTCTGCGAGACCAGGCTGCTACCCGGCGCCCTGACCCGCAACGGGGGTCTGCACTTCGTCTGTCGCGATGTGTGGTTACGGGTGGCGTCCAACTCGACCGCGTGGACAACGCGCTTCGAGCCCGACGCCGACCTGCTGGTACCGCTGAAATCCGGTGAGGGCCGCTACGTTGCCGCCAAGGAAGTGCTCGACGAACTGGAGGGGGAAGGCCGAGTGGTATTCCGCTACCACGACAATCCCAACGGCTCGCAGCGTGACATCGCCGGCATAAGCTCGGCCAACGGCCGTGTCGTCGGGCTGATGCCGCATCCCGAGCATGCCATCGAAGCGTTGACGGGCCCCTCCGACGACGGTCTCGGGCTGTTCTATTCGGCGCTGGACGCCGTCCTAACGCACAGCTGAAAGCACTTATCCCCTAGGGGTTTTGGCAAACTCAGCCCAGAATGGGGAGGCGACGTTTGCTGGCCAGGCGCTTGAGTGCGCTCTGCATCACCGAGCGCACATGGGCATCGACTTCCGCGATGTCGGGATGCTCGCCGAACGTCGCGGCGACGTCGATCGGCTCGAGCACCTCGGTGACGATCTTGGCCGGCAGCGGAAGGTTCGGCGGGAAGATCACACTGAAGCCGAACGGGAACCCGAAGCTGATCGGCAGAATGTCCATCCGCGCCCTGGTCAGCCCCAGCCTGCGGGCCAGCCAGTTGCCGCGGGTCAGAAAGAGCTGAGTCTCCTGGGCCCCGATCGACACGGTGGGCACGATCGGCACGCCGGCTTGGATGGCGGTGCGGACGTAGCCGGTGCGACCGTTGAAGTCGACGGTGTTGGCGGTCAGCGTGGGACGGTACGAGTCGTAGTCGCCGCCGGGGAACACCAGCACCACGGCACCCGAATGCAGCGCTTGGGCCGCGTTTTCCCGACTGGCACCGATGACGCCGAGGCGGTGCAGCCAGCCGTTCAACGGCCCCATGAACACGCCGTCGTGAGCCAAGGTGTAGACGGGGCGGTCGTAACCGAAGGCGTCATAGAAGGCCACCGAGAAGATCAATACGTCCGGGGTGAAGATCCCGCCGGAGTGGTTGGACACCACCAGCGCCCCACCCACTTGCGGGACGTTGTGCAGGTTTCGTACCTCAGCGCGGAACCAGCGGTTGACCACCGGCCCCACCGCGTTCTTGACCTGCTCGGTGAAAGCCGGATCCCACTTGGTCATCTCCGGCTGCGCCGCGTCACCCGCCATGGCTAGCCCTTCATGCTGTGGTGTGATGTCGGCCTCATTGCCTCTACATCTGTAGAGAAGATGCTACTCTCGGATAAAGAGAATGTCATATCCACTTTTGCCTAACCATCGGCCCAAGTGTGAATCCGGGAGTGAAAATGGCTGAAAAGGTTCTTGTCACAGGCGGTTTCGGTCTAGTGGGCTCGCAGACCGTGCGCCGGTTGGCGGCCGACGGACATTGCGTGGTCGCCACCGACCTGGGCACCGATGCGCAGCGCAAGGCGGCCCGCGTCCTGCCCGCCGGCGTCGAGGCGCGCTGGGCAGACCTGACCGACCCCGACCAGGTGGACCACCTCCTCGCCGAGACCTCGCCGACGGTGATCATCCACCTGGCGGCAGTGATCCCGCCGGTGCTCTACCGCAACGCCGCACTCGCCCGGCGCGTGAATGTCGACGCGACCGCGTCGCTGCTGCGCGCCGCGGAGTCACGAATCCCACGGGTGCGTTTCATTCAGGCCTCGAGCAACGCGGTGCACGGCGCTCGCAACCCGTATCGGCACCACGAGCTGTTGACGGCGGACACACCGTTGCGGCCGTCGGATCTTTACGGCGCGCACAAAGCCGAGGCCGAACACCACGTGCGATCCTCGAGTCTGGAATGGGTGATCCTGCGCCTCGCCGGAGTAATGAGCGTTGAGCCAGGGGCGATGCCCTTCAGTGTCGAGGCGCTGGTCTTTGAAAGCGCGCTACCGACGGACGGCCGCATGCACAGCGTCGACGTCCGCGACGTGGCCGCCGCGTTCGCCGCCGCCGCCACTGCCCCCAGTGCCCAGGTCGTCGGTGAGGTCTTGCTGATCGGCGGTGACGAGACACACCATCTACGGCAGGGCGAGGTCGGTAAGGCGCTAGCGGCGGCCATGGGCCTGCAAGACGTGTTGCCGGTGGGGCGGCCGGGCGACCCCGACAGCGACGAGGACTGGTTCGTCACCGACTGGATGGACACCCGCCACGCACAGCAGGTGCTGAACTTCCAACACCATTCCTGGCCGGACATTCTCGCGGAGATGAGCGCGGCCGCCGGGTGGCGACGCTACCCGTTGAAGCTCATGGCGCCCATCGCCCGGCGCTTCCTCAAAGGGCGAGCCGCCTACCGGGATGCCCCGGGTTGCTACGCCGACCCGTGGGCTGCGATCCGCGCCAACGTGGGCGAGCCCCTGCCTGACATCAGTTGGCTTGCAACCAGTTAGCCCACAACGCGCAGCAACGGCCGCGTGGTCAGCGCGGTCAATTCGGCGAAGAGATCGACCGCGGCTTCCAGGGTTCGGTCCACGAAGGAGGCGAAATCCTCGAAGCTGACCTGCTGTGCGAGCCATTGGGGCCGTAGTGCCGCGACACCGATGCGCCCCGGATCCGAGGACCCGTGCACGATCGCGATGACCGCGCGGTCCTGCCTGTTCCACGCGTCGGCGAAGTGCGACAGCAGGGCGCGGTTGGCCGCCGGGAAGAAACACGCGGGGGTGACCCGAATCGTGAACACGTCGGGATGCGCGCGCGAGATTTCGAGATGCACGTGCAGCCGTCGGGGCTCGACGTCGGCGAGAAAGAAGTATTCGCCGTCGTGTTGGCCGCGGAAGTAGCGTCGTCCGCGCGAACGCAGGTAGCGTTCGATCAGGCTGGTGCAAAGGGGCTCACCGGACGGTCCGCCCAGCGGCCCCAATATCTTGGTCATGGGATACATGCTGAGGCCCGCCCCTATATGAAACCTTGGAGCCAGGAAAAGTGGCGCCGAAGAATCTGTTGAGAATTGGCTGAGCTCCGCTATCGGTGCGGTGCGCGCGAGGCGCTGACGCAGGTCCTGCGGGGTTACTGTGGTATCGAATGACTTTGGCCCATCAACCGTTTGACCAATGCGTAGCCACGTGGTCGCGGCCGCGTTGGCGACGCAACTGACTCGGGAGGGCTGACATGGGAATCGCGGTGGAGCGGTTTGACCATATCGTCGTGAACTGCCGTGACGTGGAGGCCACCGCGTCGTGGTACGAGCGGGTGCTGGGCATGACGCGGCAGACGTTCGGCCCGTCCAGCAGGACCGCCCTGTGTTTCGGGAATCAGAAAATCAACCTGCGACCCGTGGGTGCGCAGACCGACGAGCCGGACTGGGTCACCGGGTCCGTGGAGGCGGCCGGGTCGGAGGACTTGTGCTTCGTCACCCGCGCTACCCCGCACGAGGTGCGCGCCCACCTAGCCGGATGCGGTGTCGAGATCACCGCGGGCCCGGTCACCAAGGCCGGTGCGCTGGGTTCGATGACCTCGCACTACTGCCGGGACATCGACGGCAATCTCATCGAGATTGCGGTGTATCCCGCGGATATGGTGCCGGCAGGTTGACGCTCGCCTGCTGCTGATCCGCGCGTGCCGCAGCGCGCCGCCGTGTGTGGATTTCTCGGTTAGCGGGAACCGATGAGTATGGCCCAAGCCGAAACAAATGATGCGCTCACCGAGGAGAGGAAACGGGCGCCCGATCCGGACGACCCCAGCAAACCGGGTTCTCCTGGTGAATTAACCAGGGCTGCATGGCTATTCGTTCTGAGGAAGACCGCGCGCGAATTCAGCAA
Source organism: Mycobacterium sp. (assembly GCF_019247635.1). Taxonomy (GTDB): domain Bacteria; phylum Actinomycetota; class Actinomycetes; order Mycobacteriales; family Mycobacteriaceae; genus Mycobacterium. The sequence goes on from NZ_JAFBAR010000025.1 coordinate 34,917, forward strand.
CGATCAGTGCACCGACCTGGCCGCCGCGCTGACGTATTACGCGATGCTGTCAGTCTTTCCGGCGCTACTGGTGATGGTGTCGCTGCTCGGCGTGTTGGGTCAGGGGCGGCGCACGACCAACGCCTTGATGGAGGCGGCGGCCGGTCTTGCCCCGGCCTCGGCGATCGACACGTTGCGCCAGCCCCTCGAGCAGGTCGTTGAGAACCCGTCGGCAGGTTTGACGCTGATCTTCAGCGCGCTGGGGGCGTTGTGGTCGGCGTCGGGATACGTCGGGGCGTTCGGCCGCGCGATGAATCGCATTTACGAAATCGCGGAAGGACGTCCCGTCTGGAAATTGCGCCCCCTGCAATTGGTGCTGACATTGGCGGGGTTGGTGTTCGCCGCGGCCGTGGCTTTGATGCTCGCGATCAGCGGCCCGTTTACCCGGGCCGTCGGCAATGCACTCGGTTTGTCCGATGCCGATCAGACGGTGTGGACAGTCGGCAAGTGGCCCGTGATCCTGGTGCTCGTCTCGCTGACGGTGGCGATCCTCTACTACGTCACCCCTAACGTACGGCAGCCGAAATTCCGGTGGGTCAGCGTCGGGGCGCTGGTTGCGATCGCGGTATGGGCGCTGGCTTCGGCCGGATTCGGCGTGTATGTAAGCCACTTTGGCAGCTACAACAAGACCTACGGCGCGCTGGCCGGCGTCATTGTGTTCCTGTTGTGGCTCTGGATAACCAACCTGGCCCTGTTGTTCGGCGCTGAACTCGACTCCGAACTTGAACGCGGGCGACAACTGCAAGCCGGGATCGTCGCGGAACGGGAATTGCAACTGCCACCCAAAGACACGCGCGTAGTCGAAAAGAATCAAGCCGCCGAAGAAAAGGACATTCGCCGGGGGCGGCGGCTGCGCCGCACCCGAGGCCGACACGGGTAGGCGCGTGACCACCGGGTGCTAGACCTTTAGGGCTTGAGCGCGACCGATGCCTCGGCGGTGTAGCACAGGAACGTCAGTGTCTCCTGTAGATACAGCTGCACACTGTCGGCGTCATGGCTGGTGTAGCCGATCGAGACATCGGTACCCAGCTGCAAGTCGAAATCGCCGCCGCGCGTGGTCAATACGAATGCGCCGTCGATGGCCGGCGCCCAGATGATGTCTCCGTTGACCAGTCGGTTGATGTGTTCGAGGATGGGATAGCCGTGCTCGGTGGTCTCGCTTACCCTGGTGTAGACCTCGGCGGACAGCAGCACCGAATACGGACCGTCGACGCCGGCCAGCCGCAGTTCGGTCAACGCCTGCGTAATGATGTCGGGGATTTCGCGCGGGTCATCGGGCAGCGTCAGTGGCTTGTTGGAGCTGGTGGCGCGGATGCCCTCGATCGAGGCAGCGGCGTAACCCTCGAAGATGGCGCGGTCCTCGACGAACGCCAGTTTCTTGGCGGCGTCTTTGACCGGGTCCCAGTCGGAGTCCTGGGAGCCGCGCTCGACGTTGTCAATTTCCTCGCGGGCGAGCGTGAACGGAACCCGAAGTCGGACAAGTGGTTTACTCGCCCGCAGGTGGGCGACCACACCGTCGGTGGGCGCTTTGACGTCGACAAGCCGCCCAGTGCTGACCGCCGCGGTGACCGGGCCGCCGGGTTCGCTGACGTCAACCACCCGCCGGCCGGCGATATGGCGTTTGAAGGTCCGTGTGGCCTCCAATTCGATTTCGGTCCAGGCCTCTTCGGTGACCGGTGCCAGATCGCGGTACAAGTTGTTCATGGCGGGTTTCCTTTCAGGCTGCCGATCGCAAGTGAGCCTTGAACTTTGGTGTGAACCACGACCGGAGCGACCTCCGGCGCTGACGCGGGTTGCTCGGGCAGCGGCGGTGGATCGTCGAGGAAGTCGACGGTCGGGCAGAAGAACAGGCCGCCGGTCAGCGCCGTCGAGAAATCCAGAATCCGGTCGGTGTTGCCGGGCGGATCGCCGAGGAACATGTTGCGCAGCATCTGTTCTGTGACCGTAGGGGTACGCGAATAGCCGATGAAGTACGTACCGTACTCGCCCCTGCCCAGTTCACCGAACGGCATGTTGTGCCGCACGATCTTCAGCTCGTTACCGTCGTCATCGGTGATGACGTTGAGCGCTATGTGCGAGTTGGACGGCTTCACGTCGTCGTCCATTTCGATGTCTTCCAGCTTGCTCCGGCCTATCACGCGTTCCTGCTGGGGGACCGGCAGCGAATCCCACGACCCCATGTCGTGCACGTACTTTTGCACGTGCACGTAACAGCCCCCGGCGAACTCGGGGTCCTCGTCGCCGATCGTTGTGGCGCTCACCGCAATTGGGCCGTCCGGATTTTCGGTACCGTCGACAAAGCCCAGCAGGTCGCGGTTGTCGAAGAAGCGGAATCCGTGCACCTCGTCGACCACGGTGACCGCACCGGCCATCGAGTTGAGGATGCGGCCGGCCAATTCGAAACATACGTCCATGGTCTCGGCGCGAATGTGCAACAGCAGGTCGCCTGGTGTGGCCCGCGCGGCGTGCCGCGGACCTTCCAACTCGATGAACGTATGCAGCTCAGCGGGGCGCGGCCCATCAAACAACCTGTCCCAGGCGTCGGAACCGATCGAGGCGATCGCCGACAAGCGTTTGTTCGGATCGCGGAAGCCGATGGCGCGCACCAGCCCCGAGATGTCGGCCAGTGCGTCGTGGACGATCGCTTCGCCGCCGTCGTCGATTGTGGCCACGAGAAAGATCGCTGCCGGCGTCAGCGGCGCGAGGATGGGTTGTGGCTGAACTGGCGGCACTCTGCCGACCCTAGCGTGGCGACGGCGAGCGCCGGAAGCGGCGCGAGTGAGGAGCCGCGCAGTCCGGCCTAGCGTGGCGACGGCGAGCGCCGGAAGCGGCGCGAGTGAGGAGCCGCGCAGTCCGGCCCAGCGTGGCGACGGCGAGCGCCGGAAGCGGCGCGAGTGAGGAGCCGCGCAATCCGAGCCACCCAACCCTGGCGTGAACATCGTGGTTGCCGCGAGCCATGATGATGGACATGTCGGCCAGCGCAGTGGGCCTCTCAGATTTCATCGACGCATCGCCGTCGCCGTTTCATGTCTGCGCGACGGTGGCCCGTCGGCTGCTCGACGCCGAATACACCGAACTCGCCGAAGCCGACCGCTGGCCGGCCCGCCCGGGCCGATACTTCACCGTCCGCTCGGGCTCGCTTGTGGCCTGGAACGGCGAGAGGCCGGACGGCGCTTTCCGGATTGTCGGTGCGCACACCGACAGTCCGAACCTGCGGGTCAAGCAGCATCCGGACCGTGCGGTCATCGGTTGGCGGGTGGTGTCGCTGGAGCCTTACGGAGGAGCGTGGCTGAACTCCTGGCTGGACCGCGACCTGGGCATCAGCGGGCGCCTGTCGCTGCGGGACGGGGACGGGGTCAGCGATCGGCTGGTGCGGATCGACGAGCCGATTCTGCGGGTCCCGCAACTGGCCATCCACCTTGCCGAGGATCGCAAGTCGCTGACGTTGGATCCGCAGCGTCACCTCAACGCCGTGTGGGGTGTCGGCTCCCAGGCCGGCTCCTTCGTGGGGTACGTCGCCGAACGGGCCGGGGTGGCGCCGGCCGACGTGCTGGCCGCCGACCTGATGACGCACGACCTGACCCCGTCGCGAATGATCGGCGCCGACGCTGCGCTGCTCAGCGCGCCCCGGCTGGACAATCAGGCCAGTTGTTATGCTGGGCTGGAGGCGTTGCTGGCCTCGGAACCGGCCGGGACGCCGACCGCCGTGCTGCCGGTTTTGGTGCTCTTCGACCACGAGGAGGTCGGCTCCACCTCCGATCACGGCGCGCAGTCCGACCTGCTGGGCACGGTGCTGGAACGCATCGTGCTCGCCGCCGGCGGCAGCCGGGAAGACTTCCTGCGGCGGCTGCCCGTGTCGCTGCTCGCCTCGGCGGACATGGCGCACGCCACGCACCCCAACTACCCGGAGCGGCACGAGCCCAGTCACCTGATCGAGGTCAACGGCGGGCCCGTGCTCAAGGTGCACCCCAACCTGCGCTACGCCACCGACGGACGCACCGCGGCGGCCTTCGAACTGGCCTGCCGGCAGGCCGGGGTCGCCCTGCAGCGTTACGAGCACCGCGCCGACCTGCCCTGCGG
>NZ_JAFBAR010000096.1 GCF_019247635.1 Mycobacterium sp.
CCCGTCGGTTCCGTACCGGCTGGCCGAGCAAATGACCTAGGCTGCAATGCTTCTCGGGCGGGTGCTGACCGTGGTCGGAGTGCCGGACGGCCCCGCGTCACAAACTCGGCGGGTCGCACCGAGGTGAGGGAACCTCCGGCGCGGTCGGGTCGTCAGACCTTGTGATCACAATTGCGACCACGTCCGATCACCATCATGGCCGGACCGTGTCGCATCCGGTGGATCAGCGGGCCGCACGATGGACCCTGTCAGCAAGGCCGGCAACAGGTTTGAAACCTTCGCTTAGGTGTTCGTAGGCGCTCGGAGGTAAGGCGTATGGATTTCGGTGCTTTACCCCCGGAGATCAACTCTGCCCGAATGTATTCGGGCCCCCGGTCAGGTTCGATGCTGGTTGCCGCCGATGCCTGGGATCGGTTGGCGGACAACCTGTACGACTCCGCGGCATCCTGCCAGTCGCTCCTCACATCGCTAACCGACGACGACTGGCGCGGTCCAGCGTCAGATTCGGTGACCGCCGCGATCGCGCCGTATGTGAGGTGGCTGACGGCGACCGCGGCGCAGGCCGAGCAGGTCGCACGCCAGGCCAGGGACGCGGCGAGCGCATTCGACGCCGCGTTCGGGGCCGTCGTGCCCCCGGCGGCGATCGAGGCCAACCGGGCCGCCCTGGCATCGCTGATCGCCGGAAACATTGTCAGCCAGGACACGCCGTCGATCACGGCCGTGGAGGCGGAGTACGGCGAAATGTGGGCCCAGGACGCCGACGCGATGTATCGCTACGCGGGCGCTTCGGCGACCGCCGCGACGTTGAGGCCGATGGCGCCGCCGACACCGGGCGGCACTGCGGCCGGGGCGGCGGATCCGGCCGCGGACGTGTCGGACGATACGCAGGACGCGTTGGCGCAGGCGGTTTACGCGCTGCCGCGGGCGTTGCGAGCGCTGGCCCAGCCGTCTCAGTCGAGGTCGGCCGCGTTGACGGCCCTGGCCAAGCTGACTTCGGTGCCCTCGGTGGGAGCCTTCACATCGGCCATCAGCAATCTGGTGCTGGGCCAGGGCGCGCGAGTGGGTCGGTTGTCCGTGCCGCGCAACTGGGGTGACGCCGCGTTCGGATCGCTGCGATCGATCGCCTGATGCGGTGCCGCGGTCACAAGCCGCCGCCGTCGTCGGGGTGCAATAGCCCCTCGGACTCGTCTCCTGGAACTCTTACTGAGCGCCGCTGGGCGGGTGAGACGCCATCCAATCGCTAAAGCTGGTGGGGTAGACGGTCAGTCGTTCACCGTCGACGGGAACGATGCTGCGGTCGTCGAGCACCGCGCCGTAGTAACGGGCATCGGCGTCGGTCACCACCTGGCGCGCATCGCCCGTTGCGGCGAACCGGGTCCGGATGAAGTCGTCCATGCCGCGCTTCTCGGGCCCGGCGATATTGTTCAGCTCGTTGGTCGGAGCGTCGATTGCCGCACGAGAGACGGCCGTGGCGACGTCAGCGGCGGCGATCGGCTGAAACGCCCCATGCGGCGCGCGAACGGTGTCACCTTCAGTCATCGAATCGGCAATGCCGTCAACGAATTCGAAGAACTGAGTAGCCCGCACGATCGAATACGGCGCTCCCGATTCCAGGATCAGCTTCTCCTGAGCGGTTTTGGCCCGCATGTAGCCACTTTCGGCCGTCCGGTCGGCTCCCACGATCGAGAGCGCGACGTGGTGCTGCACGCCCGCCGCTTGCTCTGCCCCGAGGAGGTTGCGGGTGGAGCTGGTGAAGAAGTTGAGTACGTCATCGTCGGCCCAGGACGGCGAGTTGGACACGTCCACCACCGTGTGGACCCCGGCGACGGCGTCGGCTACGCCTTCGCCGGTCACGGTGTTGACGCCCGACGACGGCGACGCCGCGACGGCCTCATGCCTCTGCTCGGTGAGCTGGGCCACCACCTGCGATCCGATGAGCCCACTGCCGCCGACAACCAAAACCTTCATAATCAAGCCTTTCCGGATCCGCGATGAACGCCATACTCAGCATCGCTTGCTCACGGCTCAGCCGAAACCCTGGAGTTGCCCAACCCTTGCCGGGTGCGAGCAACGGGGCGACCACGCTTAAATCAACTGCTTGACTTAATGCAGGCGGCACCGATTAACTCGTCGTGTGGTCAACGAACTTGCCGGCAAAGTTGCCGTCGTCACCGGGGGGGCCTCAGGCATCGGTCGCGGTATAGCGCAACGGTTTGCGGCCGAAGGCGCACGGGTGGTCATCGCCGACATCGAGAGCGACACCGGGCGGGCGCTGGCCGGCTCGCTGGGTCCCGACGCGCTCTTCTCCCGGACCGACGTCTCCGATCCTGAACAGGTCAGCGCGCTGGTGAGGACGGCGGTCGAGAAGTTCGGCGGTCTGCACGTCATGGTGAACAACGCCGCGGTCTCGGGACCCCTGTGCCGCCTGCTCGACGACGAATTCAAGGATTTCCACCGCGTGATGGCGATCAACGTCCTGGGAGTGATGGCCGGAACCCGGGATGCCGCGCGGCACATGGCCGACAACGGCGGGGGATCCATCATCAACCTGACCTCGATTGGCGGCATTCAGGCGGGCGGTGGTGTCATGACATACCGCGCATCCAAAGCGGCGGTCATCCAGTTCACCAAATCGGCGGCAATTGAGTTGGCCTACTACGACATTCGGGTCAACGCCATCGCGCCGGGCAGCATACCCACGCCGATCTTGGCGTCCTCGGCCAGTGGCATGAACCCCGCGGAACTCGAGCGGTACGAGGCGAATATCCGCCAGGGGATGCGCGACGACAGGCCGTTGAAGCGGGAAGGCACGCCCGACGACGTCGCGGAGGCGGCGCTGTATTTCGGTAGCGAGCGCTCGCGCTATGTCACTGGAACGGTGTTGCCGGTGGACGGTGGGGCGGTGGCCGGCAAGGTGATTCGCTCCAAACGCAAATAGCCCGCGCCGAACGTGCGTTGGCCGCGATTCACTTGCGCCTGGCCGGCGGCACCTCCGAGGCCATTACCGCCAGGGCACGGTCCCACACCCGGTGCATTCCCAGAGCCGCCAGCAATCCAGCCGTCAACTCTTTGTCGACGTCGTCGGCGATCAACACCCCGAAATCCTCGCGGGAGATACCGGCGGACTCCAATACGGCGGCGCCGTCCCCCCAGGCGGCCAACGGCTTGCAATGACGGAACGCCTCCTGCAGCAGGGTCATCAGCTTGATGTCGCCATTCGGGACCGTCCCGGCCGCGACTACCACCGCGTCGAATTCGACCGACCGCGCGGTCAGCAGGGTGCGTTCGACGATCTCGGTTCGCCGACCCGACTTCAGTTTTCCGCCGACCGGCGCTGTCAACAGTGCCGTGGCACCGGCCGCGGTGATCGCTTTGATCAGTTTCGCGACACCGGCGAGGTCGGACTGGGGGTCGGCGATGATGCCAACTTTGCGGCCGGCGACTGGGCCGGGCTCGGCGTAAATCTGCGATAACGCCGGCGACGTCGACACATCGGCGGGCGGCTTGCCCTTCGGGGCGGGCAAGCCCAGACCGGCAGCGACCTGCTCGCACAGATCCGCGTCGACATTCGCCAGCACCTGCAGCTCGCGTTCTTTGATGGCTTGCTCGTAGCACTTGCCGAGCTCGAAGGTGAAAGCCTCGATCACGTGCAGCTGCTCGATGCGGCTCAGGCTGCGATAGAACATCGCCGGCTGGCTGAAGTGGTCGTCGAACGAGGCGGGTTGTTCGCGCACCGCGGGCCCCTCGATTGCCCGCGGGGTGGGCACATATCCGCCGTCGTCGGCATCGGCCACGTTGGGTTCGCCGTCATCGATGCTGTTGGGACGGTACGGGGCCAAGCCCTCATGAATTGCGGTCTGGTGCATGCCATCGCGCAGCATGTCGTTGACCGGGCAGTGCTGGCGATTGATCGGCAACTGAGTGAAATTGGGTCCGCCGAGCCGGGTCAGCTGGGTGTCGAGGTAGGAGAATAACCGCGCCTGCATCAGTGCATCGTTGGTCGGCTCGATGCCCGGAACGAGATTGCCGGTGTGAAACGCGACCTGTTCCGTCTCGGCAAAATAATTGGTGGGGTTGCGATTCAGTGTGAGCTTGCCGATCAGCGTCACCGGAACCAGTTCCTCCGGAACGATTTTCGTCGGGTCGAGCAGGTCGATGCCTTTGTAACTGTCCGTGCCGTCATCGGGAATCACCTGAATGCCAAGTTCGTATTCGAAAAACGCGCCGGCATCGATGGCATCCGCCATGTCGCGGCGGTGAAAATCGGGATCGCATCCGGCCGTGATTTGCGCCTCTTCCCACACCTGAGAGTGCACACCGGCCACCGGCTTCCATTGGAATTTGACCAGACTGGTCTTGCCGCGGCGGTTCACCAGGCGGAAGGTGTGCACACCGAAGCCCTCCATGGTGCGGAACGAACGTGGGATGCCACGGTCGCTCATGTTCCAGAAGACGTGGTGGGTGGCTTCGGTGTGCAGGGAGACGAAATCCCAGAAGGTGTCGTGGGCGGACTGGGCTTGCGGGATCTCTCGGTCCGGATGCGGTTTGCCGGCGTGGATGACATCGGGAAACTTGATGCCGTCCTGGATGAAGAACACCGGAATGTTATTGCCCACCAAGTCAAAATTGCCTTCTTCGGTGTAGAACTTCACCGCGAAGCCACGAGTGTCGCGGACGGTGTCGGCGGATCCGCGCGACCCGAGGACGGTGGAAAATCTGCAGAACACATCGGTCTTCTTGCCCTTGCGGGCCAAGAATGCGGCCCGCGTATAAGCCGAGGCTGTGCCATAGGACTCGAACACGCCGTGCGCGGCGGCACCGCGGGCGTGCACCACGCGTTCCGGGATGCGTTCGTGGTCGAAATGCGTGATCTTTTCGCGGAGGTGAAAGTCCTCCAGCAGACTGGGACCACGGCTGCCGGCCTTGAGCGAGTGGTCGGTATCGGGCAATCGCACGCCCTGGGCGGTGGTGAGAAAGTCGCCCTGCTGGGCTCGGGGATCGGCGTAACGACTTTCACCGTTGCTGGCTGCGCCGGTCGGGCTGACGGGCCGTGGTGCGGACTGCGACGGCTTGCGGGCTGGGGGCATGTGAACTCCAGGCTGTATCGGTGGGTGACTACGGTTGCAAGACAGCACAATCCGCCGGACACCATGTGCCCGTCAGCGGGTTCGAGGAATCGGGCAGGCGCACAACAGAATCCGCGCAGGACTCGACCAGCGGTCGCACGCAGATGAGACAGTGCGGCACCGAAGCGACGCGCAACACCAGATTCCCTTCCAGGGCGGCGGCTTGGCGGAGCGACAAGACGGTATCGGCGTCCAGCCACAAATCCGTCCCTGCTGGTTGAAGAACGGTAAGCTCGGTAGTACCCCGGGCCGGGGCAGTCAAACTCGAAGCAAAGTGCAAGTTGAAGTTCGCCGCTGGGCGTGTCCAGCTTTGCCTCGGCGCGTTTACCGCAGCAGCGACCCGGATATCCCCCCCAAGCGGTCATCGGCCGATGGGTCACCCCGACTGACCGGCGACGTGTCAGAAGGGGCAGCTATGGGATTTTCCGAGCAGCAGCAATCCGTACCGGGCATTCAAGGCGAGATGGATCCTGTTCCGGATTGCGGCGAGAACAGCTACACCGGCGCGGGAAAGCTGACCGGCAAGTGCGCCGTTATCACCGGGGGCGACAGCGGGATTGGTCGCGCGGTGGCGATCGCTTTTGCCCGAGAAGGTGCCGACGTGCTGATCGCATATTTGAACGAAGACGAAGACGCTCGCGACACCGCCCGCTACGTCGAGGACGCGGGGCGCAAGTGCGTGCTGGTTCCGGGTGATCTTTCCGAGCCGGAACATTGCCGCGCGGTCATCGACCGAGCCGTTTCGGAGTTCGGTCGAATCGATGTGCTCGTCAACAACGCCGCATATCAGATGATGCACGAGAGTCTGGATGAGATCACCGACGAGGAATGGGACCACACCTTCCGGCTCAACGTCGGCGCCTACTTCTACCTGACCAAAGCGGCGTTGCCGCACATGGGACCCGGCTCCTCGATCATCGGCAGTTCGTCGGTGAATTCCGACTCGCCCAACCCCACCCTGGCGCCCTACGCAGCAACGAAAGCGGCGATTGCAAATCTGTCGGCCAGTCTCGCTCAACTTCTTGGCCCGCAGGGCATTCGAGTCAATAGCGTGGCGCCTGGTCCGATATGGACACCTCTGATCCCCTCGACCATGGACGCCGAGAAAGTGAAGTCGTTCGGGGACAACGTGCCGCTGGGGCGTGCCGGCCAGCCAGCTGAGCTCGCTCCCGTCTACGTGCTGCTCGCGTCCGACGACGCGAGCTATGTTTCCGGCGCGCGGGTGGCGGTAACCGGGGGCAGGCCGATCCTGTGAGCTGACCGCCTCGACGCTATGGACCCAGACTCGCTGGCGCGGGCCACGCTTCGGACTCGCCGAAACTGCGTCCAGGGCGCAAATCCGTCGCTGAACGCGCCCTGTACGCAGACTCGACGCCACGAACGCAGACTCGCCTCGCGCGGGCCAAACCTGACTCGGCTCCCGACTAGTGATTCGCTGGCTTCGCGATTACTCCCTGCGGAGCTGGGTCAATTAAATCAATCGCTTGACTTAATCTGGGTGCACGCTGTTGACTGGGCGGCATGACCATACTCAGCCGACCCGTTCGCAGCGATCGGGCCAGCTCCACGCAGGAGGCGATCCTGGTGGCGGCCGAGCGCCTGTTCGCCGAGCACGGCGTGTTCGCGGTGTCCAACAGGCAGGTCAGCGAGGCGGCCGGGCAGGGCAACAATGCGGCGGTCGGTTATCACTTCGGCACCAAGGCGGATCTGGTGCGTGCGATCGAAGAGAAGCATCGCGGGCCCATCGAGCAGCTGCGCGAGCACATGGTGGCCAAGCTCGACTCAAAAGAGGCTCACGTCGCCGGGATGCGCGACTGGGTGGCCTGCCTGGTGTGCCCGCTCACCGAGCACCTCGAGGCCCTGGGGAACCCCACCTGGTATGCGCGTTTCGCGGCGCAGGCCATGACCGATCCCGCTTACCACGACATCGTGGTCAAGGACGCGCTGAGTTCGCCGTCGCTGGTTCAGGTCATCGATGGCATCAACGCCTGCCTGTCCGACCTGCCCGCCGCCGTCCGGTTCGAGCGCAACATCATGGCCAGCAACCTGTTGATGCACACATGCGCCGACCTGGAACGCGCGCTCGCCGCCGGCACATCGGTGCCCCGGCCGTCCTGGCGAGCCGCCGCTACGGGCCTCATCGACGCGGTCGTCGGTCTTTGGCTGGCGCCCGTGACACCGGACGACTGCGGGTCGGGGGAGGTAACTAGGCGATGAAGGTCATCGTCGACGAGGCTGTTTGCGCCTCTTCGGGGAACTGCGTGATGAACGCACCGGAGGTATTCGACCAGCGTGACGAGGACGGCGTCGTCGTCCTACTCAATCCCAACCCGCCGGCCGAGCAGGCCCAGGGCGCTCGCAAAGCCGCGGCCGCATGCCCCGCACTGGCGATCCGCATCGAGGAGTGATTGTGTCCGACGTACTGACGAGCACTACGACAGAGGCCGCAGTCCCGGAGTATCCGATGGCCAGAGCGGCGGGCTGCCCGTTTGCCCCGCCTCCGGACGTCATGGCACTGGCCGAAGACAGGCCGCTGTCGCGGGTTCGGATCTGGGATGGCAGCACACCCTGGCTCATTACGGGATACGACCAGTGTCGTGAGCTGTTCTCGGACTCGCGGGTCAGCGTCGACGACCGGGTGCCCGGCTTCCCGCACTGGAACGCGGGCATGTTGTCGACCGTGCACAAGCGTCCGCGATCGGTGTTCACCGCCGACGGCGAGGAGCACACGCGATTCCGCCGGATGCTGTCCAAGCCGTTCACTTTCAAGCGCGTGGAAGGCTTGCGGCCGCGCATCCAACAAATCACCGACGACCACATCGACGCGATGCTGGCCGGGCCGAAGCCGGCCGACATCGTGACCGCGTTGGCCTTGCCCGTTCCGTCGCTGGTGATCAGCCAGATGCTGGGGGTGCCCTACGAGGACGCCGAGATGTTTCAGCACCACGCCAACGTCGGCCTGGCGCGCTACGCAACGGGCGAGGACACCGCCAAAGGCGCGATGAGCCTGCACAAGTACCTGTCCCAGCTGGTCGAGGCGAAGATGAAGTCTCCCCTTGCAGAATCAGAAGACGCGGTTTCCGACCTCGCCGAGCGGGTGCAGGCGGGCGAGCTCAGCTTCAAGGAGGCCGCCCAGCTGGGCACCGGCCTACTGATTGCCGGGCACGAGACCACCGCGAACATGCTCGGTCTGGGTGTGCTTGCGCTGCTTGAACATCCGGACCAGCTGCCCGCGATCCGCGACGCCGACGACCCCAAGATCGTCGCCAACGCAGTCGAGGAATTGCTGCGCTACCTCAGCATCATCCAGAACGGCCAGCGCCGAGTCGCTCTCGAAGACATCAATATCGCGGGGGAGGTGATCCGCGCGGGCGAAGGCATCATCATCGATCTGGCCCCGGCGAACTGGGATCCGCGTGCGTTCACCGAGCCCGACCGGCTCTATCTGCACCGCTCGGGCGCCGACCGTAATGTCGCATTCGGTTACGGCAGGCATCAGTGCGTGGGCCAGCAGCTCGCCCGCGCGGAGCTGCAGATCGTGTTTCGCACACTGTTCCGGCGGGTGCCGACGCTGGAATTGGCCGTGCCGCTTGAGGAGATCCCGTTCAAGCACGACCGGTTGGCTTACGGCGTCTACGAATTGCCGGTCACGTGGTAGCTCTGCGTGGCTACTCTCGATAACAGCCCATCCGATGGAAGGTCAACGATGACAACACTGACACGCACGCTCTACCCGCCCGGGGGCTTTGGCGCGCCGAAGGATCGCCGCGGCCACGCCGTTGGCAGCGACGTCGGTCTGCCGGAAGGGACGGTGGTCTTCTCCGCCGACAACCACATTTCGTTGGCCGCCGACATCTTCTACGAACGCTTTCCTGAGGACCTCAAGGAAAAAGCCCCGCGGATCTGGTACGAGGACGGTGCCTACCAAGTCGGACGCAAGGGACAGTCGTTTTTGCCGGGCGACTTCAGCGCCGTGCTTATGCAATACGACGACCTGCCGGGGGCCGCAAGCACCAACATCGAGGCCCGCATCCACGAGCTCCACGAGGACGGCGTCGAAAAGGAACTGGCCTTCCCGAACGCTGTGCTGGCGCTGTTCCACTACCCGGACAAGAAACTTCGCGAACTCGCGTTCCGCATCTACAACGAGTACATCGCGGAACTGCAGGAGCGCTCCAGTGGACACTTCTACGGTGCCGGACTGATCAACTGGTGGGACCCGGAGGGCACCCGCCGGACGCTGGCCGAATTGAAGTCGTTGGGGCTCAAGACTTTTCTGATGCCGCTGAACCCGGGTAAGGACGACGAAGGCAACCCGATCGACTACTCCTGCACCACAATGAGCGCCGTCTGGGACGAGATCGAGGCCGCCGGCCTGCCGGTCGCACACCACATCGGGGAGACGCCGCCCAAGAGCCCTTGCGAGTTCAACAGCGTCGTCGTCGGCATGATGATCAACATCGACGGATTCCGGGAAACGTTCTCCAAGTATATTTTTGGCGGCATCCTGGATCAGCACCCCGCACTGCGGATCGGTTGGTTCGAGGGCGGCATCTCCTGGGTGCCGTGGGCGCTGCAGGACGCCGAGCACCTGGTCGCTTCCTACCAGCACATGTTCAACCGGCCGCTGAAACACGATGTGCGCTACTACTGGGACAAGCACATGAGTGCGTCCTTCATGGTCGATCCGCTGGGGCTGGATCTGATCGACCGCATCGGTGTCGACAGAGTCATGTGGTCCTCGGACTATCCGCACAACGAAAGCACGTACGGCTATTCCGAGAAGTCGTTGCGGACCGTCGTCGAGGCGGTCGGTCCGGCCGACGCGGCGAAGATCGTCAGCGGCAACGTCAGCGAATTCCTAGGCTTGTGACGACGTTCGCGCGCGCAGGCGCCGGGGTGACGATCCCGGACGCGCCCGATCTGGCGAGGATGCGGCGCGAGACCGGTTCGCGGTTGCGCTCGGCGATGTCCGAGCGTGGCGTCGACGCGATGATCCTGCTGGGCAATAACGCGGTGGTCTATGCCACCGGAACCAGCTGGCCGCTGGGCGATGCCGGACTGTCCTACGTCGAGCGGCCGGTGGCGGTGGTGCTCGCCGATGACGAGTGGCCGCATCTGTTCCTGCCGTTCCGCGAGGGCGTCGCGCAGGAGTCCGACCTGCCCCATGATCACCTGCACGGTCCGGTCTATCTCGAATTCGACGAGGGCGTCGAGGATTTCGCCCGTCAGCTGGCCGGTCTGATTCCGGCCGGCTCCACGGTTGCGATCGACGAATTGACCGGCGCGATGTCGCGTGCGCGAAAGGTGTTGTTCCCCAACGGCGCTCCCGTGGATGCCGCTGCCGTCGTCAGCGCCGCCAAGGTGGTCAAGACCCCGGACGAACTGTCCTGCATGCGGACCGCCATCCGGATCACCGACGAGGCCATGGTTGACGTGCACAAGGCGTTGGCTCCGGGAATTCGGCAGATTGACCTCTCGGCGAGGTTCTTGCGGCGAGCCTTCGAATTGGGTGCCACGGCAAGCATGCTCGAGCCCATCTGGCAGGTCATGCCCCCGAGCAAGGCGGAGGGCGTCTGGACAACGCACGGCGACCTGGCGCTGCCGTTGCTGAGCACCGAACGTGAACTGGCCGAAGGCGACGTGTTGTGGACCGACGTCAGCATCACCTACCGCGGGTACTGCTCGGACTTCGGACGGACCTGGATCGTCGGCCGGGGGCCGACGCCGCGGCAGCAGGCACAGTTCGACCGGTGGCGGGAGATCGTGAACGCGGTGTTGGGCGTGGCCCGCGCCGGAGCCACCGCCGCGGATCTCGGCCGGGCCGCCACGGCCGCCAACGGCGGCACCCGGCCCTGGCTGCCGCACTTCTACCTGGGTCACGGAATCGGCGTGAATGCCGCCGAAATGCCTATGATCGGAACGGATCTCGGTGCGGACTTCGACGAGAGCTTCGTGCTGCGGCCGGGCATGGTGCTGGTCCTGGAGCCTGTGGTGTGGGAGGACGGCACCGGCGGCTACCGCAGCGAAGAAGTCCTGGTGATCACCGAGGAAGGCTCGATCCGTTTGACCGACTACCCGTATGACCCCTATGTCGACTGAAGTCCTGCCCGACGATCGGGCACTGCGCTGCGGACGGCGTGAACGCGCCCTGGCCCAGATGGCGGCACGCGGCATCGACGTGCTGGTGCTCGGCCGCCAGGCCAACGTCCGCTATGTCACTGGCGCACCGCAACTCTGGGTCGCGGGAACCCGTCCGTTCGGTCCCACCTGTGTGCTGGTGCGGGAAACCGGCTCCGTTCACCTGCTCAGCACCTGGGACGAAGGTGTTCCGGATGACATTCCTCACGAGAACCTGTATGGCATCTCGTGGAATCCGATGAACACCATCGGGGCGTTGCAGCGCATCGACGGTGCGGCCACCGCCCGGAGCGTCGGAACGGACGCGCTGTCACCGGTTTTCGCGCAACTGTTACCGACGGCGTTTCCCAACGCCGAGCTGGTCGACGGGGAAGTGGCGATGCGAGCGGCCCGGCGCATCAAGACCGATGATGAGGTGGCGGCGCTGCGGGAGGCCGTCACGGTAGCCGAAGCCGGCTTAGCTGCAGCAGTTTCCGATTTGCAGCCGGGAGCGAGCGATCATACACTGGCCGGTGTGCTGCTCGAGGCGCTGGCGGCGGGCGGGGTCAGCACTCCGTCCAATCAGGATGTCGCGTGGGTGACTTCACGGGATCACCCCTGGCGCCGCGGCAACGGAGACGGCCGGATCCGCGACGGCGACCTGGTGGCGCTTTCGGCAGGTGTCCTGGCCGGCGGGTATGTCGGCGAAGTGGGTCGGACCTGGCCGGTGGGCCATGCCGATGGCGTGAGGGGTCTGTATCAGCGCTGGGACAGGTTGTGGTCCAAGCTGATAGCGGCGTGCCTGCCGGGAATCGGGGCCGACGCATTGCTGGCTGCCTACCAGGAGGCGGGGGAGCCTGCGCCGCCGATGCCGGTAGCCCGAGGCCTGGGCATGGGCTTCGATCCCCCGGTCATCTCCAAGCACCTACCCGCCACCGCGGCCGACGAACGTCTGGAGCCGGGGATGGTGCTTTCCGTCACGGGTTACGTCTGGGAGCACGGACTGGGCGCGGTGTTAGGGCGCGAAGCGGTGCTCATCACCGCGGACGGTCCGGAAGTGTTGACCACCAGCCCGTCATGGCGGTAGGGGCGCAACCGCCCCTCGCGGGTTACCCGGTCGTCGACCTATCCACCGGAATAGCGGGCGCATACTGCACCAAGTTGCTGGCAGATGGCGGTGCCGCCGTCATCAAAGTCGAGGCACCAGAAGGTGATCCGCTGCGCCAATGGTCGTCCTCCGGTGCGCCCATCGACGGCGACGGCGCGCTGTTCAGCTTTCTGGCCGGGTCCAAGCACAGCGTCGTCGCCGATCCCGATGTTGACGACGACCTCGAGTTGGTCAACGGCCTATTGGCGGCGGCCGGCGCGGTAGTGTGGTCGACCGGGTCGGCGGTAGCCGGTCGCTTTGCGCCCGCTCAGATCCGGCGGACGCACCCTCACCTCGTGGTCACGTCCATTACGCCCTTCGGTCTCGACGGCCCCTGGCGGGATCGGCCGGCGACCGAATTCACGCTACAAGCGTGGTCGGGCGGTATCGTTGGGCTAGGTCGTGGATCACCTGACCGCGCACCGGTTTTCGTCGGGGGCCAGGTTGGCGAGTACCTGGCCGGCGCCTACGCAAGCGCCGCCACGCTGACGTCTCGTTTCCGTCAAATCGACAGTGGGACTGGGGAGCTCGTCGATCTATCGATGCTGGAAGCGCAGATACTCTGTCTGACTTACTATCCCGTCACCTACTTCGAAATGCTCGGGCGGCCTTGGCGCGACGCGCGCAGGCTCACCGTCCCCGGTGTGGCGCAAGCCAAGGACGGGCTGGTGGACCTCGGGTGTGGTACCGCCCAGCAGTGGTTCGACCTGTGCGCCATGGTCGGACACCCGGAGTGGATCGACGAGGGCTCGCCGCTATCCATCACCGAGCAGGCCAACATCCACGCCGAAGAGATCTACGCGTGGGTGCGAGACAATCCGGTCGACGAGATCCGAGAGCTTGCAACGGCGTTCCGGATTCCCAATGCGCCGGTGGCCAACGGCGCCACCATCGCATCGTTGGACCACTTCCGCGATCGGCGTGCGTTCGTGGCCAATGCGCGCGACGAATTCATCCAGCCCGGCCACCCCTACCGAATGCGACCCGCGCAGCTCAGGCCGTCCGGCCCCGCGCCGCGACTGGGCGAGCACACCGCGCTGCACGCCGCCGGTGTGCGGGGCGGGCCACGGGCGGTGCAATCGCGCAACGCCTCAAATGTCCTGCCATTCGGTAAGCTTCGGGTTCTGGATATGACGACGTTCTGGGCGGGCCCGAGTTGCACCCATTTCCTGGCCATGCTCGGTGCCGAGGTGATCCACGTAGAGTCCACCCGTCGGCCCGACGGTACCCGACTGATCGCAGGTATCCCTGTCACCGAAGACCGATGGTGGGAGAAGTCGCCGATCTTCGCGGCGCTCAACACCAACAAGAAGGGCGTGACGCTGGACCTGCAGAACCCTCGCGGGCGGGAGGTGTTGCAGCGACTTATCGCGACGTGCGATGTGATCGTAGAGAACTTCACGCCCCGGGTGTTGGACCAGATCGGCCTGGATTTCGCTGCCGTGCAAGCGGTTCGACCCGACGCGGTGATGCTGCGCATGCCCGGATTTGGACTCGACGGGCCATGGCGCGACCAGCCGGCATTCGCCTACGCGATCGAGTCCGCGTCGGGGCTGAGCTGGTTGACCGGCTATCCCGACCGTCCTCCCTACGAGCCGTATTCGATCGGCGACCCTAACGCCGGCGTACATGCGCTCAATGCTTTGTTGCTTGCGCTGGAGCACCGCCGCAAGACGGGCCAGGGCGTGGTGGTGGAGGCGGCCATGGTTGATGCCGCTCTCAGCATCTCCGCGGAGCAGGTCATCGAGTACTCCGCCTACGGCGCTCTGTTGGAACGCGCGGGCAACCGCGGTCCGACGGCCGTGCCGCAAAACCTCTACCGCACCGCCGATGTCGACGAATTTGGTCGGCAAGACAGCTGGGTCGCCGTCGCGGTGGCTACCGACGGGCAATGGGAGGTTTTGTGTGCCGCGCTCGGATCACCCGCCTGGGCGAGCGATCCCGCGCTGGGGTTGGCGGCGGGGCGACGCGCGCAGGAGGACCTGATCGACGAGCGGTTGGCCGCCTGGTGCGCGCACCGCAGCGGCGACGACATCGTCGCGGCCCTGTGGCAGGCAGGTGTGCCGGCGGCCAGGGTGATGCAGCCCCATCGTCAAACGGAATTGGAGCAATTGATGTTTCGGGGCTTTTTCGAGGAGCTGGACCATCCGGTAAACGGCCGGGCCAAGCTCAGCACCTTGCCGATGAGGTTGTCCGGGGGGCCCCGCGCTTTCCACACGCACCCGGCCCCGCTGCTGGGGCAGCACAATAACGAGGTGCTGGCCGAATTGGGGTTGACCGCCGCTGAGATCGCGGAGCTGGAAGCCGGCGGCGTAATAGGCCGATCGCCGGCGTGATCGCCGATCGGCGGGAGCGGGTAGGTGGGAGGCCGTAGACGGCAATCGACCCGTCCCCCGACATTCCCGGTGCCGCAGTATATTTGGCGTCGAATATGTCCAGCTATGTGACGGGGCGGACCATTCATGTGGACGGCGGCAGCCACGCCGCGGGCGGCTGGTACCACGACCCGCAGGGCGGGGGTTACCGGTCGGGTCCCGACTGACCGGCGCGGGCAGCCGGGATCCTCATTGCGGTGCCGGGGCCTGCTCGTCGAAGGCGCGGTCAATGCGCTCGAACCTACGCCGGATGGATGCGCGGGAGGCCTCATGCGGAAGCACGTAGAGGCGGTTGGCCAGGATCGCGTCGGCCGTGAGCCGGGCAACGTCCTCGACACTGGGACCAGTGTGCTGTTTTGCAAGTGCCCCAAGCGATCCCGTCACGCCCGCGGTAACCGGCCGTGCGCTGTCGCCGGTGCGGATTCGGCTGGAGTTTGCGACAAGGTTGGTCTCGATGATCATCGGGCACAGCACCGATACGCCGATCCCGTTGTCCCTGACCTCGCGAGCCAGGGTTTCGGCCAACCCGACGACTCCGTATTTGGCGACACCGTAGGCGCCCAGACCGGCATTCGGGACCAGCCCGGCAAACGACGCGGTGAACACCAAGTGACCGCTCTGCTGCGCGAGCAACCTCGGCAGGAACGCCTCGACGGTATGAATCGAGCCCCACAAGTCCACATCGATCACGAAACGCCAATCGTCATGCGTCATCTGCGCGATCGGCCCGGCGACGACGACCCCGGCGTTGCTGAAGACGATGTCGACCCGGTTGAGCAGTCTGAACGCTTCATCGGCGAGATTGACCAGCTGGTCCAGGTGGCGGACGTCGCAGACGACACCGTGCGCTTCGACCCCCTCGGCACGCATTCCGGCCACGGCCAGATCCAGTGCCGCCTCGTCGATATCGGCCAGCACGAGATTGGTTCCACGGCGCGCGAACTCGGCGGCGGTCGCCAAACCTATGCCGCTCGCACCGCCGGTGACCACTGCCACGCGCCCGGCGAAATCAGACAACGATCCGTCCATGCGACGGAACCCTATTTCAGGCAGCTACCCGCGTCGATAGGCAGGGTGACACCGGTGACGTAGCGCGATTCGTCGGAGGCGAAGAAGAGTACTGCATTGCTGATGTCCTGCGGTTCGACCCAAGGAACGGGGAGCGTGTGGAACATCTGACAGATGGGGGCCATGTCGTCGGGACCCGGATTCTCCAGGTCGGGCCGGAACATGTTGAAGGTGCCTTGGTTCATGATCATTGGCGTGCTCACGTGCGTTGGGTGCACGGAGTTGACGCGAATCATGTGTTGCCCCAGCTCGACTGCGAAGGCACGCATCAGCCCGACCACACCGTGTTTGGCGGCCACATAATGGCCGGTATGCGGGTACGCCTTGAGGCCGCCGACCGAGCTGGTGAGGATGATGGACCCACCGTTCTTGCCTGAAAGGATATGTGGTACACCGGCTTTGACCGTCTTCCAAACGCCGGACAGGTTGACGTCGATCATTTCCGTCCAGTCCTCTTCACTGGTCTTGTCCAACGTCGCCCCGCCGTTGCCGATGCCCGCGTTGGCAACGACGATGTCCAGCCGGCCCAGCTGCTCCACGCCGGCGTCCACGGCGGCTTTCAGCGCTGCGTAATCACGGACGTCGACTTCCGCGGTGAAGATCCTGCGGTTGTGGCCCTTGACGAGGTCGGCGGTCTCCGCCAGATCCTCGGGTGTCGAGGCTGGGATCGCGGCCTCGTCCACAACGCCGTCGCGGATCGGCTTGCAGATGTCGATCGCGATGATGTCGGCGCCTTCCTGCGCCAGCCGAACCGCGTGGCTACGGCCCTGACCACGCGCCGCCCCGGTGATGAAGGCAACCTTTCCCGCCACACGCCCTACCCGGTCTTCAGCCATGACTACCTCAATTCCCCTGAAACTCTGCCCTCGCCTGGCAACGGCGAATCCGTCTTAGCGAATTCCAGTTCTACATATTAGAGAATTTCATTCTCATAAGGCAACCGCGTGCGATATGTGCTCGTCGGCCTCTCTAGGCGTTGGCAAAACCGCGCGAGCAGAAGTCCCAGACCTCATCGGCGGTGATCGGGTGGAC
>NZ_JAFBAR010000078.1 GCF_019247635.1 Mycobacterium sp.
GCCCTGCACCCACGGATGCGCCGTCGTAATACAGGGTGACGTCGCCGCCTTTGGCCAATCCGCCGCCATCGTAGGCGAATTCCATGCGCACCTGGTGCTCACCGGCGGGGATGGGCTGGTCGGCGGTGACCATGTAGTGGTGGATACCGAAGAAGTTGTAGCAATACTTCAGCCGGCCATGGTGGGTGTATAGAGTCCAGCCTCCGGCGCTGCCGCCTTGGGTGATGATGACACCGTGGGCTCCAGATTCCGGAATCACCAGGTTCGCGGTCACCGCGTGCGACTTGTTTTTCAGGGTGAGCACGCAATTCTCGCCGACGCGCATGCCCGCGAACAGGAGCTGGCTGTTGCCGCGGATTAGCTGCGGGCGACCGGCTAAATCGGGATTCAGTCGTTCAACGGAGCGATCATCCAGCGGCACGACGTTGTATTTGACGGCCTCAATCAGCCAGAGGCGCTGCAACTCGGCGAGTTTCTCGGGCATCTCGGCGGCAAGGTCGTGAGCCTGGGTCCAGTCCTCCGGGCCGTACAGCTCCCAGACGTCCTGGTCAAAGGGTGGCGGCGTGTCCCATTTCCACGGAGTGCGATGTTTGGTGACCGCGGTCCAACCCTGCTGGTAGATGCCCCGGTTGCCCATGATCTCGAAGTACTGCACATCGTGGGTTTCGGGCGCATCGACGTCACACAACGTCGCCAGCATGCTGATCCCTTCGAACGGTGCCTGCTGTATACCGTTGACGGAGTCGGGGGCGGGCAGTCTGGCCGCCTCCAACAACGTCGGGGCAACATCGATGACATGGTGAAACTGGTTGCGGGACTTGCCTTTATCGGCAATGCCGCTGGGCCAGTGCACGATGGCGCCGTTGCGGGTGCCGCCCCAATGCGAGGCGACCTGCTTAGTCCACTGATACGGGGTACATAGCGCATGCGCCCACCCGACCGCGTAGTGGTTATACGCCCGCGGGGTGCCGAAGTCGTCGATCTTGCTCAGCAGAAACTCGGTGGTCTCGATGCCGGGCATGCCGTTAAGTGAGCACATCTCGTTGAAGCAGCCGATGAGCGTGCCCTCGGCCGAGGCGCCGTTGTCACCGATGATGTAGTAGATCAGCGTGTCGTCAAGCACTGCCAGGTCTTGGATCGCGTCGATGACACGCCCGATTTCGTGGTCGGTCTGCTCGAGGAAGCCGGCGTAAATCTCCATCTGGCGGGCCAGCACCGGCTTGAGCTCGTCCGGCATGTCGTCCCAGGCGGGAATCTCGTCGTGGCGCGCGGTCAGTTCGGCGTGCTCAGGGATGACCCCGAGCTGCTTTTGCTTGGTGAAGATCTGCTCCCGCAGCACATCCCAACCCGCATCGAACTTGCCCTTGTACTTGTTGGACCACACGCCCGGCACGTGGTGCGGTGCGTGGGTGGCGCCGGGGGCAAAGTACATGAAGAACGGCTTATCCGGGGTGAGCGCCTTCTGCTGCCGCACCCAGGTGATAGCGCGGTCGGCCAAGTCCGCGGTGAGCGTATAGCCCTGCTCGGGTGTCTTCGGGGGCTCCACTGCGGTGGTGCCCTCGTATAGGCCGGGGTAATACTGGTTGGCCTCGCCGCCGATGAAGCCATAGAAGTACTCGAACCCAGAACCGGTGGGCCACTGATCGAACGGCCCCACCGGCGAGACTTCCCAGACCGGCACCTCGTGGCATTTGCCGAATTGGGCCGTCGAATAGCCGTTTAGCCGCAGGGTTTCGGCGATCGGTGCCTTGTCCTTGGGCCGGATACTGCTGTTTCCCGGCGCTGAGGTAGCGATCTCGGTGATTCCACCCATGCCGACCGAGTGGTGGTTGCGGCCAGTCAACAAGGCCTGGCGGGTGGGCGAGCACAGGGCGGTGGTGTGGAAGCGGTTGAGCTTCAGCCCGCCCGCGGCCAGCCGTTCGGCAATAGGCGTGTCGCATGGGCCGCCGAAGGCTGACGAGGCGCCGAAGCCGACGTCGTCGATCAGCACGATCAAGACGTTCGGGGCACCCTGTGGCGGACGAAGCATCGTGATCGGCGGATACTTCGTGTTCGGATCCTTCGCGTCGTAGGTCGTCAAACCGACATGCTTGTGATCCGGGATGGGTAGCGTTTGGCGCATAACGGGGTCCGGCTGATCGGTATCACCTCTCGATCGATCGGCTCGCGCCTTCGCTCCGACACGCGCCTCGCCGGCGCCAGAAGTTGTCGACATCGCGATCACCATCACCTTCCTAATCAATTGCGGCCGTTGATAATACGCTGTGCAGACTGCTTAAGATATGTTTTTGCCCAAACGCTCAGCGACGCCGAAGTGGCGACCCCATCAGCCTCGCCTTGCTGACGGTGGAGGCGCCGTTCATGCCGCCCGGCGGAGCGGCATATAAAGCAGATTCGACGGACGCCGATCGACCGGGTGCCACGTGCACCAAGCTGCGCGGCTATGGCACTCGCCGCGGCGACAACCCAGCGCCGCGCGGTCCGTTCGATACGTTGGATGGTGTGCGCGAAGGCGATCGGCACAGGTTGTTACAAAGCGTGAATTCCGTTGTAAAGCACCATTAAACCGATGACGACCAGGATTGCCGCCATCAACGCGGCGTTGTTTTTCTCCATCCAGTCTTTGAGTCGGACCATGGCATCGTCGAGACGGTGACCGGCAACCGCATAGGCCACTATCGGGATGGCGACTGTTGACGCGGCGATGGCGACGAAGAACGCCGCGGATATCCAGTCACCGGCGACGCCCAGGCCGCTGGCGCCGATTGCCAATCCGGCCGGAACGCAAATGAGAAGTACGTCGGGCCGCATCACCACCAGCGCGGCTGCTGTTATCGCCGCGCGCGCCGGGGTGATCGTCGCGAACGAGCGCATCCAGCCCGGCGACTCGGTCTGGCCATGCCGGGTCAGCCACCGAAAGATGCCGAACAGGATGAGCGCCACCCCCAGGGCCACGCGTAACCACGAAGCCCAGGTTGGCGGCGACTTGTGCAGACCGCCGAGCAGTCCGGAAGCCCCGACACAGAGCGCCGTCAGACCGGCCAGGCCCAGTAACCAGCCAGCGAGGAAAGCAAGGCCGCTCGGCCGCGGCCGCGCCGCCTGCAAGACCAGCACCGCTGGGATGACCGTGATCGGTGAGAGTGCGATGACCAAGCCGAGCGGAATGAGTCCGGTTAGGACAGGGCCCCAGCTTCCTGCCATGGGCAGCACTCTAGCGTGCCGCAGGGCGGCGCGATCATGCCTAGCAGCGTGCCGCTGCGATGGCGAACGAAGGCCGGGAATCGAGCCGGAGCCCCGGGCGCAGTGTGAACCCGCCAGGTTAATCCGCGCAGCACGACCAGCCTTGGGTAGACGAAGCAAGGTGGCGGCAATTTGAAGTCAGCAATAGTGAGCGCCGCGGTCACCGTTGGGCCGATCGCCATCGCCATCGCCACGCCCGCGCCGGCCGACCCCGCCGGCGCGCTGACTGTCGAGGTATTGAAGTACGTCACCCCCGAGTTCGGGGTGCGGTTGGCCGACCTGGTCAACGGGGCGCCCCCCTTCGACATGGACATCAAGGCGCCGCCCGACAACGAAAGAGACATGGACGGCGGGCAAGTCTCCCATTTCTATGTGGCGACACCCCGCAGCCAACCCTCCACCGCCTCGGCCGTTTACGACGTCGAACAGAACGGGCGGTTGCTCGGCAAGTTTCGGATCGACCTGAAACTCGGCTGGGGAGGCAACCCGAACAACCTCGAAGTGAGCTGCGATGAGCAGGATTCACCCATCGATTGCTACGCGTTCGAAGACCCATTTATCGTGCGGGTGTATCCCAAGGACCCAGCGCGCAGCGAGTAGGTGGATGGATCTTGTCGGACAAGCCTTGACTTGTGACCGGTGCCGCCTGGCGCGAGCCGTTGGCCGACGCATGGTTTGACCAGGGACGAAGCGGGTATTTGTCCGCCATCGTGGCGAGTAGAGGAACGGGGGAACTGATGACAATTGAGCACGGACATGCGCGGTGCCCGCGATGCATGGCGTGGGCGGAGTATCGGTTCCTGGACCACGGTGACAACAAGCTTGAGTATGAGGTGCAATGTGGCGCCTGCGGCAACATCCACTCCGAGGTAAATGTCCTCGCGACTCCCAACGCGGCTGCGGCGTAGTGGATTTCAGCCGCGCCAGACGGGAAGCTCGTGTCATCGAGCACATGCAGAGCGAGAACGTCCAGCAGTGGGACCGGACGATGGCGACGTTCAGCCACCCCCGCTACGAACTTCCCGACGGCAGCGTGATCGACGGCGCCCAGGACGTGATGCAGTACTGGATCGACGGCCGCACACTGGTCCCCGACCAGCGCAACGAACTCATCGAGCTCACTCATCTTGACGACGGCCAGGTCCAGATCGAGTTCTGGCTGCGCGGCACCCCGACGACGGGCAATCCGTTCGAGGTGCGCCTGTGGGCCGTGTTCGGCTTCGACGACGCCGACTTGATCACCGGCGAACGCGTCTACGCCCAGGCCCCCAGGGCGTAACAGATCACCGCCGAGTCCACTCCGTTGGCAGCACGGCGGCCGCAGGGCGGGCTCGGTTGAGTCTTCTGCCCTATCGAGGCCCGGTATAGGCTGCAGAAACGCATTGAGCAGCCAGTGCCCGGCGTTTGCCGCGAAACCTCTTGAAGCAACGATGGTGACCACCAAGCAGCCGTTCCTGGGACTGATCAGAGAGGGATGCCAGTGGTCTTCCGTGCAGACCAGGAGATCGGACGCGATCTAACCGCGGTCGACTGGTCGTCCACTCCGCTGGGCCCGGTCGCCGGCTGGCCACAAAGTCTTCGGACGGCCATAAATATCCTGCTGTCCTCGCAGTTTTCGATGTGGCTGGGGTGGGGCCCGGAGCTGACCTTCTTCTGCAACGCCGCCTACCGCCGCGACACGCTGGGCCGCAAATATCCCTGGGCACTGGGCCGTCCGGCGCGCGAGGTGTGGGCGGAGATATGGACCGACATTGGCCCGCGGCTCGACCACGTCCTGTCGACAGGGGAGGCAACCTGGGACGAGGCCTTGCTGCTCATCCTCGAGCGCTCTGGCTACCCCGAGGAGACCTATCACACCTTCTCCTACAGCCCACTGCGCGACGAGGCCGCGCAGGTGGTCGGCATGCTCTGCGTGGTCAGCGAGGACACCGATCGGGTGATCGCGGAGCGTCGCATGGCCACGCTGCGAGACCTGGGCTCCGATCCCAGCGTCGTGCGCACCGAGCAGCAGATGCTGGACTTCGCCGCCGAACAGCTCGGTGGCAATCCCTACGACCTTCCCTTCACGCTGACCTACCTCTTCGGTGACAACGGAGACGCGCAGCTGGCCGGCCTCAGTGGAATCGCCTACGGGCACCCTGCGGCTCCGGAGACACTTCCGAGCGCCGGCACCTCGATATGGCCGGTCGACAAACCCGCGCAAGGAAAAGCCGAACTCGTCGAACTCGATGGCGGTTCCTTCGACCTCCCCGTGGGCGCCTGGCCCGAGCCGCCCACCGGGGCGCTCGTGGTCCCGCTGTTGCAGCGCGGTGGCGCGCCAGTCGGATTCCTGGTCGCGGCGCTGAACCGGTACCGCCCGTTCGACGACGGCTACCGAGGCTTCGTCGAACTCCTGGCCGGGCATATCGCCGCAGGCGTAGCCAGCGCGCGCAGCTACCGCGCCCAGCAGCAGCGTGCCGAGGAGCTGGCCGAACTTGACCGGGGAAAGACCACGTTCTTCTCCAACATCAGCCACGAGTTCCGGACGCCGCTCACCTTGATCCTCGGACCGCTCGACGACTTGCGCGGCCAGACGAGCGGGATCGACGAGCACGCGCGCCATGAACTGGAGCTCATCCACCGCAACGGCTTGCGGCTGGCCAAGCTGGTCAACACGCTGCTCGACTTCTCGCGCATCGAGGCAGGCCGCATGCGGGCCCGCTTCGAGCCCGTCGACCTGGCCTCCGTCACCGCCGAACTGGCCAGCGTCTTCCGTTCGGCGATCGATCAGGCAGGGCTGGCGTTGGTCGTGGACTGCCCACCCCTCGACGAACCGGTGTACGTGGACCGCGAGATGTGGGAGAAGGTCGTGCTCAACCTGCTCTCCAATGCGTTGAAGTTCACCGTCGACGGCTCCATCGCCGTCCAGGTGGGCCGCCAGGACACCGAGGCGGTAGTCACCGTGACCGACACCGGTATCGGTGTGCCGGCCTCGGAGTTGCCCAAGCTCTTCGAGCGTTTCCACCGCATCGAAAACGCGCGCGCACGGTCTACTGAGGGCAGCGGAATCGGGCTGGCGTTGGTCAAAGAACTGGTCGGGCTGCATGGGGGCACGATCACCGTCGATAGCCGGGAGGGCGCCGGCTCGACTTTCACCATCCGCCTGCCCTTCGGGGCCGGGCATCTGCCGACCGATGAATTGGCCCCATCGCCGGGCGCCGGGGCGGTACCCGGCGCGATCGCCGAACCGTATGTGCAGGAGGCCTTGCGCTGGCTGCCCACCGACAACATCTCCGCGTCGCCCGGGCCGACCACGCCAACGACGACCGCCCCGCCGGCCGGGAGCGACGGTGAGCGGGCACGCGTGTTAATCGCCGACGACAACGCCGATATGCGCGAATACCTCACCAACCTGCTGCGGACTTCAGGCTATGCGGTTACTGGCGCCAGCAACGGCCAGCTGGCGCTGGAAGCCATCCGCTCCCAAGTGCCCGACCTGGTCATCAGTGACGTCATGATGCCCAGGCTGGACGGTCTGCAACTGCTCGCCGCGCTGCGGGGCGACCCGCGGACCGCGGCGCTACCCGTGCTGTTGCTGTCCGCGCGCGCCGGACAGGAGGACTCCATCGAAGGCTTGCTGGCAGGCGCCGACGACTACCTCGTCAAACCCTTCGTCGCCGCGGAGCTGCTGGCAAGGGTGCGCGCCAACATCGAGCTGGCCCGGCTGCGCAACTATCACGCTCGCTGGCGCACGGCCCTGGTGGACTCGCTGCAGGAAGCGTTCTTCGTCTGCGACGAACACGGTGCCGTCATCGAGATCAACACCGCATTCACCGATATCCTCGGCTACGGCCCCGAACAACTGCCGTACGAGCCCATCCACCCGTGGTGGCCGGACGCCGACACCGAGCCCGAATCCCGGCGGCAAGTCGAGACGGCCTTCGCGCGCATGCTGAGCGAAACGCACGGCACATTCACCGTTCCGGTAACCCACCGAGAGGGGCACCTGCTGTGGATCACGGTCAACTTCAACCATGCTGAGGACCCCGAATCGGGCCGCCGGATCATGGTCGGCACCTTCCGCAACGTCACCGCCGAGCATTACGCTGTTCAGGGCCAGACGGCATTGGCCGAGCTCAATCAGCAACTGGCTCAAGCAGATACGCTGAACGACGCATTGCACGGCGCCGCCGAGGTGTTGCGCCGGGTGTGGCAGGCCCGCCACGTTCTGGCGGTGACGTTCGTTAGCGACTCGCCGCGCGAACGCGCGCCGGACGTGGTGTGTGCCGGCGAGCCGACCGAATGGACCGACCTGTCGCCGCGTCGCCGGCACGCGATCGATGCGCTGCGCGACGCCGATCTGCTGAGCGTCAGCACCGCGGAAGCCGGCGTCGCCGGAATAGCGTTGCGGCATCCGCGCGGTGTGCTGGTCGTCTGGATCGAGTTGCCCGAACAACGTCCATTCACCCGGGAGGACGACACCCTGCTCACGGTGCTGGCTGGGCGCCTCGGGCAAGGCCTGCACCGCATCTACCAGTTGGATGAGCAACGCGAAACCGCTGTGGCGCTGCAGCATGCGATGCTTGGCCCGGCGACCCTGCCCGGGGGCTTCGTGGTGCGCTACCACCCGGCGAGTCACCCGTTGCAGGTCGGCGGCGATTGGTATGACGTCGTCGATCTGGGCGACGGGCGGGTGGCGCTTACCGTCGGCGATTGCGTCGGTCACGGCCTGTCCGCCGCCACCGTGATGGGTCAGCTGCGCAGCGCATGCCGCGCCCTGCTGCTCGAGCGGTCCAGCCCCAGCGGCGCACTCGCGGCGCTGGACCGCTTTGCCGCGCGCCTGCCCGGCGCGCGCTGCAGCACCGCGTTCTGCGCGGTGCTCACCCTCGAGACCGGCGAACTGGTCTACTCCAGCGCAGGCCATCCGCCGCCCATCATCGTGTTCGCCGACGGTGCCACCGTGATGCTAGAAGGTGGGCACGGACTTCCCCTGGGTCTGCGGACGGTACGGGACCGACCCGAGGCCAGCATCTTTATGCCGGCGCGCGCGACGTTGTTGCTCTACACCGACGGTCTGGTTGAACGCCGCGGCAGTTCGATCGACGATGGCATAACCCGCGCCGCCGACCTCGTTCAGGACGGTCGTTCGCAGGCGCTGGACGAGGTGGCAGACCATCTCATGTCGCAGCTGGAGCCCGGCGGCGGCTACCTGGACGACGTGGCCATGCTCCTCTACCGCCAGCCCGCACCGTTGGCGTTGGAATTCGTTGCCGACGCCAACCACCTCGCCGGGAGCCGTGCCGCGTTGCGCGGTTGGCTGACCCGTGCGGGGGTCGAGCGCGATCAGATTCAAGACGTGCTCACCGCCGCCGGCGAGGCCGTTGCCAACGCGATCGAACACGGCCACCGCGAGCGACCCGAGGGCACTATCTCCTTGCGTGCCACCGCAATCGTCGACCGCCTGCAGGTGACCGTCGCCGACACCGGCGCCTGGCAGGTGCCGCGCAAGGTCGTCGGCACCAGTCGCGGGCGGGGTATCTCGCTGATGCGCGTCCTGATGGACGAGTGCAGCATTTACTCCAGCGAGATCGGCACCACCGTTCAGATGCACGCGAGGATCACGCCATGACCACACCGCTCAACCTGACCACCGATCGCGGCGCCGACGGAACGCCGCGGGTCATCGCCGCCGGGGAGATCGATCTCAGCAACATCGGTGTGTTCACCCGGGCGCTTGCTGACGCCAGCGGGGGCACCCGCGGACCGATCACCGTCGACCTCAGCGCGGTCAAGTACGTCGACAGCGCGGGCATCAACGCGCTTTTCGACAAGGCCGACGAGGTCGACCATCTGCATGTCATCGTTCACCCGTTGCTGATCCGGGTCCTCACGATCAGCGGTCTGTCCGATATCGCGACCGTCGAGGCCGCGACCGCAGACGGACGGGACTAGTCGTAGCCCGGCGAGAACGCCGCGCAGGTGGCGCGAGGATCCCCGAGGACGGCGTGGGATCGTTGACGGCGTGGTGATTGCTACCGAACTTGTGGCCTGCGTCAGGATGATCGCCGGCGTTGAATGGGCGGCTGCGGAGTGACCCAGCCCAGCGCCGTGCCCGATGAATCGTCGGCATCGCTGCCGTACCTGCTGCGTGACGACGAAAACCGTTATGTGCCAACCGTTAGCGCGCGCGGAGGCTGGGGCCCGTCGGTGTCCGGCCACGTCGTTGGCGGTCTGTTGGGCTGGGCGGTCGAACGCGCGGTGGGCGACCCGCAACTGCAACCGGCGCGGCTGACGGTCGACCTTCCGCGGCCGACCACCCTCGAACCCGTCGAGGTGCACACCCGGATCCGGCACGACCGACGCCGATTGCGCCTCGTCGAGGCCGTGCTCGTGCAGCATGGCAGTCCCGTCGCGCAGGCTAGCGCGCTGTTCCTGCGACGCGGCCCACAGCCCGACGGACACGCGTGGTCGCCATCGCTGCAGATGCCGCCGCTGCCGACCGACGGCACCCACCCCTCGCTTTTCATCCGGACCTATGGCTGGGGTTCGGGGGTCCAGAATCCCGACCCCGACTGGCCACACGCTTCCGGGCGGAAATTCACCTGGTTGCACGAAACACGCCCGTTGATCGACGGCGAACCGTTCACCGCCTTCACCCGCGCGGCGATGGCGGCCGATATCACGGCCTCGATCGCCAACTGGGGCACCCGGGGGTTGCAGTTCATCAACGTCGACTACACCCTCACGCTGAGCAGGCTGCCCGAGGATCCCCAGATCGGGTTGGCCTCACTGACTCACCACAGCGACGACGGCGTCGCCACCGGCTCGGCCACGCTCGTCGACCAACGAGGACCGATAGGCACCGCGGTGTCGAGCGCGATCGCGCACTCCGGATTCCGTCCAGTACCGAATACATGAGCGGGACGTTCTGGACGCTGATCACCGAAGCGGCGCAGCGTGATTCGGTACGGCCCCGCTGGCCGACGAGTACGGCCGGAGCCTGACCGCGCGCGAGCTGCACGACGCCGCGTCCGCGACGGCCGCCGCGTTTGCCGAACGCGGGATGCTGACCCACGTTCGCAACCGTTGCAGCGCTTCTTTTGACGCGCGCGTAACAAGTTTGCCATCGAACGTTCCTAGGGTGAGTCGGTCCATCTTGGACTTACACAGTGATAGGAACTCAATTGAGCGGAAACGCGGCCCGCCTGCAGGCGATCAACAACGTCGAGGCATATGTACCCCCAGCCATCAGTTTCGTAGCGGGTGAAGCCCCCGGCGAGATCTTCGGCTCCAACGTCTTCACCAAGGCCGAGATGCAGGCCCGACTGCCCAAGGCGGTCTATAAGTCCGTCGTGGCGACCATCGAGAAGGGCGCCAAGCTTGACACCGCCGTCGCCGACGCGGTCGCGGCGGCCATGAAGGACTGGGCGCTGGAGAAGGGCGCCACCCACTACGCGCACGTGTTCTACCCGATGACGGGCTTGACCGCGGAGAAGCACGACAGCTTTTTGGAACCCATCTCCGACGGGCAGACGCTCGCCGAGTTCGCCGGCAAGACACTCATCCAGGGCGAGCCCGATGCCTCCAGCTTCCCGTCCGGCGGCCTGCGGAGCACCTTCGAGGCGCGCGGCTACACCGGCTGGGATGTCACCAGCCCGGCCTACATTCTGGAGAACCCGAACGGCAACACCCTTTGTATCCCAACGGTTTTCGTCTCGATGACTGGCGAGGCGCTGGACTACAAGACGCCGCTGCTGCGTAGCCAGCAGGCGATGGGCGTGCACGCCGAGCGCATCCTGAAGTTGTTCGGTCACAAGGACCCCGAGAAGGTTGTCTCGTTCTGCGGTCCGGAGCAGGAGTACTTCCTGGTCGACCGGCACTTCTTCCTGGCGCGGCCCGACCTGGTCAACGCCGGCCGCACGGTATTCGGCGCCAAGCCGCCCAAGGGGCAGGAGTTCGACGACCACTACTTCGGCGCGGTGCCCGAGCGTGTCCTGGGCTTCATGATGGACACCGAGCGGGAGCTGTTCAAGCTCGGTATTCCGGCCAAGACCAGGCACAACGAGGTGGCCCCGGGCCAATTCGAGGTTGCGCCCATGTTCGAGCGGGCCAACCTCGCCTCCGACCACCAGCAGCTGCTGATGACGGTGTTCAAGACGCTGGCCAAGAAGCACGGCATGGAATGCCTGTTCCACGAGAAGCCCTTCGCCGGTGTCAACGGCTCGGGCAAGCACGTGAACTTCTCCGTGGGCAACGCCGAGCTGGGCTCGCTGCTGGTCCCGGGTGACACCCCGCACGAGAACGCACAGTTCCTGGTGTTCTGTGCCGCAGTGATCCGCGCCGTGCACAAGTTCAGTGGGCTGCTTCGGGTTTCGGTCGCCTCGGCCACCAATGACCACCGGTTGGGCGCCAACGAGGCACCCCCGGCGATCATCTCGATCTTCCTCGGCGAGCAGCTCGCCGACGTCTTCGAGCAGATCGCCAAGGGCGCGGCCACGTCGTCAAAAGGTAAGGGCACCATGATCATCGGTGTCGACACACTGCCCCCGTTGCCCACCGACCCTGGTGACCGCAACCGCACCAGCCCGTTCGCGTTCACCGGCAACCGATTCGAGTTCCGTGCGCCCGGCTCCGGGCAGACGGTTGCGGTGCCGATGATCGTCTTGAACACGATCATGGCCGACTCCTTCGACTACATGGCCACGATCCTGGAGAGCGCGGTGGACGACGGCGAGGACTTCGACGTGGCGGTGCAGAAACTGCTTACCGAGGTCATCACCGAACACGGCGCGGTGGTGTTCAACGGCGACGGGTATTCGGAAAATTGGCAGATCGAGGCGGCCGAACGGGGCCTGCCCAACCTCAAGACGACGCTGGATGCCATCCCGGAGCTGATCAAGCCGGACGCGGTCGAGGTCTTCGAGAAGTATGGGGTGTTCACCGAACGCGAACTGCACAGTCGTTACGAGGTCCGCGTGGAGCAGTACGCGCTGACCATCGCGGTCGAGGCGAAGCTGACGCTGGAGATAGGCACCACGGTCATCCTGCCGGCCGCGGTGCGCTACCAGACTGAGCTCGCGCAGAACGTCGCCACCTTAAGGGCGGCGGGTGTGGAGCCCAGTCTGTCAGTGCTGGAAGCGGTTTCGGCGCCGCTCACCGATCTGACCGCGGCGCTGTCGACGCTGAAGGCGGCGCTGTCCGATCACTCGGCGACGTCGGCGCTCGAGGAGGCGATCCACGCCCAGCAGGCGCTGCTGCCGGCGATGGAGGCGGTGCGTGCCGCGGTAGACGTGCTGGAAAGCGTTGTCGCCGACGACCTGTGGCCGCTGCCCACCTATCAGGAGATGCTGTACATCCTCTGAGGGATCCCGACCCCACGTCCGGCGATCCGTGGCAACTCAGCCGCGCTGGTCGTGGTCGCAGAGGCCCTGGTGGTGGGATTGGTTGCCGCCGTTGCGTTTCGCGTGGTACATGGCCGCGTCGGCGGCGCCGATCAGATGATCGAGCAGGGCCCGGTAGGTGTGCTCGGCGCGGCCGTCCATTGCCGCGCATACGGTTCCGACGCTGGCGGTAATCCGCGCGGGCAGCATGGCGATCGAGTCGCAGATCTGCCGGGCGAGCGCGGGCGGATGGTGCGGTGACTGGACCGTGTCGGCGATCAAGAATTCCTCGCCACCGCTGCGCGCGATCACCGCGCTGTGCGCGGTGGCCGCCCGCAGCGCGTTGGCGACCTCAATCAACGCCTGATCACCCGCGGGGTGGCCGTATTTGTCGTTGAGCATCTTGAAGCGGTCGAGGTCGACCAACGCCACCAACAGATAGGTGTCGGGACGCCGACTCAACAGCAGACCGAGAGTCTTGTGGTGAAACGCGCGCCTATTGAGCAAGCCGGTGAGGGGGTCAAGGTCGGCATTGACAAGATCGTCACCCAACGCGCGGACCAGAATCTGGATCGCCAGCGGCATCGAGATGTTGATCTGCAGGACCAACCACAGATCCACGCCCGCCAGGCTGAGGTGTCCGGCGTGCGCAAGCCGTACGGCTTGGAAGATGGCCACCGCGGTAGCTACGACGAAGTTGATCAGCACCAACGGCGCCGGGAGGAAGAAGGCTACGTAAGCCCCCGAAGTGGCAAAGGCAATGCAGCCCAACAGGGCGGCCAACGGATTGGGGTACGCGGCGCAGGCCAACGCGATCGCGGCGATGGTCACCACGCCGTATGCCGTCGACTGTGCCCGGTTCGGCCAGCGCCATGCCCACAGCGCCGTTCCGAGCACCCCACCGCCGACCGCGATCCAGGTCATGGTGACCGCGACGGGGTGCACGGGACCGTCGGACGGGGATCCCAGCAGTGCGAGCAGACAGAGGACCATCGCACCGGTGACGAATCCCATCAGCGCCCGCGTCGCCGTGATCATGCCGTGCGCTTGGAGGTAACCACTGAACCATTCGTAGTGGTCGGCTGATCGCTGCCACCGCTTCGTCCGCACCCTGTGCCGCTCCCTGCCCCGTACGTTTCCACGCATCATCCACCAATCTGGACATCCCGCGGCGCAAATGGACCAAACACTCGACCGATGACCAGTAGTCGTACTCATACGCGCGGTTGCGCGGGCACACGTTCGGCCTGAACAACGGCCGAATATGATCGACACTCGTCGGGCCTGATGCGGCGACCGCGAAAGATGGGGAGAGTTTCATGCCGAACGAGAAGCAAGCGGACCGAATGACCTCGGGCAAGGGATTCATCGCGGCCCTGGACCAGAGCGGCGGATCGACACCAAAAGCCTTGCGCCTGTATGGAATCGAGGACAGTGCATACTCCTCGGAGGAGGAGATGTTCGATCTCATCCACCAGATGCGATCGCGGATCATCACCTCCCCGGTGTTCAACGGCGACCGGGTGCTGGCGGCGATCCTGTTCGAGCAGACCATGGACCGCGAAATCGCGGGGCTGCCGTCGACCACCTACCTCTGGGAGACCAAGGGTGTGGTGCCCATCCTCAAGATCGACAAGGGCCTGGCCGAGGCGTCCAACGATGTGCAGCTGATGAAGCCGATCCCGGGCCTCGATGAGTTGCTGGACCGGGCCGTCGGCAAGGGGGTCTTCGGTACCAAGGAGCGCTCGGTCATCGGCGGGGCCAACGCCGACGGCATCGCCGCGGTGGTCGCCCAGCAGTTCGAGTTGGCCCATCAGGTCCTTGCGCACGGCCTGGTGCCCATCATCGAACCCGAGGTCACCATCTCGATTCCCAACAAGGCGCAGGCCGAGGACATCCTCCGCGACGAAATCACCAAACAGCTCGAGACGGTGCCCGAGGGGCAACGGGTGATGCTGAAGCTGACGCTGCCCAGCCAGGCCAACCACTACAGTCCCTTCGTCGAGCACCCGAAGGTGATGCGGGTGGTTGCCCTCTCGGGCGGCTACTCGCGCGAAGAGGCCGACGAGTTGCTGGCTGAGAACACCGGGGTGATCGCCAGCTTCAGCCGCGCGCTCACCGAGGGTCTATCGGCGGAGCAGTCCGACGAGCAGTTCAACGCCACACTGGACAAGTCGATCCAGTCGATCTACGACGCGTCGATCGCCGGCTGAGCAGTCTCACGCACTCTTGGCTAACGCCGGGGGTCCAGAAGCGCTGTCGTCCTTGGCCACTCGCCGAATCAGCATGCGGGTAGCCTTCTCCAGAATTTCCTGCGCCGCTCCAGCTCGGCGCGCACGCTCGGAGCGGCGCACGGCTTTGGTGATCGTCAGCCCATGCTCGTAACCGATGACCACGCGCGGATCCACGTAGGAGCCACGTGCCACGGCGGGCGTGTTGCCCAGCGACTCGGCGACTTGCCGCATCACCGCCGCCTCGACACGCTTGGTCACCCTTTGTGATACGGGCGGGTCGGCATCGGCGAATGCCACGGCGGCCAGGACCGTCCCATGCCAGGTTCGCAGATCCTTCACGGTGTATTCGGCGCCGACAAGCTCCTTGAATCGGGCGTTGAGATCGTCGGCCTTGACGTCTGCCCAACCGGATGCGTTGCGGCACACGAGGAGACGCTCGGTGCGTGCGGTACGACGCATCAGCGCGCGCACGGCGCGTACCACCTCGGGGTCCTCGATCTCCAGGGTGCGGCGCACACCGCTCTTGGCGGGGTAGTCGAATTCGACGGCGTCGCGGTGCACGGTCACGTGCTCACACAGCAGGGTGGCGATCCCGTAGGACTCGTTCTCCTCGGCGTACTGCTCACCGCCGGCCCGGAAGTAGCCCTGGTCAAGCAGGTGCAGCGCCAATGCCAGCACCCGGTCACGGGTCAGACCCCGCCGGGTCAGATCCGTCACAACTTGGCCACGCCACGCGGGTAAGCGCTTGGACATTTCCAGGACGCGGTCGAACTTCTCCTCGGCCCGCTCCTGCTGCCAGGCCTGGTGGTACAGATACTGGCGACGGCCGGCCGCGTCGGTGCCCACGGCCTGGATGTGGCCGTTGGGGTACGGCGCGATCCATACCTTCTTCCATGCCGGGGGAATCACCAGGTCCTTGATCCGCTGCAAAGTATCCGGATCGTCCAGCAGGTCACCCGTCGGCCCGTAATACGCAAACCCCTTACCCCGGCGCTTGCGGGCGATGCCGGGCCCGCTCAACACGCTACGACGTAGCCGCATTTAGATCTCCCGTCCCGTATGGCTGACTGGAAATTACCCGCGCCGCGGGCGGTTCACACCGCGCACTGAGAAGAATGAATTCGCTGTAGACGCAAAACGGCCCGCCACACCGTTGTGGCGGGCCGTTGCTGACTGGATCAGCCGGCCATGAACTCGTGGTAGGCCGATTCCAGATTTGCCGGCAGCGCCGACACATTGCATTGACGTTCGGTGTCACCGATCGGCGCCAAAATGCCGCGCAGGTCGTAGTACTCCTGCGGGTGCGCGGTGAAATAACTGCGCAGGCTGGCCGCCGCTTCCGCGCGCGGCTGGCCGTAGGCGGCGGTGACCACCTGGTTGGCGCCCGGGTGACCGGCCAGATACGCCTGGGCCGAGGTCTCCGCCGACGTGACCGTGGCGTTCACGCCATCGGGGCTGCAGTCGGGTGCCGCTGCGGCCAGCGGGGCGCTGACGACGCCCATGGCCATACCCCCGAGGACGCAGGCTGCGCCGAAGCCGGCTGCGTGCCGGCGCGCGACGATACTACTGATTTTCATGATCAGTTTGTCCTTCGAATTGATCAGCTTGATCCGAATTGATGGGCGCAACTTCTCAACCCCCGAAACCCAAAGTAGCCGAAGCGAATGGACCGATCCGTGGTCGTTCGCTCTCGACGAACGGCCGCGTGACGCGTTATCGCCACACGCGTCACAATTCGCTAAGCCAACATTCAGATCGGCGAGGAAACGCTGAGAACTCTCAGAAATACGGCCCACTTCTTAGGGGATCGTGATCTCGATCGTGACAAAATTGTGATCGTGTGGTGCCGTTATCCGCGTCGATTTCGTGCTCGCCGCGGGCCGGCCTGTGCCTCGTCCATCCATTCGTGTTCGACCCGACCGATTTCAAGCGACAGCAACACCACGGTTGCGTTGTCGCAGTTGACGTCCTGCGCGGTACGGAATTGTGCGCCTGCGTCGCTGCTGGACAGGTGCGGACGCAGGCCTTCGAACCACTCGTCGCCCACCGCGTTCGGCGGATCGCCATCGCGCGGTCCGGCCGCCCACTGCCGGTAGCTGTCGCGGGCACCGGCCAGGCCGGCCCGCCACCGCTGCACCGTGTCGGCACGTTGTTGTTGCACGGTGGCGAGCAGCTGGTGCCTGTGCTCGTTGTTTGCCGCCATGCCCGGGTAGTACATCTGGGCGATCGACCTTGCGGCGCCCACCATGCCCACGGCTGACGCGCCAACAACCGTGCCGAGGATGCCCATCATCGCTGCACTCATGCTCCGAGTATCTCCGAGCGGTCGCCAAAGCGCGGACGCCAGGGCAAGGCTCTAGTTTGTCGGCGAGGGAGACGTCAGGCGGGGATCTTGCCGAGAATGTATTTGGCGATCGCGACGGCGGTTTGCTTCGGACGATCGGTGCTGTCCTGCGAGCCGACGTAGGTCACGTCCAAGTCAAAGATGACGTTGGATCTGGTACCCATCGCCCGGACCGAGCGCCGCGACTGTATCCCCTGGGTTTTGCGCCCCAAGGTGGTGATTCCGTCGCCGGCATCGGTGGGAACGCCCACCGTAAACGTCAACGCCTGCCCGGAAGGAAACGTCACCTTCAGGTCCGTGCCTCCACATTGCTGCCATCCCGCCAGCAGGTTCGACAGTTGCTGTTGGGCTGCCGCCGCGTCGCGCAACGCCGCGACTCCCTGGATGACTTGGATCGCGTTGTCGGGCTCGGACGGGTCGGAAAACGACGAGGCATAGAAACCGAACAGCGCTTCGACGTTGTAGGCGTCCGGGCTGCCCGGCACGACGCTTCCCCAGCACTCCGCACGGTCGATGGTGCCTTCCTTGTCGTATCTGACGAGGTGGTCCCGGGTTTCGCCGGTCGTCAGGCTTCGATCGCCCGTGATGCGCCTGACCTCGTCGATGCCGGGCAACAGCTTGGCCAAATCGCCGGCCGACACCGTGGGCGGTGCGGCGGTGCCGGCTGCGGGAGGCGTTGCGGTCCTGCCGGCGCCGGTGACGTCCACCGTGGTCCACATGATGAGCCCCACCGCCGCGACGGTGATTACTACATACGAGAGCGCCATTCCGGCCACCGCGCGGCCGCGGCCCCGTTGGCCGCTACGGCGGATCTGCGCCAGGCCCAGATGTCCCAGGACGGCCCCCGCGGGCGCGAACAACAACGCGAACAGCAGCGACAGCGTCGCCAGCGTGTTCACCGGCGGCAGATGCCGCGGCGGGGGAGGCGCGCCGAACGAATCGTCGGCCGGATAATCGACGACGTGATCGCTGGCCGGATATTCAAGGATCGGGTCGTCACCAAACCCGTCGTCACCAAACCCGTTGTTACCCAACCTGTCGTTACCAAACATGTTGTGCCCGAACGGATCCTGGGGGTAGGTCATGGCGGTGGCCCCCGTTCGCATGTTGACGTTCGCCACAGTCGAATATACGGTTACCCATAACCCTATAAATCCGGTCAAGACTACCAACTTATCCGAGTTATTGAGGGACCGTGTATGGATGACCACACACTGGCCGCCCAGCTGGCCGCCGAGGCAGGTCGGCTGCTGCTGCGGGTCCGGGAGGAATTCGCCGGAGCCACCGCTGGCGAGCGAAAAGCCGCAGGCGACAAGCAATCCCACGACTTCTTGATGGAGGCGCTGGCCGGTCAGCGGCCCGCCGATGCGGTGCTGTCGGAGGAGGGCGCCGACGATCCGGTGCGATTGCGCTCCGAGCGGGTGTGGATCGTCGACCCGCTCGACGGCACGCGGGAGTTCTCCGAACTGGAGCGGCAGGACTGGGCTGTGCACGTGGCCCTGTGGAGTGCGGGTGAGCTCGTTGCCGGGGCCGTGGCGCTGCCGGCTCAGGGGATCACCCTGGCGACGCCGCGGGTTGACTCGCCGCCGGACCCGCCCGGCAAGCCGCGCGTCGTCGTATCCAGAACCCGCCCGCCCGCCATCGCGCTGGAGGTCCGCGACGCGCTGGGGGGCACCCTGGTAGAGATGGGTTCCGCCGGAGCCAAGGTGGCGTCGATCGTCCAGGGCCGGTCCGACGTGTACGTGCACGCCGGAGGCCAATTCGAATGGGACTCGGCCGCCCCGGTCGCGGTGGCCCGCGCGGCGGGCCTGCACACTTCCCGCATCGACGGCTCCGCGTTGGCCTACAACCAGCCGGACCCGAAGCTGCCTGATCTGGTGGTCTGTCGTCCCGAGCTCGTCGACGCGGTGCTCGCCGTTACGCGTGCGAGTTGAACCCGCAGCGATTGCCGGGCGGAAAGTGGCACCCTCGTAGCGTACGTGGAACGAAATTTAGGTCATCTAGGAGTCGCCGTTGTTTACCATTCGGTTCGACATGCGCGCCCCGGCGTTTGGGGCCGCCCCGGCTGAGCTGTACGCGGCCGTCCCCGAGATGTGCGCGTGGGCGGAGGGTCGCGGCTGCCTGGCCGCTGTGTTGTGCGAGCACCACGGGTCCGAGGACGGCTACCTGCCCGCGCCGCTGATGCTGGCCCCCGCGATCGCCGCCCGCACCCAGCACCTGTCGTTGAGCCTGATCCTGATCCTGCCGTTCTACGATCCGATCCGGTTGGCCGAGGACATGGCCGTCCTCGACATCCTCAGCAAGGGGCGCGCGTCGTATGTCCTGGCGCTGGGGTACCGGCCCGAAGAGTACGAGCTTTTCGGCCTGTCGCTGCGCGATCGCGGGCGTATTGCCGACGAGAAGCTCAGCTTGTTGCGCCGACTGCTGGCGGGCGAAACTGTCGATCACGATGGCCGGCAGATCGCGGTGACGCCCAGACCCCTGACGCCAGCCGGGCCGGGTTTGATGTGGGGCGGCGGCACACTGGCGGCGGCCCGGCGGGCGGGCAGATACGGCCTGAGCCTGTTGGGGAACGCCAACCTTCCCGGCATGCGCGAGGCGTATGAGGACGCCTGTCACAGGCACGGCCACGCGCCCGGCGCGACTTTCCTGCCCAGCCGCGATCATCCCTCGGTCTGCTTCGTCGCAGAGGATGTCGACCAGGCCTGGTCGGAGCTGGGCGAGCACCTCCTGCACGACGCACGAACCTACGCAGCGTGGAATCCGGGAGACCAGACGACGGCGGGTTTCAGTCATGTCGACACCGTGGAGGAGCTGCGCGAGGCAGGGGCGTCGCACGTGATTATCTCTGTGCCGGAAGCGATTTCGCGTGTCCGTGCCGGCCAGTCGCTGGCCCTGTCGCCGTTGTGCGGCGGGTTGCCACCCGAGATCGCGTGGCCGTACCTCAAGCGCGTCGGTGAGGTCGTGGTGCCCGAGGCCCGTAAGTCGGGGTCCGGCGAGGCGCTCGACCCTCTGCTGTTGGACCGCAAGGCCTGATCGTGGCCGGAGCCAGCGCGACCGAGATGTACTACGACCCGTTCGATTTCGATATCGACGACGACCCGTACGGCGAAGCTTCCGGTGTTCACCGGCTAGGGCCGCCCAGTCGCTGCATCAGCTGGTTGGCTGCGTATTGACCGCTGCGCAGGGCGCCGTGCACGGTGGAAGGGTTGTCGACACCGACGGCCTCACCGGCCAGGTAGAGCCGGTCGCTGATGGGTTCCTGCAGCCGGCGTCGGTCGTCGAGGCCCGAACCGACCGCGTGAAACGAGTAGCTGCCGCGCGCGTAGGGGTCGGTGGTCCAACTCGACGTTCGGATCTCGACCGGCGTGGTGTCGTCGCCGAAAAGTTGGCGGGCGAAGGGCGCCGCGCTGGCCAACAGATCACCGGGAGCGGATGACTCCGCCGATCGGCCGCGCTCACCGGCGTTGAAAGCCAACACAATTGGCCCCGCGGCGCTAGGCAGGGTGAACCATTGCGCCCACTTCCCCGATTCGGGGCCCAAGTATTCATAGAAGGCGTTCTCCTGCTTCCAGGTTCGCCGGCTGAACCGAAAGTAGCTTTTGGACAGCACACCGAAGCCCAGGGCTTGCACGGCCTGCAGATGCCCGTCGGGAAGCACCGGATCGAAGGTGATCGCCCCGGATTTAAGCACCCCGAGCGGCACCGTCACGATCGCTGCGGAACCCTCGAAGGACCGGTCGCCGGCTCGCACGGTGACGGATTTGTCCTTGCGCTGCACGGCCGTGACGGGCGCACTCAGCACGATTTGCAGCCCGTTGGCGAGTAGCTTTGGTAGCGCGTCGTAGCCGCTGGTGATGGCGACCTGATCGCCACCGCTATACGTTCCCAGGTCAAATGTCTTGGCGGAGAGCTGGTTTGCGTCGGCGGCGTATTCGTCTTCGATCTCGGTGCTGACATAGAAGGCCAACTGGGCGCGCTCGGATTCGGAGAGTTCTTCGCTGCTGGCCGCCGCGTTGACGGCGTCACCCAGGCTGCCGCCGTCGACCTGGTCGCGGGCCCGGTCGACGAATGTTCTCCAAGTCTTCTGGTGGTAGTCCAGCGGACGTAGTTGGGGATCGACGGTGATCTGCGCGGGCGTGTAGTAGTCGGTCGGAACGAGCTGGGCCTGTGCCTTTTGCGCCAGCTCGTTGAGCGGATTGTCCTTGTCGCCGTGGATCCAGGAGGCGCCCATTTCCAGCGGGCAGCCCCAGTCGCGGGTCGTGTAGATCCGGCCCCCGATGCGGTCGCGGGCTTCGATCAACCGCACCGGCCATCCCGCATCGGCAAGGCG
Source organism: Mycobacterium sp. (assembly GCF_019247635.1). Lineage (GTDB taxonomy): Bacteria > Actinomycetota > Actinomycetes > Mycobacteriales > Mycobacteriaceae > Mycobacterium. The sequence goes on from NZ_JAFBAR010000078.1 coordinate 21,511, forward strand.
GCGCGCGGCCGCCAGGCCCGCCATGCCGGCGCCGACGACGAGGACCGCCTTGGTGTCCGATGCCGGTGGTTGGTCTCGGGCGCAGCCGGTGGCCATGCCGGTTGCCAGTGTGCTTGCCGTTGCCGCCAGGAATTCCCGACGCGACACCCGGGGCAGCCGGGACAGCCGATACACCCGAGACACCCGGCCAGCGTCTCACATCTGGGCGGGGCCGAAGCCGCAGTTGGCGGGCATTTTCTGGGCGACGCGTCCGCCAAACCCGCCTGGCCGGTCGTTACGTTCGGGTAAACTCGCCGGTATCCAGGAGGCGGCAATGCGGCCGTATTCGAGGGGAACAGCGATGAGTACTCGGAAGTCCACCCGCGGCAGCGCGGTGAGCCAATTGCCCGATCTCCCTGCGCCGGCTCGCACTCTTTCCGTCCGCGCTTGCGACGGCACACCGCTGAACACCCAGGTTTTCGGTCCGCCCGATGGCTATCCGATCGTGTTGACGCATGGTTTTGTCTGCGCGATCCGGGCCTGGGCATACCAGATTGCCGAGCTGGCCACCGACTACCGGGTGATCGCGTTCGACCATCGCGGGCACGGGCAAAGCGGCATTCCGCGGCGCGGCAACTATAGCCTCAAATACCTTGCGTCCGATCTGGATTGCGTGCTGGATGCGACGTTGGCCCCGCACGAGCGCGCGGTGCTGGTCGGGCATTCCATGGGCGGCATAACCATCGCGGCCTGGTCGGTGCGCTACCGCCACAAGGTGCACCGGCGCGCCGACGCTGTGGCGCTGCTCAACACCACCACCGGGGACCTGGTGCGGAAGGTGAGACTGCTGTCGGTGCCGCGGGAGTTGTCACCGGCCCGAGTTTTGGTCGGCCGAGGCCTGATCAACACGTTCGGCGGATTCCCCGTCCCAGGTGCCGTCCGGTTCCCGGCCAGCCTCCTGGTCGCGATGATGGCGGTCGGCGCCGGGTCCGACCCGAGCGCGGCGAGGCTGGTCTACGAGTTGTTCGCGCAGACGTCGCCGGCCGGGCGCGGGGGCTGCGCAAGGATGCTCGTCGAGGAAATGGGCACCCGGCACCTCAACCTGGACGGTCTCACGGTGCCGACCCTGGTGATCGGCAGCGAGCGAGACCGGCTGACGCCGATCAGCCAGTCGCGCCGGATCGCCCGCATCGCGCCCAACGTCGTCGGCCTCGTCGAACTGCCCGGCGGCCATTGCTCGATGTTGGAGCGCCACCACGAGGTGAATCGCGAGCTGCGCGCACTCGCCGAGTCCGTCGCCCCGGCGCACCTCCAGCGGATCAGCTCATAGCAGCGCGGCGACTTCGGCCGCGGCCCGCCGCCCGGACCTGACGGCGCCATCCAGAAATCCGGTCCATTCGTCTGCGGTCTCGGTGCCGGCCCAGTGAATCGGCCCGAGCGACTTGCGTAACCATGGCCCGTATCGCGTCCAGGACCCCGGGGGTACCGCGGCGGTCGGGCCGCCCGGCGCGAATTCCTCTGTACCCCAACGATGGTCAACATAGTCGACGGGGTGCAGTGCTTCGTCGCCGAACAACGCCGCGAAGCAGCGCAACGCATCGCGCCGACGGTGTTCGGCGGGTAGTGAGTCGAACGCGCGGGCGTCGACGAACCCCAGCAGGATGCCGGGTCCATCGGCGCGCGGGCTGACGTCGAAGGTGATGAACACCGGTCCCTGGTCCGACAGGGCCTGGCCCGAGAACCCCTTGGCCCGCCAGAACGGCGTGGAATAGCCGGCGTAGGCCTTGCTGAGCCGTCCCTGCGGCCAATGCTCGGCGAGCTCCGAGTACACCGGCGGCAGCGGGGGATCGAACTGGATGGCAGCCCGGTGGGCCGGGGGGATGGCGACGATGACGAAACCGGCCTTGACCCGGCCCCGGTCGTACGCGACCGTCACACCGGCGCCGTGCCGCTCGATGCGTCGGACCGTGGCGTCGAGCACCACCCGTGCGCCCAGTTCGGCGGCCACCGCATCGGCGATCTGCTGTGTGCCACCAGGGAACCGGTCTTGCTGGGCGCCGTTGTCCACGTCCAGCAAGCGGTCCAGGCCACCGGCCGCGCGCACATAGCGGACGGCGTGCAGCATCGACACCTCGTCGGGCTCGCACCCCCAGGTGACCCGGGCCATGATCGCCATCAACTGGCGCGACGAAGCGGTCGCACGCACCGCACGCAACCACCCGTCGAGCGAAACGCCGTCGAGTTCGCCTGCGCGCCGCGCGTTCCACGGGTCGGCCAGCGGAACGGCGCGGCCGATTCTCGCCAACTGCCAGCGCAACCGGGCGATGTCGAGCAGGCCGATCAGCGAAAGCCTGGGAATGGTGCCGCTGTAGGAGCGCGTCTCACCGCGCCACCGGATTACGTTCTTGCCGTCGTTGTGGGTCGGGGCGGTCGGAATCTTCAGCTCTGCGGCCAAGGCCAGCACGGCGTCTTGGCTGGGACCGACGAACGAGGCACCCATATCCACGGGCAAACCAACGAGGTCGCCGGTGAATGAGCGTCCCCCGACCCTGCCGCGGCCCTCCAAGACCAACACGTCGTGGCCCTGCCGGGTCAACTCGCGGGCCGCGGCCAGGCCGGCGAAGCCGGCGCCCACCACGACAACGTCGACGGTCCTCGCTGGGTTTGTCACGCCCCCTAGTCAACCGCATCGGTCCCGCCCTGGGCGTCGAGCGGCCGAACGTACGGCTGCCGCCGCGAGCTAGCGGTCAAGGCGCAACGGTTAACCAGTCTTTGAAGCCCGACGGGTCGTGGCGCCCGAGCGCGCCGTGCTCGTAAAGACCCCAGCCCTCAACGGGTTTCGCGTCGCCGTCCCGGCACACCGCGCGGCCGACGTGGTCGATGACGCCGAAGCCCGACCGCGCGATGATGCCCGGGTCGGTCATGTCGTAGGTCAGCCGCTCGACGAACTTCTCGCCCTTCCACGTTCCGTGCGCCCAGTCCGAGTCGCCGCCGTATCCGGCTCCGACGTGGATGGGGACCGGCAGCTTGGACTCGACATCGAAGTGCACCGGCGTCCCGTCGGGTGCCGTCGCGTCGATGGTGGCTCCGGTCGGAATGCGGGTGCCCGAGCGGTAGTGGATCTTGACCCGCGGCCAGCCGAGCTGCTCGACCCGGCCGTCACGCCAGACCCGCGTGCAGTCGTTGAGCGAGCGGAATCCGTCGGGCGCCTCCTGGATGATCAGCACAACGGCGAAGTCGTCGAACGCCATCGGCACGTACAGCCACCACATGCCCTCGAACGGCGGGTCGGCGGGCCGGCCGGCCGGCTCCGGTTCGCCGATCGGGCGGATGCCCCACGATCGGTCGCGGCTGCCGATCCAGACCGCGGGATCGACGGGGATCTCTTCGCCGTCGATCCTGATCCGGCCGCTCCAGCTGCCGAGCTGGGCGAAGCGCTGAGCGTCCAGCGTCACGCGGTTGCCCGACCGCAGGATGTGCGGCTGTTCCTGGACGACGCCGAACAGTCCCTCCCAGGTCAGATCGGCTGCGATGCCCTCGGTTTCGTCGAGAACGATCCGCAGTTTGCGCAGCGGCTCGATGACCTCGATGCGGTAACCGTTGACGTTCTGATTCAGCCGGTCCTGGTCGATCGCGTCGCAGAGGTGCACCGCGGTCTGCGTGTCGCCGCGGCGGACGAGCACGAACGCGTCCTTGACGCCGAGGTTGGGGTAGTAGCCGATGCCGCTGATCAGAAAGATGTCACCGGTGCGGTCGTGGGCGTTGAAGTAGGAGCGGTCGTAGAAGTTACGGTCCGAAGAACCTGGCCAGGCGATCGGCTGTGGGACCTGGTGTACCGGGTACTCGTCGAGCGGTCCGAGCATCAACTTTCCTCTCCGATAAGCCTTTTCATCAATTGGGCGTGGTAGAACAGCGACTCGGCGAAATTCGGATCGTCGGGCTTCTCTATTTCACCGAAGTGCACCCGCCGCGCACCGGTGCGCATGAACACGCAGGCCCACATCACTCCGGAGTACACATAGAACCAGTTCAGGTCCCCCACGTCGATACCGGTGAGGCGCTGATAGGTGGTGCGGACGTCGTCCGCACGCATCACCTCCGGCAGTCCCGGTAGTCCCGCCAGGGTGGCAAGCTCTTGAAAGACCATGTGCGCGTAGATCATCCACGCGACGTCGAGCTCACGCGGACCCAGCGTCACCATTTCCCAGTCCAGGACAGCCACGGGCTCAAAGTCGCGGTATAAGACGTTGCCCACCCTCGCGTCTCCCCACAGCAGCACCGGCTCGCGCGCGGCCGCCTCGTCCGGCCAGTTGTCTTGCAGCCACTCCAAGGTCCGTTCCACCAGCGGTGACCGACCGATGTCCGGGACCGCGAAGTCGTACCAGGACCGCACCCAGTTGAAGTGCCTGTGCAGCGCCGTGTCACCCGTCTGACCTTCGGTGAGGAAGTCAAACGTCTTCTCCGCGTTGGGGATTGAGTGCAAGGAGGCCAACACCCCGACGCTGGCGTCTTGTAGCTTGCGCTGGTCTTCGACCGGCGCGTCGGCGAACCAGTTGCCGCCGAAGGTGTAGGGCATCACGTCGGGCGGCACCACGCCGTCGACGTAGTCCATCAGGAAGAAGGGCGCGCCGAGAACGTCGCCCGTGGTCTCGATCCAGCGCACCCTGGGGACCGGAACGTCGGTCAGCTCGGCAACCTGTCGTATCACCTCGAATTGGTGGTCGAGTCGATACGTCGGGAAGACCGGTACGTCCTCGGCAGTGGGCGCCACCCGGGCCACCAGTTTCTGCTCGGTGGGCTGCCCGTCCTGCTCCCAGCGGGCCGTCAAGATGATGGTTTCCGACGACATGCCCGTCGAGTCGACGCCGCTCTCCACGGTCACCTCGGGCGCCGGCTTCTCGGAGCCGCCGGGCAGCACGGTGGCCAGCCACCGCGATATCAGGCGCGGGACAGCGGCGGTGTCCCGGCTCGAGCGCTGCATGCGACCGACGTCCTGGATCGCGAATTCCTCGGCCACGGGGTGCCTCCATTCTCCGAGACTTCTTCGCGGCAATTACGATACGGTAGGTAGCGATATGAAAGCAGACCCGTCCTCCCTTGACAAGGCCCCCGGCGCCGGGCGGCCCCGGGATCCGCGCATCGACTCGGCCATCCTTACCGCGACCGCGGACCTGCTGGTGCAGATCGGTTACTCGAACCTCAGCCTGGCCGCCGTGGCCGAACGCGCCGGCACCACCAAATCCGCGCTCTACCGGCGATGGTCGAGCAAGGCCGAGCTGGTGCACGAGGCGGCGTTTCCGGTGGCACCGAGCGCGCTCGTGGCCCCGGCCGGCGATATCGCCGCCGACGTCCGAATGATGATCGAGGCCACGCGCGACGTGTTCACCACCCCGGTGGTGCGGGCCGCGCTGCCCGGCCTGGTGGCCGACATGACGGCCGACCCCGAACTCAACGCCCGGGTCATGTCGCGCTTCGCCGACGTGTTCGTGGCGGTGCGCGACCGGCTGAGCGCGGCCGTCGAACGTGGGGAGGCGCATCCCGATGTCGACCCGGATCGATTGATCGAGTTGATCGGCGGAGCCACCATGCTGCGGATGCTGCTGCGCCCGGAGGAAGAGTTGGACGACGCGTGGGTACAGCAGACCTCCGCCATAGTCGTGCACGGGGTGACCCGGTGACGTCGCCGCCGCTGTCGGGCCGGACGGCGATCGTCACCGGGGCCAGCCGCGGATTGGGCCGGGCGATCGCGCTTGCGCTCGCGGCCGAGGGCGCCGCCGTGGCCGTCGTGGGACGCACTGAACAGGTGTGGGACCAGCGGCTGCCGGGAACCATCGGCGAGACGGTCGCCGCCATCGAGGCGGCCGATGGGCGTGCGGTGCCGGTGCGGGCCGATCTGACGGAGCGCGACGATATCGCGCGGCTGGTGGACGAGGCCCGAAACGCGTTGGGCCCCATCACGATCCTGGTGAACAATGCCGCCTTCACCGCACCCGGCCGCCCGCCTGCGCCCGGCGGCCAGCCGCGCACCAGACCGTCCAGGCCGGGCGGCAGCAAGCCGGGCTGGCCCGGGTTCGTCAGCACGCCGTTGGCGGCGTATCGCCGTCACTTCGCCATCGCCGTCTTCGCCGCCTACGAGTTGATGCAACTAACCTGCCCCGACATGATCACCGCCGGCCGTGGCTCGATCATCAACATCACGTCTGTGGCGTCGCGACTGCCCGGCGACGGGCCCTACCCGGACCGCAGCGGCGGCGTGCTGCCCGGGTACGGGGGATCCAAAGCGGCGCTCGAGCATCTGACCCAGTGCGCGGCGTACGACCTCGCCAACCACAACATCGCGGTGAACGCGCTATCGCCGTCCAGGCCGATCATGACGCCGGGCCTGTCCTACTACGCCTCCGGTTTCGACGAAGTGAGCTCCGCCGAGGAATTCGCGCGGGCCGCAGTGCAACTGGTGCGGGTGGACGCGCGGGCGGTCACCGGTCGCACGATCGGTCATCTCCAGGCGCTCGACGGCAGCTTCACGGCGTTCAAGCCCGGCTAAGTCTCGTCTGGTCCGGGTGGGTCGGGGTCGCCGTGTAGGAGTTCGTCGGGGTGGTGGGCGTGGTTGATTGTCGGTGGGCTGGTGCCGTTGGTCCAGCCGAGTCGGCCGCTGGTGGTGACTACGGTGTGCAATTCGCCGCGGCTGGCCGCGCCGTGGTGGTAGCTGCAGGCGAAAAACAGCTTGTCGGCATCGGTGCGCCCGCCCGTGGCCCACTGGGGTGCGTGGTGGACTTCGCAGCGATAGCCGGGCACCAGGCAATCAGGACGGGTGCAGCCGCGGTCGCGGGCATGACAGATCAGGCGCTGCTCGGGGGTGGCGATGCGTTTTTGGCGGCCCAGATACAGCGGGCGCTCGGTGTGCTCGTCGAACACCGCCAGGTAGTGATCGCGTGGATAAAGCCACGGTTCTGTCGGTGGCCTCCGCGATACTCGTGCTGATTGATCAAATCGAACGAAGGGATGCTCGCTATGCCTAATGTGATGAACTATTTCGAGGTCGGCACGCCTGATGCCGAGGCAACACGCGCCTTCTACGGCTCGTTGTTCGACTGGCAGATAGCCGACTCCGGGGACTATCGCGCGGTGGGGGGCGACAAGGGCGGCGTGTGGGATAGGTCCAACCTGGACGGGGAGTCATGGGCCATCTTCTATGTCCAGGTGGACGACGTGCGCGCCACCCTCGCCAAAGCGACCGAACTCGGCGCCACGGTGCTGGTGCCCTTCAGCGATCAGGGCCCGGTTGAATTCGCCCATCTGCAAGACCCACACGGCAACCGGTTCGGGGTGTGGCGACCCAAGGGGCCCACGGCCTGACCGACTCCGCGGTCGTTCCTAGCGGCGGGTGCGGCTGACGTGCGAGTATGGGAGCTTGCCCGGTACGACGCCCGGTATCGATAAGCCGACGTGGCGCGTGGTCGCCCTGATCGTGCTGTTGATCCTGGTTGCCGCCGCTCTGCGGGGCTATCTTCCCGGTCGCGACCACTCGATGCGGTCGGAGGCCGGCAGCGGCCGCGCGGCGCTGACGTTCATCATCGTGATCCTTGCGGCGGGGACGTCGTTGTTGGCGGTTGCGGTGATCGCGCGGTTGCGAGATCCCCGCACCGTGGCGCCCAGCGCGGGGGATCTGTCCGACATGCTTGGCGGCGGCCGGGTCCGACCGAGTTGGCGCGTGCTGTTGATCGGTCTGGCGCTCATCGTGGCCTGGTTGCTGACCGCGACGCTGCTGGCCCATTTGTTCGTGCCGCACAACGTCGGGGCGCCGGCGGTTACACCGGATCCGACGCCGCCGCCCTCGGCGAGCGGCAACGTCCCGCCCGCAAAGCAGCCCGCGCAAGATCACGGTCGGGATGTCTTTCGAGCCCTCGTTGCGAGCGCGGTTCCGCTGGTGTTCATTCTCGTTGCCGGTGCGGTCCTCACATCCCGTCGCCGCAGGACGACGCCGGGCGCACTTCTCGAAGAGGCAGACGGCGGCGAATCTCCCGCGCCCCCTACGCATTCGGAATCGCTGGCGCGCGCGGCCGAGGTCGGGCTGGCCGAGATCGCCGACCCACGACGCGAACCCCGGGAGGCGATCATCGCGTGCTACGCCGCGATGGAGCGCGAGCTCGCCAACGTTCCCGGTGCCGCGCCCCAGGACTTCGACACCCCAACGGAGGTATTGGCCCGCGCCGTAGAACACCATGTGCTGCATGTGGACAACGCCGCCCAGTTGGTGAATCTGTTCGCCGAGGCGCGGTTCAGCCCGCACGTCATGAACGAGGGCCACCGTGACGTGGCGGTGCGGGTGCTGCAACTGGTTCTCGACGAGCTGAGGCCCAACATGACGCCGAGCGGTTCTGCATGAAAAGACTTATCGCCCTTGGCGTTTTCCTTATCGTCGGGATAGAGCTGCTGGCACTGATCATGCAGGATCGCCGGTTTGTGCTGATCGGCTCGGGACTCGCGCTGGCGCTGGTCCTGCTCAATGTTCGCCGCGTCCTGGGTCACACGACGCAACCTGAGGCTGAGCCGAATCCTGACGATCTCGGGGAGGGCTTGCGCCGCTGGCTGTCTAATACCGAAACGACGATCCGGTGGTCGGACTCCAACCGGGCGGATTGGGACAGGCATCTGCGTCCGATGCTGGCGCGACGATACGAAATCGCCACCGGCCAACGGTTGACGAAAGATCCGGCGGCGTTTTACTCCACCGGTCGGATACTTTTCGGCGACGAATTGTGGGAATGGGTGAATCCGAACAACGTCACGCGCACCGCTGACGGCGAACCGGGTCCCGGCCGCGGGGCGCTGGAGGCGATTCTGCAAAGGTTGGAGCAGGTATGACTGGCGCGACGATGCCGGCGCCGATGCCGGCCGCTACGACAACCGCCCACTGCGAAGCGGTGCTCGACGAAATCGGGCGCGTCGTGGTGGGAAAGCGCTCCGCGCTCACGCTCATTCTCACCGCCGTCCTGGCGCGCGGCCACGTGCTCATCGAAGACCTGCCAGGTCTCGGCAAGACCCTCATCGCACGATCGTTCGCCGCCGCGCTCGGGCTCGAATTCACCCGGGTGCAGTTCACGCCGGACCTGCTGCCGGCCGACCTGCTCGGCTCGACCATCTATGACATGCAGTCGGGGCGCTTCGCCTTCCGCAAAGGCCCGATTTTCACCAACCTGCTGCTTGCCGACGAGATCAACCGCACCCCGCCGAAGACCCAGGCCGCACTGCTCGAGGCCATGGCCGAAGGACAGGTGAGCATCGACGGCGAAACCCACAAGTTGCCCACCCCGTTCATCGTTCTGGCGACCGACAATCCGATCGAATACGAGGGGACTTACCCGCTACCGGAGGCGCAACTGGATCGGTTCGCCATCCGGCTGGAGCTCCGGTACCTCTCGGAGCGCGACGAGACGTCGATGTTGCGCCGGCGCCTGGAACGCGGTTCGGCCGAGCCGACAGTGAACCAGGTGGTCGACGCGCATGATCTGCTCGCCATGCGCGAATCGGTGGAGCAGGTGACCGTGCACGAGGACGTTTTGCACTACGTCGTGTCGTTGGCCACCGCTACCCGCCATCACCCGCAGGTCGCCGTCGGTGCCAGCCCGCGAGCCGAACTTGACCTGGTGCAGCTGGCCCGGGCCCGTGCGCTGCTGCTCGGGCGCGACTACGTGATCCCCGAAGACGTCAAGGCGCTCGCTGTCGCCGCGGTGGCGCACCGGATCACCCTGCGGCCCGAGATGTGGGTGCGCAAGATCCAGGGTGCCGACGTGGTCGGAGAACTGTTGCGGCGCTTGCCCGTTCCTCGAGCCAGCGGGACCGACTCGGCGTGATCGAGACCCGCGAGGTCGAGTTACGCTGGCGTGCTTCGCCTTTGACGCAAGCGATCGCCACCTGCGCCGGCGTGGCGCTCGCGGCTGCCGTCGTCGGCGCGCACTGGCAGCTCATCGCCTTCGCGGCGCCGCTGCTCGGCGTGCTGTGCTCGATCAGCTGGCAGCGCCCGGTGTCGACGATCCACGTGCACGGTGAACCCGATTCGCAGCGTTGCTTCGAGAACGAGCAGGCGCGGCTCAAAGTGTGGGCGACTCAGCAATCGGGCTCGACCGAGGCGGTCCTACTTACCGTCTCGGCGGTCCCGGGAATACAGCTCGAGGTCGTCCAATCCGATCCCAACCAGGTGAAAACCATTGCGGCAGTGGCACAAAGATGGGGTCGCTATCCGATCCGGGCCCGGGTCGATATCGTCGCGCGCGGCGGATTGCTGACCGGGACGGGAACTGTCGATGCCGGCAATGTCATCGTGTTTCCGCTCACGCCGCCACAGCCGACGTCAATCCCGCAGACCGAACTTCTCGACCGTCTCGGCGCCCATCTGACCCGGCATTTCGGCCCGGGTGTCGAGTACGCGGACATCAGGGCCTATGTGCCGGGTGACCAATTGCGCGCGGTGAACTGGCCGGTGAGCGCGCGTCGTGGCCAGTTACACGTGACCCAGCGCTTGACCGACCGCGCTGCCGACATCGTGGTATTGATCGACACCTATCGTCAGCCCGCCGGCCCGGCGACCGAGGCCACCGAGCGACTCGTGCGTGGCGCCGCCCAAGTGGTGCAGACCGCGTTGCGACAGGGTGACCGCGCCGGGATCGTCGCCCTGGGCGGCAACCGTCCGCGCTGGCTCGGCGCTGACATCGGGCAGCGGCAGTTCTATCGGGTGCTCGACACGGTGCTCGGCGCCGGTGCGGGATTCGAAAACACTACCGGCACACTGGCTCCGCGCGCGGCCGTTCCCGCGGGAGCGATCGTCATCGCGTTCTCCACCCTGCTCGATACCGAATTCGCGCTGGCGTTGATCGACTTGCGCAAACGGGGCCATGTCGTGGTGGCCGTCGATGTCCTCGACGCCTCCCCCTTCGAAGGCGAGCCGGATCCGTTGGTTGCCCGGATGTGGGTGCTGCAACGTTCCGCCATGTATCGGGACATGGCCACCATCGGAGTCGACGTGGTGTCGTGGCCGGGGGAGCGCAGCCTGGAGCACGCGATGGGTACGCTTCCGGACCGCCGTCGCCGGACCCGGCGAGCGCGATAGGCATGGCGCTGCTCACGCAACCCGGAAGTCGGGCTTTCTCAACGGTATTCGGCGTCCTGATGGTAGGGACCGCCGCCGTCGGCGCCCACGGGCTGGCCGCATTCGTCGGAGCCCTCGCCGTGGTCGCGGTGGGGGTGGGCACCGTGCTGCGCCGAACCGCGACGGTGGCCGTGCTGCTGTCGGTGCTCACGGTCGTGCTGTCCGATTCCTCGCACGTGTTCGCCGCGCTCTCAGGCCTGTGCGCCGCGGCCTACCTGGTCTGCCGTTACGCGACCGGACACGCTGCGGTGAGCATCCCGACAATCGTTGCCGCCCTGGGCTTTACCGTCGTCGGCGTGGTTGCGACGTCGTTCCCGTTGCAGTTGCCGTGGTTTCCGCTCGTGGCGCCCCTGGCTGTGTTGGCGATCTACGTGCTGGCCACTCGGCCGTTCATGGGTTGACCCGGACGGCTGACTCAGTGCAGCAGCTGTGCGGCGTGATCGGCCAGGTCGAGCAGCGGCTGGGGAACGATCCCCAAAACCACTGTGACCGCGGCGCATATCGCGATGGCGGCCTTGCTCAGGATGCCAGGCTCTACCACGTGCGGTGTGTCGTCGGTCGCTTCGGTGAAGAACATCGACACGATGACCCGCACGTAGAAGTAGGCGGCCACCCCGCTTGAGATCACACCGACAATCACCAGCGGCACCGCCCCGCCCTGAGCGGCGGCCTTGAACACGGTGAACTTGCTGATGAACCCGCTGGTCAGTGGAATGCCCGCAAACGCGAGCAGGAACATCGAAAGCATCACGCCCACAATGGGAGAGCGCTGCCCCAGCCCGGCCCAATGCGACAGGTCGGCGTCCTCCACTCCGTCGGCGCCACGGATCAGGCCGACGATCGCAAACGCGCCCACCGTGCTGAAGCTGTAAGCGACAAGATAGAACAGTGTGGCCGACAGGCCCGCGGGGTTGTCGGCGATGACGCCGATGAGGATGAAGCCGACGTGGGCGACCGAAGAGTAGGCCAGCATTCGCTTGACGTCGGTCTGGTTGACGGCGGTGATGGTGCCGACCGCCATGGTCAGGATCGCGATCGCCCAGAGCACGGGCCGCCACTGGTCATGCAGGGGCGGCAGCGCGACATACACCACGCGTAGCAGCGCGCCGAACGCCGCGACTTTCGTTGCCGCCGCCATGAACCCGGTGACCGGGGTCGGTGCGCCCTGGTACACGTCGGGAATCCAGGAGTGGAACGGGACCGCGCCGACCTTGAACAGCAAGCCGACCGACAACAGCGCGACACCGACCAACGCCATCGAGGTGTCGCCGTGCGCGGCCAACGTGTCCCGGATGCCGGTCAGGGACAGCGTGCCGGTAGCCCCATACAGCAACGAGACACCATAGAGGAAGAAGGCCGACGAAAACGCGCCCAGCAGAAAGTACTTCATGGCCGCTTCCTGCGAGAGCAGCCGGCGGTGCCGGGCCAGCCCGCACATCAGGTAGAGCGGTAGCGAAAGAACTTCCAGCGCAACGAACATCGTCAACAGGTCGTTGGACGCGGGGAACACCATCATGCCGCCGAGGGACAGCATCGCCAGTGGGAACAGCTCGGTCTGAGCGGCTCCGGCCCGCTCCGCCTCGCGTTCGGCGGCGCTGTCGGGGACCGCCGAGCCCTGCGGGGTGAAGGAATCCAGTCCCCGCGAACTGCCCACGGCCGCAGTCGCCTTGGTGTCACTGGCCGCGCGGACGGCATGCGTGCGTTCGGCCATGAAGATGACCGCCATGATCGCGACCAGCACGACGGTGCCTTCCAGGTACAGCGTCGGCCGGTCGATCGCCACCGCTCCCAGCACCGCGGTGTGACCGGCCGCCGGCACGGACCGGGCCACGCCGACGACGGCAACGAATGCCGCGATCAGGCCGCCCAGGGTCAGCGTCACTTGCGCCACGTAGCGGGCCGGACGCGGCACGAACGCTTCCACCAGCACGCCGACCACCGCGACTCCGAACACGATGAGCATCGGGCACAGCAGGAAGTACTCGACGCTGGGGGTGGGGATCATCGGTGCGGTCCTTCGGCTGTCCGGGGTGCTGTGCCCGCTGGGTTGCCGGCCGGCACCCGCGGCGCGGGATCGTGCTGGCCGATCGTGGTCATCGTGTGGTCGACCGCGGGGTTGATCAGGTCCAGCATCGGCTTGGGATAGACCCCCAGTACGAGCAGAATCGCGATAATCGGTGCGACGACGACCAATTCACGTGCCCTCAGGTCGGTGATGCCCTCGTTGCCGTCGGCCACCGGCCCGGTCATCACGCGCTGGTAGAGCCACAGCATGTAGATCGCCGCCAGCACCAGCGCGGTGACACCGAACGCCCCGGCCAGCCAGTAACGGTTGAAAGTGCCCAACAGGACCAGGAATTCGCTGACGAACGGGGCCAGCCCGGGCAGGGAAAGGGTGGCCATGCTCGCCACCAGGAAGGTGCCGGCCAGGACGGGGGCCACTTTCTGCACGCCGCCGTAGTCGGCGATCGAACGGCTGCCGCGCCGTGTGACCAGGAATCCCGCGATCAGGAACACCGCCGCGGTGGAGATGCCGTGGTTGAGCATGTACAGCGTCGACCCGCTCTGCCCCTGGCTGGTCATCACGAAGATGCCCGCAATGATGAACCCGAAGTGCGAGATCGAGGTGTAGGCGATCAGGCGCATCATGTCGGTCTGGCCGATCGCCACGATCGCGCCGTAGATCACGCCGATGATGGCCAGCGTCACGATCACCGGGCGGAAATACGTCGAGGCGTCGGGGAACAGCTGCAAGCAGTAGCGCAGCATGCCGAAGGTGCCGACCTTGTCCATCACGGCGGTGATCAGCACTGCGGTCGCCGGTGTCGCTTCGACCGCGGCGTCGGGCAGCCAGCGGTGGAACGGCCACAGCGGGGCCTTGATGGCGAAGGCGAACATGAAGCCCAGGAAAAGCGCCTTGAACACGGCGGGGTCCACGCCGGCAAAGCGGCCGGACGCGAGGCCGGCCACGATTTCGCGGAAGTCGAAGGTGCCCGAGCCGTGCTGCGCGGTTACCACGTACAGCCCGATCACCGCGGCCAGCATGATCAACCCACCGAACAGGTTGTACAGCAAGAACTTCACCGCGGCGCGGGAACGGCCGGCCCCCTGGCCGAAGCCGCCGATGAGGAAGTACATCGGGATGAGCATGGCCTCGAAGAACACATAGAACAGCAGCACATCGAGCGCGATCACCGAGATCAGCACCATCGATTCGATGGCCAACGTCAACGCCACGTACGCGTGGACGCCGCGCGGGTTGCGTTCGCCGCCGTCGTTCCAGCCGGCCACCAGCAGCAGCGGGATCAGCACCGCGGTCAGTAGCACCAGGATCACCGCGATGCCGTCGACGCCCAGGGTGTAGCCGGCACCGAACGCCGGTATCCACTGGTGGCTCTCGACGAATTGGTAAGGCGCGCCGTGGGTGTCGAAGCCTGCGGTGATCTCGATCGCGAGCGCCAGCACCGCCAGGCTGACCACCAGGCCGGTCCACTTGGCGACCCGACGCAGGCCCGGCGGCAGCAGGATGATCAGCACCGAACCGGCCAGCGGCACCAGCCACAGCAGCGTCAGCCACGGAACGTCGTTCGGGTAGGGCCCGTTCACCACAGCTTCACCGCCAGGATCGCCGCGGCCACCAGGGCCGCGCCGGCCAGCATCGACAACGCGTAGTTACGGGCGAAGCCGGTTTGGGCCTGCCGCAACCGATTCGAGATCGTGCTCACCAGCGCTGCCAGCGCGTTGACCGAGCCGTCCACACCGGCGTTGTCGACGTCGACCAGTGCGTGGGTCAGTTCCGCGCCAGGGCGCATGAACACCTCCTCGTTGAAGGCGTCGCCGTAGGCGTCGGCGCGCGCGGCCGTCGTCAAGACGGAGACCCGAGCGGGCGCCACCCGGGGAATCTGCGCCTTGGCTCCGTACATCCGGTAGGCCACCGCGACGCCCACCGCGACGACACCCAGCGCCAAGGTGGTGCTGACCCATTTCGGGGCGGCGGCCTCGGTTTCCAAGTGGACGCCGACGACCGGCTCCAGCCAGTGTTGCAGCGTTCCCCCGACGGCGAACAGGCCGCCGGAGAGCACCGAGCCGACGGCGAGCAGGATCATCGGCCACGTCATGAGGGCCGGCGCTTCGTGCGGATGTAAGCCTGGGGCCCAACGCTTTTTGCCGAAGAAGGTCATCAGCATCACGCGGGTCATGTAGAACGCGGTGATTCCCGCACCCAGCAGTGCGGTGCCGCCCAGTGCGTAGCCGCGCACACCGCCGGCGCCCAGCGCCGCCTCGATGATGGCGTCCTTGGAGAAGAAGCCCGCGAACGGGGGCACGCCGATGATCGCCAGATAGCCCAGCCCGAACGTGACGAACGTGACCGGCAGGGCCGCGCGCAGGCCGCCGTAGCGCCGCATGTCCTGCTCTTCGTGCATCGCGTGGATCACCGCGCCGGAGCCCAGGAACAACCCGGCTTTGAAGAAGCCGTGGGTGAGCAGGTGCATGATCGCGAACGCGTAGCCGGCCGGACCCAGACCCGCGGCCAGCACCATGTAGCCGATCTGGCTCATCGTCGAGGCCGCCAGCGCGCGCTTGATGTCGTCCTTGGCGCAGCCGATGAATGCTCCGAGCATCAGGGTGGCGGCGCCGACGGTGACCACCGCCAGCTGCGCGTCGGGCGCCAGGTTGTACAGCGGGTTGGACCGCACGATCAGATACACGCCGGCGGTCACCATGGTGGCGGCGTGAATCAGCGCGGACACCGGGGTGGGGCCCTCCATGGCGTCGCCCAACCAGGCCTGCAGCGGCACCTGGGCGGACTTGGCGCACGCGCCCAGCAGCAGCAACAACCCCATCGCCGTGAGGGCTCCCTGATCGGCGCCGGGCGCGGCCGCGAACACCCCGGCGTAGGACAGCGTGCCGAAGTTGGCGAACATGACGAACATGCCCACCGCCAGCCCGGCGTCACCGACCCGGTTCATCACGAACGCCTTCTTGGCCGCGGTGGCCGCGGAGGGCTTGTGGTACCAGAAGCCGATCAACAGGTACGACGCCAGGCCCACCCCTTCCCACCCGACGTAGAGCACCAGGTAGTTGTCGGCGACCACAAGCAGCAGCATGGAGGCCAGGAACAGGTTGAGGTAGCCGAAAAACCTGCGGCGGTCGGGGTCTTCGGCCATGTAGGCGACCGAGTAGATGTGGATCAGCGACCCGACCCCGGAGATCAACAGCACGAAGCACATCGACAGCTGGTCGATCTGTAGCCCGAAGTCGACCTGCAACTGGTTGACGGGTATCCAGGTGAACACCGTCTGGTGGATGGTCCGGTCGTCGGCGTTGCGGCCCAGCATGTCGGCGAGCAGCGACGCGCCCACCCCGAACGGCGCCAGCGCGGCGGCGCAGCCCAGCCAGTGGCCCCAACGATCGGTGCGCCTGCCGCCGAACAGCAAGACGGCGGCACCTGCCAGTGGCAGGGCCACAAGCAGCCAGGTGTAGTGAATCATCTTGGCGTTCTTAGCCTTTGAGTAGATTCGCGTCGTCTACCGACGCCGATTTGCGGGCACGGAAAATCGTCATGATGATGGCCAGGCCGATGACGACCTCGCAGGCGGCCACCACCATCGTGAAGAACGCGATCATCTGCCCGTCCAGGTGGCCGTGCAGGCGCGCGAACGTGACGAAGGCCAAATTGACGGCGTTGAGCATCAGCTCCACGCACATGAACATGACGATGGCGTTGCGTCGCAACAGCACACCGGCGGCGCCGATGGTGAACAGCAGCGCCGAAAGGTAAAGGTAATTGGCCGGATTCATGATGTCCCGCCTTTGATCGCCTCCCGGCCGGGTTCGCGGGTGGCGGTTTTCTTGCCGTCCGCCCCGCGGATTTCCAGGATCGGGGATACCGACAGTTCCGAGTAGGAGCCGTCGGGCAGCAGCGCGGCCACGTCGACCGCGTTGTGACGGGCGTAGACACCCGGGCTGGGTAGTGGGGTGGGGTGGCCGCCGGGGCGGAACCGGTCTTCGGAGAGCTCGCGCTGGGTCTTGCGGCGCTCGAAGCGTTCTCGGTGGGCCAACACCATCGCGCCGACGGCCGCGGTGATCAGCAGCGCGCTGGTCAACTCGAACGCCCACAGATAGCGGGAAAAGATCAGCGCGGCCAACCCCTGGACGTTGCCGTTGGCGTTGGCGGCGGTCAGCCCGGCGAAACCTCCCGTTGCGACGTTGCCGATGGCGGCGATCAGCAGAATGCCGAATGCGAGACCGGTGCCCACCGCGGCGACGCGCTGCCCGCGCAGCGTTTCCTTCAGGGACTCCGCGGAATCCACTCCGATCAACATCAGCACGAACAGGAACAGCATCATCACCGCGCCGGTGTAGACCACGACTTGGACGACACCGAGGAACACCGCGTCCTGGACCGTGTAGAACACCGCGAGGCTGATCATCGTCATCGCCAGGAACATCGCCGAGTACACCGCGTTGACGGCCAACACCACCCCGAGCGCGCCGGCCACGGCCACGGCTGCCAGCACCCAGAAAGTCACCGCCTCGCCGGTAGAGGTGCGAACTATGGTGTCGGAGGCCAGATTCGAGGCCAGCACAACGCCCGGTAATACGGTCACCGGGCTGCTCCGTCGGATCCCGCGCCCTGGGTCTCGTGCAAGCCCTGCGCGGTCACGTTGCCCTGGTAGTAGTCCTTGTCGGTGGCCCCCGGCGCCCTGGGATGCGGCGGGGCGGTCATCTCGGGCAGCAACGGGGCCAGCAACAGGTTCTTTTCGTAGATCAGGTCGGCCCGGTTGTCGTCGGCCATCTCGTAGTTGTTGGTCATCGTCAGCGCCCTGGTGGGACAGGCCTCGACGCACAGACCGCAGCCGATGCACCGCAGGTAGTTGATCTGGTACACCCGGCCGTACCGTTCCCCGGGCGAAAACCGCGCCTCCTCGGTGTTGTCGGCGCCCTCGACGTAGATCGCGTCGGCCGGGCACGCCCAGGCGCACAACTCGCAGCCGATGCACTTCTCCAGGCCGTCGGGGTACCGATTGAGTTGATGACGCCCGTGGTAGCGCGGCTTGACCGGGCCCGGCTTCTCCGGATACTCCTCGGTGACCCGCTTTTTGAACATCGACCCGAACGTCACACCGAATCCGGCCAAGGCATCCAAAGAATGCCGGATAGATCTAGCCACGTGTTTTCTCCTTGCTCGCGCCGGCCAGGGACTTCGCAGGCAGCGGCGGCGTGGGGAACGCCGGCTCGATGGCCTTCGGGGTTGGGGCTTGCTTGCTCAGCCGGCGCTGCTCCCGCTCGAATTGGCGAATACTGGGCGTGCTGAACGGTTTTCGCAGCAGCAAGACCAAGGCCACGGCGAAGACGATGCTGCTGGCCACCAGAATCGGGGTCCAGTGCGACAAACCCTGGTCGCGCAGCGTGCGGATGACCGCGGCGATCAGCACCCAGACGAGCGAGGCAGGGATGAGTAGCTTCCAGCCCAACGCCATGAACTGGTCGTAACGGAGCCGGGGCAGGCTGGCTCGCAGCCACATATAGATGAACAGGAAGGTCCACATCTTGGCGGTGAACCAGAGCACCGGCCACCAGCCGACGTTGGCCCCCGGCCACATGTTGATCGGCCACGGAGCATGCCAGCCGCCGAAGAACATGACCGTGGCGAGCGACGAAACCGTCATCATGTTGACGTATTCGGCCAACATGAACATGGCGAACTTCAGCGACGAGTACTCGGTGTGGAAGCCGGCGACCAGCTCACCCTCGGCCTCGGGCAGGTCGAATGGGGCGCGGTTGGTTTCGCCCACCATCGAGATGAGATAGGTGATGAACGACGGCAGCAACAGGAACACGTACCATACCCGGTCCTGGGCCGCCACGATCTGCGATGTCGACATGGTGCCGGCGAACAGGAAGACGGCCGCGAACGACAGCCCCATCGACACCTCGTAGGAGATGACCTGCGCGGTGGAGCGCACCCCGCCCAGCAGCGGGTAGGTGGAGCCGGATGCCCAGCCGCCCAACACGATGCCGTACACCCCGATCGCCGACAGCCCCAGGATGAACAGCACCGCGACCGGCAGGTCGGTCAGCTGCAACGGCGTGCGGTGGCCAAAAACCGACACCTCCGGGCCGAACGGGATGAACGCGAACGCGGTGAACGCGGGGATCGTCGAGATGACCGGCGCCGCCATGTAGACGAACCAGTCGACGCCGCGGGGAGTGATGCTCTCCTTGAGCGCCAGCTTGATCCCGTCGGCGAGGCTCTGCAGGGCGCCCCATGGCCCCGCCCGGTTGGGGCCGGGCCGCAGCTGCATCCAGCCCAGGATCTTGCGCTCGAGCAGGATGGCGACCAACACGTTCAACATGAGGAACACGAAGATGGCCAGCGCCTTGCCCAGCACCAGCCACCAGGTGTCGTGTCCGAAGGCGGTCACGCTCCCACCCCGATCGCCACGACGCCGCCGTTAGTTACGCCCAACTGCCGGTGCACCGCGGAACCCGGCGAGTTCAGCGGCAGCCACACCACCCGGTCGGGCATGTCGGTGACGGTCAGCGGCAACGTGATCGAGCCGCGCGACGTGCTGACGGTGACGTCCTCACCCTCGGCGGCGCCTATCTCGGCCGCGGTGTCGGCCGACAACCGCACCACCGGTGCGCGCGCGGTGCCCGCCAGATACGGTTCGCCGTCCTGCGAGCGGCCCTCGTCGAGCAGCAGGCGCCAGCCGGTCAGCACGGCCTCGCCTTTGCCGGGCTCGCGGGGACCGGTTGCTTCGACATTCGGGCCGCCGGGGCGTTTTCCGCTCCAGCTGCCCAGCCCGGCCGCCTCGGCCCGCGCCGCCTCCACGGTGGACACCCCCAGATAGACACCCATCTCGTCGGCCAGTGCGTCCAACACCCGGTGGTCGGATTGGCTCGCCTGCAACGTGCTGCCGCGCAGCGCGGGCTCGAACGGGCGGTAGCGGCCCTCCCAATTGACGAAGGCGCCGGCCTTCTGCGTCGTCGGCGCGACCGGAAAGACCACGTCGGCGCGCGCGGTGACGGCGCTGTGCCGCAGCTCCAGGCTGACCACGAAGCCCGCCGCGTCGAGTGCGGCCAGCACCGCGTCGGGATCGGTGAAATCGGCTGGCTCGACACCGCCGACCACCAGCGCGCCCAGGGTTCCGTCGGCGGCGGCGGCCAGGATGCCATCGGCGTCCCGCCCAGGGGCAGTGGGCAGTTCGTCGACGTGCCAGGCCGCGCGCACCTCCGCGCGGGCGGCGTCGTCGGCCAGGGGACGGCCACCGGGCAACAGGTTGGGCAGCGCGCCGGCCTCCAGCGCGCCGCGCTCGCCGGCCCGACGCGGCACCCAGGCCAGGCGCGCCCCGGTGGCGTCGGCGAGGCGGGCCGCGGCGGACAAGCCACCGGGCACCGTGGCCAGGCGCTCACCGACCAGAATGACCGCGCCGGGCGTGGACAGCAGGTCGCCCAGTTCACCGGTGGCCAGGCCGTCCAGCGTCGCGGGCTCGGCGCCGGGAGCGGTCTTGAGCAGCCGGCCGGACATCTTCTTCAGCGACCGAGTCTCGAACGGGGCGACGGCGTAGATCGGCATCCCGTGCTTGCGCGCCGCCTTGCGCAGCCGCAGGAACACGATGGGCGCCTCGTCTTCCGGTTCGAACCCGACCAGCAACACCACGGGCGCGGATTCCAGGCCGGAGTAGCTGACGGTGATCGGGCGTCCGGCGACGCGGGCCGCCAGGAACTCGGTCTCCTCGGCCGAGTGCGGACGGGCACGGAAGTCAATGTCGTTGGTGTCCAGCGTGATTCGCGCAAACTTTGCGTAGGCGTAGGCGTCCTCCCAGGTCACCCGGCCACCGACCAGCACCCCGGTGCGGCCGCGGGCCGCCTCGAGTCCGTGGGCGGCCGCCACCATCGCATGCGCCCACGACGCGGGCTGCAGCGCGCCGTCGGCGTCGCGAACCAGGGGAGTGCTGAGCACGTCGGGTTGGGTCGCGTACCTGAAGGCCCACCGGCCCTTGTCGCAGTTCCACTCCTCGTTGACTTCCGGGTCGTCGCCGGCCAGCCGCCGTAGCACCTTGCCGCGGCGGTGGTCGGTGCGCTCGGCGCACCCGCCCGCGCAGTGCTCACACACGCTCGGGCTGGACACCAGGTCGAACGGGCGCGCGCGGAAACGGTAGGCGGTCCCGGTCAGCGCACCGACCGGGCAGATCTGCACCGTGTTTCCCGAGAAGTAGGAATCGAACGGCTCATTGGCGTAAATCCCGACCTGCTGCAGGGCGCCCCGCTCCTGCATGTCGATGAACGGATCCCCGGCGATCTGCTCGGAGAACCGTGTGCAGCGCGCGCACAGGATGCAGCGTTCCCGGTCCAGCAGCACCTGGGAGGAGATGTTGATCGGCTTGGCGAAGGTGCGCTTGACGTCGGTGAAGCGTGATTCGGCCCGGCCGTTGGACATGGCCTGGTTCTGCAGCGGGCATTCGCCGCCCTTGTCGCACATCGGGCAGTCCAGCGGGTGGTTGATCAGCAGCAGTTCCATCACGCCGTGCTGGGCCTTGTCGGCGGCCGCCGACGTCAGCTGGGTGCGCACCACCATGTCGTCGCTGACCACGGTGGTGCAGGAGGCCAGCGGCTTGCGTTGTCCCTCGACCTCGACCAGGCACTGCCGGCATGCGCCGACCGGCTCGAGCAGGGGGTGGTCGCAGAACCGCGGGATCTGGATCCCGATCAGCTCGGCCGCGCGGATCACCAGAGTCCCCTTGGGAACGCTGATTTCGACCCCGTCGATCGTCAGCTTCACCATCTCCGGTTGGGCAACCCCGTCGCCGGTTTCAGTTTTGGCCGCACTAGTCACTTGGCTGTCGTCCCCTTCACGCTTTCGCGCCCACTGGTCAGCATGGAGTCTTTGGGGTCGAACGGGCATCCACCGTGTTCGACGTGGGCGATGTACTCGTCGCGGAAATGCTCGATCGACGACGTCACCGGGCTCGCGGCGCCATCGCCCAAGGCGCAGAACGACTTTCCCAAGATCGCGTCGGAGATGTCGAGCAGCTTGTCGAGATCCTCGCGGATGGCACCGCCGGTTTCCAGACGCTTGTAGATCTGGTCCAGCCAGAAGGTTCCTTCGCGGCACGGCGTGCATTTCCCGCACGATTCGTGTTTGTAGAACTCGGTCCAGCGCCGCACCGCGCGAACCACACACGTGGTCTCGTCGAAGATCTCCAGCGCCTTGGTCCCCAGCATCGACCCCGCGGCGCCCACGCCCTCGTAGTCCAGCGGCACGTCCAGGTGCTCGTCGGTCAAAAGCGGCGTCGACGATCCACCCGGCGTCCAGAACTTGAGCCGGTGACCGGCACGGACCCCGCCGGCGTACGCCAGCAACTCGCGCAACGTGATGCCCAGTGGCGCCTCGTACTGGCCCGGCCGGGTCACGTGCCCGGACAGCGAATACAACGTGAAGCCGGGCGATTTCTCGCTGCCCATCAACCGGAACCAGTCGACCCCGTTGAGGATGATCGGCGGCACGCTGGCGATGGTCTCGACGTTGTTGATCACCGTGGGGCAGCCGTACAGGCCGGCCACCGCGGGAAACGGCGGGCGCAGCCGCGGCTGACCGCGGCGGCCTTCCAGCGAATCGAGCAGCGCGGTTTCCTCGCCGCAGATATAGGCGCCCGCTCCCGCGTGCACCACCAGTTCCAAATCGAAGCCCGACCCGGCGATGTCGCGGCCCAGGAAGCCGGCGTCATACGCCTCGGCCACCGCGTTCTGCAGCCGCCGCAACACCGGCAGCACCTCACCGCGCACGTAGATGAACGCGTGACTGGCGCGGATCGCGTAGGAGGCGATGATGACGCCTTCGACGAGCAGGTGCGGTGTGGCCAGCATCAGCGGAATGTCTTTGCACGTACCGGGTTCCGACTCGTCGGCGTTGACCACGAGGTAGTGCGGCTTGGCGGCGGCACCGGTGTCGCCCTGCGGGATGAACGACCATTTCGTGCCGGTGGAGAAGCCCGCACCGCCGCGCCCGCGCAGCCCGGAGTCCTTGACGGCCCCGATCACCGCGTCGGGCTCCATCGCCAGGGCCTTCTTCAGCGCCTGGTAACCGTCGTAGCGCTGATAGGTCTGCAGGGTCCACGACTCGGGGTCGTCCCAGTACTTACTGATCACCGGGGTCAAAGGCGTGGTCATGACTGAGCCTCGGGTGCTTCCGGCGCCTGCATGCCCTGCTCGTGGGCCACCCGCAGGCCGGCCAGCGTGGCCGCACCGGCGCCGCCCTGGCCGTCGTCGGGACGCGGGTCGGGCAGGCCGGCCAGGATGCGCGAGGTCTGGCGGAAACCGCACAGCGGCGCGCCGCGGGTGGGCGCCTTGGGCTCGCCGGCGCGCAACGAGTCCACGAGTTCGCGCGCCGACTCAGACGTCTGGTTGTCGAAGAATTCCCAGTTGACCATCACCACCGGCGCGAAGTCACAGGCGGCGTTGCACTCGATACGTTGCAGCGTGATCGTGCCGTCGCCGGTGGTCTCGTCGTTGCCGATGCCCAGGTGTGCCTGGAGGTCGGAGAAGATGGCGTCGCCGCCCATCACCGCGCACAGCGTGTTGGTGCACACGCCGACCAGGTATTCGCCCGTCGGGCCGCGCCGGTACATGGTGTAGAAGCTGGCCACCGCCGATACCTCGGCGCCGGTCAGTCCCAGCTGGCTCGAGCAGAACTCCAGACCGGCCGGCGTCAGGTAAGAGTCCTCGCCCTGCACCAGATGCAATAGCGGCAACAACGCCGAGCGCTTGTTGGGGTAGCGGCCGATGATCTCCTTGGCCTCGACCTCCAGTCGCGCCTGTACTTCCGCCGGGTACGACTGCGGGGCGCCCTCGACCACGAACTGGCTGGGCTCTTCGGCCGGCGGACCGAGCCGGATGAATACGCGCTCTCCGGAGTGAGGGACCGGGTTGGAATCGGGTTCTGTCATCGATCCACCCCGCCCATCACCGGGTCGATGCTGGCGACCGCGGTGATCAGATCGGCGACCATCCCGCCCTCACCCATGGCGGCGACCGACTGCAGGTTGGTGAAGGAAGGGTCCCGATAGTGCACCCGGTAGGGACGGGTGCCGCCGTCACTGACCATGTGCACGCCGAGCTCACCGCGCGGTGATTCCACCGCCGCGTAGACCTGGCCCGCCGGGACGCGAATGCCCTCGGTGACCAACTTGAAGTGGTGGATCAACGCTTCCATCGAGCTGCCCATGATCTTGGCGATGTGCTCCGGGGAGTTGCCCATGCCGTCCGGGCCGACCTTCAGGTCCGCCGGCCAGGCGAGCTTACGGTCCTCGATCATGGTCGGTCCGGGCCGCAATTTGTCCAGGCACTGCTCGACGATCTTGATCGACTCCCACATTTCCTTGACGCGAATCATGTAGCGGCCGTAGGCATCACACGTGTCCGCGGTGATCACGTCGAACTCGTAGTTCTCATAACCGCAGTAGGGCTCGCTCTTGCGCAGGTCGTGGGGCAGCCCCGTGGAACGCAGGATCGGGCCGGTGATGCCCAGCGCGATGCAGCCGGTCAGATCCAGGTAGCCCACACCCTCGGTGCGCGCCTTCCAGATCGCGTTTTCATTGAGCAACTCGCCCATCTCGCGCAGCGGGACACGCAGCTGCTTGAGGGCTTCCTCGATCTCTTTTTCGGCGTTGGGCGGCAGATCCTGCGCGACGCCGCCGGGCCGGATGTAGGCACTGTTCATCCGCAGCCCGGTGATCGATTCGAACAAAGTCAGGACGATCTCGCGGCCCCGGAAACCGACGAACATCGGGGTCATCGCGCCCAGTTCCATGCCGCCGGTCGCCAAGGCGACCAGATGCGACGAGATCCGGTTGAGCTCCATCATCATCACTCGGATGACGTTGACGCGCTCCGGGATCTCCTCGGTGATGCCCAGCAGCTTCTCCACGCCCAGGCAGTAGGCGGTCTCGTTGAAAAACGGTGCCAGGTAATCCATCCGGGTCACGAAGGTGACGCCCTGCGTCCAGTAGCGGTATTCGAGGTTCTTCTCGATTCCGGTGTGCAGGTAGCCGATTCCGCAGCGGACGTCGGTGACCGTCTCGCCCTCGATCTCGAGGATCAGCCGCAGCACTCCGTGCGTGGAGGGGTGCTGGGGGCCCATGTTGACGACGATGCGTTCGCCGGGATCCGCGTTACGGGCCGCGTCGACGATCTCGTCCCAGTCCTGACCGCCGGCGACCAGGACGGTTTCTGTGTTGGTCATCAGTTATAACCCCTCCGCTCGTCGGGCGGAGGTATCTGCGCGCCCTTGTATTCGACCGGGACCCCGCCGAGTGGATAGTCCTTGCGTTGCGGATGCCCGTGCCAGTCGTCGGGCATCTCGATTCGGGTCAGCGACGGATGGCCGTCGAAGATGATCCCGAAGAAGTCATACGTCTCGCGCTCGTGCCAGTCGTTGGTCGGGTAGATCGAAAACAACGACGGGATATGCGGATCACTGTCCGGCGCAGACGCTTCCAGCCGGACACGGCGGTTGTGGGTGATCGACTGCAGCGGATAGACGGCGTGCAGCTCCCGGCCCGTCTCGTGCGGATAATGCACCCCGCTGACACCCAGACACAGCTCGAAGCGCAGTTCGGGGTCGTCGCGCAGCCGCTGGGCGACCTGCGGCAGCAGCTCCCGACGCACGTGCAGGGTCAGTTCGTTGCGATCGACCACGACCTTCTCTATCGCGTCTTCGTACTCGACGCCTTCGCGCTGCAACGCGTCTGCCAGCCGGTCGGCGATGTCGTCGAAGTAGCCACCGTAGGGCCGGGGACTGCTGCCGGGCAGCGTGACCTCGCGCACCAGGCGTCCGTAACCGGAGGTGTCACCACTGCCGGTCACCCCGAACATGCCGCGCCGGACGTTGATCACTTCCTGATCGGCCACCGCAGTTGCTTCCTGCGGATCCTGGTCTGGCGAACTCATCGCAGCAGTCCGCGCATCTCGATCGTGGGCCTGGCCGACATCGCGGCTTCCTCGGCTTCGGCGATGGCGTCCTGCCGGTTGACGCCCAGCGGCATTTCCTGAATCTTCTCGTGCAGCTTGAGGATTGCGTAGAGCAGCATCTCCGGGCGCGGCGGGCAGCCGGGCAGGTAGATGTCGACCGGCACGATGTGGTCGACGCCCTGCACGATCGCGTAGTTGTTGAACATCCCGCCCGACGAGGCGCAAACGCCCATGGCGAGAACCCACTTGGGCTCGGCCATCTGGTCGTAGATCTGGCGCAGCACCGGTGCCATCTTCTGGCTGACCCGCCCCGCCACGATCATCAGATCGGCCTGCCGGGGCGTCGCCGAGAAGCGCTCCATGCCAAACCGCGCGATGTCGAACCTCGGTCCCGCCGTCGCCATCATCTCGATGGCGCAGCAGGCCAACCCGAACGTCGCCGGCCACAGCGAGTTCTTGCGAACGTAGCCCGCCACCTTCTCGACTGTGGACAGCAGGATGCCGCCGGGCAGCTGTTCTTCCAGGCCCACGCCTTACCTCAATCCCACGTCAGGCCCCCGCGGCGCCACACGTATGCGTAGGCCACGAAAACCGTGAGCACGAACACCACCATCTCGACCAACGCGAACGTCCCGAGGGCGTCGTAGCTGACCGCCCATGGATAGAGGAACACGATTTCGATGTCGAAGACGATAAACAACATTGCGGTCAGGTAATACTTCACCGGAAACCGCTGCCCGCTGGCCGCGTGCGGGCCGCTGACCGAACTTTCGGTGGGCTCGATCCCGCACTCGTAGGCCGCCAACTTGGACCGGTTGTAGCGTGACGGGCCGGCCAGGCTCGCGATGAAAACCGAGCCCACGGCGAAGGCGGTGGCAATCGCCCCCAGCACCAGGATGGGTATGTAGACGTTCAACTCGCTCCAAGGTCCGTGTAAAGGGCTTGTAGGGGCCGCCAGCGCAGCGGTCAGGCGGTGACTGGGCTGCTGTGACGTACGGGTTCTGCGTACCGCCACAGTGACCTTCAACATAGCGTCGCGGCGGCTGGAGCTCATGCCCGGGGTCCGCTTGCGTTCCCGTGCACGCGGCAACCGAATCGGTGCGACCATCGGTCGCCACGGCGACCATCGGCGACCATCGGCGACCATCGGCGACCGGCGGTCGAATATCCGGTCGACGCCCTCGACCGGTGGAATTATGTAAATTTGGGGGAAGCCCGCGGCGACGGCGTTATAGGCTGGTCGCCATCGGTGTTCGGTCGGGGGTTTCGGTGATTGTGCGCGGCTGCGACACCTACTTACGGAGGACGTGGCGATGAGTTTCTTTGCTTTGCCGCCTGAGATTAATTCTTTGCTGATGTATTCGGGCGCCGGTTCGGGGCCGATGCTGCAGGCAGCGGCGGCCTGGGATGGATTGGCTGCCGAGTTGGGGACGGCGGCAAACTCGTTTTCGTCGGTGACCTCGGGGCTGGCCGGTCAGGCGTGGCAGGGTGCGGCGGCCCAGGCGATGTTGACTGCGGCGGCACCCTATGCGGGTTGGTTGAGCGCGGCGGCGTCCCAGGCCATGGGTGCGGCAACGCAGGCGCGGACGGTGGTTTCGGCGTTCGAGGCCGCGGCGTCGGCGACCGTGGCGCCCATCGCGATCGACGTCAATCGCAATGCTTTCGTGCAGTTGGTGATGTCGAACCTGTTCGGCCAGAACGCGCCGGCGATCGCCGCCGCCGAGGCCCAGTACGAGGAGATGTGGGCGGCGGACGTTTCGGCGATGGTGGGGTACTACTCGGGAGCCGCATCGGCGGCCGCCCAACTGCCCAGTTGGCAGGGTGCCCTTCCGAGCCTGGGGGGTTTGGCTGGCCTGCCGAGCGCAGGCGGCGCGGCGGGCGCCATGGGTGGCGGAGCAGGCGCTGGACCGATCGCGGCAGCGGGCGGCGGGCAGGGGCCCGTCAGCTCGGGTCCGGCGTCGGGCGCAGGTGCGGGTGTCGGCGCGGGCACGGTGGGTGCCACCGGTGCCGGCCCCACCGCGCTGTCGAGCGCGGGCACCGGGGACGCGGGCGCCGGTTCGGGGATTGCCGACGGCGCGAATGCGGGCTCCGGTAGTCCTGCGAGTGCCCCCGGACTCAGCGCCGCCACCGCAAACCTGACTAGCGGCGCGGTCGGCCTGACGGCGGTCCCGACCGGGGCCTTCATGTCGGTGGCGATGGGTGCCTCAAGCCTGCTGGCGGCGACGGGTTCGTCGGCGACCACCGGGGGTGTGGCCACCGGTGGATTCGCGGCCACGGCACCGCCGGCGCGGCCGGCCGAAGAGCAAGCGGCCCCGGAAGCATCGGAAGCTGGAGCGGCCGAAGCGGTCGAGACCACAGCGCCCGCCGCAGAGACCGTCGAATCGGCAGCCGCAACGGTGGCGGCGGTGGACACCGCGGCGAGCGCAGTGTCGGCCGCGCCGGCGGCCGCGCCATCCGCGCCGGTAGAGCGGACGCCGGCGGCAGAATCCGCCAGGGGCGTGTGGCCCGCGATCAGCTGGGACTCGCCACGCGCGCCGGAAACTCCAGCCGAAGAAACTCCCGACGAAGAGGGTTTCCGGATTCGGGCGTGACTGGGACGTGGCCGGGACGTCGTCGTGCCTGATCGCCGGGCCTGATCGCCGGCCTTGACTAAATCGCTGGAGCGCGTAGCAGCCCGAGCACCGTGCGACCCAGCACGATGGGGTCGATCGGGTGCGAGACCGCGGCCTCGGCCCGCGACCAGTTCGCCAGCCAGGCATCGTCGGGGCGTCCGGTGAGGACCAGGACCGGCGGGCATTCCGTCAGTTCGTCTTTGAGCTGCTTGGCGATCCCCATACCACCGGTCGGCGTCGCCTCGCCGTCCAGGATGGCCAGATCGATGCCACCCTCATCCATCAGCTGTATCACTCGGGGACCGGTGGCGACCTCGACGTAGTTCAGCTCGGGCAGATCCGGATGCAGGCGCTTGCCCAGGGCCCGGATCACTCGTTCGCGGGTTTGCACGTTGTTGCTGTAGACGAGGATCCGCAGGGCGACCGTGGGTTCAGGCACGGTGGAGATGGTACTGGGGCGAGGCCGGCTTTACCGGGTCGCCCGCACGAAGACGGCCTCAGCGGCCACCGTCGCCGCGTCGCCGATCATGCCGAGCCTGTTCCAGTCCAGCCCGAACTGGGAGCGCTCCACTTCGGTTTCACCCGATATCCGCACGGAGCCGTCGTCCAGCTCGGCGATCGTCACGGGCAACGGGACCCACTCGGTCCTGCCTTTGATCGTGAAAGTGGCCCGCAGGTCGGCGGCGCGGGCGGTGGTCGGTTGCAGGGCGGTGACGGCGACACTCATGTGCGGGAAGCGTTCGGCGTCGAAGAAGTCCGCGGAGAGCAGGTGCTTGTCACGACGGCCGATGCCGGTGTCCAACGAGGCGACCTGAATGTCGAGGCGGCCCGAGACCGAGCGGTTGTCGGCGAGCTGTCCTTCGCCGGTGAACTCGGTGAACTTTCCCTTCACGGGCACCAGGCCCCACATGTTCTTGATCTTGAACGTGATCGTCGAGCGATCCGGAACCAAGGTCCACGCACCCGCGCTATCGGGATCGTCGAGGAATGTTTCCAGGGTCGTCATCACCAACCTCTTCTCAATCAGTGGTTTGGATCTCAGTGGGTTTCGATTAACGGGGCGAGATCGGCGGGGTCGAAATACTCGTCGATGCGGTTGATCAGGCTATCCGCGTCCAGTTTGATGACGATGCAGACCCGCATGGCGATCGACTGCCCGGCGTGACCGGTGCCGCGCAGGATGTGCTGCTGGACGAAGCCCCTGCCGGAATCGTCGTGGAAGATCCGGCGGTCGAGGATCTCGTAGCTGCGTTCGGCCGTCGCCGCGATGAACCAATCGATCACCCGCAGCGCACGCGGTTTGTCGTTGTCCCGACGCGCGCCCACCCGCCAGACCGCGATGTCATCGCTCCACATTTGTTCCACCGCGGCGACGTCGCTGTTCTCGATGGCGCTGAACAGCCGATCGGCGACCTCGACGATGCCGTCCTGGGCTTTCCCGGTTCTCCCCGTTCTCGCGGGCATGGCGTGACCTCCGTTCGCCTTAACAGCTGTCGTATCCGGGATGGGCTGCCGCCAACCGATGCCCGACCACTGCGCGCAGGCCGGCGAGCACGTCGTCGGGGCCGGCGTCCAGCTCGCCGGCCCGGATCGCGGCGGCAAGGGCGGCCTCGTCGCCGAAGCCTAAATGCGCCAGCGCCGCGTCCACCTCCGAGTGATCGGCATTGAGCAGTTCGCGTTCGACCATCCGCAACGCGTTGGCGGCCACTCGGGCGTGAAAATTGACCTGCCCGCTGGTCGCGTCCCGGACATCGCCTTCGAGGAACTCGGCGACCGCCGCGACTAGTTCGGCCGCCGTCGGCCGGCCGTGTCGATTGGTGCCGCTCATGTGGCCGCCTCCTCGAGCAGGTCGAGCAGATCCCATTCGTTCTCGCAGACCCGGCGGCCTATCGTCGCCAACTCCACGGACCGGGACTGCCCGCTCAGGTGGCGCTCCGCCTGGTAGCGGCAGATGATTCCCCACCGCAGCGTGGCCAGCACCAGCCACCAGCGAAACGTCACCCGGTCGACGCTAGTCCCGCCGGCCTCCTGATAGGCCCCCAGGAAGCTGTCAATGCTGCCCAGACCCCCGGCCGCGAGTTCCGCCGGAGCGCCGAACCGCCAGGCGCGCACGCAAAACCAGGCCAGGTCCTCGTAGGCCTCGCCGACGTGCACCAGCTCCCAGTCCAGCACCGCGGCGAGGTCGGATCCGTCTACGACGAGATTTCCCATCCGGTAGTCGCCGTGCACCAGCACCGACGGCTGCGACGCCGCGGGCCGGTTGGCGTCGAGCCAGCGGAACGTCCATTCGAAGGTGGCGGTGGTATCGCCGATGTCGTCGAGGCGCGTCCGCCACTGTGCGACGGGGTCCTCGCGGGTCAGGCCTTGATCACTCGCGTCGGCCCGGTGGATGGCCGCCAGCGCGCGGGCGCAGTGGCGTAGCAGCCGCTCCCGGCCCGCACCGTCGCCGAGTTGACGTTGGATGCGCCGGACGATGGTTTCGCCCTTGATCTCTTCGCAGATCAGAAACGGATTGCCCAGTGCCGCAGGCGAATCGTCGGCGGTCAGGACGTGCGGGACGGGCGCCCCTGCTGCCGCGGCGGCCGCCTGTACCCGCGCTTCCAGCTCCATGGTGGCGTGCATGTCGTCGGGCGGCCCGGTGCGCAGGATCAGTGCCCGGCGGTCGGCGCCCGTGACAGCGTCGAACGCCCAGGTGGTTCTGCTGGCGCCACCGGTGAGCACACGCAGGTTGTCGATTTCTGTCCCCCCGCCGAGCACCGCTTTCAGTTTGGCGGCCAGCTCAGCCACGGGCCTTGCCAAACTTGAACAGCCGCTGCGCGACTCGGCGGATCTGAATCTCCTCCGCGCCCTCGGTGATCCGGTACCGGCGGTGGTGGCGGTAGATGTGCTCGAAGGGTTCGTGCCGGCTGTAGCCCACGCCGCCGAACACCTGCATAGTGCGGTCGGCCGCGTCACAGACCAGCCGGTTGGCGCGGTAGTTGGCCATCGACACCTTGTCGGACACTTCCATGTGGTGGTTGCGGTCCAGGTGCGTGGCGGCGTAGTAGACCAGCAGCCGCACCATCTGTGCCTCGGTCTGCAGCTCGACCAGCGGCCACTGGATGGCCTGGTTCACCGCCAACGGCTTGCCGAACACCGTGCGTTCGCCGGCGTAGGCCACCGCCCGGTCGATGCAGTACTGTGCGGCACCGAGGCTGCTGGCGGCCTGACGAATCCTGTTCTCGTGCAAGAAGGTCTGGCCCACCTCGAGGCCGCGGTCGACTTCGCCGAGGACGGCGTCGTCGGGCACCCGGACGTCGTCGAGCTCGACCTCGCCGTGGTCGGTCGGCATGTTGAACGTCCACCAGTAGTACGGCACGGTGAAGCCGGGGGCATCGGTCGGAACCAGGAACGCGGTGATGCCGCGCGTCTGGCCGGCCTCGCCCGAGGTGCGGGCGAACACCAGGTCGTGCGTGGCGCGATGCACACCGGTGTTGAATCGCTTGGCGCCGTTAATGACCCAGCCGGCGCCGTCACGCTCGGCCCGGGTCTGCAACCAGGTGGCGTCGGACCCGTGATTCGGCTCGGTCAGCCCGAACGCCATCGAGCGCTCGCCGGTGATGAGCGCTTCGGTCCACTCCTGCTTCTGGGCCGCGGTGCCGAACCGGTCCATCATGATGACCTGGGGGAAATTGCCGACGATCGACGACTCGTCCTGCAGGTCGTTGTGCAAGCCGAGTCCCTTGTGCGCCAAATATTCCCGGATGACGGCCATGTCGATGTTGGTGCCGTCGCGACCGCCGAACTGTCGCGGCAGGCCGTAGCGCAGCCAGCCGGCCTTGTCGGCGCGCCTGCGCATCTCGCCGAGCAGGTCCTCCCATTCGCGTCGCGGAATGCCACCGTTGTCCCAGTCGGTGCGGGCATTCTCGCGGCGATGATCGAAGTATTGAATGTGTTCGCGTTCCAGTGGCTTGATCTCGGTCTCGATAAACTCATCCATCTCGGCGAGTAGGCCCGGAAGATGTTCTGGGAGGCTGAAATCCACGTTGATGATCTCCTCTTGTCGAACGCTAGGATCCGTACAGCGTCTTCTTCCAAATCCGCGACAGTGTGGTTATGGCGTCCGCGTCGTCGATCTTGACTCCGAGGTCGGATGGTCCCACGAAGACGGTCGTGAAGTTCTCGAACAGCAGGGCGATGGCGGCCGCGGTGTGCTCGGGATGGAGTTCACCGGCGTAGCCCTGCTCCTGGGCGCGCCGAACCGACGCGGCCACGATGTCCATGCCGAAGCGGCGGAATTCGTTCTGCACGGTGGCGAACCGCGGCTGGGTGACGGCCAGTTGGGCGACGGCGATCATGATCCCGATGTTCTGCTTGAAGATGTTCCAGTAGCCGGTGACCACCGAAGTGAAAAATGTGTCGTCGGCGGCGGAGTCCGGCAGGTGAACGCTTAGCCCGGACGGTTCGACGACGTCATGCAGGAACGACTCCGCGAGGGCGGCCAGTAGGTCTTCCTTGTCAGTGAAATACCGGTAGAACACCGCCGAGGATTTTCCCGCCGCGGCCGTGATGTCGGCCAGGGTGGTGCCGTGAAAGCCGCGCTCCGCGAACAGTTTCCGCGCGGCCTGTTCGAGTGCCTGCCGGGTCTGGAGGCCTTTGGGACTGAGCTTCCGCAATTCTTCGGCGGCCATCAGCATCAGTCCCGGATCCGGTCTCCCGCGCGCAGCAGGGCGCTCGGCAGGTCGTGGCCCACAACAGACTTCGCGACCTCGGCTGCCTCGAGGGAGGCAGACAGGTCGACATCGACGTGCAAACCGCTGTCGGTCAAGAGGTACACCAGATCTTCGGTGGCGATGTTGCCGGTGGCGCCCGGCGCGAATGGGCAACCGCCCAGGCCCCCGACCGAGGCGTCCAGCCGGGTGACACCGGCGCCCACGGCCGCATAGGCGCTCGCCAGTCCCGCGCCGCGGGTGTTGTGGAAGTGACCGCCGAGCGGAATGTCACCGATGACCGGACGAAGTTGCGCGATAAGCGAACTCACCCTGCCCGGGGTCGTGGTGCCGATGGTGTCCGCGATCGAGAACCGGTCCACGCCCCGGTCGCGGGCGGTGGCCCCGATGTCGAGCACCCGGCGGGGCGCCGTGGGCCCCTCGAACGGACAGTCCCACGCGGTGGCCACGATGACCTCCACGGAGACGTCGCTGTCGTGGGCGATCGCGACGATCTCGCCGATCTGTGCGGTGGCCTCGCCGCTGGTCCGCCCGACGTTGGCCATGCTGAATGCGTCGCTGGCCGCCACCACGTACTCGATCGACCGCAGCCCGGCCGCAACGGCGCGCTTGGCGCCGTTGGGACTGGCCACCAGCGCCGAGAACTCGATGTCGGGGTAGTTGTGCAGCTCGGCGGCCAGTTCGGCGGCGTCGGCCATGGACGGCACCTTCGTCGGCGACACGAACGCCGTGGCCTCCACCTCACGCACCCCGGTCGCGGCGACCGCGGCCAGCAGTTCCAGCTTGGCCGACAACGGGATTGGCTTCTCGATCTGCAGGCCGTCGCGCAGGGACACCTCACGGATGTCGATGTGGGGGTTCACAGCACCTCCTCGGCGCGCAATTCCTCGAGCTCCTCGGCGGTCTTGCCCAGCAGCCCGCCATAGACGTCGTCGTTGTGCTGGCCCGGTCGCGCCGGGCCGGCGTTGCGGACGCGGCCCGGCGACTCGGACAGCACCGGAACGACACCCGGTCCGAGGACGGCGCGCCCGACCCGTTCGTCGAAGTGTTCGACCAGCATGTCGCGGGCGCGTAGCTGCGGATCGTTGACCACCTCGGCGACCGTGTTGATCGGTCCGGCGATCACGCCTGCGGCAGAAAGGGTTTCGATGATCTCTGCGGGTTGGCGCTCGGCGGCCCACGCGCCGATGATCTTGTCCAGTTCGTCCTGGTTTCGGCCCCGCGCGACGTGCGTTGCGAAGCGGTCGTCGGCGATCAACTCCGAGCGTCCCATCGCCTGGCAGAGTCGGGCGAACACGGTGTTCTGGTTGGCCGCGATCACCACCCAGGACCCGTCGGCGCTGCGGTAGATGTTGGACGGCGCGATACCCTCCAGCCGGGTGCCCGACGGTCCGCGCACCACCCCACCCAGGTCGTAATCCGGAATCGTGGATTCCTGTACGGCCAAACATGATTCGGTCAGCGCGACGTCCACCACCTGGCCGTGCCCGGTGACGCTGCGGCGGTACAGCGCGGCCAGCGCGCCCTGGGCGCCGAACATGCCGGCCAGGCTGTCGCCCAGCGACAGCGCGAGCCGGGGCGGCGGCCCGCCGGGGAAGCCGTTGAGGTGACGCAGCCCGCTGGCGGCCTCGGCCACCGAGGCGTAACCCGCCTTGTGCGCGTCGGGCCCGGTCTGGCCGTAACCCGAGACGCGGACCAGGATGATGCCCGGATTGCGTTCGCTCAGCACGTTATAGCCGAGGTTCCACTTTTCCAGCGTGCCCGGCCGAAAATTCTCCACCACGATGTCGGACTTCTCGACGAGTTCCAGGAAGAGGGCCCGGCCGCGCGGCCGGCGCAGGTCCAGCGTGATCGCCCGCTTGTTGCGGGCGTGCACCGTCCAGAACACGTGCTGGCCGTCGAGTTCGGCCTGCCCCCAGGTGCGCAACGGATCGGGGGCGCCGGGCGGCTCCACCTTGATGACGTCGGCGCCCATGTCGCCGAGCAGCCGGCCGGCGAACGGACCGGCGATCAGGGTGCCCAGTTCGAGCACCCGGACGCCGTCCAGCGCACCGGCGGGGTTTGATCCCGAGGTCATTCACCCGCTCGCGAAGTCGTGGCGGATCAGCCAGTCGCTGACGATGTCGACGGCCTGGCGCAGCTTGTCCCGCTGGTCTGGACCCGCGTAATAGTGTGTGGCACCGGGAATTTCGTACATCTCCTTGTCGGGATGCCCGATCGCCTCGAAGAGCCGACGGGTGTGGCTGGGTGTGCAGGCATCATCGCCCAGGTTACCGATCACCAGCGCGGGGATCGCGACGTCCTTGCCGCACACCACGCCGTCACCCCGCGCGTCGTCATAACTCCACTGCGACAGCCAGCCCCGCAGGGTCGAGAAGCGGGCCAGCCCAACCGGGCCCATGTTCACCACCCGCGGATCGCCGAGGTAGCAGGTGCCCGGCGTGCGTTCGTTGGGGTCGACGGCCGGATCCAGCCAGCGCGGGTCGGCCATGGTGCCGTGCACCACGAACCCGAACTCGTCCTGCGGGCGGCCTGCGGCCCGCAGTGCGGCCAGCTTGTCTTTGACCCAGGCCGTGATCCGGCGGTTGCGATCGATCTGCTCCTGCCGGTACCGGGACAGAAACTCCTCGCTGTAGGGCGGCTGGTTGGGGTTGTCCGGGTTATACAAGTCCAGCTCGGGATCCCGCTGGGACGGGTCCGACTCGTCGAGAATGGACGCGTCCAGCCACTCCGTCAGCGTGCCGTGCCGGCTGATGTGCGCGGCGAGCAGCATGATGCCGTCGGCGGCGGGCAGCTCGAGCTGGGTCAGGTCGGGCCCGTCGCCCGACGGGCTGGACGTGATGGTCGCGTGCTGGGCCTGCTGCTGGTAGAACACCGACAGCGAGCCGCCGCCGCTCCAGCCGGCCAGCACCACCTTCTGATAACCCAGCCGGTTCTTGGCGTCCTTGATGCATTCACCGAGGTCCTCGACCACCTTCTCCATCAGCAACGCCGAGTCCGTGCCGCGGAACCGGCTGTTGCAGTAGATGACGTGGTGGCCGGCGCGGGCCAGCGCGTTGATCATCGGCAGATAGGCACCGCCGCCGATCGGGTGCATGAAGACCAGCACGGTGTCCGACGGCCGGTCCTTGGGCTTGAGCAGATAGCTCTCCAGCACGGTGATTTCGGCCAGGCCGCCGTACACGTCGCGCACACCGGAATTGTTCTGGAAGGCAACGAGATAGGGGATTCGGTCGTAGTCGTGCTTCACGGCCTGTTTCATGCGTGTTGTCCCAGGTCGTGCGCCAGCACTTCGGCAGACGGCGTCAGTCGCCGGCGGGTGTCGACGGCGATCACCTGCCAGTCCACCCGCGAGTACTCGTCGAACTTGCGCCGCGTACGTTCGCGCGCCTTCTCCGGGGCGCCGTGGTGAACTCCTTGCGGCGCATGGGAAATCAACCCGGGTGGCATCGGGATGCCGTAGAGCGAACCGCCGTGGAAGAAGGCGATCTCGTCGTAGTCGACGTTGCGGTGGTACCACGGCGTGCGTTCGGTGCCTTGGACACCTTCAGCCGGCTTCGGCAAAAAATTCATCACGTAAACGCCGGTGGCCTGCATGAACAGATGCACCGTCGGTGGCAGATGCACGCTGTCCGAGGCGATCACGTTGTAGTCGGCGATGTTGAAGGTGAACGCGAAGTTGTCGCCGCGCCAACCCTCCACGTCGATCGGATTGTGTTGGTAATACAGCGTTGTCGGGCCGCCGTCATGCATCAGCCGGACCTCGTACTCGTCGCGACCGGCCAATGCCAAGGTGTCGTCGATGGGGCTCGGCTCGGGAATGACGGCCTGTGACGGGTCGAACGGGAAGTGCCGGCCCAGCTGCCCGGGCGGGGGTACCCGGAACTCGTCGGTGGCCTCGACCATCAATAAAGTGGTTTCGCCGTCGGGTATTTGGCGCCAGGTACACGCCTTCGGGATGTAAACCCAGTCGCCCTCTCGATAGCGCAGCGGCCCGAACTCAGTCTCCAGCAGACCGGCGCCCCGGTGCACAAAGCACAGCAGATCCCCGTCGACGTGACGGGTGTAGAACGGCATCGGCTCGTGGCGGCGGCTCAGCAGAATTCGGCAGTCGGGGTTGCTGAACATCAGCAGTGGCCCACCGGCGGCGTCGGTGGCATCGCTGGGTTTGAGTTCGCTGGACAGCACGTCGATGGGGCGCAGTGGGCCGACGGCCCGGTACGCGGTGGGGTCGTGGCGACGGTAGATGTTGGCGGTCCGCCCGGTGAAACCGCCCCGCCCCAGCTCGTCGTCCTTGAGTCCGTCGAGGTCTGCATGCAGCCGTCGTGGAGTCTTGCCTTTTCGCAGGTGGATGAAGGATTCCATGCTGACTCCCCGGACCTTTCGACAGAAAACTGAAAGTGACATTACGTTTTCTTTTTGCGAATCACAAGAGGCGCCACGCTCCTACGCAGCGACTAACCCGCCGGCAGCTTGAGTATCCGGTTGTTGTCGCCGTCGGTGACATAGACATTGCCCGCCGCATCGACCGCGACCCCGACGGCATTTTTGAGGCCGCTGAACGGCAGCGCGGTTTGGGTGGTTGCGCCTGTCGCGAGTTTGACCACCCGGGTGTTGCCGTAGTCGACGACGTAGACGTCGCCCGCGGTGTCCGCCGCCACCCCCCAGGGCGAACGCAGGTCGGTGAAGGGCAACACCGTCGGGGTGCTCGAGCCGGCCGGCAGCTTGAGCACCCGGTTGTTGCCGTAGTCGGTGGCGTAGACGTTGCCCGCGGTGTCCACCGCGACCCCGTGGGGCGTGTCGAGTCCGGCGAACGGCAACACGGTCTGGGCGGTCCCACCCGCCGGCAGTTTGAGCACCCGGGCGTTCGAGTTATCGGCGACGTAGACGTTGCCCGCCGCGTCCACCGCCACCCCGAAGGGCCCCTGGAGTCCGCTGAACGGCAGCACGCTCGGGACGAGCGCGCCCGGTGTCAGCTTGAGCACCCTGTTGTTGCCCCAATCGGCGACGTAGACGTTGCCGGTGGGGTCCACCGCCACCCCGGCGGGGCTGCTGAGCCCGCTGAACGGCAGCAGGCGCGGGGTGCCCGTGCCGGCCGGCAAATTGGACACGCTGTTGCCGCTATCGGTGACGTAGACGTCGCCCGCGGCGTCGACAGCCAGCCCGTGGGGGTCGGTGATTCCGGTGGCGAGGACGACCTGGGCCAAGTAGGTCGTGTGCGTCGCCGGGGTCGAGGCGGGTGGGGCCTGGGTTGAGGTGGGGGCGGCTTGGGTGGGGGTGGAGG
>NZ_JAFBAR010000005.1 GCF_019247635.1 Mycobacterium sp.
GGGCACCGTCATCACGCTTGACGACCTGGTCGAGGCGCTGGGTGTGGACGCGGCGCGCTACAGTCTGATCCGCTCGTCGGTGGACACCGCGATCGACATCGACCTGGCGTTGTGGTCCTCAGCGTCGAATGAAAACCCGGTCTATTATGTGCAATACGCGCACGCGCGGTTGTCTGCGCTGGCTCGCAACGCCGCCGAACTCGGCCTGGTCCCGGACACCGAACACCTCGAGTTGCTCAGCCACGACAAAGAGGGCACGCTGCTGCGCACCATCGGCGAATTCCCGCGGGTGCTGAAAACCGCTGCAGCGCTGAGGGAACCGCACCGGGTATACCGGTACCTGGAAGACCTCGCCGGTGACTACCACCGGTTCTACGACTCGTGCCGGGTGCTGCCCCAGGGCGACGAGCAACCCACCGACCTGCACACGGCGCGCCTGGCGCTGTGTCAGGCCACCCGCCAGGTGATCGCCAACGGCCTGGCGATCCTCGGAGTCAGCGCGCCGGAGCGGATGTGAACGTGCATCCCGCCGGCCCCCGGCACGCCGAAGACGCCCGCCAGCCGGGCAACCCACCCCGGCCGCAGTCCGCCGAAGAGTTGCTGCGTTTGACGCCTAATGTCTGGCCGCGTAACACGCTTCGCGACGATGCCGGAGTCGCGTGCATCGCCGGCATCAAACTCACCGAATTGGCCCACGAATACGGCACCCCGCTGTTCGTGATCGACGAAGACGATTTCCGGTCCCGGTGCCGGGAGATCGCGGCGGCATTCGGCGGCGGCTCCAACGTGCACTACGCCGCCAAGGCGTTTCTGTGCGGCGAGATAGCACGGTGGATCGACGAAGAAGGTCTCTCGCTCGACGTCTGTACCGGCGGCGAACTTGCCGTCGCGCTGCACGCAAACTTCCCGCCGGAGCGGATTACCCTGCACGGCAACAACAAATCGGTCGCGGAGTTGACCGCGGCGGTGAAGGCCGGGGTCGGTCATATAGTCCTGGACTCGGTGACCGAAATCGAGCGCCTGGAGACCATCGCGAGTGAGGCGGGCATCGTCCAGGATGTCCTGGTGCGACTCACCGTCGGCGTCGAGGCGCACACCCACGAATTCATCTCCACCGCACACGAAGACCAGAAGTTCGGGCTGTCGGTGGCCAGCGGCGTGGCGATGGCCGCGGTGCGCCAGGTCTTCGCAACCGACCACCTCAGGCTGGTCGGGCTGCACAGCCACATCGGTTCACAGATCTTCGATGTCGCCGGCTTCGAAGTCGCGGCACGTCGGGTCATCGGCCTGCTGCACCAGGTCGTCGGCGAATTCGGGCCGGAAAAGACCGCACAGCTTTCGACCGTCGATCTCGGTGGCGGCCTGGGCATCTCCTATCTGCCGCAAGACGATCCGCCACCGATAGGCGAGCTGGCGGCCAAGCTGAGCGACATCGTCCGCAACGAGTCGGCGGCAGTGGGACTGCCGGTACCCAGGCTGGTGGTCGAGCCCGGACGTGCCATTGCCGGACCGGGCACCATCACCCTCTACGAGGTGGGCACCGTCAAGGACGTCGACGTGAGCGCCACCGCGCACCGACGGTACGTCAGCGTCGACGGCGGCATGAGCGACAACATCCGCACCGCGCTCTACGCCGCCCAGTACGACGTTCGGCTGGTCTCGAGGGTAAGCGATGCGCCGGCGGTGCTGGCCCGTGTCGTCGGAAAGCACTGTGAGAGCGGCGATATCGTCGTGCGTGACGCCTGGGTACCCGACGACATACAGCCCGGGGACCTGGTGGCGGTGGCGGCTACCGGCGCCTACTGCTATTCGCTGTCGAGCCGTTACAACATGGTCGGCCGCCCCGCCGTGGTGGCGGTGCGCGACCGGCGTGCCCGCCTGATCCTGCGCCGGGAGACGGTCGACGATCTGCTGAGTCTGGAAGTGAGGTGACCCGTGCCCGGTGACGAAAAGCCAGTCGGCGTAGCGGTACTCGGGTTGGGCAACGTCGGCAGCGAAGTTGTCCGCATCATCGAGGACAGTGCCGAGGATCTCACGGCTCGCGTCGGCGCGCGGCTGGTGCTGCGCGGCGTCGGGGTGCGCCGCGTCGCGGACGACCGCGGTGTCCCGATCGGGTTGCTCACCGACGACATCCAAGAACTCGTCTCCCGTGACGACGTCGACATCGTCGTCGAATTGATGGGTCCCGTCGAACCGGCCCGCAAGGCGATCCTGGCCGCACTCGAACGCGGCAAGTCCGTCG
Organism: Mycobacterium sp.; assembly: GCF_019247635.1. GTDB lineage: Bacteria > Actinomycetota > Actinomycetes > Mycobacteriales > Mycobacteriaceae > Mycobacterium. The sequence goes on from NZ_JAFBAR010000005.1 coordinate 2,243, forward strand.
TCACGGCCAACAAGGCGCTGCTATCCGTCTCCACGGGAGAATTGGCCCAGGCCGCGGAAAACGCCAGCGTCGATTTGTATTTCGAGGCGGCGGTGGCGGGCGCCATTCCGGTCATCCGCCCACTGACGCAGTCGTTGGCCGGCGACACAGTCTTAAGGGTGGCCGGCATCGTCAACGGCACCACCAACTACATCCTGTCCGAGATGGACAGCACCGGTGCCGACTACGACAGCGCGCTGGCCGACGCGAGCGCGCTGGGCTACGCCGAGGCCGATCCCACCGCCGACGTCGAGGGCTATGACGCGGCGGCCAAGGCCGCGATCCTGGCGTCCATCGCGTTTCACACCCGGGTGACCGCCGACGATGTCTACCGCGAGGGCATCACCAAGATCACTCCGGCCGACTTCGCCTCCGCCCGCGCCCTGGGCTGCACCATCAAGCTGCTGTCCATCTGTGAGCGCATCACCAGCGACGAAGGCCAGCAACGCGTTTCGGCCCGCGTCTATCCGGCGCTGGTGCCGCTGTCACACCCGCTCGCCACCGTCGGCGGCGCGTTCAACGCCGTGGTGGTCGAGGCCGAGGCCGCGGGGCGGCTGATGTTCTACGGCCAGGGGGCCGGCGGCGCGCCCACCGCGTCGGCGGTGACCGGCGACCTGGTGATGGCCGCGCGCAACCGGGTTCTGGGCAGCCGCGGGCCAAAAGAGTCGCGCTACGCGCAATTGCCGATAGCACCAATGGGTTTCATTTCGACTCGCTACTACGTCAGCATGAACGTCGCGGACAAGCCCGGCGTTTTGTCTGCGGTGGCGGCCGAATTCGCCAAGCGTGAGGTGAGCATCGCCGAAGTCCGCCAGGAAGGCGTGGTGGACGAGGGCGGCCGACGGGTGGGAGCCCGCATCGTGGTCGTCACGCACAGCGCCACCGACGCCGCGCTCTCCGAAACCGTGGACGCGCTAGCCGACTTGGACGTCGTTCAGGCGGTTGCCAGCGTGCTGCGACTGGAAGGAACCACCCTGTGAGCGCCCCCCGGATCGCTCAGTCGGCCATCCACCAGCCCTGGCCGGGTCTGATCACCGCGTACCGGGACCGGCTGCCGGTGGGTGATCACTGGACGCCCGTCACGTTGCTCGAAGGGAATACCCCGCTGATCGCGGCGACCCGGCTCTCCGAAAAGACCGGTTGCACAATCCACCTCAAGGTCGAGGGCCTCAACCCCACCGGCTCCTTCAAGGACCGGGGCATGACCATGGCGGTCACCGATGCGCTGGCCCGCGGACAGCAGGCCGTGTTGTGCGCATCCACCGGAAATACCTCGGCGTCGGCAGCGGCATACGCCGCGCGCGCCGGCATCACCTGCGCGGTTCTCATACCCCAGGGCAAGATCGCGATGGGCAAGCTCGCGCAGGCAGTCATGCACGGCGCCAAGATTATTCAGATCGACGGCAACTTCGACGACTGCCTTGAACTGGCCCGCAAGATGACGGCAGACTTCCCCACGATTTCGTTGGTGAACTCCGTCAACCCACTCCGCATCGAAGGGCAGAAGACGGCGGCTTTCGAGATCGTCGACGCGCTGGGCTATGCGCCTGACGTGCATGCCCTGCCGGTTGGCAACGCGGGCAACATCACCGCGTATTGGAAGGGCTACACCGAGTATCACCGCGACGGCGTCATCGACAGCCTGCCGCGCATGCTGGGCACCCAGGCCGCGGGCGCGGCGCCTTTGGTGCGCGGTGAGCCGGTGAGCAATCCCGAAACCATCGCCACCGCGATCCGCATCGGCGCGCCGGCGTCGTGGACGTCGGCCGTCGAGGCGCAGCAGCAGTCAAAGGGGCGATTCCTGGCCGCCACCGACGACGAGATCCTGGCCGCATATCACCTCGTGGCCCACGACGAGGGTGTGTTCGTCGAGCCCGCGTCCGCCGCCAGCATCGCGGGATTGCTCAAGGCCGTCGACGACGGGTGGGTGCAGCGCGGGTCGACGGTGGTGTGCACCGTCACGGGCAATGGCCTGAAGGATCCCGACACGGCGCTGAAGGACATGCCGAGCGTGTCGCCGCTGCCCGTCGACCCGGTGCTCGTGGTCGAGCAGTTGGGGCTGGCGTGACCCAATCGCTACCCGCCGGGTTATCGGCCAGCGCCGTCGTGGCGGCGTCCAGCGCCAATCTCGGTCCCGGCTTCGACAGTATCGGTCTGGCGCTTGACCTTTGTGACGAAATCATGGTCGAGACAGTCGATTCCGGTCTCGTTGTGCTGGTCGAGGGCGAGGGCGCCGATCAGGTCCCGCTGGGCCCCGATCACCTGGTGGTGCGCGCCGTCCAGCGCGGGCTGCAGGCGTTGGGGGTTCAGGCTCCCGGCCTGGTGGTGCGCTGCCGCAACGCCATCCCGCACTCCCGCGGCCTTGGCTCCTCGGCGGCGGCCGTGGTTGGCGGCTTGGCGGCGGTCAATGGGCTTGTCGCACAGATGGATTCGACGCCGCTGAGTGAATCTCAGCTGATCCAGTTGTCGTCGGAGTTCGAGGGCCATCCCGATAACGCAGCAGCCGCGGTGTTGGGCGGTGCCGTGGTCTCGTGGACCGACGGCGGGCCCGGCGGGCCCCACTATTCGGCGGTGCCGCTGCGGCTGCATCCCGATATCCGTCTTTTTACCGCGATCCCGGAGGACCGCTCGTCCACCGCGGAGACCCGCGTGCTGTTGCCCACCCAGGTCAGCCACAACGACGCGCGGTTCAACGTCAGTCGCGCCGCGCTGCTGGTGGTTGCCCTCACCCAACGACCGGATCTGCTGATGGCGGCCACCGAAGACGTGCTGCATCAACCCCAGCGAGCACCGGCCATGCCGGCCTCGGCGGAATATTTGCGGCTGCTGCGGCGTCATACCGTCGCAGCAACGCTTTCTGGGGCGGGTCCTTCGTTAATTGCCTTGACCACAGAGTCGGAGCTGCCCGCGGAAGCCGTGCAGTACGGAGCCGCAAACGGATTTGCCGTGACCAGGACGACCGCGGGTGACAAAGTTCGCTGGAATCCGGAAGTCACAGTCCCCGGCTAAACCACAACGTTGCTGGTGGGCTTGCTTGCTTCCGGCCTTGAAGCGGGCTATCCTCGGAGCCGTCCAGCAATCGCAGCATCTGCATCTGCATCCATACTGCCTTGCCGCTAGGACGACCATCAATTCTTCTCGTGAACGAGGTTCGCCGTTTCATAGCTGACCGCTGGCGATCACCGTTGCAGAGTCGATGATTGGGCGCACTCGGAATTTGGCTGAGCGCGCAACGAACCCCCGTATGACGTGATCAGCGGGGGAAAGAAAGGAAATCCGTGACTGATACGGACCTCATCACGGCTGGCGAGAGCACCGATAGCGAGAAGCTGTCGGATTCCGCCGCCACAGAGACTTCAGAAGTCAAAACCAACGCCCCGGTTGGTTCGCTGTCCACCATGGTGCTGCCCGAACTGCGGGCCCTGGCTAACCAAGCCGGCGTCAAGGGGACGTCGGGCATGCGTAAGAACGAACTGATCGCGGCCATCCAGGAAACCAGGGGACAGGCCAACGGCAGATCGGCTCCGGAAGCCACTGGCGCCGCACAAGCCGATGAAACCGCCAAGTCCGCCCCGCCAACCAATGTAGAAACACCGACAACCCAAGGGGAACAACGCGATTCGGCGGGCGAGGCGCAGCGCCGCGAACGCCGCGGCTCCGCCCGCGACGCGGGACCAACTTCCGGCTCGGGCGCGGAAGCGCGCACCGACGGAGGCCGCGGGCGCACCGACGAAGGCCGCGGGGGCACCGGCGGGACGGAGAAACGCCAAGGGGGTCAACAGGACACCAAGAGCGACGAGCGGGCCTCCGACGCGGGCGGCGACCAGAACGGCGATCAGCAGGGCTCCGGGGGCCAGCAGCGCGGCGGCGACGACGACGGCGACGGGCGTCAGGGGCGGCGGGGACGCCGGTTCCGGGACCGCAGGCGCCGTGGTGAACGCTCGGGCGAGGGCGCCGAGGCCGAACTGCGTGAGGACGACGTCGTCCAACCGGTCGCCGGCATTCTTGACGTTCTCGACAATTACGCGTTCGTGCGCACCTCCGGTTACCTGGCCGGTCCCCACGACGTCTACGTCTCCATGAACATGGTGCGTAAGAACGGGTTGCGCCGCGGTGACGCGGTCACCGGCGCGGTTCGGTTGCCCAAAGACGGCGAGCAGCCCAACCAGCGGCAGAAATTCAACCCGTTGGTCCGCCTGGACAGCGTCAACGGCGGATCGGCCGAAGACGCCAAGAAGCGGCCCGATTTTTCCAAACTGACGCCGCTGTACCCCAACCAGCGCCTGCGGCTGGAAACCACCCCGGACCGGCTGACCACGCGGGTCATCGACCTGATCATGCCGATCGGCAAGGGCCAACGTGCCCTGATCGTGTCGCCGCCCAAGGCCGGTAAGACGACCATCCTGCAGGACATCGCCAACGCGATCACCAAGAACAACCCGGAATGCCACCTCATGGTCGTGCTCGTCGACGAGCGGCCTGAGGAGGTCACCGACATGACGCGCTCGGTCAAGGGCGAGGTCATCGCCTCGACATTCGACCGGCCTCCCACGGACCACACCGCGGTCGCCGAATTGGCCATCGAGCGCGCCAAGCGGCTCGTGGAACAGGGCAAGGACGTCGTCGTGCTACTCGACTCCATCACCCGCCTGGGGCGCGCCTACAACAACGCGTCGCCTGCCTCGGGACGCATCCTGTCCGGTGGTGTCGACTCCACCGCGCTGTATCCGCCCAAGCGGTTCCTGGGCGCGGCACGCAACATCGAGGGAGGCGGTTCGCTCACCATCATCGCCACGGCGATGGTCGAGACCGGGTCCACCGGTGACACCGTCATCTTCGAGGAGTTCAAGGGCACCGGTAACGCCGAGCTCAAGCTGGACCGCAAGATCTCGGAACGCCGCGTCTTCCCCGCGGTCGACGTGAACCCGTCCGGCACCCGCAAGGACGAGCTGTTGCTCTCACCCGACGAGTTCGGCATCGTGCACAAGCTGCGGCGCGTGTTGTCGGGTCTGGACTCTCACCAGGCCATCGACCTGCTGATGTCGCAGTTGCGCAAGACCAAGAACAACTACGAATTCCTGGTGCAGGTGTCCAAGACGACACCGGCGAACATGGACAACGACTAATCTCACGAGCCGTGGCGGAGACGCTTCAGCAACTTCTTCGTGAGCGCTTGCAGCAGGACACGCCGGCGCTGAAGTACGGCGAGCGGGTGTGGACCTGGCGTCAGCACCTGGCCGAGGCGGCTAGCACCGCGGCCGCCGTCCTCCGCGTCGCCGACCCGAAGCGCCCGCTGCATGTCGGCGCTCTGCTGGGCAACACCCCCGAGATGCTCACCGCCATGGCGTCGGCGGCACTCGGTGGATATGTGTTGTGCGGCATCAACGACACCCGCCGAGGCGACGCGCTGGTCCGTGACATCATCAAGGCCGACTGCCAGATCCTGCTCACCGATCCCGCGCACCAAAACCTGCTTGCCGGGCTCGACCTGCCAGGAGTGCAGGTGTTCGACGTGTCCGGTGACTCCTGGTTGGGCCGGCTCCAAAGCGCCGGTCCGCTGATCCCGCATCGCGAGGTCGTCCCGACCGACACCTTCATGATGATCTTCACCTCCGGAACCAGCGGTGAGCCGAAGGCCGTGCAGGTGCCCCATCTGCCCGTGGTGTTCGCCGGCAGCACGTTGACCACACGGTTCCGCATCGGCGTCGACGACGTCTGCTATCTATCGATGCCGCTGTTCCACTCCAACGCGCTGATGGCCGGCTGGAGCGTCGCGGTCAGCTCGGGCGCGGCCATGGTCCCCGCGACGTTTTCCGCCTCGGGGCTGCTTTCCGATCTGCGCCGTTACGGGGTCACCTACATGAATTACGTCGGCAAACCGCTCGCGTACGTTCTGGCCACGCCCGAGAGGCCCGACGACCACGACAACCCGCTGCGCGTCGCGATGGGCAATGAGGGCAGCGAGCGTGACGTCGCCGAGTTCGGTCGCCGTTTCGGCTGTACGGCGTGGGACGGCTTCGGTTCCACCGAGGGCGCCATCATCATCACCCGCGAAGACGGCTGTCCGCCGGGGTCGCTCGGCAAAGGTTTCCCCGGCGTCAGCATTTACAACCCCGACACGCTGGAGGAATGCCCCGCGGCCGTCTTCACCGACAACGGAGTCCTGGCCAACGCCGACGAAGCGATCGGGGAGCTGGTCAACACCGCGGGCGCGGGCATGTTCGCCGGCTACTACAACGACCGGGAGGCCACTGACGCGCGGATTCGCAACGGCATCTACTGGTCGGGTGACCTGGCTTATAAGGACGCCGACGGCTGGATCTACTTCGCCGGGCGCAGCGGCGACTGGTTGCGGGTGGACGGCGAGAACATGACGACGGCACCCATCGAACGGATCCTGCAACGGCTGACGGCGGTCAGCCACGTCGCGGTGTACGCGGTGCCCGACGAGAACGTCGGCGACCAGGTAATGGCCGCGATCATGCTGCAGGATGGCGCCGAGCTGACGCCCGAGGAGTTCGGGCAGTTCCTGGCCGCCCAGCCCGACCTGTCGCCCAAGGCCTGGCCCCGGTATGTCTGGATCACCGACCGGCTGCCGATGACCGCGACCAACAAGATCCTCAAGCGGGAACTGGCCGCCCGGGGCGCCAATCCTGATGGCGGTGTGCTGTGGACACGCGACGGGCGGAGCAAGGAGTACCGATAGCGCTTCTTTTGCCTCGGGAATGCGAGCGCGCATCTGGGTGTTTGGGCTGATGTGGTTGACCTGGCATAATCGACGCTCGACCACCCCAGAACCGGTTCAGGTTCTCGGAGTTCTGCCCCGACCGGCCACATCGAATACGCGGGTCCGGGCGGCCAACGACCGAAGAGGACATCATGAAAGCTGACATCCATCCCGCCTACGAGGAGACCACGGTGGTCTGCGGATGCGGGAACACTTTCCAGACCCGCAGCACCAAGCCGGGCGGCCGCATCGTGGTCGAGGTCTGCTCGCAGTGCCATCCCTTCTACACCGGCAAGCAGAAAATACTCGACAGCGGCGGCCGGGTGGCCCGCTTCGAAAAGCGCTACGGCAAGCGCAAGGTCGGTGCCGACAAGGCCTCCGAAACCGGTCAAGCGACCGACAAATAGCTGGCTTGACGACGCCCGAACTGTGCGCGAATACCGCACAGGCCGGGCGTCGGTTTGCGTTTGCGGCAAGGAGGTGACATGACCCAGCCGGTGCAGACTATTGACTTGCTGCTGGCCGAACACGCCGAGCTCGAGCATGCGCTGGCCGATCCCGAGTTGCACAGCAAACCCGACGAGGCGCGCAAAGCCGGACGGCGGTTCGCCCGATTGGCGCCTATCGTCGCGACCCATCGCAAGCTGGTTTCGGCGCGTGAGGATCTGGAAACGGCCCGCGAGCTCGCCGCCGACGACCCGTCGTTCGTCGACGAGATCACCGAACTGGAAACCCGGGTGGCCGACCTGGATACCCAACTCACGGACATGCTCGCGCCGCGCGACCCCCATGACGCCGACGACATCGTGCTCGAGGTCAAATCCGGTGAGGGCGGCGAGGAATCGGCATTGTTCGCCGCCGACCTGGCCAGGATGTACATCCGGTACGCCGAGCGGCACGGCTGGACGGTGACGGTGCTGGATGAAACCACGTCGGATCTGGGCGGCTACAAAGATGCGACGCTCGCGATCGCCAGCAAGGGCGACGGTGCAGACGGCGTCTGGTCGAGGATGAAGTTCGAGGGCGGGGTGCACCGGGTGCAACGGGTGCCGGTGACCGAATCCCAAGGGCGCGTGCATACTTCGGCGGCGGGCGTACTGATCTATCCGGAACCCGAAGAAGTCGGTGAGGTGCAGATCGACGAGTCGGATCTGCGCATCGACGTCTACCGGTCGTCCGGAAAGGGCGGCCAGGGCGTCAACACCACCGACTCCGCGATCCGGATCACCCACCTGCCCACCGGGATCGTCGTCACCTGCCAGAACGAGCGCTCGCAACTGCAGAACAAGACCCGTGCGTTGCAGGTGCTCGCCGCCCGGTTGCAGGCACTGGCCGAGGAGCAGGCGCTGGCCGACGCGTCGGCGGATCGGGCCAACCAGATCCGCACCGTGGACCGCAGCGAACGCATCCGCACCTACAACTTCCCGGAGAACCGCATCACCGATCACCGAATCGGTTTCAAGGCACACAATCTCGATCAGGTCCTCGACGGTGACCTGGATGCGCTTTTCGACGCGCTGATGGCCGCCGACAAGCAGTCCCGGTTGCAACAGTCATGACCACCCTGCGGCACGCGATCGACTCCGCTGCGGCGCGACTCGCCGAGGCGGGGATCGACTCCGCGCGCCACGACGCCGAGCAGTTGGCCGCGCACCTGGCCGGCACCGACCGCGGCCGGCTGGCCTTGCTCGAGTCGCCGGACGAACAGTTCTTCGGGCGCTACCGCGCCGTCGTCGCCGAGCGCTCCCGACGGGTGCCGCTGCAACATCTCACCGGCACAGCGTCGTTCGGGCCGGTGCAGCTACACGTCGGACCCGGCGTGTTCATCCCGCGCCCGGAGACCGAGGGGCTCTTGGAGTGGGCCATCGCCCAGCCGCTTCCGGCCCGCCCGGCGATCGTCGACCTGTGCACCGGCTCCGGCGCCTTGGCGATCGCGCTGGCTCGACACCGCCCCCAAGCACGAATCCTCGGCATCGACGACTCCGACGCGGCGCTCGAGTATGCGAGCCGCAATGCCGAGGGCACCGCCGTCGAACTCGTACGCGCGGACGTCACTGAGCCCGGACTGCTTCCCGAGCTCGACGGGCGGGTCGACCTCGTGGTGGCCAACCCGCCGTATGTCCCCGAGGGCGTGGTCCTGGAACCGGAAGTGGCCCAACATGATCCGTCTCACGCGGTGTTTGGCGGCCCGGACGGGATGGCGGTGATCGGCGCCGTCGTCGGCCGCGCCGGACGCTGGCTGCGCCCCGGCGGCTTGTTCGCCGTCGAACATGATGACACCACGTCGTCGCTGACGGTCGAATTGGTCAGCAGCACAGGGCTTTTCGACGACATCGCGCCTCGGAAGGATCTGGCCGGACGGCCGAGGTTCGTGACGGCGCGCAGGAGCGGCGCAGATGACTGAACTCTTCAACTGCGCCGACCCCGACCAGCGCGCGCACGGAATCGAATCGGCGGTAGGCGCACTCAAGGCAGGCCGGCTGGTGGTCATGCCGACCGACACCGTCTATGGCATCGGCGCCGATGCCTTCGACAGTGCCGCGGTGGCCGCACTGCTCGCGGCCAAGGGGCGTGGGCGCGATATGCCGGTCGGCGTGCTGGTCGGTTCCTGGCACACCATCGAGGGTCTGGTCTTCGCGATGCCCGACGGGGCCCGCGAGCTGATCCGCGCATTCTGGCCCGGCGCGCTGAGCCTGGTGGTGACGCAGGCGCCGTCGCTGCAGTGGGACCTCGGTGACGCCCGCGGCACGGTGATGCTGCGGATGCCGCTGCACCCCGTCGCCATCGAACTGCTCCGTGAAGTCGGGCCGATGGCGGTGTCGAGCGCCAACGTCTCCGGCCGTCCGCCCGCGGTCGACGTCGAGGAGGCGCGCAATCAGCTCGGCGATCTCGTCGACATCTACCTCGACGGCGGTCCGTCCGCCCAGCAGGCCGCCTCGACGATCGTCGACCTCACCGGCGACACCCCCCGCATCCTGCGGGAAGGTCCCGTCGGCGTCGACCGGATCGCGGAGGTGCTCGGGCTGGACGCGTCGACCTTGATCGCCTAACAGCGACAACAACGCGGGTTTTCGGGTCTCAGCTTGGTGCAGTACGGTCTCGTCGTGTCCAGCGATGCGGCCAGCCTTGCCAGTGGTTTGCTCGCGTTGTCGGATCTCAGAGCCGGGGTCCCGCTGCGTGAGCTCGCCCTGGTTGGCCTGACGGCCGCGATCATCACGTACTTCGCGACCGGGCCGGTGCGCGTGCTGGCCACTCGCCTGGGAGCGGTTGCCTATCCGCGCGAACGCGATGTGCACGTGACACCGACCCCGCGCATGGGCGGCCTGGCGATGTTTCTCGGTGTGCTCGCCGCCGTCTTTCTGGCCTCCGAACTTCCGGCGCTCAACCGGGGCTTCGTCTATTCCACCGGTATGCCCGCGGTTTTGGTGGCGGGCGCGGCGATCATGGGCATCGGCCTGATCGACGACCGTTGGGGCCTGGATGCTTTGACGAAGTTCGCCGGTCAGATCACGGCGGCCAGCGTGCTGGTGACTATGGGCGTCGCCTGGAGCGTGTTGTACATCCCGATCGGCGGTGTCGGCACCATCGTGCTGGACCAAGCCTCCTCGATCCTGCTCACCCTGGCCCTGACGGTGGCGATCGTCAACGCGATGAACTTCGTCGACGGGCTCGACGGGTTAGCCGCCGGCTTGGGACTCATTACGGCGCTGGCGATTTGCATGTTCTCCGTCGGCCTGCTGCGCGATCACGGCGGTGATGTCCTCTTCTACCCGCCGGCGGTGATTTCGGTGGTGCTCGCGGGAGCCTGTCTGGGTTTTCTGCCGCACAACTTCCACAAAGCCACGATCTTCATGGGCGATTCCGGGTCGATGCTGATCGGCCTGATGCTGGCCGCGGCGTCCACGACGGCCGCGGGCCCGATCTCGCAGAACGCCTACGGCGCTCGCGATGTGTTTGCTCTGCTGTCGCCCTTTTTACTGGTGGCGGCCGTCATCTTCGTGCCCATGCTCGATCTGCTGTTGGCAATCGTGCGCCGTACCCGGGCGGGCCGCAGCGCGTTCAGCCCCGACAAGATGCACCTGCACCACCGGCTGCTGCAGATCGGTCATTCGCATCGGCGGGTGGTGCTGATCATCTACCTGTGGGTGGGCATTGTCGCGTTCGGCGCCGCAAGCACGATCTTCTTCAATCCACGGGACACCGCGGCCGTCATGCTGGGCGCGATTGTCGTCGCGGGCGTCGCGACCCTCATCCCGTTGTTGCGCCGCCGCGACGACGATTACGGCGAGGGCTGAGGCGGGCGGACGCACCTACGACAAAAGGTAGTAGGAGTGGCCACCATATGGTACGGTGCAGGTAGAACCCCGAAAGAAACCTATCGGGTTGCCGGCCACCCGGACCGCTGGATGCCTATCCGATGCGCGCCGATTCACGACCGACACAGGGAACTACCCCTTGGGTGATTCCAGCGCGACCATTGCGATACGCTCGGCGGGCCACCGATCAGTCGGTCGCGCGGTCTGCGCTCCGTCAACCCGGGATTGAGGTGCTTCAGTGACGACACCAGCGCAGGACGCGCCGTTGGTGTTTCCCGCTGTTGCCTTCCGCCCGGTTCGGCTCTTCGTGATCAGCCTCGCGCTGACGGCGGTGGCTACGTTGATCGCCGGATTGTCGGGTCACCTTAAGGTGGGAGTGTTCTTCGGCATCGGGCTGTTGCTGGGTTTGCTCAACGCTCTGCTGGTGCAGCGTTCGGTTGGGTTGATCACCGCCAAAGACCATCCGCTGAAAAGGTCGATGGCGCTCAACTCGGCCTCGCGGCTGGCGATCATCACGATCATCGGGCTCTGCATCGCGTACGTCTTCCGGCCCGCCGGCTTGGGTGTGGTGTTCGGGCTGGCGCTGTTCCAGGTGCTGCTGGTGCTGTCGACCGCACTGCCGGTCTGGAAGACGTTGCGCACTGGAAGCGACATTTCGGTGACGGAGGGAGGGAGCGCCGGCGATGACTGAGCACATTCTGGCCGCCCAGATCGAGGTCGGCGAGCACCACACGGCCACCTGGCTGGGCCTGACCGTTAACACCGATACGATCCTGTCGACCGCGATCGCCGCGGTGATCGTGATCGCGATGGCGTTCTACCTGCGCTCGAAGGTCACTTCGACGGATGTGCCGGGCGGGGTGCAGTTGTTCTTCGAGGCGGTCACCATACAGATGCGCAATCAGGTCGAGAGCGCCATCGGGATGCGGATCGCGCCCTTCGTCCTGCCGCTCGCGGTGACCATCTTCGTGTTCATCCTGATTTCCAACTGGCTGTCGGTCCTGCCGGTGCAGTACACGGCCAAGAGCGGCAAGACAACCGAGGTACTTTCTTCGGCGGCCGCGGACATCAATTACGTGCTGGCGCTGGCCCTGTTCGTCTTCGTCTGCTATCACGCGGCGGGGATTTGGCGCCGCGGCATCATCGGACACCCGGTCAAGCTGCTCAAGGGGCACGTGGCGATCCTGGCACCGATCAACATCGTCGAAGAACTCGCCAAGCCAATCTCGTTGTCGCTTCGACTCTTTGGCAATATCTTCGCCGGCGGCATCCTGGTCGCGCTGATCGCACTCTTCCCGCCCTACGTGTTGTGGTTGCCCAACGCGATCTGGAAATCGTTCGACTTGTTTGTCGGTGCGATCCAGGCCTTTATCTTTGCACTGCTGACGATCTTGTACTTCAGCCAGGCGATGGAACTAGAAGAAGAACACGACTAAACCTGTCGAGACTTGCCAACCCTGTTATCAAGGAGGATAAGGAATGGACGCAACCATCGCTGCCGGTGCACTCATCGGCGGTGGACTGATCATGGCGGGTGGCGCCATCGGCGCCGGCATCGGCGACGGTATCGCCGGTAACGCGCTGATCTCCGGTGTCGCTCGTCAACCCGAGGCGCAGGGACGGCTGTTCACGCCGTTCTTCATCACCGTCGGTCTGGTTGAGGCGGCGTACTTCATCAATCTGGCGTTCATGGCGCTGTTCGTCTTCGCAACTCCCGTCAAGTAATTCGCTGTGATGGGCGACCCGAACTCCGTTGTTCTGGCCCTGGGCCGGGCGGTCGCGGGAGGTGAGGAAGGCGGCAAGCAAAGCAACTTCCTCATCCCCAACGGCACCTTCTTCTTCGTGCTGGCCATCTTCTTGGTGGTGCTCGGTGTCATCGGCACTTTCGTTGTGCCGCCGATCCTGCGAGTGCTGCGCGAGCGCGACGCCATGGTCGCCAAGACGCAGTCCAACAACAAAAAGTCGGCCGAGCAGTTCGCCGCCGCGCGCTCCGACTACGAAGAAGCCATGAAGGAGGCCCGGGTTGAGGCTTCGGCCTACCGCGACAATGCCCGGACTGAGGGTCGCAAGGTCATCGAAGACGCCCGCGCGCGTGCCGAGCAAGAGGTGGCGTCCACGCTGCAGCTAGCCAACGAGACGTTGAAGCGGGAGAGGGACGCCGTGGAGATGGATCTTCGCGCCAATGTCGGAAGCATGTCAGCGACCCTGGCCAGTCGAATCCTCGGCGTTGACGTCACGCCCTCAACCGCGACGAGGTAGCCACTCATGTCGACTTTTATCGGGCAGCTGATCGGGTTCGCGGCGATCGTGTTGCTGGTGTGGCGGTATGCCGTGCCGCCCGTCCGCCGGTTGATGACGGCTCGCCAAGATATGGTGCGTCAGCAGCTGAAAGATTCGGATGCCGCCGCCAAGCAACTGAAAGACTCGAAGATGGCGCACAGTCAGGCGGTGGAAGCGGCGGAGGAGGATGCCAAGCAGCTCGTCGAAGAGGCTCAGGCCGACGCCGAACACATCGCCCAACAGCTGCAGGCACAATCCGAGGTCGAGGCGGAACGCATCAGAGTTCAGGGGACGCGCCAGAGCGAGCTGCTGCGGGCACAGCTGATCCGTCAACTCCGGCTCGAACTCGGCCACGAATCCGTGCGCCAGGCAGGGGAGTTGGTGCGCAACTACGTAGCCGAACCCGATCAGCAGTCGGCCACCGTCGACCGGTTCCTGGATGAACTCGATGACATGGCACCCGAGGCGGCGGAGGTTGAATATCCACTGCTAGCAAGGATGCGCTCGGCAAGTCGACGGGCGCTGGGCAGCCTGGTGGATCAGTTCGACGTGCTGGCCAAGGACCTCGACAAGAAGGGCCTGACAACTCTTTCCAACGAGCTGGTGTCGGTTGCCACAATGCTGGATCGGGAAGTCGTCGTCACCCGCTATCTCACTGTGCCCGCGGAAGATTCGGCGCCCAGGGTCAGATTGATCGAGCGATTGCTGGACGGCAAAGTCGGCGATCCCACCCTCGAGCTGCTGCGTAAGGCCGTTTCGGAGCGCTGGTCGGCCAACTCCGATCTCGTCGATGCCATCGAGCATGTGTCGCGGCAAGCGCTGCTCGCGGTCGCCGAGGGCGACGACAAGGTCGACGAGATCGAAGACCAGTTGTTCCGGTTTTCCCGGATCCTCGACGCGCAACCGCGACTCGCGGTCCTGCTGGGCGACTTCTCGACTTCGGCCGAGGATCGCGTCAGGTTGCTGCGCAACGTGCTCGGCAGCGCAACGGGCCGGGTCAACCCGGTCACTGCCGCGCTGCTTTCCCACACCGTCGAATTATTACGGGGTCAGCCGGCCAACGAGGCAGTGCAAACCCTGGTCGAAGTGGCCGTCGCGCGTCGCGGCGAGGTCGTCGCCCAAGTCAGCGCGGCGGCCGCACTCAGCGAGGCGCAACGCGCTCGCACCACCGAGGTGCTGAGCCGTATTTACGGCCACCCGGTGGCGGTTCAGCTGCAGATCGACCCCGAGCTGCTGGGCGGCCTTTTGATCGCTGTAGGCGACGAAGTGATCGACGGCACGCTCAAGTCTCGCCTGAGCACCGCCGAAGCCCAGTTGCCTGACTGACAAACCAACGCCCGACACAACCCGAACTAACTCAAGCACAACCGAAGTAGGAAGACGAAAAGCCATGGCCGAGTTGACAATCTCCGCTGATGACATTCAGAGCGCGATCGAGGAGTACGTAGAGTCCTTCACCTCCGATACCGTCCGCGAGGAGGTCGGCACCGTCGTCGACGCCGGTGACGGCATCGCGCACGTCGAAGGTCTGCCCTCGGTGATGACTCAAGAGTTGCTCGAGTTCCCGGGCGGAGTCCTCGGCGTTGCGCTCAATCTCGACGAGCACAGCGTCGGCGCGGTCATCCTCGGAGACTTCGAGAAAATTGAAGAGGGCCAACAGGTCAAGCGCACCGGTGAGGTCCTTTCGGTTCCCGTCGGCGACGCCTTCCTGGGCAGGGTCGTCGACCCGCTGGGCCACCCCATCGACGGGGGCGGAGACATCGAGACCGACATCCGGCGCGCGCTGGAGCTGCAGGCACCGTCGGTCGTCGAACGACAGAGCGTCAAGGAGCCGCTGCAGACCGGCATCAAGGCTATCGACGCGATGACCCCGATCGGTCGCGGCCAGCGCCAGCTGATCATCGGCGACCGAAAGACCGGCAAGACCGCGGTGTGTGTCGACACCATCCTGAACCAACGCGAGAACTGGGAGACCGACGATCCCAAGAAGCAGGTGCGCTGCGTCTATGTGGCCATCGGACAGAAGGGCACCACGATCGCTTCCGTTCGGCGTGCGCTGGACGAAGGTGGCGCGATGGATTACACCACCATCGTCGCCGCACCGGCATCCGACTCCGCCGGCTTCAAATGGCTTGCGCCGTATACGGGTTCGGCGATCGCTCAGCACTGGATGTACGACGGCAAGCACGTGTTGATCGTTTTCGACGACCTGACCAAGCAGGCCGAGGCTTACCGCGCGATCTCGCTGCTGCTGCGTCGCCCGCCGGGTCGCGAGGCCTATCCCGGAGACGTGTTCTACCTGCACTCGCGGATGCTCGAGCGCTGCGCCAAGCTGTCCGACGAACTGGGCGGCGGCTCGTTGACGGGTTTGCCGATCATCGAGACCAAGGCCAACGACATCTCGGCTTACATCCCGACCAACGTCATCTCGATCACAGACGGGCAGTGCTTCCTGGAGACCGACCTGTTCAACCAGGGCGTCCGGCCGGCGATCAACGTCGGCGTGTCCGTGTCCCGGGTCGGTGGCGCGGCCCAGATCAAAGCCATGAAGGAAGTTTCCGGCTCGCTGCGCCTGGATCTGTCGCAATACCGGGAGCTGGAATCGTTCGCCGCGTTTGCGTCTGACCTGGATGCCACCTCGAAGGCGCAGTTGCAGCGCGGTGAGCGCCTGGTCGAGCTGCTCAAGCAACCGCAGTTCCAGCCGATGCCCGTCGAAGAGCAGGTAATTTCGATCTTCTTGGGCACCGGTGGTCACCTGGACTCGGTGCCCGTCGAGGACGTCAAGCGTTTCGAAGCTGAATTCCTGGACCACATCCGGGCGTCCAACGAAAAACTCCTCGAAGAGATCCGCAAGAGCCAGAAGCTCGGTGAGGAAAACGAGGCATCGCTGGAAGACATCGTCAAGCACTTCAAGAAGGGCTTCTCGGCCTCGGATGGCGAATCGGTGGTTCCCGACGAGCACGTCGAAGCCATGGACAAACAAGACGTGGAGAAGGAATCGGTCCAAGTAAAAAAGGACAAACCCAAGGACAAGGACAAAAAGGAGTCCAAGGATTCCTCGAAGAGCAACGACTCCCAGGACACCAAGAAGGACAAGAAGTAGCTAACAATGGCGGCTACACTTCGCGAACTGCGCGGCCGGATTCGCTCGGCAGGGTCGATCAAAAAGATCACCAAGGCCCAGGAGTTGATCGCCACATCGCGCATCGGCAAGGCCCAGGAGCGGCTGAAATCCGCACGTCCTTACGCCTCCGAGATCACCAAGATGCTCACCACCCTGTCCGCCGAGGCTGCTCTGGACCATCCGCTGCTCGTCGAACGGAAGGACCCGAAGCGGGCGGGAGTTCTGGTGCTGTCGTCCGACCGTGGCTTGTGCGGCGCGTACAACTCCAGCATTTTCCGTCGGTCCGAGGAGCTGTTCTCGCTGCTGAGGGACGAAGGCAAGGAGCCGATCCTCTACACCGTCGGCCGAAAAGCCCAGAACTACTACAGGTTCCGGAACTGGGACATCACCGAGGCGTGGACCGGGTTCTCAGAGCAACCCAAAGTCGAAAACGCCGCGGAGATCAGTTCGACATTGGTCGACGCATTCATGAAGGGAGTCGGCGACGACGATGACGAGCAGTCCGAAGACGTCGAGGGCGTCGACGAACTGCACATCGTCTACTCGGAGTTCAAATCGATGATGTCGCAGACCGCGGTGGCCCACAGGATGGCGCCGCTGGTTGTGGAGTATGTCGAGGAAGACACCGGACCGCGCACCCTGTACTCATTCGAGCCGGGTGCGACAACTCTGTTCGACGCGCTGTTGCCGCGGTACCTCACCACCCGGGTATACGCGGCACTGCTCGAGTCTGCGGCATCGGAGCTGGCCTCACGCCAACGCGCGATGAAGTCGGCCACCGACAACGCAGACGACCTCATCAAGGCCCTGACGCTGGAGGCAAACCGCGAGCGGCAGGCCCAAATCACCCAGGAGATCAGCGAAATCGTTGGTGGCGCAAATGCGCTCGCTGACGCCGCTAAGTAGCCCAAGGAAGCGAAAGATATGACTGCTACCGCGCAAAAGGACAAGAAGTCAAAAGACTCCGACACCAACGGCCGCGTGGTTCGGATCACCGGCCCGGTCGTCGACGTCGAGTTTCCCCGTGGTTCCGTGCCGGAGCTGTTCAACGCGCTGCATGCGGATATCAAGTACGAATCGCTGGCGAAGACCCTCACCTTGGAGGTGGCCCAACACCTGGGCGACAACCTCGTGCGCGCAATATCGTTGCAGCCCACCGACGGCCTGGTGCGCGGCGTGGAGGTGACCAACACCGGTGATTCGATCTCGGTGCCCGTCGGCGAGGAGGTCAAGGGCCACGTCTTCAACGCGCTCGGGTACTGCCTGGACAAGCCCGGGTATGGAGACGACTTCGAGCGCTGGTCAATTCACCGCAAGCCGCCCGCCTTCGAGGACCTGGAGCCTCGGACGGAGATGCTCGAGACCGGCCTCAAGGTCGTCGACCTGCTGACCCCGTACGTGCGCGGTGGCAAGATCGCCCTGTTCGGCGGCGCGGGCGTGGGCAAGACGGTGCTGATCCAGGAGATGATCAACCGCATCGCCCGCAACTTCGGCGGCACGTCGGTGTTCGCCGGTGTCGGGGAGCGCACCCGTGAGGGCAACGACCTCTGGGTCGAGCTCAAGGAAGCCGACGTGCTCAAGGACACCGCGCTGGTGTTCGGTCAGATGGACGAGCCGCCCGGCACGCGTATGCGGGTGGCGCTGTCGGCGCTGACGATGGCCGAGTGGTTCCGCGACGAGGCCGGCCAGGACGTGCTGCTGTTCATCGACAACATCTTCCGATTCACGCAGGCCGGCTCGGAGGTGTCCACGTTGCTTGGACGCATGCCGTCCGCGGTGGGTTACCAGCCGACGCTCGCCGACGAGATGGGCGAGCTGCAGGAGCGCATCACCTCGACACGCGGACGGTCGATCACGTCGATGCAGGCGGTCTACGTGCCCGCCGACGACTACACCGACCCGGCGCCGGCAACCACGTTCGCCCACTTGGACGCGACCACCGAGCTGTCCCGCAACGTGTTCTCCAAGGGCATCTTCCCCGCCGTGGACCCGCTGGCCTCCAGCTCAACCATCCTTGACCCCAGCGTCGTCGGTGACGAGCACTACCGCGTCGCGCAGGAAGTAATCCGAATCCTGCAGCGCTACAAGGACCTTCAGGACATCATCGCGATTCTAGGTATCGACGAGCTCTCGGAAGAGGACAAGCAGCTGGTCAACCGTGCTCGGCGGATCGAGCGATTCCTGTCGCAGAACATGATGGCCGCCGAGCAGTTCACCGGTCAGCCGGGTTCGACCGTCCCGGTGAAGGAGACCATCGAGGCGTTCGACAAGCTGGCGAAGGGCGACTTCGACCACGTACCCGAGCAGGCCTTCTTCCTGATCGGCGGCCTCGATGACTTGGCCAAGAAGGCCGAGAGCTTCGATGTCAAGCTTTGAGCGTCCGGTCCCGTCGAAAGGTGCTGCGACATGGCCGATTTGAACGTTGACATTGTCGCGATCGACCGCAAGATCTGGTCGGGCGAGGCCACCTTCCTCTTTACCCGCACCACCGTCGGCGAGATCGGCATCCTGCCTCATCACATTCCGTTGGTTGCCCAATTGGTCGAGGACGCGATGGTGCGTGTCGAGCGGGAGGGTGAGGACGATCTGCGGGTCGCGGTGGACGGTGGCTTTATGTCGGTGACCGAAGAAGGGGTGACCATCCTCGCCGAGGCTGCAGAGTTCGCGTCGGAGGTCGACGAAAGCGCCGCTCGGCAGGATTCCGAGTCCGACGATCCGAAGGTCGCCGCCAGGGGCCGTGCCAGATTGCGCGCCGTCGGCGCGCTCGACTAACGGCCGATGAGCGCGCCCATGGTCGGCATGGTCGCGCTTGTCGTTGTGCTGGGGGTGGCCGTCCTGGCGCTGAGCTACCGGTTGTTGAAGCTGGGTCAGGGCGGCACGGCCGGCATCATGCGCGACATCCCCGCGGTCGGAGGCCATGGTTGGCGCCATGGCGTGATCCGTTATCGCGGTGGTGAAGCCGCGTTCTACCGGTTGTCCAGTTTGCGCCTATGGCCGGACCGCCGGCTCGGCAGACGCGGTGTGGAGATCATCGCGCGACGGGCACCACGCGGTGACGAGTTCGACATCATGACGGACGAGATCGTCGTGCTCGAACTGCGGGACACCACCCAGGACCGCCGCCAGGGTTACGAGCTTGCTCTCGACCAGGGCGCGTTGACCGCGTTCTTGTCGTGGCTGGAGTCGCGTCCCTCGCCACGCGCACGTCGTCGCAGCTTCTAACCGGCACTCTCAATTGCTAAGTGCCTGAACGATTTTAGTCCGCGCTGGGCGCACCGCCACCGGGTCGCCACATCACGTCGCCGGCTGGATTGGCCACCCGGGACAGAATGAAGAGCAGATCCGATAGCCGGTTCAGATACTTCGCCGGTAATCGGCTGATGTCCTCCTGGTGGGCGTCGACCGCGGCCCACGCCGACCGCTCGGCCCGGCGCACGATCGTGCGGGCGACGTGCAATAGCGCTGACAATGCCGAACCGCCAGGCAGGACAAAGGAATTCAGCGCCGGAAGGCCCTCGTTGTAGCTGTCGCACCAGCCCTCGAGCCGATCGATATAGGGCTGGGTGATGCGCAACGGCGGATACTTGGGGTCGTCCACCACGGGTGTCGACAGGTCCGCGCCGGCATCGAACAAGTCGTTCTGGATCTGCCGCAGCACCTGCGCGATTCGATCGTCTGGGTTGCCCAGCGCGATGGCGACGCCAATCGCGGAGTTGGCTTCGTCGCAATCTGCGTAGGCCACCAGGCGGGGGTCGGTTTTGGAGACCCGTGAGAAATCACTCAGTCCGGTGCTCCCGTCGTCACCGGTGCGGGTGTAGATGCGGGTCAGATGGACTGCCATGGAGCAAACGGTACCGGGCCGACCACTCGGCTGACTGACAAGGCGATACCGCCCCACTAGACTGACGCGGGTGGCTGAGCGATTCGTGGTGACTGGTGGCAACCGGTTAGCAGGCGAAGTCGCTGTTGGGGGCGCCAAAAACAGTGTGTTGAAGCTGATGGCCGCGACCTTGTTGGCCGAAGGCACCAGCACGATCACCAACTGTCCGGACATTCTGGACGTGCCGCTGATGGCGGAGGTGCTGCGCGGCCTGGGCGCTACCGTCGAACTCGACGGAGACGTCGCCCGCATCACCTCGCCCGACGAGCCCAAGTACGACGCCGACTTCGCCGCGGTGCGCCAGTTCCGGGCATCGGTCTGCGTGCTGGGTCCGCTGGTCGGACGGTGCAAGCAGGCCAGGGTCGCGCTGCCGGGCGGCGACGCGATCGGCTCACGTCCGCTGGATATGCACCAAGCCGGCCTGCGTCAGCTCGGGGCGCGTTGCAATATCGAGCACGGGTGCGTCGTCGCCTCAGCAGAAACGTTGCGCGGCGCAGAGATTCAGCTGGAGTTCCCCTCGGTCGGAGCGACCGAGAACATCCTGATGGCCGCGGTCGTGGCCGAGGGCGTGACCACCATCCACAACGCGGCGCGCGAACCCGATGTCGTCGACCTGTGCACGATGCTGAATCAGATGGGCGCGCAGGTCGAAGGCGCGGGTTCACCGACGATGACCATCACGGGTGTCCCGCGGTTGTATCCGACGGAGCACCGGGTGATCGGGGATCGCATCGTCGCCGCCACGTGGGGCATCGCTGCCGCCATAACCCGGGGTGACATATCGGTGACGGGCATCGATCCGGCGCATCTTCAGGTGGTCCTGCACAAGCTGCACGATGCCGGGGCCACGGTCACCCAGACTGACGACAGCTTCCGCGTGACCCAATACGAGCGGCCCAAGGCCGTCAATGTCGCGACCTTGCCCTTCCCGGGTTTCCCGACCGATCTGCAACCGATGGCAATCGCGTTGGCTTCCATCGCCGATGGCACGTCGATGATCACCGAGAATGTGTTCGAGGCGCGGTTCCGGTTCGTCGAAGAGATGATCCGGCTCGGCGCCGATGCCCGCACCGACGGGCACCACGCAGTGGTTCGGGGGCTTCCGCAGTTGTCGAGCGCCCCGGTCTGGTGCTCGGACATCCGGGCCGGAGCCGGCCTGGTGCTCGCGGGTCTGGTCGCCGACGGCGACACCGAGGTCCACGACGTCTTCCACATCGATCGCGGCTACCCACTGTTCGTTGAGAACCTGGGAAGTTTGGGAGCTGAGATCGAGAGGGTGTACTCTTAGCTAACTGCCTGACAGGCTCGGTCACCCGCCCAGGGATGACTGAAAACCGAGGCTTGACCCCTCTGCCAGATCTGTATTAAGCTGGCAGGGTTGCCCCGAAGCGGGCGAAAACAAATTGAGCGTGTTGTTTGAGAACTCAATAGTGTGTTTGGTGGTTTTCATTTTGTTGTTGTTTTTTGACCATACTTTGCACCCCCCGTGTGTGGGTATGGTCGTTTTTTGATGCCAGATATTGGCGTCTTTGTCAGGTATCTCTGAATTGTAAATTCGCCTCGTTATCGAGGGGTTTTTGTTTGGAGAGTTTGATCCTGGCTCAGGACGAACGCTGGCGGCGTGCTTAACACATGCAAGTCGAACGGAAAGGTCTCTTCGGAGATACTCGAGTGGCGAACGGGTGAGTAACACGTGGGTAATCTGCCCTGCACATCGGGATAAGCCTGGGAAACTGGGTCTAATACCGGATAGGACCACGAGGCGCATGCCTTTGTGGTGGAAAGCTTTTGCGGTGTGGGATGGGCCCGCGGCCTATCAGCTTGTTGGTGGGGTGACGGCCTACCAAGGCGACGACGGGTAGCCGGCCTGAGAGGGTGTCCGGCCACACTGGGACTGAGATACGGCCCAGACTCCTACGGGAGGCAGCAGTGGGGAATATTGCACAATGGGCGCAAGCCTGATGCAGCGA
>NZ_JAFBAR010000055.1 GCF_019247635.1 Mycobacterium sp.
ACCCGGCTGCGCTCTTCGCCGTTGGCGGTGACGGCGTGGATGGCCAGCCGGGTGCAGCCCACTCCGGTGGACATCAGCATCTGATGCAGCGTGCCGGCCAGCGAGCGCCCGGCGAATGCCGCGGCGTCGATCCGGTCGATCGGCGGATCGCAGTCCAGCACGGCCTCGAGTTCCGGCGGCGGCTCCCGCCCGGACGGTCCCCGCTCTGGCTCGCCTCGGGCCAACCGGTGGGCGGTCACCCCGTCCGCGCCGAACCGGGAAGCCACGTCGGTTGCCGACAGTGCGGCGAACTGACCGATGGTGCGAATCCCCATCCGCCACAACAGATCCGTCAGCTCTTCTCGCCCCGGGCCGGACAGGCTCGGCTCGGTGGCAAGCTGCCGGATCGACAGCACCGCCAGAAACCTCGCGTCACCGCCCGGCTCCACGACACGGCCCGCACGCGCGGCGAAGACCGCGGTGGACAACTGGTCGGCGATCCCGACCTGGCATTCGGAGCCGGCCGCGGCCACCGCGTCGATCAACCGCTCGGCCGCCTGCTGCTCGGACCCGAAATAGCGGGCCGCCCCGCGCACCGGCAACACCAGCAGCCCGGGCCGCAGCACCTCGGCGCGGGGCACCAGATCGTCCACCGCCGCGATCACCCCTTCGAAGAAGCGGGCGTCGCGGTCGGCGTCGGCGGCCGCGATGTGCAGTTGCGGGCATCGGGCCGCCGCCTCCCGGCGCCGCAAGCCCCGCCGCACTCCGGCCGCACGCGCGGCCGACGAGCACGCGATCACCCGGTTGGCCAACGTGACCGCGACCGGAGCCGTCGCGGGCTGGTCCGCGGCCGCGGCCGCGGCGACCGCGGGCCAGTCCATGCACCAGACCGCCAGCACCCGAGAAGCACCCACCCTGACATCACCCGGTTCGCGATCGGCAGATCTGTAGCCGCACCTTGCTGATTCGCCCGAATCCTGGGGCGGGCACCCCCCGAAGACCTGGGGTGATGTCGTAACCGCAGACCCGGGCCTCCAGCCGCGTCGGTGCCCCTTGCCAATCACCGTCGGTGACCAACAGGGTGCAACCTTTTTGGCGGGCACGGGCCACCACCGCCCGAGCCCGGGTCCACGACACCCGCCGCCCGCCCAGACCGACTGCCACCAGATCCATGCCGTCGATGAGCACCGCGGCCACATCCACTGGATCGTTCCCGGGATCCGGGACCACCGCGATCCGGCTCAGGTCAGCGCCCATCTCCACGGCGGCCAGCAGTCCGATATCCGGCTGGCCGACGATGGCGGCGTTGCCCCCGCCTGCCGTCACCTCGGCCACCATGCGTAGCAGCAGCGACCGGGCTCCCGACAGCATCGCGACCGTCCCCCTGGGCAACGCCATCGGCCAGGCCGGCTCCGGCAGTAGATCGTCGGAGTGGGCGTGCCTGCCCGACATGGCCGCCATTCGCCTCCGCAGAGATTCGAGCTGGTCAGCGCGGTTTTCATGGGGTTGGGCGGAGGCGAGAGCCGCAGTCATGACTAGCCTCCATTCGGGCTTGTTCGAATATTTGTTCGAATTAAACACCTGTCCTCCGACAAGCGTCAAGGCGCGTGAGACGCTGCCTTGTGCGATCCCGCGGAGCCGTTCTGATGCTGGTGTGGCCACTGATGTGGGGTGGCACAGTTGGGGCGGTTATCCCAGCCAGAGGGGACGTGGAACCCTGCCGGACGGCCGAGGTGTTCGCCCCCGACGAGGAGCTCCAGGCCGACATGACGATCGCACTGAACGGCGCCGCGGTGACGGGATCGACCCTGCTCGACGGGGTGTTCTGGTCGGCCCAGCTACACCAGACCAGCTATGAGCGCTCGCGCGAATTCCATCTGTGCGGTCCCGACGAACCCACCCTGCACAACATAGCCGTCGCGCTGCGCGACCAATTTCATCAAGAGGCCGTGCTCACCTTCGACTACCTGCCGCAGGTGCCGGAAGCGAACGCGGCCGTCATCACCGTGCCTGGCATCGACATCGCACGCTTCCGGGATGCGTTCGCGGCCGATTCCGCCGCCCACGAACGACTACGCGGGGGCTCCGTGACCACCGCCGACCGCACCCTGATCCTGATTGCGGGCAACGGCGACCTCGACGTTGCCCGCCGGCTGGTCGCCGAAACGGGTGCCAACTGGAGCGCGTCCCAAATTACCTACGGCAAAAGCGAATTCGTGTCCTGATAGTGTCCTGACAGGCACAGGTCCGCTTACTCCCACTCGATGGTGCCCGGCGGCTTGCTGGTGATGTCCAGCACCACGCGGTTGACCTCGGCGACCTCGTTGGTGATCCGAGTCGAGATGCGCTCCAGCACGTCGTAGGGCACCCGCGTCCAGTCGGCGGTCATGGCGTCCTCGCTGGACACCGGCCGCAGCACGATCGGGTGACCATAGGTGCGATTGTCGCCCTGCACCCCGACTGAGCGGACGTCGGCCAGCAGCACCACCGGACACTGCCAGATCTGGTTATCCAGGCCCGCGGCGGTCAGTTCCTCGCGGGCGATCAAGTCGGCACGCCGCAGCGTGTCCAGCCGTTTGGCCGTGACCTCACCGACGATCCGGATACCCAGACCCGGGCCCGGAAATGGCTGGCGCGCAACGATTTCCTCGGGCAGGCCCAGCTCCCGTCCGACCGCGCGCACCTCGTCTTTGAACAGCAGCCGCAACGGCTCGACGAGTTTGAATTTCAGGTCGTCGGGCAGTCCCCCCACGTTGTGGTGACTCTTGATGTTCGCCGTGCCGCTGCCCCCGCCCGATTCCACCACGTCGGGATACAGGGTTCCCTGCACCAGGAAGTCAATGCTGTTGTCGCTCACGATGTCTCGCACGGCACTCTCGAAGGCCCGGATGAACTGGCGGCCGATGATCTTGCGTTTGCCCTCCGGGTTGACCACACCCGAGAGCGCCTCGAGGAAGGTCTCCGCCGCGTCGACGGTGACCAGCTTGGCGCCGGTGGCGGCGACGAAATCGCGCTGCACCTGCTCCCGCTCGCCGGCACGCAGCAGGCCATGGTCGACGAAGACGCAGGTCAGACGGTCACCTATGGCACGCTGCACCAGCGCCGCGGCTACCGCCGAGTCCACCCCGCCGGACAGCCCGCAGATCGCGTAGCCGTCGCCGATCTGGGCACGCACCTGCTCGACCAGCGCATTGGCGATGTTGGCCGGGGTCCACTCCGGGGTCAACCCCGCGAAGTCGAGCAGAAACCGACTGAGCACCTGTTGCCCGTGCGGGGTATGCATCACCTCCGGGTGATACTGCACCCCGGCCAGGTGCCGGTCTCGAGCCTCGAAGGCGGCCACCGCGGCGCCCGGACTGCTGGCCACGACGTCGAACCCGGTCGGCGCGGCCGTCACCGCGTCACCGTGGCTCATCCACACCGGCTGGGTTTCGGGAAGGCCCGAATGAAGCTCCCCGCCAAGCACTTTCAACTCAGTGCGGCCATACTCGCTGGTGCCGGTGTGGGCGACGGTCCCGCCGAGCGCCTGCGCCATAGCCTGAAACCCGTAGCAGATGCCGAACACCGGCACCCCGAGGTCGAACAGCGCCGGATCCAGTTGCGGGGCCCCGGCGGCGTAGACGGAAGACGGTCCACCGGAGAGCACCACGGCCAGCGGATCACGGCCCTTGATCTCCTCGACCGAGGCGGTATGCGGGATCACCTCGGAATAGACCCGGGCCTCGCGCACCCGACGGGCGATCAACTGCGCATACTGAGCACCGAAGTCGACCACCAGTACCGGTCGCGGCGACGTTGATTCCACGGGCACCGAGTTTAGTGGAG
The DNA here is from genome assembly GCF_019247635.1 of Mycobacterium sp. Classification (GTDB taxonomy): domain Bacteria; phylum Actinomycetota; class Actinomycetes; order Mycobacteriales; family Mycobacteriaceae; genus Mycobacterium. Next base: position 3,805 of record NZ_JAFBAR010000055.1, read on the forward strand.
CGAAAACACGGTTCGCAGTGCGTCGACGTCTCGCGGGTCGCCGTCGAAGTCGACGCGCCTCAGTGCCGCCTTGCGCTTGGCTTCGGTGGAACCCAGGCGTGCCGCGGAAAGGTCGGCGGCACTTGCGGTTACCGTCACGGTCGGCTCGCCACGAGCTGCACCCAGGCGACCATCGCGCACCGCGAACTCGAAACGGCGACCGTCGATCTCGACGCGGTACGTCGCAGCTAACCCGTTGGCCCGACCCGTGTCGAAGGCCAGCAGAATTCCCGCCAGGAACCCGCTCAGCGGCGGTACCGGACCCTCGCCTGCCAGATCGAGCCGGTCCAGGCCGAACCACGCGATGCTCTGCAAGATCGGCACAACCCGCTGCCAGCCGACGTCGCTGAGGGTGTAGACGGTGCGCCCGATGGGGGCCGGCAGGTCGGCGCGATCGACCAGCCCGTCGTCTTGTAGTTCTTTGAGCCGATCGGCGAGCAGATTGGTGGCGATGCCGGGTAAGGCGGCACGCAGATCGCCGTAGCGGCGGGGCCCGCCGAGCAGTTCGCGCAGGATCAGCAGGGTCCACCGCTCGCCCAGGACGTCGAGCCCGCGGGCGATGGGACAGTTCTGGTTGTAGTTGCGGCGAACGGGCACTCGACCAGCCTAACAGCGGCAGACACATTTTTCTACTTGATACTTGATTATATTGTCTCATAGCTTTAGTGCTTGTCATGCGTGCCGTCGCCCTCGTCGTGATCTGCCTCAGCGTCTTCGTCATCAGCATCGACGCCACAATCGTCAACGTCGCGCTGCCGACGCTGTCGCGTGAACTGGGCGCCGAAACCTCGCAATTGCAATGGATCGTCGACGCCTACACCCTGGTCATGTCGGGGCTGTTGCTATCGGCCGGCAGCCTGAGCGACCGGTACGGCAGGCGGGGCTGGCTCGTCGCCGGACTGGCGCTGTTCGCCATCACCTCCGGCATTGCCGCATCGGCGACTTCGGCGGATGGGCTGATCGCCGCGCGGGCAGCCATGGGCGTGGGCGCGGCGGTGATCTTCCCAACCACGCTGGGGCTGATCACCAATATCTTCACCGACCCGATAGCTCGGGCCAAGGCCATCGGAATCTGGGCGGCCATGGTGGGTGTCGGGGTGGCCGTGGGACCGATCAGCGGTGGCTGGCTGCTCGAGCACTTCTGGTGGGGCAGCATCTTTCTGGTCAACATTCCGATCTCGGCGGCGGCCATCACCGGCGGCATCCTGTTCGTGCCGACCTCCCGCGACCCCGGGGCGCCCCGCATCGATCTGCCCGGTCTGATCCTGTCGGCGGCCGGCGTTTCTGCGCTGATCTATACGGTCATCGAAGCACCGGCCTGGGGATGGACCAGTGGTCGTGCCAGCACTGGATTCGCCGTGGCCACAATCGTTCTCGTCGGCTTCGCGCTCTGGGAGCGGCGCAGCACGCATCCGATGCTCGACGTCTCGGTGTTCCTCAACCGTAGATTCTCCGGCGGAAGTCTGGCGGTGACCGCAGGGTTTCTCACCCTGTTCGGATTCATCTTCGTCATCACGCAGTATTTCCAATTCATCAAGGGCTACAGCGCATTTCAAGCCGGTGTGCGGCTGTTACCGGTCGCCGGATCGATCGCCTTGGCCAGCGTCCTGGGGCCCCGGCTGGTGCAGCGGATCGGCAGCACGGCTGTCGTCGCGGGCGGCCTGGCCGTGTTCGCCGCCGGCCTGGCATGGGCGTCCACCGCGGACGCGTCGACCTACTACGGCGAAATCGCGCTGCAGATGCTGTTGCTCGGCGGCGGCCTCGGCCTGACCACGGCGCCGGCCACCGAGGCGATCATGGGCTCCCTGTCGCCCGACAAGGCCGGGATCGGGTCGGCCGTCAACGACACCACGCGCGAACTCGGCGGCACCCTGGGCGTGGCCATCGTAGGCAGTGTGTTTGCCTCGGTCTACTCCCAGCGACTCGCCTCGGCGCCGGCGGTGAGCGGACTGCCCAGCGATGCGCGCTCGGCAATGCTGCGTTCAATGGCGTTCGCGCACAGGGTGATCGAACGGCTGCCGGCCCAGCAGGCCGCACATGTCCGGGCCGCCGTCGACGGCGCCTTCCTGGACGGCCTGCGGGTCGGCTCGCTGGTCTGCGCGGGTATCGCGCTGGCTGCGGCGATCGTCGTTGCCTGGCTGCTACCGGCCTGGGAACCCGAGCACGTCGAGCGTGAAACTGGCGTCGTGCTCGACACCGGACGTGACGCTGGGTTCAGGCTCGGTGGACAACAAGAAAGGGAAATCCGATGACACACAACCGCGTACTGGTAACCGGTGCCACGGGCAGGGTCGGCGGCGCTGTGGCTACCCAACTGCTCGGCAAGGGCGTGCCGACCAGGGTCATGGTGCATCGCGACGACGCGCGCAGCGACCGGTTGCGAACCTTGGGCGCTGAGGTCGTGGTCGCGGACATGTTCGACATCACACAGGTTGCCGACGCGATGGTCGGGGTAAACCGCCTGTATTTCAACCCGCCGTACCACCCGCATGCGCTCGACAGCGCGGTAGCCTTCGCTGTGGCCGCGCGGCGATCGGGCGTGGAAGCCGTGGTGGCGCTTGGACAATGGCTGGCCAGCCCGGAACACCCGTCGCTGATGACCCGGCAAGCCTGGCTGACCGACAGGTTGTTCGCGCTGCTGCCGGACACCGCTCACGTGGCTGTCGACCCTGGATACTTCGCCGACAACTATTTGCAACTGGTGCCGATGGCCGCCCAGCTGGGCATGTTGCCGACGCCGACCGGGGGCCACCGAAATGCGCCGCCCTCCAACGAAGACATCGCCCGGGTCGCGGTGGGCGCGCTGCTCGATCCGCACCGCCATGACGGTCGCGCTTACCGCCCGACGGGGCCGACGCTGATGTCGGGCGCGGACATTGCCGACGCAATCGGCGAGGCATTGGGCCGCCGCGTGCGTCACATCGAGGTTCCCCAGTGGATGTTTCTGCGCGCCGTACGCGTGGACGCCAGACGACTCGGCGCCGACATGTTCTTCCAGTCCAGTTTGCGGCACTACCTGCCCGAAAGCGCGCTTGGCACTTGGGAAGTGGGCGGCCCCACCACGCACGTACGCGATGTCGCCGGTGTCGAACCCGAAGACTTCCTGACTATCGCCCGCCGCTACGTCAGCGATCCGCGATCCCAACGTACGGCAGGCAACCTCATCCGCCAGCTGTGGCTCTTCATGCTGACGGCTGTCGTACCAATGCACCGGTTGGACAAATTCGACCGGCTCCAACAGCATCCCGCGCCCGCACATCCGCGGCTCTCTGGCGAATCAGCTGTGTGGCGCACCGAGCACGCCGCGGCCGGTCGCCCGCCGATCGACGTTGTCTCGGCGCGGCGCTGAAGAAAAGTAGGGAAACGCCATGAATAACAGCACCTATGTCCTGGGCCACGCCGATGTGGAGGTGCAGCGCTTGCTCCTGCAGGGCGAGCTGTATAACGACCACACGGAGCATGCGTTGCGGCTGGCGGGTCTGGGGCCAGGCATGCGGGTTCTCGACGTCGGCTGCGGGCCGGGCGACGTGTCGCTGATCGCCGCCCGACTGGTCGGTCCGACGGGATTCGTCCTCGGGGTGGATGCAGCACCCGAGATGATCGAACTCGCCCGCACCCGTGCCGCCGAGAATGACTTGACCACAGCGTGTTTCGAGCAATCGACAATCGAAACGATCACCGTCGACGAACCGGTCGACGCCGTGATCGGCCGGCTGATCCTGATGCACCTGCCCGACCCGGCCGCCACGCTGCGACACCTCAGCTCCTTGGTGCGGCCCGGCGGCGTGGTCGTCTTCTCCGAGAACGACATCACCGCGGCTCGCACCGTGCCCGAACTGCCACTCTTTCAGCGGGTGACAAACGGCATCGCCCGAGCCTTTGAGGCCATGGGACTGAGCCCGTCGTTCGGCACCACACTGCACACGCTCTTTCGTGACGCCGGCCTGGGCACCCCGACCCTGGCCCTCGGCACGCCGATCGGCACGGCCGTCGACACCAACATCCTGGCCTACGCCGCGGAGGTCTGGCGGCTGGTCGAACCGGTCGCGCAAAAGATGGGTTTTGCGATCGACGAACTCCCCGATATCGACAACTTCGTGACCCAATTCCGTCAGGAGGCACTGGCCGCCGACGCCCTGATCACCATGCCGCCCATCATCACCGCGTGGGCCCGGGTGCCCACTCAGGTGCACGACACGGAGATCCACGAGCAGTACTCGACCGGCCTGTCGCGCGACAATATCGAACGCGCCCTGCGGGAGGCCGGCAAAGACCTGAACCACCTTGAGCCGGCCGACCTGGGTCCGTTGGAAGACTTCCACACCATGGGCCGCTTCGCCACGATCCAACTGCTGGATCTGGTTGAGATCACCAGTGCGAGCATGGTTCTCGACGCCGGCAGCGGGATCGGGGGCACCGCCCGTTACCTCGCCGACCGGCACGGCTGCCGGGTAAAGGCCGTCGATCTCACCGGCGACTACTGCGAAACGAATCGTTGGCTCAATCAGTGTGTCGGGCTGGCAGACCGGATATCGGGTCAGCAGGCAGACGTCACCAAACTTCCCTTTCCCGACGGCACCTTCGACGTCGCCATCAGCCAGCATGTGCAGATGAACGTGGCGGACAAGCAGAGCCTGTACGCCGAAGCCCGCCGGGTGCTGACCGGTGGAGGTCGGTTAGCCTTGTGGGACATCGCAATTGGCGGCCCTGGTCAACTCGACTATCCCCTACCCTGGGCGGACGTACCGGCCCGCAGCCACCTGGCCACGCCTGACCAGTTGCGAGCCGTGATCGAGGCCTCCGGGTTCGCCATTGAACAGTGGAACGACCTGACCGACCAGGCGGTCGGGCTCATGCGGGCCCTGCTGGCCCAGCCGCCACATCCGTTGGGCCTGCACACCTTTGTCAGCGATTTTCAGCGCAAGGTCGACAACCTCACGCAAGCCCTGGCCGACGGGCGGCTGCGGGTCATCCAGGGTGTCGCCCGGGCGACCAACCCATGAACGAGTGGCAGCGGGGCCGCCCGCGATGACTCGGTAAACGCCTCAGGCGAGGCCCGCCGCAGCGCGAATCTGCCGCCGCGCCGCCGCTCAGTCAGCCTGAAACAGGTAGTGGCTCAACGCGGTTCGTGCTATCGCGCCGGCCAGATCGCGGGGAGCAACGCGACGTCAAATGCTGTAATAGCTGAACTGGCAATCTTCTATGCTCGACCCATGGCACTCGATCCGGCAAGCATTCTTCTGACCGACCGCGTCGCCGTCGTCACCGGTGGCGGCGCCGGCATCGGCCGCGGCGTCGCAGCCGGGCTGAAGGCATTCGGCGCCAACGTGGCGATCTGGGAACGCGACCCGGATTCGTGCGCGGCCGCCGCCGACGAGATCGGAGCGCTGGGCATACCCACCGACGTCCGGGACAGCGCCGCGGTCGACGCCGCACTCGCGCAGACCGCGGCCGAACTCGGACCGGTGACGATCCTGGTGAACAACGCCGGAGGAGTGTTTTGGTCCGGGATCCTCGACACGAGTGAGAACGGCTGGGATGCGCTCTACAAATCCAACCTGCGCCACGTCTACCTGTGCACCCAACGGGTGGCCCGCGGCCTCGTCGAACAGCGGTTGGCGGGCAGTATCATCAACGTGACCTCGATCGAAGGCGTCCGCGCCGCACCGGGTTTCGCGACGTACGCGGCCGCCAAAGCCGGCGTCATCAACTACACCAAGACCGCCGCCCTCGAACTCGCGCCCCATGGTATCCGGGTCAACGCCCTGGCTCCCGATATCACTTTGACCGAAGGGTTGGCACAAGTGGCACCGCCAGGCTCTGAAGAGCGGTTCCGCCTGATCATTCCGCTGGGGCGCCCCGGACGTGTCGACGAAATGGCAGACGCCGCGGTGTTTCTCGCGTCTGACATGTCGAGCTACATCACCGGGCAGACGATCCACGTCGACGGTGGAACGCACGCCGCCGCCGGCTGGTATCACCATCCGCAGACCGGCGCCTATGCGCTCGGTCCGACGAGTGCCTGACCGAGGAGCAGAACATGCCGCGCATCGGGACCGATCCCGGTGGACCAATTCAGCGCTCATTCGCACCACATGGCGGAAACGGGCGTGGCCGCCGGGCTCTACGCCACGCCCGTCCCGCTGCGGATTTGCGCCTACCGCAGTGCCCAACTCGCCCAGGTGGACATGGCCAGAACCGCCGATGAGGTCGACGCGGCGCGGTAAGCATGGTGGAGTGGTATCGCCCGAATACCGAGAGTCGCGAAAGTGAGGTCCGCCAGTGAGTTCAGCGCTGGGTCTGCCGGAGAAGGTGCACGCCTGTCTGTTCGACCTCGACGGCGTACTCACCGATACTGCGAGCGTGCACACCAAGGCGTGGAAGGCAATGTTCGACGCCTATCTGAAACAGCGGGCCGAGCGCACTGGGGACAAGTTCGTCCCGTTCGATCCGGCCGCGGACTACCGCGAGTACGTGGACGGCAAGAAGCGCGAAGACGGCGTCCGGTCATTCCTGGACAGCCGCGGAATCGAACTGCCAGAAGGCGATCCGGACGACCCCGGGGATGCCGAGACGATATACGGCCTGGGCAACCGCAAGAACGACATGTTCCAGAAGATCCTGCACGACGACGGCGTCGAGGTGTTCGACGGGTCGCGGCGTTATCTGGAGGCGGTCTCGGCGGCCGGACTGGGTATCGCGGTGGTCTCGTCGAGCGCCAACACCCGCGACGTTCTCGAAATCACCGGCCTGGACCGCTTCGTCCAGCAGCGGGTGGACGGCGTGACCCTGCGCGACGAGCACATCGCGGGTAAGCCGGCCCCGGACTCCTACCTGCGCGGAGCAGAGTTGCTGGACACCGCCCCCGACGCGGCGGCCGTGTTCGAGGACGCGTTGTCGGGTGTGCAGGCGGGCCGGGCCGGTAACTTCGGGTTCGTGGTGGGCGTCGACCGGGTGGGGCAGGCCGAGGATTTGCGCCGCAACGGTGCCGACGTGGTGGTCAGCGATCTCGCGGAATTGCTGCAATCGTGATCACCCAGGAAGCCTTTCCGGTCGAGCCGTGGCTGATCCGCGAGACGCGGCTCGACCTGAACCTGATTGCCCAGTCGGAATCGCTGTTTGCGTTGTCCAACGGGCACATCGGGTTGCGCGGCAACCTCGACGAGGGTGAGCCGTATGGCCTGCCGGGCACCTACCTGAACTCGTTTTACGAGATTCGGCCGCTGCCCTACGCCGAGGCCGGATACGGCTACCCGGAGGGCGGCCAGACCGTCGTCGACGTCACCAACGGGAAGATCATCCGCCTGCTGGTGGGCGACGAACCGTTCGACGTCAGGTACGGCCAACTGGTCTCGCACGAGCGGGTGCTCGACTTGCGCGCCGGGACGCTGACCCGGCTGGCGCACTGGAGTTCGCCGTCGGGCAGGCAGATCAAGGTCACGTCCACCCGGCTGGTCTCGCTCGCCCAGCGCAGCATCGCGGCCATCGAGTACGTCGTCGAGGCGGTCGAGGAATTCATCCGCGTCACCGTGCAATCCGAGCTCGTCACCAACGAGGACCAACCGCAGACGTCGGCCGACCCACGGGTCTCGGCCATTCTGGACAACCCGCTGGAGGCCGTCGCCCACGAAAGCACCGAGTGCGGAGCGCTTCTCATGCACCGGACCCGAGCCAGCAAGCTGATGATGGCCGCGGGGATGGACCACGAGATCGACGTTCCCGGCCGGGTGGAGGTCACCAACGACGCCCGCGACGACCTGGCCCGCACAACGGTGATCTGCGGCCTGCGCCCCGGCCAGAAGCTGCGCATCGTCAAATACCTCGCGTACGGCTGGTCGAGCCTGCGCTCCCGCCCGGCGCTGCGCGACCAGGCCGCCGCCGCCCTGCACAGCGCCCGCTATAGCGGGTGGGACGGCCTGCTGAAGGCGCAGCGCGAATATCTCGACGATTTCTGGGACAGTGCGGACGTCGAGGTCGAGGGCGACCCGGAATCCCAGCAGGCGGTGCGGTTCGGGCTGTTCCACCTGCTGCAGGCCAGCGCGCGCGCCGAACGCCGAGCGATCCCCAGCAAAGGGCTCACCGGGACCGGCTACGACGGCCACGCCTTCTGGGACACCGAGGGTTTCGTGCTGCCGGTGTTGACCTACACGCTGCCGCACGCGGTCGCCGACGCACTGCGGTGGCGGGCCTCGACGCTAAACCTGGCCAAGGAGCGCGCGGCCGAGCTCGGCCTCGACGGCGCGGCCTTTCCCTGGCGGACCATCCGCGGGCAGGAGTGCTCGGCCTATTGGCCGGCGGGCACGGCCGCCTGGCACATCAACGCCGACATCGCCATGGCCTTCGAGCGCTACCGCATCGTCACCGGCGACGACACGCTGGAAAAGGAATGCGGCCTCGAGGTGCTCAGCGAGACCGCTCGGCTGTGGATGACCCTCGGGCACCACGACCGCCACGGCGTCTGGCACCTCGACGGCGTCACCGGCCCCGACGAGTACACCGCGATCATGCGCGACAACGTCTTCACCAATCTGATGGCGGCCCACAACCTGCGCACCGCCGCCGATGCCTGCAACCGCCATCCCGAGGAGGCCGAGGCGCTGGGGATCACCACCGAGGAGATGGCCGCCTGGCGCGACGCGGCCGAGGCCGTCAACATCCCGTTCGACGCGGAGCTGGGCGTCCATCAGCAGTGTGAAGGCTTCACGACGTTCGCCGAATGGGACTTCGAAGCCAACACCACCTACCCGTTGCTGCTGCACGAGGCTTATGTCCGCCTCTACCCCGCGCAGGTGATCAAGCAGGCCGACGTGGTGCTGGCGATGCAGTGGCAGAGTCACGCCTTCACCCCGGAACAGAAGGCGCACAACGTCGACTACTACGAGCGGCGCATGGTGCGCGATTCATCGCTGTCGGCCTGCACCCAGGCCGTGATGTGCGCCGAAGTCGGGCACCTCGAGCTCGCCCACGACTACGCCTACGAGGCCGCGCTGATCGACCTGCGCGACCTACACGCCAACACCCGCGACGGGCTACACATGGCCTCGCTGGCCGGGGCGTGGACGGCACTGGTCGGCGGATTCGGTGGCCTGCGCGACGACGACGGCGTCCTGGACATCGATCCCCAACTGCCCGACGGCATCACCCGCCTGCGGTTCCGGTTGCGGTGGAGGGGTTTTCGACTCACCGTCGATGTTCACCACGAGCAGGCCACCTACATCCTGCGGGACGGGCCGGGCGGCGAGCTGACCATCCGGCACGGCGGCGAAGAGCTCACGCTGAGCACCGAGGCGCCCTCCACCGTCCACATGCGCCACCGCAAACCACTGCTGCCGCAACCGCAGCAGCCGCCGGGCCGAGCGCCCATGCACCGACGCAGTCTGGCACGTTGACGCCGTAGCCGGCTGACCGGGATCGCCCGATGCCGCCGACGGCTTTTCGTCAGCTGGTCACGACGGAAAAGTTATGACTTGTCGCCCAGGCGCTTTCGAAGGTCGCCAGGGGGACCTGTTCGTCGCGCCCGGCGTTGACGCCGCTGTCGTTGAGGTGCACCACACCGGCTTTGGTGTCGATGCCGGTGACCACCACGAAGTGGTCTTCCTGGGTGCGGTTGCCCCGGTCGTTCCACAAGATTTCGCTATTGACCCCGACGATCACCTTGCGCCCTTGGCTCAGATTCTGCTCTAGCGCACCGGTGGTGCTGTTGGCCGTGGTGGCCTTTACACCGTAGTGCGCTAGCAGAACCGGCAGATCCTGATTGTTGGTGGACCCGCCGGGATGCCAGACCGACCCGGAGTGGGCCACGCTCGAGATGTTTTCGGCCGTCGAGTCGATCTGCTGTTCGGTGGGCTCCTTGCCGGTGGCCTGGCCGACCACGTCGGCCACCGCCATCTCCCCGCAGTTGGAGTCGTGCTGCCGACGCCAGAACGGCGCGGCCGCGGCGGGGTCGCCGTACATCCCGCCGCCGTGGGTGCTGTGCGGGGCAGGAGCGCCGGGAGCCGCCTGCGCCACGCCCGCGAATCCCACCAACAGCGCGGCGCCGGCCCCGCCCAACACAACCGCGATCCCTGCCGTGCGCACCGAAGCCCTGGTCATGCAGACAGCATTTGCTAACGCCCTCTACAAATCCTCAAGAAAAACTTGCGAAATTCTTGCGCCACAGCGTAAAGACATTCGCGACTGCCGGGTTGGATCGTGAGAGGGGCCGCGATCAACTGGTCACGACGGCAAAATTGTGCCCGGTGCCCCACGCGCGTTCGAAGGTGGCCAGGGAGACCTTCTCGTCGCGGCCTGTCCGTATACCGCTGTCGTTGAGGTGCACCACACCGGCATTGGCGTCGATGCCGGTGACCACTACGACGTGGTCGTCCGCATTGCGGTTGCCGCCCTGATTCCAGATGGTTTCGGCGTTGACGCTCGCAATCACCTTGTGCGCTTGGGCCAGATCCTGCTCCAGACCACCGATCGACGATGGAGCCAGGGTGGACCGGATGCCGTAGTGGGTCAGCAATACCGGCAGATCCCTGATGTCGGTACCGCGCCGAGGCCGGTAGATCGGTCCGGAGTCCGTGGTACTCGGAGTGCTTTCCGCCAACGCGATAATCTGTCGCTCGGTGGGCTCCTTGCCGCTGACCTGTCCGACCACGTCTGCCACCGCCATCTCCCCGCAGTCGCCGCCGTGTTGCGGCCGCCAATAGACCGCGGCCGCAGACGGGTTGCCGTACATTCCGGCACCTTGCTTGACCCGCGAGCCGGTGCTCGTGTGCGCCGAAGCCACCGTCCGCAGGCTCTCGACGCCGAGCTGTCGGGCCAATCCACCGACCGCGACCAATCCAACCAACGATGCGGCCACGCACGCGAGAGTCAGCATCCCGACGGTATTGGCGCTGGCGACGCGATTCACTTAGCTGGTCCTTTCCCCCACCTGGCCCTGCCCAATCCTCGACAAACGCGCTTGTGGATTCCTTGCGCCGCAGGTCGCGGGGCACGTCCCCGGTCGCGGGCGATGATCTTGCGCCCGTGGCGAGCTGGCATGCGGACCGTTTGCGAACTACGCGGTGTCTACACCTGTCTCAGTGCGGTTCGACGATCCGGGCCGCCTCGGCGCGCACCGCGTCGCGCAGTTCGTCGTCGGGCATGTCGTCGATGCCGGTCGCCGAGCGCAGGAAGGGCGCAAACAGTCGCCAACCCAGTTGCAGCGCAAGTGCATTCGCGACAGCCAGCTGTGCGTCACGCTCGTTGCGGTAGCCCGGGCGCACTTGGTCGAGCAGGTATGAGGCACCCGGAAACCTGGTCTGCAGCTGGCCCGCGGGATAGCCGTCGAGCAAGGTGCGTGCCATGACGCGCATGTGCCGGTCCAGGGCTCGTTCGGTCTCCGACGCCGGCGCGCCATCCTGCACCAGCGTGGCCGTAGTCGCCACCAGGTGATCGAGCACGGCACCGACCAACTTCTCTTTGGTGCCGAAATGCCGAAACACCAACCCGTGGTTGACCTTCGACCGCGCGCCGATGTCGCGGATCGACGTGGCGGCCGGTCCGCGCTCAGCGAACAGGTCGGTGGCCGCCTCCAGGATCGCGGCCGCCACCGCCTCCCGCCCGGTGGGGGACCCCTGCGCGCTGGGAATTTTCCGGCCGCCACTTGCCGCCCGCGTAGTCATGTGACTACACTAGCCCATGTAGTCAACTGACTACACCCTCCAGACGCCTCCAAAAGGACCACAGCAATGACCGACTCGATCACCGCCATTAAGCTCGGCAGCCGCATCGGCGCCCGCATCGACGGGGTTCGCCTGGCAGGCGACCTCGACCCCGCCACCGTCGACGAGATCCACCGGGCGCTGTTGACGCACAAGGTGATCTTCTTCCGCGATCAGCACCACCTCGACGACGCCGGGCAACTGGCGTTCGGCAGGCTGCTGGGCACGCCGGTCGGCCACCCCGCCGCCGCCCAGCTCGCCGGCAAGGACGAGCCCGTCATCACGCCGATCAACTCCGAGTACGGCAAGGCCAACCAGTGGCACACCGACGTGACGTTTGCCGCCAACTACCCCGCGGCCTCGATCCTGCGCGCGGTCACCCTGCCCGGCTACGGCGGCTCGACGCTGTGGGCCTCGACCGCGGCGGCATACGAGCAGCTGCCCGAACCGCTCAAATGCCTCGTCGAAAACCTATGGGCGCTGCACAGCAACCGTTACGACTACATCCGGCCCGAACGGCTGACCGACGCCCAGCGCGCCTTCCAGCAGGCATTCGAGAAAAAGCATTTCCAGACCGAACACCCCGTCGTGCGGGTGCACCCGGAGACCGGCGAACGCACCCTGCTGCTTGGAAATTTCGTGCGCGGCTTCGTCGGCCTGGACAGCCACGAGTCAACCGTGCTGTTCGACCTGCTCCAGCGCCGAATCACCATGCCCGAGAACACCATTCGCTGGAACTGGGAGCCGGGCGACGTCGCGATCTGGGACAACCGCGCCACCCAGCACCGGGCCATCGACGACTACGATGACCAGCCCCGCCTCATGCACCGGGTCACGCTGATGGGCGATGTTCCCGTCAACGTGCACGGCGAACGCAGCCGGGTGGTCAGCGGCGCACCACTGGAGGTGATCGCGAGCTGATCAGCCCGCGTGGCTGACGGGGCTGCTCGGGTCCACGGGCAGCCAGCGCAGCGCGCCCGGCGCGTCGGCCGGCACCACCGGGTGCTGGGGCGCGATCGGGTCCAGCCGCCGGTAGTCGTCGCCTTGCAGCGGCCGCTGGTCGTTCTCGCCCTTGTTCGGCCACAGCGAGGCCGCCCGCTCGGCCTGCGCGGCGATGGACAGCGAGGGGTTGACCCCGAGGTTTGCCGAGATCGCGGCGCCGTCCACCACATACAGCGAGGGATATCCGTAGACGCGGTGGTAGGGGTCGATGACTCCGTGCGCGGGGCTGTCACCGATCACCGCGCCCCCGAGGAAGTGCGCGGTCAGCGGGATGTTGAACAGCTCACCCCAGGTGCCGCCCGCGACGCCGTCGATCTTTCGCGCGACGCGGCGGGTGACCTCATTGCCGACGGGAATCCAGCTTGGGTTCGGCTGGCCGTGCCCCTGCTTGCTGGAATACCAACGGATGCCCAGCTTTCCGCGTTTGGTGAACGTGGTGATCGAGTTGTCCAGATGCTGCATCACCAACGCGATCATCGTGCGCTCGCTCCACCGCCGGGGATTGAGCAGCTGCAACATGAGCCGCGGATTCTCGCCGCCTTGTTGCAGCAGCTGCTTCCAGCGCGGCACATAGGTCTCATCGGGCCCCTCGGGCCCAGGGCCATCGGTCATCAGGGTCTGCAGCAGGCCCATCGCGTTGGAGCCCTTGCCGTAACGAACGGGTTCGACGTGGGTGTCCGACGTCGGGTGAATCGACGACGTGATCGCGACCCCGCGGGTCAGGTCCAGGTCGGGGGGGACGTCCAAGGTCGCGGCCCCCACGATCGACTCGGAATTGGTCCGGGTCAAAACGCCCAAGCGTTGCGACAGGCGGGGCAGCTTGCCCTTGTCCCGCATGTTGAACAGCAGATGCTGGGTGCCCCAGGTGCCGGCGGCCAGGATCAGGTTGCTGGCGGTGAACGTGCGCTTGTCGCGGCGCAGCCAGCTGCCGGTGCGGACGGTATTAACCTCCCACAGCCCATCCGGGCGTTGCTGGAAGCCCTTCACGGTGGTCATCGGAATAACTTGTGCGCCAGCCGATTCGGCGAGGCCAAGGTAATTCTTCAGCAGAGTGTTCTTGGCGCCGTACCGACATCCCGTCATGCAGCCGCCGCATTCCAGGCAGCCGGTGCGCGCCGGCCCGGCGCCGCCGAAATACGGGTCGGGCACCGTCACGCCGGGCGACTTGGTGCCTTCGGGACCGAAGAACACCCCGACCGGAGTGGGCACGAACGTGTCGCCGCACCCCATCTCTTCGGCGACTTCCTTGAAGATGCGGTCGGCGTCGGTGAACGTCGGGTTGGGGACAACGCCCAGCATCCGCTGCGCCTGCTGATAGTGCGGTATCAGTTCGCTGTGCCAGTCGGTGATGTGTTTCCACTGCTGGTCGTTGAAGAACGGCTCCGGCGGCACGTACAAGGTGTTGGCGTAGTTCAGGGAGCCGCCGCCCACTCCGGCGCCCGCCAAAATCATCACGTTGCGCAGCGGGTGGATCCGTTGGATGCCGTAGCAACCCAGCTTCGGCGCCCACAGGAACTTGCGCAGCTCCCAGGACGTCTTGGCAAAGTCCTCGTCGTTGTAGCGACGACCCGCCTCCAGCACGCCAACGCGGTAGCCCTTTTCGGTCAGCCGCAGCGCGCTGACGCTGCCCCCGAAACCCGAGCCGATGATCAGGACGTCGTAATCCGGCTTCATCCGATCAGTATCGGCCTGGCGCGAGCAGACGCAAAATCCCCCGACACGCCGACGATTTGGGTGCTTTTGCGTCTGCTCGCGGGGGTTAGCCGCGTCTGCTCGCAGGGGTTAGCCGCCGACTCGCGGGGGTCAGCCGCCGACCGTCAGGCCGACCTTCTGGAATTCCTTGAGGTCGCAATAGCCGGCCTTGGCCATCGCCCGGCGCAGGCCCCCGACCAAATTCAGGGTGCCGAACGGGTCGTCGGACGGGCCGTTGAGCACCCGCTCGAGCGACGGGCGCTCACCGACGGCGATCTGCAGCAACGCACCGCGCGGCAACGACGGGTGCGCCGCCGCGGCCGGCCAGAACCAGCCCTCACCGAGCGCCTCGGCGGCCTCGGCCAGCGGCGTGCCCAGCACCACGGCGTCGGCGCCGCACGCGATGGCCTTGGCCAGCTCGCCCGAGGTGTGGATGTCGCCGTCGGCCAGCACGTGCACGTACCGGCCGCCGGTCTCGTCGAGGTATTCGCGACGGGCGGCGGCGGCGTCGGCGATCGCGGTGGCCATCGGCACGCTGATGCCCAACACCTCGTCGCTGGTGGTCACTCCCCTAGTGGACCCGTACCCGACGATGACGCCGGCGGCTCCCGTGCGCATCAGGTGCAGCGCGGTGCGGTGGTCGAGCACGCCGCCGGCGACCACCGGGATGTCGAGCTCGGAGATGAAGGTCTTCAAATTGAGGGGTTCGCCATCGCTTGCCACCCGCTCCGCCGAGACGATCGTGCCCTGGATGACCAGCAGGTCGATGCCGGCCTGCAGCAGCACCGGGGTCAGCGCCTGGGCATTTTGCGGGCTCACCCGCACCGCGGTGGTCACGCCTGCCTCACGGATGCGGGCCACCGCGGCACCCAGCAGGTCCGGGTTCAGCGGGGCGGCGTGCAGCTCCTGCAGCATCCGGATCGCCGCCGAGGGTTCCGGCTCCTTCTCGGCGGCCTCGACGAGCTGGGTGATCTTGGCCTGCACGTCGGCGTGCCGGCCAATTAGTCCCTCGCCGTTGAGCACCCCCAGCCCGCCGAGCCGGCCGAGCTCGATGGCGAACTCCGGCGAAACCAGGGCGTCGGTGGGGTGGGCGATGACGGGAATCTCGAACCGATAGGCGTCCAGCTGCCAGGCCGTCGACACGTCTTTCGAGGAGCGAGTCCGCCGCGACGGCACGATGCTGATCTCGCTGAGTTCATACGTGCGACGGGCACTCCTGCCCATCCCGATCTCGACCATGTCGGCCTCAGCGCGCGTAATAGTTGGGCGCTTCGACGGTCATCGCGACGTCGTGCGGATGGCTCTCTTTAAGGCCGGCCGCCGTGATCCGGACGAACTGCGCCTGCTGCAGCACCTCGATCGTGGGCGAGCCGGTGTAGCCCATCGCGGCGCGCAGGCCCCCGGTGAGCTGGTGAATCACCGAGGACAGCGGGCCGCGGAACGGCACCCGGCCCTCGATGCCCTCGGGCACCAGCTTGTCCTCCGAGAGCGCGTCGTCGGCGAAGTAGCGGTCCTTGGAGTACGACTTACCCGAGCCCCCGGAGCCCCTGCCCGCCATGGCGCCCAGCGACCCCATGCCGCGATAGCTCTTGAACTGCTTGCCGTTGACGAAGATCAGCTCGCCGGGCGCCTCCGCGGTGCCGGCCAGCAGCGAGCCCAGCATGGCGGTCGACGCGCCGGCCGCCAGCGCCTTGGCGATGTCGCCGGAGTACTGCAGGCCCCCGTCGGCGATGACGGGCACCCCCGCCGGTCCGCACGCCGCGACGGCTTCCAGGATTGCCGTGATTTGAGGCGCGCCGACCCCGGCCACCACGCGGGTAGTGCAGATCGATCCGGGCCCCACGCCGACCTTGACCGCGTCGGCCCCGGCCTCGACCAGGGCGGCGGCCGCGGACCTGGTGGCGACGTTGCCGCCGATCACCTCGACGCGTTCGCCGACTTCGGCCTTGAGCTTGCCGACCATGTCGAGGACCAGCCGGTTGTGGGCGTGCGCGGTGTCCACGATCAGCACGTCGGCCCCGGCGTCGACCAGCATCATCGCGCGGACCCAGGCGTCGCCGCCGACACCGACGGCCGCGCCCACCAGCAACCGTCCGTCGCTGTCCTTGGTGGCCAGCGGGTGTTGTTCGGTCTTGACGAAGTCTTTGACGGTGATCAGCCCGGTCAGCCGGCCGTGGCCGTCGACCACGGGCAACTTCTCGATCTTGTTGCGGCGCAGCAGGCCCAGCGCCGCGTCGGCGCTCACGCCTTCCTGGGCGGTGATCAAGGGGGCCTTGGTCATCACCTCGGCCACCTGCTTGGCCTGGTCGACCTCGAAGCGCATGTCGCGGTTGGTGATGATGCCCACCAGCGCGCCGGCGTCGTCGACCACCGGCAGCCCGGAGATCCGGAACCGCGCACATAGCGCGTCGACCTGGGCCAGCGTGTTGTCCGGCCGGCAAGTGACCGGATCGGTGACCATGCCGGCCTCGGAACGCTTCACCATCTCCACCTGGCCGGCTTGTTCGGCGACGGGCAGATTGCGGTGCAGCACGCCCATTCCGCCCGCCCGGGCCATCGCGATGGCCATCCGGGACTCGGTGACCGTGTCCATCGCCGAGCTCACCAACGGCACCTTGAGCCGGATTTTCCTGGTGAGCTGGCTGGAGGTGTCCGCGGTCGCGGGCACCACGTCGGAAGCCGCAGGCAGCAGCAAGACGTCGTCGAAGGTCAGGCCCAGCATTGCTATCTTGTGCGGATTGTCGCCGCCGGTCGGCACCCGGTCATCCGCAAGCCCTCCAATGGAAGCGTCACGGACATACGGACTGACAACCAGGTCAGAGCTTTCTTCCAGGCCGGACATGCCACGGGACATCGGTGAGGCCCTCCATACGCATGCGAAGTGAGAAGCCCATCCTATCGGCTCGGCAGGCTGCGGTGACTCGCTAGCCCGGGCGCGCCGCCTGCTGGCGTTATGACGGCCCGGCTGCGTAGTCTAGAGGCGTGCGTGACCACCTCCCGCCTGGATTGCCGCCCGACCCTTTTGCCGACGACCCGTGTGACCCGTCGGCAGCGCTGGAAGCCGTCGAGCCGGGTCAACCCCTGGATCAGCAGGAGCGGCTGGCGGTCGAGGCCGATCTGGCCGATCTGGCCGTGTACGAGGCCTTGTTGGCGCACAAGGGAATTCGCGGGCTGGTGGTGTGCTGCGACGAGTGCCAGCAAGACCACTATCACGACTGGGACATGCTGCGTGCCAACCTGCTGCAACTTTTGATCGACGGCACCGTGCGGCCGCACGAGCCGGCCTACGACCCCGAACCGGACGCCTACGTCACGTGGGATTACTGCCGGGGGTACGCCGACGCCTCGCTCAACGAGGCGACGTCCGACGCGGACGGTTTCCACCGCCGCTGACGGGCCCTTCCCGCTGTCCCGGGCTAGGACCCGGCGTTTCCGTTGACCAGCGTCGCGGGCGCAGAGGGCGGTGAAGGCGCGCCCGTCGGCGGCGGAGCAGCAGGCTCGAGCGACGTCGTGGTCGGGGTGTGCCCATGGTGGTGAGACTTGGTCGTCGTGGCGGGCGGAGACGTCGTGGTTGCCGGCGGAGGCCCGGATGTTGTCGTCGGCGCCGGACTGGATGGTGTCGGAGCCGGGCTGCTTGACTTCGGCGTCGAGGCGGTCGAACTGCTCGGTGTCGCCGTCGGCGCGGTGAGCCTCGGCGGTACCGACGTTGTCGGCGGCTGCGAGGTGGACGCCGGTGCCTGCGGGCGTTGCCGCGGACGACTCGCGTTCGGATCGCGCGTCTCCACCCGGGTGTTCAGCAGATCGACCTCGTCGATCAGATCCTGCTTTTGGCCGCCGTCGTTGACGGCCTGCAAGCTGCTGCTGACCTCGGCCAGCTGATTCTGGGCCTGGCCCCACTGGCCGTCGTCGATCATTTGCTGCACCTTGGCCAGATCCGCCTTGGCGGACAACAGGACCTGGTCGTCGCTGACCCGCGGCTGGTCGAAGAACATCGCGTGGATGCCGTACAGAGCGTTTCCGGGTCGGGCTTCGACGACCATCGCCCCGAATCCGCTCAACACCAGCAGTGTGGCCGCCACGGACCCGACCGCCGCCAGTCCGCGATGGGCGCGTCCGCGCTCCGTCATCCCGGCGAGCAGCGCCTCTTCGGCCTCTTGCTGCGACACCAGCGCGCTGGCCGGCGGCCACCGCAGGTCGTCTCGCCAGTCCCCCAGCAGCTTGATCAGCGCGTCATCGTCGGGATCGTCCAGGTCGGCTTCGGCGCGCTCGGCCAGCGCATCGAGCAGCAGATCGGTGCGGGCCATTTCATTTAGCGCGGGCTGGTCGCCGAACGCGAAGTCAGGCATAGTCACCTGCCGCGACGATTTCGTCCTTCAACCGCTGCAGCGCGCGGTGCTGTGCCACCCGCACCGCTCCCGTGGTGCTGCCGACGGCGGCGGCGGTCTCTTCGGCGCTCAGTCCGACGACGACGCGCAGGATCAGGATTTCGCGCTGCTTGGCGGGCAGGATCTCCAGCAATTCGTTCATGCGGCTGGCCGAATCGGCTTCGAGGGCCAGTTGCTCCGGGCCCGCCTCGGCCGACCGCCGTTCCGGAACCTCTTCGGCGGGATAGGCGAGATCACGGCCGGCGGCCCGATGGGCGTCGGCGACCTTGTGCGCTGCGATGCCGTACAGGAACGCTAGGAACGGACGTCCCCGGTCCCGGTAGCGCGGTAGCGCTGTGATGGTGGCCAAGCACACCTCCTGTGCCACATCGTCCGCTGACAGGCCGCTCCGCTCGGTCGTGCCGACTCTTGCCCGGCAATATCGCACGACGATCGGACGGATGGTCTCCAGCACCTTGCGAAGCGCATTTCGGTCTCCTGCCACGGCCTCCGCAACCACGGCGTCGAGACGTTCACCTTCAATTGTCATCGACGGCGATATCTCCAACGTTACGAAGCGGACACACCCTGACACTGACCAGCTATCGAGCCAGCAAAGACACAGCTAGACGCCTAACACTCGCGCCGAGCTTTAAGCGGTGCGCCAGATGCCTCCGGCACGCTGCATCTGACCTGCACAAATATCCCTGATTTGGGTGAGTTCGCGCATCGGTTGTACCGGAACCGTGACGCTTCCGGTATCAATCAGCAAGCAAGCCAGTGCCCATTTCAGGGGTATCAGGCCACGCTGGCCAGCGGTTTCGAGCGCGGCGGCACCGACGGCGCTGGCACGATCGATGTGGCCGGCGCTGCACAGCGCGGCCGCCAGCACAACGTCACTCTTGACCTGGTGCCGCACGCCGGCCGTCGCTCGAGCCAACTCCACCGCCCGCTCGGCGTGACCGACGGCGACGGCCCCGTCGCCGGTGGCCATCGCCAGCTCCGCAGCCACCCACTGCCGGCGCACCGCCACCCGGTCACCGACCCAATCCGGGTCCACGCGGGCCAACAGCGTCGCGGCCAGGGCGAAGCGCCCGATCCCTAGCGCGTCGGCGGCCAGGCCGATCAGGGCGTCGGCGCGGGCGGCCGGGTCGGCGCCGGCGAGCGCCAGGGCGCGACCGTCCCAGCGCCGCGCCAGCGCGTGCCACCCGAGCTGACGTAGGAAAGAGCCCTGCGTGCTGTGCGCCAATGAAGTCACCGGGCCGGCGGCGGCGCGCCTGATCTCGGCCAGGTCGCGGTACGCACTGCCGTATCGGCCCTGCCCGCCGGAGGCCACCGCCCGCAGCCACAGCTGATGCGGGGTGACGGCGGTCGGCAGCGGCCAGGTTTCCGGCGCATTTCCGAAGGCGGCCGCAGCCAGAGTTGGCTCAATCATCTGACATGGGATGAGTTTGAATCACGGTGTGCGGTAGCCGAGCCATTCGTAAAAAGTTTGTGGTATCTGCGTTACCAGAATATTACCCGGAGCCGCATGTGGCCCAATTAACACTCCCCTGCCTACACCTCTGACCTGGGTGGTTACCTGATCAGCGCACCTTCCGTTAGCACGTCTAGCGTTGTGCAAATGCGCGCCAGATGAACGCAGAGTTAATTCTCCCGCAATGCTCAGATATTTGGTCACACCGGGCACCTATTGACTGAATTTCAGCAACGCCCCTAACGTCTAGCGTTACAAGATAGGTAGTCATCGGTGACGCCTCTGCAATCAGTTAAACACTCGCCTCCTTGGCGAACCTGACCCGCATCTTGGGCCGGCCGTGCAGAGAGGGATCAAGCAATGCCACAACCGGAGCAGCTACCTGGACCCAACGCCGACATCTGGAACTGGCAATTGCAGGGCCTGTGCCGCGGTGTCGATTCATCGATGTTCTTCCACCCCGACGGCGAGCGCGGTCGCGCCCGCATGCAACGCGAGCAGCGTGCCAAAGAGATGTGCCGGCGCTGCCCGGTGATCCAAGAGTGCCGCTCCCATGCGCTGGAGGTCGGCGAACCCTACGGCGTGTGGGGCGGCCTGTCGGAATCGGAACGCGACCTACTTCTCAAGGGCGACCTCGGTCGCAGTCGCGGTATCCGCCGGACCGCGTAACCCCAGCCCCCTCGCGCAGGCCCCCGACCGCGTGGCGTGTCGGGGGCTTTACGCCGGGCGCCGATGCCCCGGACCACCTCCACCAAATCGGCAACGGCGCGACGGCTATTTGCCGTGCGTTAGGGATCTGGCCGGGGTGTCGGAAGCCGTGCAACTCCTGGAGCATGCCGAACTGATCTACGAAAGCCGGCGCACGGATGAAAATGCGTACCTCGCATGTTGTCCCGGCTCGCCACATCGACACCTCTACGCCAAAGGATGTCCTGTTTGCCCGTCTTCGAGCGACACGCGATGGGTAGTGCAGCGCGAAATCCTAACGGGCGTTTGACAGTCGCTCAGAGCCGGGCAAAAAGGATGCCCCGGGCGCGGGCACTGCGGTGGCTGTGTATTCACCGCGGCAGGTAGTTCCCCAGCCGGACGCTCGATTGGCACCCCGGTGCCC
>NZ_JAFBAR010000116.1 GCF_019247635.1 Mycobacterium sp.
GACACCATGGGTCAGATGAATCAGGCCTTCCGCAACATCGTGAACATGCTGCACGGGGTGCGCGATGGTCTGGTCCGCGACGCCAACAACTACGAGCAGCAAGAGCAGGCCTCGCAGGCTGTCCTCCGTAGCTGACGTAATCCGGTAAACCCAACAAACTTCAATTCAGGAGGACATAGACAATGAGCATTAACTATCAGTTCGGCGACGTCGACGCCCACGGCGCGACGATTCGGGCGCAGGCGGCTTCGTTGGAGCAAGAGCACCAGGCCATCGTTCGCGATGTGCTGGCTGCCGGGGACTTCTGGGGTGGCGCGGGTTCGGTGGCTTGCCAGGAGTTCATCACCCAGCTGGGTCGCAACTTCCAGGTGATCTACCAGCAGGCCAACCAGCACGGCCAGAACGTGCAGACGGCCGGCAGCAACATGGCGCAGACCGACAGCGCCGTAAGCGGCAGCTGGGCCTGACAACTCAAAGGGCCGCACACCGCAAGGTGTGCGGCCCTTTCGTTTGTGTGTGCCTACCCCGCCACCGGTGATCGTGGAAGAACCGAAGCGCTACCGCCGACCACCGAACATGCGCTGGCCCGCATCGAGTCGGAAGCCAGGCGGATGACGTTGCTTGTCGACGAGCTGCTGCTGCTCTCGCGGCTGGGCGAGGGCGAAGACCTGCAGACCGAGAACATCGACCTGGCGGACCTGACCATCACCGCGG
This sequence comes from Mycobacterium sp., assembly GCF_019247635.1. Lineage (GTDB taxonomy): Bacteria > Actinomycetota > Actinomycetes > Mycobacteriales > Mycobacteriaceae > Mycobacterium. The sequence continues at coordinate 715 of NZ_JAFBAR010000116.1, forward strand.
TCAACGATGCGGCGGTCGCCGCGCCGACCCACACGTGGCTCAAAGACCTTCCCGACGAACCAGTCTGGGTGCGCGGAGATCACGCGCGGCTGCACCAACTCGTCAGCAACCTGCTCAGCAACGCCCGGATGCACACGCCGCCCGGCGTCACCGTGACCACGGGAATCACCCGCCACGACGACGGCCCGATGGGGCCGTACGCCGAGTTGTCGGTTGCCGACGACGGGCCCGACATCGCGCCCGACCTGCTCCCCCAGCTTTTCGAGCGTTTCGTCCGCGCGGACCAGTCCAGATCCAACGGGTCGGGCAGCGGATTGGGCTTGGCCATCGTCAGTTCGATCGTCAAAGCCCATCACGGCACGGTCACCGCCGAATCCGGGCACGGGCTGACCGTCTTTCGGGTGCGGCTTCCGATGATCGCGACCACCGACACCGCCTGAGGCGGTGCCGTGGCCGCAAAGATCCGGACAAAAGCGCAGATCGAAGCGTAAAGAAACCGTTAAGGGCGGCGCCGCCCGCCCGTTGGCGTGCTTAGCCTCTTGTCTGTCCATGAGGCCTCTTGTCTGTCCACGAGGCTTTGTGAAATCGAAAACACAACAACGAAAGACACCCATGTCTGTGCTGGTTTACCTTCTGCTGACCGTGGCGTGTTTCGGCGCGCTCGGCGCAACTTTGAAATTGGGATCGTGAGCGTCGCAAACGTCGTAGGGCTGGCCCTGTCCGTCCTCATCGCTGTGCTGCTGGTGGCGGCACTGGTCTTTCCGGAGCGCTTCTGATGAGCACCACCACAGCAGGTGTGCTGTTCCTCGCGCTGCTCATTGTCGCCTTGGCGGCGGTGCATGTGCCGCTGGGCGACTACATGTATCGGGTCTACAGTTCCAAAAAGCATTCGCGCACAGAGCGTTTCATCTACCGGCTGATCGGCGCCAACCCAGACGCCGAACAGACCTGGGTCGCGTATGCCCGTAGCCTGCTGGCGTTTTCGGCGGTGAGTGTGATCTTCCTGTTCGTCTTGCAGCTCGTGCAAGGCAAACTGCCGCTGCACCTTGCCAATCCGGGTACGCCCATGACGCCCGCGCTGGCCTGGAACACCGCCGTCAGCTTCGTCACGAACACCAACTGGCAGAACTACGGCGGCGAATCGACCATGGGTCACCTGGTGCAGATGGCCGGTCTGGCGGTGCAGAACTTCGCGTCCGCCGCGGTCGGCATGGCAGTGGCCATCGCGCTCGTCCGCGGGTTCGCGCGCAGCCGCACCGGGGAACTCGGCAACTTCTGGGTGGACATGATCCGCGGCACCCTACGCATCCTGCTACCGATCTCGATCCTCGCCGCGATCGTGCTGATCGCCGGCGGCGCCATCCAGAACTTCCATCTCAACGACCAGGTCGTCACCACGATTGCTGGTAACCAGCAGACGATTACCGGCGGTCCGGTCGCTAGCCAGGAGGCAATAAAGGAGCTCGGCACCAACGGCGGGGGCTTCTATAACGCCAACTCGTCGCACCCGTTCGAGAACCCGACCGCGTGGACCAACTGGGTCGAGATCTTCTTGCTGTTGGTCATCAGCTTCTCGCTGCCCCGCACCTTCGGCCGCATGGTGAACAGCAAGAAGCAGGGCTACGCGATCGCCGCCGTCGTCAGCGTCATGGCCGTCTTGAGCGTCATCTTCATGATGCTGTTCCAGTTGCAGCACCACGGCACCGTCCCCACGGCAGTGGGTGCCGCGAACGAAGGCGTGGAACAGCGCTTCGGAGTCGCCGATTCCGCCGTCTTCGCCGACGCGACCACGCTGACGTCCACCGGTGCGATCAACTCGGTGCACGACTCCTACACCAGCCTGGGCGGCATGATGCAGATGTTCAACATGCAACTCGGCGAGGTCGCACCCGGCGGCACCGGATCGGGTCTGTACGGCATCTTGATCCTCGCGGTCATCACGGTGTTCGTCGCCGGCTTGATGGTCGGCCGCACCCCGGAATACCTCGGCAAGAAGATCACGCCACGCGAAATGAAGCTCGCCTCTGGCTATTTCCTGACCACGCCGCTCATCGTGCTCGTCGGCACCGCCGTCGCTATGGCGCTGCCGGGCGAACGGGCCGCGATGGCCAATCCGGGCGGGCCGCATGGCCTTTCGGAGGTGCTCTACGCGTTCACCTCCGCGGCCAACAACAACGGCTCCGCGTTCGCCGGCTTGTCGGGCAACACCGTCTGGTGGAACACCGCGCTCGGCTTGGCGATGCTGTTCGGCCGGTTCCTGCCGATGATTCTGGTTCTTGCGCTGGCCGGTTCGCTTTCGCGCCAGGGCATGACGCCCGAGTCCAGTGGCACACTGCCTACCCACAAGCCGCAATTCGTGGGCCTGGTGGTGGGTGTGACGGTCATTCTGGTTGCCCTCACCTTCCTGCCCGCGCTGGCACTCGGGCCCCTCGCCGAAGGGATTCACTGAAATCGTGACCACAACAACCAGATCCCAAGAATCCCAGTCAAGTCAGCGTTCCGCCCAGGCGCCCGGCGGTAAGCTGCAGGGCGGATTGCTGGACCCCGCGATGCTGCTGAAGTCACTGCCGGACGCGCTTCGCAAGCTTGACCCGCGCACTCTGTGGCGCAACCCGGTGATGTTCATCGTGGAGATCGGTGCCGTGTGGTCCACGGTGCTGGCGTTCGGTGACGACAGCTGGTTCAGCTGGCTCACCGTGTTCTGGCTTTGGCTGACAGTGGTTTTCGCGAACCTGGCCGAGGCCGTGGCCGAAGGGCGCGGCAAGGCGCAGGCGGACACCTTGCGTAAATCGAAGGCCGACACCATAGCCCACCGGCTGAAAGCCTGGGAGCCGGGCAGCACCACCGAACCCGAAGAAGTGGCGGCGCCGTTGTTGCAGCAGGGCGACGTTGTGGTGGTCACCGCGGGCGAGGTCATTCCCGGCGACGGCGACGTGGTGGAAGGCATTGCGTCGGTGGACGAATCGGCCATCACGGGCGAATCCGCGCCGGTCATCCGCGAATCCGGCGGCGACCGGTCGTCGGTAACCGGCGGCACAACCGTGCTCTCGGACCGCATCGTCGTCAAGATCACCCAGAAGCCCGGCGAGAGCTTCGTGGATCGGATGATCGCACTCGTCGAGGGCGCGAATCGGCAGAAGACACCCAACGAGATCGCCCTGAACATTCTGCTGGCCTCGCTGACCATCATCTTCGTGTTCGCGGTCGCCACCCTGCAACCGCTGGCGATCTACTCCAAGGTCAACAACCCCGGCGTGCCCGACACTGCGGCGCTCAACAGCAATGGCATCAGCGGCATCGTTCTCGTGGCTCTGCTGGTGTGCTTGATTCCCACCACGATTGGCGCGCTGCTGTCGGCGATCGGCATCGCGGGCATGGACCGGCTGGTGCAACGCAACGTGCTGGCCATGTCCGGCCGCGCCGTCGAAGCGGCCGGCGATGTCAACACCCTGCTGCTGGACAAGACCGGCACCATCACGCTGGGCAATCGGCAAGCGTCAGAATTCATTCCGGTTAGCGGGGTGACCCACGGGGACCTGGCCGACGCCGCGCAGCTGTCCAGCCTGGCCGACGAAACCCCGGAGGGCCGTTCCATCGTCGTCTACGCCAAAGAGGCCTACGGGTTGCGGGCGCGGACACCCGGAGAGTTGGCCAACGCCCACTGGGTGGAATTCACCGCGACGACCCGGATGTCGGGTGTCGACCTCGACGGGCGACAGCTGCGCAAGGGCGCGGCCAACTCGGTGGCCGAGTGGGTTCGCAGTCACGGGGGCACCGTCCCCGCCGAACTCGGCGAGATCGTGGACGGGATCTCCGCCGCCGGCGGAACGCCGCTGGTCGTGGGTCAGGTCATCCACGCCGGCGATTCGGCCGATAAGGCCGAAGTGGGAACGGTTCTCGGTGTCATTCACCTCAAAGATGTTGTGAAGCAGGGTATGCGAGACCGGTTCGATGCTATGCGCCTGATGGGTATCCGGACGGTGATGATCACCGGCGATAATCCGTTGACCGCCAAGGCGATTGCCGATGAGGCCGGCGTCGACGACTTCCTCGCCGAGGCCACCCCTGAAGACAAGATGATGCTGATCAAGAAAGAGCAGCAGGGTGGCCGCCTGGTGGCGATGACTGGCGACGGCACCAACGACGCGCCGGCGCTGGCCCAGGCCGACGTGGGAGTGGCGATGAACACCGGCACGTCGGCGGCCAAAGAGGCCGGCAACATGGTGGACCTGGACTCCGACCCCACCAAGCTGATCGAGATCGTGGAGATCGGTAAGCAGCTGTTGATCACCCGTGGGGCATTGACCACGTTCTCGATCGCCAACGACATCGCGAAGTACTTCGCGATCATCCCGGCGATGTTCGTGGCGATCTTCCCCGGCCTGGACCTGATCAACGTGATGCGGCTGCACAGCCCGCAGTCGGCGATCCTGTCCGCGGTGATCTTCAACGCCGTCGTCATCGTCGCCCTGATTCCGTTGGCGCTGCGCGGTGTTCGATACACGCCGAGCCGCGCGTCAAAACTGCTCAGTCGCAACCTCTACATCTACGGCTTGGGTGGCATCGTGGCCCCGTTCATCGGGATCAAGCTCATCGACCTGGTCGTTCAACTACTCCCCGGGATGGCCTGAGATATGAAATTTGGCAACCTGATTCGTCAGCACTGGGCCGCGCTGCGCGCGCTGCTCGTCTTCACCGTGATCTTCGGCTTCGGCTACCCGTTGCTGATCTGGTTGGTCGCGCTGATCCCCGGCCTGCACAGCAAGGCGGAGGGGTCGATCCTTACCGTGGGCGGTAAACCGGTCGGCAGCGCGCTGATCGGCCAGCTGTTCACCGACGCCAACGGCAACCCGTTGCCCCAGTATTTCCAGAGCCGGCCGTCAGCGGCGGGCGCCAACGGGTATGACCCGATGGCCAGCGGCGGCAGCAACCTTGGGCCGGAAAACATTGTCGACACCCCCGCCGATCCGGCGAAACTGGCCGCCGGTTCGAGCCCGTCGGACGCCGGGTTCAAGCCGAGCCTGCTGACGCAGGTGTGCTCGCGCAGCGCGGCCGTCGCGAAGGCGGAGGGTCTGGAAGAAGGGGCCGGGTCGCGGCCGTTCTGTACTGGCGGCGGCGTCGGGGCGGTGCTGTCGGTGATGGGTCCCCGTGATGCGCGCGGCTATGTCACCCACCCGAGCCGAGTCGTCAGCGTAAACGAGCCGTGCGGGTCCAACACCCAACCGTTCCAGGACCTTTACCAAGGCGTGCGGATCGAGTGTGCAAAGTTTGGCGAGGATTACTCGAGCGGGCAGATCGTTCCCATTCGCGGCGCCGCGCCGGCCAGTCCGGCGGTTCCGGCCGACGCCGTCACCGCCAGCGGCAGCGGCCTGGACCCCGACATCTCGACCGTCTACGCCGATATTCAGATCGCCCGGGTGGCCAAGGCCCGCCACGTCACCGCAGATCAGATACGCCAAGTCGTGCAGCAGCACACCAACGGCCGCGACCTGGGGATTTTCGGCGAACCGCGCGTCAACGTGCTGCAACTCAACCTGGATCTCGACCGCAGGTACCCCGTTTCGAGCTGACGTATTGGTGGATGATGGTTCAGTGACTGTGCAGGACCACCATCGCCGGCGCGGGGAGCTTCGCATTTACCTCGGTGCGGCTCCGGGGGTCGGCAAGACCTACGCCATGCTCGGTGAAGCGCACCGGCGAGTGGAGCGCGGCACCGACCTGGTGGCGGGTGTGATCGAAACCCACGGACGCGCGAAAACCGCTGAGCTGCTTAAGGGCATCGAGGTCATTCCGCCGCACTACATCGAGTACCGGGGCAGCAGCTTCGCCGAACTGGACGTGCCTGCGGTGCTGGCACGGCACCCGCAGGTGGTGTTGGTGGACGAGCTCGCCCACAGCAACACGCCGGGCAGCAAGAATCACAAGCGCTGGCAGGACGTCGAGGAGCTGCTGGACGCCGGAATCACGGTGATCTCCACCGTCAACGTGCAGCATCTGGAAAGCCTCAACGACGTCGTCGCCCAGATTACCGGCATCGAACAAAAGGAGACCATCCCGGATTCGATCGTGCGCCAGGCGGCACAGATCGAGCTCATCGATATCACGCCGGAAGCCCTGCGCCGCAGGCTGTCCCACGGCAATGTCTACGCACCGGAAAAGATCGACGCGGCGCTGTCCAACTACTTCCGGCCCGGAAACCTCACCGCACTAAGGGAACTGGCGCTGCTGTGGCTGGCCGACCAGGTCGACACCGCGCTGGCCAAATACCGCGCGGACAAGAAGATCACCGCCACCTGGGAGGCGCGGGAGCGGGTGGTGGTGGCGGTCACCGGGGGCCCGGAGTCGGAGACGTTGATCCGGCGAGCATCCCGGATCGCGTCGAAATCCAGCGCCGAACTCATGGTCGTGCACGTCGTGCGCGGCGACGGATTGACCGGCGTGTCAGAGCCTCGGATGGCCAAGCTTCGTGAGCTCGCGGGCAGCCTGGACGCCTCGGTGCACGCCGTGCTCGGCGACGACGTGCCCAACGCCCTGCTCGATTTCGCGCGCGAGATCAACGCCACCCAGCTGGTGATCGGCACGTCTCGCCGATCCCGGTGGGCACGCATCTTCGAGGAGGGCATCGGCCCGACCATCGTGCAGCGGTCCGGAAAGATCGACGTGCACATGGTCACCCACGAGGAATCCAAGCGCGGCTTCCGGATCACCCAGTTCGCGCCCCGGGAACGGCGCGTGGTGTCCTGGCTCGCGGCGTTCGTCGTGCCGTCGCTCATCTGCGCCGTCACGGTCACCTATTTGGACCGGTATCTCGACAACGGCGGCGAGAGCGCGCTGTTCTTCGTCGGCGTGTTGGTCGTGGGCCTGCTGGGAGGCGTTGCGCCGGCGGCACTTTCGGCGGTGCTGTCCGGGCTGCTGCTCAACTACTACCTGATCGCCCCGCGGCACAGCTTCACCATCGCCGAACCCAGCAACGCCATCACCGAATTGGTGCTGCTGCTGATCGCGGTTGCGGTCGCGATTCTGGTCGACGGCGCGGCCAAACGCGCGCGCGAGGCCCGACTGGCGTCGCAGGAGGCCGAGCTGTTGACGTTGTTCGCGGCATCGGTGCTGCGCGGCGCCGATCTCGACACGCTGTTGGAGCGGGTGCGCGAGACGTACTCGCAGCGCGCGGTCAGCATGCTGCGCGAGCACACCGAGGAAGGTGCGCCCAAGGACAGTGCTGTCGTCGCGTCGGTCGGCCACGACCCGTGCACCACCGTCGATTCGGCCGACACCGCGATCGAGGTCGGTGACGACGAATTCTGGATGTTGCTGGCCGGCAAGAAGCTTTCCGCGCGCGACCGCCGGGTGCTAAACGCGGTGGCCAATCAGGCCGCCGGCCTGATCAGGCAGCGGGAGCTGGCCGAGGATGCCAGCCGGACCGAAGCGATCGTGCGGGCCGACGAGCTGCGGCGCTCGCTGCTCTCGGCGGTCAGCCACGACCTGCGCACCCCGCTGGCGGCGGCCAAGGTGGCGGTGTCCAGTTTGCGGGCCGAGGACGTCGCGTTCTCGCCGCACGACACCGCCGAGCTGCTGGCCACCATCGAGGAGTCCATCGACCAGCTCACCGCGTTGGTGGGGAACCTGCTCGATTCGTCGCGCCTGGCCGCCGAAGCGGTACACCCGGAACTGAGCCGGGTGTACTTGGAAGAAACGGTGCAGCGCGCGTTGGTCAGCATCGGCAAGGGCGCCACCGGCTTCAATCGGTCCGGCATTGACCGTGTCAAGGTCGACGTCGGCGACGCGGTGGTGCTGGCCGACGCCGGGCTGCTGGAACGGGTGCTGGCCAACCTGATCGACAATTCGCTGCGCTACGCGCCCGATTGCGTGGTCAGGGTCAATGCCGGGCGCGTCGGTGAGCGCGTCCTGATCAACGTCATCGACGAGGGTCCCGGGATCCCGCACGGCGCCGAGGAGCAGGTCTTCGCGGCCTTCCAGCGGCTCGGTGATCACGACAACACCACCGGCGTGGGATTGGGGATGTCGGTGGCCCGCGGTTTCGTCGAGGCCATGGGCGGCGCCATCACCGCCGGCGACACCCCGGGTGGCGGGCTCACCGTTGTGGTGGATCTGGCCGCGCCGACGGGTGACGCATGACCCGAGTCTTGGTGATCGACGACGAGCCGCAAATCCTGCGCGCGTTGCGGATCAACCTGTCCGTGCGCGGGTACGAGGTGCTCACCGCTTCGACGGGGGCGGGCGCCCTGCGTGCCGCCGCCGAGCACCCGCCGGACGTGGTGGTACTGGATTTGGGCTTGCCGGACATGTCGGGCATCGAGGTGCTCGGCGGACTGCGGGGATGGCTGACGGCCCCGGTGATCGTGTTGTCGGCGCGCACGGATTCGTCCGACAAGGTGCAGGCCCTTGATGCCGGCGCCGACGACTACGTGACGAAACCGTTCGGCATGGACGAGTTCCTGGCCCGGCTGCGCGCGGCGGTCCGCCGCAACGCGGCATCGTCGGAGGTCGAGCAGCCGGTTGTCGAAACCGATTCGTTCACGGTCGATCTGACAGCCAAAAAGGTCGTCAAGGACGGCGCCGAGGTGCATCTGACTCCGACGGAGTGGGGCATGCTCGAAATGCTGGTCCGCAACCGCGGCAAGCTGGTCGGCCGCGAGGAACTGTTGAAAGAGGTGTGGGGGCCGGCGTATGCCACCGAAACACATTATCTGCGTGTGTATCTGGCGCAGTTGCGGCGCAAACTCGAAAAGGACCCGTCCCATCCCAAACACCTGCTGACCGAATCGGGCATGGGCTACCGGTTCGAGGCGTGAGGTGGCGTGTCACCTGTGTCTCATCGGTCGACACCCGATGTGCCCGGCTCTGAGCGACAGTTTGGTGGCGCCGTGCCGCGACGCGACGCGCCTGCCGCGACGCGAATGAAGTTGTCGCGCAAAGGCGGGCACATCGGGTGGTGCCTCCGACACAGGCCACTGTTGTGGATGCGCCTAGTAATCGAGGCGGCGGCTGCGACTCAGCCGGCGATCGAGAGCGCGATGCCGTCCAGGATGTCATGCTCGCTCACGGTCAGCGAGTCGATGCCCGCCCGTTGGCCAAGCTCACGCGCCAACTCCTGCACCACGATCGCACCGCCGCCGATCACGTCGGCGCGGCCCTTGTGCATCGGACCCAGCGCGGCGCGCTCGGCCCGCGTCATGGCGATCAACCGATCACACACGGCCACGAGTTCTGCGCAGGCCACCCGCGAGAGATGAATGGCCGCAGCGTCATACGTGGTCATGTCCTGGGCCAGCGCGGACAACGTGGTCATGGTTCCGGCCAGCCCGACCCAGGTCCGGCCGCGCTCGACCGGCACCGCGCGCAGCGCGGGGACGAGCCGCTCGCGGACCATCCGGCGCGCCGCTGCCACCTCGTCCGGCGCCGGCGGATCGGAGCGTAAAAACCGTTCGGTCACCCGGACACAGCCGATGTCCGCCGAGTAGCTGGCCACGACCGCGCTGTCGCCCAGCACGATCTCGGTGGAGCCGCCGCCCAAGTCCACCACGACGAAAGGCGCACCGGCGCTGCTCAATTCGCCGACAGCACCGCGGAAGGACAGTGCCGCCTCGTCGGTGCCGGTGATCACCTCGGCAACCGAGCCGGGGATCACCGCGCCCAACACGTCAGCTGTCATCGCGAAGAAGTCGTCACGGTTGGCCACGTCACGGGCGGCCGACGTGGCCACCATCCGCACCCGTTCGGCGTGCTGGGTCTGAACCAAGGCGGCGTAGTCGGTGAGCGCGACGCGAGTCCGGGAGATCGCTTCCGGTGCGAATACCCCCGTCGCATCGACGCTCTGACCCAGCCGCACGATTCGCGTCTCGCGGTGCACGTCGCGCAGCTTCCCGCCGCTAGCGTCGGCGATCAGCAGCCGAATCGAGTTGGTGCCGCAGTCGATTGCGGCGACACGCGTGGTCACCATCGGTCCACGACCAGAACCGAGGCCATTGCCGGATCTTTGGCCAGCAGTGACAACGCCTCGTCGCCAAGGGGATTCACGCCGGGTCCTTTGGCCAGCGAGTGGGCGATCAGCACGTGCAGGCACTTGACGCGGTCGGGCATGCCTCCGGCCGAAAACCCAGTCCCCAGCGCCTCGATTGCGTCACGCTCCGCCAGATACGACTCGTGCGCCCGACGATACGCGTCGGCCAGTTCGGGTTGCGCCCTTAGCCGTTCGGTCATCTCACGCATCAACCCCGTCGTCTCCAACCGGCTGGCCGCCGCTGTGAGCACCGGATGGGTCAGGTAGTACAACGTCGGAAACGGTGTGCCGTCAGGAAGTTTCGGCGCGGTCTTCACCACGCCGGGCTCGCCGTTGGGGCAACGATAGGCGATCTCGAGCACGCCGCGCGGCCGGCGACCGAGCTGGCGCGCCACGGCCTCCAGGTCGGCACGATCAACCACCGGGCGTTGTGGGCGCCGGGGAGTCGGGTGGCGCGATACCGGCCGGCGGGGGCTCCGGCGCCGCCGGTGGCAGGTGCGGGTTGTCGGCGATGGTGTGCCACAGCGAGGTGTACCAGGGCTCGTTCCTGGCCGGGCCGCCCGCGTCCGAACCCGGCTGCGCGGATGCCCCGGCCGTCGGCGGGAGTTGGACCTGGAACGGGATGTCTCCCGGCTTCACGAAACCCAGACGCTCGCGGGCCTGCGCTGCGACGTAGGCGGGGTCGGCGAGCCTGTCCTTCCGCTGCTGCAGGTCGGCGATCTGGCGGCGCAGCGCGGCTTCGGTCGCCGCCAGCTGCTCCATTTCGGTGCGCTGGGCAAAGTAGGTGCGCACCGGGCCGGCAATGGTCAGGGTCAGGACGCAGACCACCGCGGCCAACACCGCCGCTCGCCGCGCGGTAAAGCCCAACCGCTGTTCGGATCGCTGCTCGAGCGATTCGGCGATCGAGCGCTTGATGGGTTCGACGATGTGCTCGGTCGTCGCCCGGGCTCCGGATGCAGTCTGCACCGGCTTGGCGGGCTTGGCGCGGCTCGTGGAGCGACGGCCGCGAGCCGAGTCACCGGCCTTCGCCGGACGTGATGCCGGGGCACGCCGCTTCGAATCGGACCGTTTGGCTTCGGGCAACTATTTTGCCTCCACGGCATAGCGCGGAAACGCCAGATCGCCGGCGTAACGCGCGGCGTCGCCGAGCGCCTCCTCGATCCGCAGCAGCTGGTTGTACTTGGCGACGCGTTCGCTACGGGCGGGGGCGCCCGTCTTGATCTGCCCGCTGCCGACGGCCACCGCCAGATCGGCAATCGTGGTGTCCTCGGTCTCGCCGCTGCGGTGGCTCATCATCGTGCGGTATCCGCTGTGGTGGGCCAGCGCCACCGCGTCGAGCGTCTCAGTCAGCGTGCCGATCTGATTCACCTTGACCAGCAACGCATTTGCGACGCCGCGCTCGATACCCTCCTCCAGCCGCTCGGGGTTGGTCACGAAGATGTCATCGCCGACTATCTGCACCCGGTCGCCAATGGCCGCCGTCAAGGATGCCCAGCCGTCCCAATCGTCTTCGGACAGTGGATCTTCGATGGATACCAGCGGATACGAGCCGAGCAAACCGGAATAGAACTCGATCATCTGCTCGGCGGAGCGCGTTGAGCCTTCGAAGCTGTAACCGGTGCCGTCGGTGTAGAACTCGGTGGCGGCGGCGTCCAGCGCGAGCGCCACTTCGATGCCCGGTTTGAGACCCGCCGACTCGATGGCCCGGCTGATCAGATCCAGCGCCGCGGTGGTGCCGGCGACATCCGGGGCGAAGCCGCCCTCGTCGCCCAGGCCGGTGGCCAATCCTTCCTTCTTCAACACCGCCTTGAGCGCGTGGTACACCTCGGTGCCCCAACGCAGCGCCTCGGTGAAGCTGGGCGCACCTACGGGAGCCACCATGAATTCCTGAATGTCCACGGCCGTGTCGGCGTGCGCGCCACCGTTGAGAATGTTCATCATCGGCACCGGCAGGATGTGCGCGTTGGGCCCGCCGACGTACCGGAACAGCGGCAGCTCAGCAGAATCGGCGGCCGCCTTAGCCACCGCCAGCGAAACACCCAGGACCGCGTTGCCACCCAGCCGCGACTTGTCGGGGGTTCCGTCGAGATCCACCAGCGCCTGGTCGACCAGCCGCTGATCGTCGGCATTGAGCCCGATGACGGCCGGGCCGATCTCATCGAGAACAGCCTGCACGGCTTTCTTCACACCCTTGCCGCCGTACCGATCGCCGCCATCGCGCAGCTCGACGGCCTCGTGCTCGCCGGTCGACGCGCCCGACGGCACCGCCGCGCGGGCGAACGTCCCGTCGATCAGCGCCACCTCGACCTCGACGGTCGGGTTACCCCGGGAATCGAGGATCTCGCGGGCCCCGACCTGCTCGATAATCGGCACTGGGTTCTCCTTGTCGTCTTGCGTGCGTCGTGAGATCGCGTGGTGGACTCGGTGGCGGCCCCGGGACGCCATCTAGCGTAAGGCCTGGGTTCCCGGATCATCCTGCTACAGGTGATGACCCGAGCCGTAGGCGGTCGCCCAGTCCCGGACGGCCCGCGCATAGACCCCGGAGTTGTTGTAGGCGCGCAGGGCCGTTATCCAGCCTCGCGGTGTAGCGAGATCCTTTCCGCGCCAACATAAGTAGCCTGCCGCCGAGAGCGCGGCGTCGTCAATGTTATCCGGGCTGACGATCCCGTCGTTGTTGGCGTCGACGCCGTACAACCGCCAGGTCTCGGAGATGAACTGCATGGGCCCCATCGCACGGTCCACCCCGGCATCGGCGGCCACGGCGCCCGCGGGGGGGTCATCGACAATGCGCAGGGTGCCCCCCGTGCCATCGAGGCGAACACCCCGAATGGGAGGCGTCACATCCCCGTTGGGTAACAGCACCGCGCCCCGGTAGGTGCCGTGGTGACTTTCCACCTGGCCAATGCCTGCCAGCGTGGTCCACGCGATGTGGCACTTGTGGTTCTCCACCTCAGCGACCCGGGCGGCGTACGCGTAGGCCTCCAGCGCGATCACCGGTATTTCCAATGCCGCAGAGCGTTTTTCCGCCCACTCCCGCAACTGGTCCGCGGGCCGGCCACTGGCGTGGGTGTCCACCGGGGGCACCGGATCGCCAGCCGGCGGCGGCACGCCCTCCGGGATGAAAAGGCTGAGCTGCCAGGTGCAACTCGACGCCAGCAGCATCGCGGTCGCGCCGATGACGGCGACCGTACGCAACCAGCGTCTCGGCGTCACGTGTGCTCCTAACCTCCCCTGCGGCTCTTACCTGCAGCTCGCCTGTAGCTGCTGTAGCTCGTCCGGGCCACGGACATCGTCCCACGGGTTCACCGGCCGCCCCGGTGCCGACCGCCCGCAGCACACGCAATTGCCAATTCCTCCAAACCGGAGCGAGTTAGCTAGTGGATAGAATAGTTAGCCGCGAATGAGCATACATCCGGGCAAACATGCTGACGAGCAAGCAAACTGATGATTGCTGAAAACAGAGAAACACGCTGGACGTGGCAAACGATACTGGACGCTGGCTAAGCTCAGGCGACCTCGCCAAATCCGAGTCGGCCTACCGCCGACCCTTGCGCCGCTTGGCGGCTTTGGGCTGCTCTGCGGGCTCGTCGACATTCTCGGGGGCCGGCGACTCGGGCTCCGCGGCCGCCACCTCAGAGACCTCGGCCGGCCAGTGGGCTTTCCATTCTTCCGCGGTAATCACCCCGAGTGGCGTCGCGTCGAGTTCCGCTGCCACGACATCGCCCCGTCGTGCCGCCGCGATTGCCTTCTCCACCCGGTGCACGGCCTCCACGAAGTCTAAAACCGCTGTGCGAATAGCGTTTTCGACATCGTCCTCAGCGGTCACCGAGATCGAGGTTATCTCGGCGGGAATCAGCTCGGCGGGCAATCCGGCTTTCTGGACACGCTGGATCACCTTCTGCGCCAACGCCAGCGCGGGCTGACCAGTGTGCACGTCGTCCAACACCGAGTTGCGCGACTTTTCCGCTGCCTTACGTTCCTCCCACTGCGCCAGCTGCTCTTCCAGTGAAATCGACTCGCCTGCAAGAACTCCCGGTGCGCGATAGGACAATTTGCGCAGCAGCGTGTCGGCGACGTCGTCGATGGTGAAGGGCAGTTGCGCCGCGTCCTCGGCGATGCGGGCATGGAAGAGCACCTGCAACAGCAGGTCGCCGAGCTCCTCACGCAGCTGTTCGGGGTTGCCGTTGTGCACCGCGTCCAGCAGCTCGTAGGTCTCCTCCAGCAGGTAGCGGCGCAACGAGTCGTGGGTCTGCTCGCTTTCCCACGGCCCGTCGGTGCGAAGCCTGTCCATCATCGCGACGGCATCGAGCAGTCGCTCGCCCCGCTGGCGGTCCGGCGCCGAGATCACCCGGGCTCCGGCGGCCAATCGTGCCACCACGGCGGGGTGGTTGGGGTCGGACGACAACAACACCGGTGCGTCCTCTCCGATGTACGCCGGATGCGCGTCCGGGAGCGTCCAGGGCACCGCGACCGGCATCTCCTCGGTGTATTGCACTTGGCCGCGGAGCAACTCGATGGCTTCGACCGGCACCAGCGATGGCCGCCGAGGATCGACCAGGACGACAATCATCGTGCTTGCCGCTCCTTTCTCGACCCCGCGCCAGGCTCGGCTGTATCCATTAAATCCTGCTGCGGCTTCCCTTCCAGCGCCGTCACCAGATCCGCGACCATCTGCACCAGTTCGACGTCGCGGATGCGGGGCGCGCCGACACCACCGGCGCGCGGGATTGGAACCTGCACGGTAGAGGTGGTGGCACGATAGCTCGCCGCCGGATACATCCGCTTGAGCCGGATTTGAGCGGAGTCGGGCAACGTCACCGGCGAGACTCGCACCGTCGCCGCCGACGCGGCCGAAACCTCGGTGATGCCGGAAGCTCGGCACAGCAACCGCAACCGCGCCACGGCCACCAGCCGCAGGGCGGGTTCGGGAAGCGGCCCGTAACGGTCGACGAGCTCCTCCACGACGGCGGCGACGGCGGCGTTGTCCGAGGCGGCGGCGAGCCGCCGGTAACCCTCCAGCCGCAACCGGTCGCTGGCGATGTAGTCCGGCGGCAGGTGCGCGTCCACCGGCAGGTCGATCCGCACGTCCTTGGGCTCCTCGGCGGTGATGACCGTCGTCCCGTCCGAGGCCGCTTGCAAGGCCAACCGGTAGGCCTCGACGGCCTCCCCCACCAGCCGCACATACAAGTCGAACCCCACCCCGGCGACGTGCCCGGACTGCTCGACGCCCAGCACGTTGCCGGCGCCGCGGATCTCGAGGTCCTTCAGCGCGACGGCCATGCCCGCGCCCAGCTCGTTGTTCTGCGCGATGGTGGCCAACCGGTCGTAGGCCGTCTCGGTCAGCGGGGCGTGCGGCGGATACAGGAAGTAGGCATAGCCGCGCTCGCGGCTGCGGCCGACCCGGCCGCGCAGCTGGTGCAGCTGGGACAGGCCGAAGGTGTCGGCGCGCTCGACGATCAGTGTGTTGGCGTTGGAGATGTCCAGGCCGGTTTCGACGATCGTGGTGCACACCAGGATGTCGTGTTCGCGGTTCCAGAATCCCTGCACGGTGCGTTCCAGCAGGTCCTCGGGCATCTGCCCGTGCGCGACAACAACCCGCGCCTCGGGCACCAGCCCACGCACCCGGGCGGCCGCCTGGTCGATGGAGCTGACCCGATTGTGCACGTAGAAGGCCTGCCCCTCGCGCAGCAGCTCGCGCCGCAACGCCGCCGCGATCTGCTTGTCGTCATGCGGGCCGACGTAGGTGAGCACCGGGTAGCGCTCTTCGGGCGGGGTCAGGATCGTCGACATCTCGCGAATCCCGGCCAGGCTCATCTCCAGCGTGCGCGGGATCGGCGTGGCGCTCATGGTCAGCACGTCGACGTGGGTGCGCAGCGACTTGATGTGCTCCTTGTGCTCGACGCCGAAGCGCTGTTCCTCGTCGACGACGACCAGGCCGAGGTCCTTCCACCGGACCCCGGTCTGCAGCAACCGGTGCGTGCCGATCACGATGTCCACCGACCCGTTGGCCAGGCCGTCGATCACCGCGCGGGACTCGGCGGGATCGGTGAACCGCGACAGGCCCTTGACGGTCACCGGGAATCCGGCCATTCGGTCGTGGAACGTCTGTAGATGCTGGTCGGCCAGCAGCGTGGTGGGCACCAGCACCGCGACCTGCTTGCCGTCCTGCACCGCCTTGAAGGCCGCCCGCACCGCGATCTCGGTCTTGCCGTAGCCGACGTCGCCGCAGACCACCCGGTCCATCGGGACCGGTTTTTCCATGTCGGCCTTGACCTCGGTGATGGCGGTGAGCTGGTCGACGGTCTCGGTGAACCCGAAGGCGTCCTCCATCTCGGCCTGCCATGGCGTGTCCGGCGCGAACGCGTGGCCCGGGCTGGCCTGGCGCTTGGCGTACAGGGACACCAGCTCGCCGGCAATCTCGCGCACCGCGCGGCGGGCCTTGGTCTTGGTGTTGGTCCAGTCGCTGCCGCCCAGGCGGCTCAGCGCCGGCGCCTGCCCCCCGACATACCGCGACAGCTGGTCCAGGGAATCCATCGGCACATACAGCTTGTCGGTGTTTTTCTCACCGCCACTTCCCCGTTTGCTCGACGCATACTCCAGCACCAGGTACTCGCGCCGCGCGCCGCCGACCGTGCGTTCGACCATCTCCACGAACCGCCCGATGCCGTGCTGATCGTGCACCACCAGGTCGCCGGCGGTCAGCGCTAGCGGGTCGACGGTGTTGCGCCGCTTCGCGGCCAGGCGCTTGCCCTCGACGGCGGTGGCCCGGGTGCCGGTCAGGTCCTTCTCGGTGATCACGACCAGGTTGGCACCCGGTATGACGACGCCGTCGTGCAGCGGGCCCTTGAGCACCCCGACCACGCCGGGCTTGAGCGCCGCGCCGGCGCCCAGCATCGCGGCGGGCGTATCGGATTCGGCCAGCCGCTCCACGACCCGGTGTGCGGTCCCGGTGCCGGGCGCCACGACCGCCGCGTGACCGCCGGTGGCGACGTGCGCGCGCAGCATCGCAAAGATGCCGTCGATGTCGCGCTGATGCCCGCGCGCTGAGGGCGCCGCGCGGATGTCCAGCTCGATGGCCGACTCGTCGGACAGCTGGCTCAGCGTCCACCACGGGTGACCGGCGTCCACCGCAGCCGCCTGCACCTCGTCCAGCCCGGCGAACCCCGAGCCGCCCAACTGTTCAACGTCGATGGGAGCATCGCTGCCCAGGGCCGCCACGGACCACGACGCCTCCAGGAACTCGCGGCCGGTCTTGATCAGGTCGGCGGCCCGGGCGCGCACCTTCTCCGGATCGCACAGCAGCACCGGCGTGCCGTCGGCGAGCTGATCGGTGAGCAGCGCGTGAGCCCCGTCCGCCCCTTCTTCCGGCGGAAGAAGCACCGGCAGCAGCGCTTCCATGCCGTCGACCGGGATGCCCTCGGCCAGCTTGGCCAACATGTCGGTGAGGCTGCCGGTGCTGGTGGCTTCGCCCGCCGGCAGCCGTGCGGCCGCCTGGGCCGCCAACCGCGCGGCGCGCTTGCGCACGTCGTCGGTGAGCAGCAGTTCGCGGCACGGCACCGCGACCAGGGTGTCGATGTCGATCTCCGGAATGGAGCGCTGATCGGCGACGGAAAACATCCGCATCTCGGTGATCTCGTCGCCCCAGAACTCGACCCGCACCGGGTGCTCGGCCGTCGGCGGAAAGATGTCCAGAATCCCGCCGCGCACGGCGAACTCGCCACGGCGGCCGACCATGTCCACCCGGGTGTAGGCCAGCTCGACCAACCGGGCGATCACCTGCTCGAAGGCGATTTCCAGGCCGATGCCCAGGGTGACCGGTTCCACCTGGCCCAGACCGGGCGTCATCGGCTGCAGCAGCGAGCGCACCGAGGTGACCACCACGCGCAGCGCCGGGCCCAGCCGGGCGTCATCGGGGTGGGCGAGCCGGCGCAGCACCATCAGGCGGGTGCCGACGGTATCGACGCCGGGTGACAACCGCTCGTGCGGCAGCGTCTCCCAGGACGGGAACACGGCCACCGCGTCGGCGAACACACCGTGGAGCTCGGCGGCCAGATCGTCGGCTTCGCGGCCGGTGGCGGTCACCACCAGCAAGGGCCCCTGCCGTGCCAGAGCGCCGGCGACGAACAGCCGCGCGCTGGCCGGACCAACCAGCCGCAGTTCGTCGGGTCGATCGGAGGCACGCTCGATGAGCTGGGTGAATGTCGGCGCGGTGAGCGCCAATTCGAGGAGCCCCGCGATCGGGGTGTCTGGGCTGGCAGCCCCCGGTGCGGTCATGATGCAGCCCATTCTAGGGGCCATCCGACGGCACCCCGAGCTCGTCAATATTGGCCTGGGCACCGTCAAGAAACCGTAAGGAAAACACCACCGGACCCGGCTCGAGCGCAGCTTGAATGCATGACATTGCTCGACATGCTGCCGTCGATCCGACAGGCCGCGCCGCGGCGGTTCGACCCGGCTATCTGGCCGCTCACCACGTGTTCCGACGAGGACGGCCAACTGTGCATGGGCAACGTGCCACTCGCCGACATCGCCGACGAGTTCGGCACCCCGACCTATGTGATCGACGAGACCGACTTCCGCCGGCGCGCGCGCCGCTACCACCAGGCGTTGCGTGATGCCGAGGTCGTCTACGCCGCAAAGTCGCTGCTGACCACCGCGGTTGCGCGGTGGGCGCACGAGGAGGGCCTCGGCGTCGACGTCTGTTCGGGCGGCGAGCTGGCCGTCGCCCTCGCCGGTGGGGTGGACCCGTCCCGCATCATCCTGCACGGCAACGCGAAATCACCCGACGAGTTGCGCGAGGCGGTCGGTGTCGGGGTGGGACGCATCGTGCTGGATTCGGGCATGGAGATCGCCTACCTGGCCGGCCTGGCGCGACGACGCCAGCGGGTGCTGATCCGGGTGACGCCCGATGTCGACATCCACGGCCACCGGGCGGTCACGACCGGCATCAGCGACCAGAAGTTCGGCTTCAGTCTGTACGACGACCACGCCGACGACGCGGTCCGGCGGGTACTGGCGCATCCGATCCTCGACCTGATCGGGCTGCACTGCCACATCGGCTCGCAGGTCACCGACCCGGCCCTGTACGGCGAGGCCATTCATCGGATGATCGCGGCCATGGCCGACGTCCGCGCCCGGCACGGCGTGCTCCTCACAGAACTCAACATCGGCGGCGGCCACGGCATCCCGTACGTTCCGGGCGACCGCGAACTGGACCTCTACGAGCTGGCGCGGGTGATCGAGGACGCGCTGGACGAAGCCTGCGCCGCCGAGCATTTCCCCCGCCCGGCCATCGTGGTGGAACCCGGCCGCGGCATCAGCGGCCGGGCCGGCGTGACGCTCTATCGGGTGTGTTCGGTGAAGACGCAGCCGGGTGGCCGCACCTTTGTCGCGGTCGACGGCGGGATGAGCGACAACCCGCGGGTGTCGCTGTACGGCGCCCGGTACACGGTGGCGCTGGCCAACCGGCATCCGCTCGGGGTAAAGCAGCGCGTGACCGTGGCGGGCCGGCACTGCGAAGCCGGCGACGAGATCGCCCGCGATATCGAGCTTCCGGTCGACGTGCATCCCGGGGACCTGTTGGCGGTGGCGTGCACCGGTTCGTATCACCACAGCATGGCGTCGAACTACAACCTGGTGGGCCGGCCGCCGGTGGTCGCGGTCAAGCATGGCCGGGCCCGCGAGTTGGTGCGCCGCGAGACCGTCGGCGACCTGCTGTCCCGCGACTGTGGCTAGTGGCCTGGCTAATCCTCCTGCAGCCGCGGATCGGCTTCCAGATGCGTCAGGCCGTTCCACATCAGGTTGACCAAATGGGCCGCGACGACCTCTTTCTTGGGCTCACGCGTGTCGAGCCACCATTGCGCCGTCATCGAGACCGAGCCGACCAGCGCCTGGGCGTACAGCGGGGCCAGCTCCGGATCCAGGCCGCGGCGGGCGAAATCGCCGGCCAGAATGGAGCTGACCTGGTTGACGGCGTCATTGAGCAGGCTCGAGTAGGTGCCCGAGCTGATCGAGGCCGGCGAGTCGCGGATCATGATGCGGAAGCCGTCGGTGCGTTCTTCAACGTAGGTGAGCAACGCCAATGCGACCCGTTCGACGCGCACCCGGGACCGGTTGTTGGTCAACGAGGAGGTGATCCCGTCGAGCAGCGCGGACATCTCCCGGTCGACGACGACGGCGTACAGGCCCTCCTTGCCACCGAAATGCTCGTAGACCACGGGCTTGGACACGTTGGCGCGCTGGGCGATCTCTTCGATCGACGTGCCCTCATAGCCGCGCTCGGCGAATAGCGATCGCGCGATGCCGATGAGTTGCAGCCGACGCTCGGTACCGGTCATCCGGGCGCGCGGCGCCCGCACTTCCTTGTCCGGCGCTGCCACGTCAACAAGGGTATCGGTTTACCGTCTAGGCTGGTTGCCGCGAAGTTGGTCCGGGCGCAGCAGCAATCCGTCGTGGTGTAATCGGCAGCACCTCTGATTTTGGTTCAGAAAGTTCAGGTTCGAGTCCTGGCGACGGAGCTTCGCTTTAGGCCCCGAGGCCCTTTGCCCCGAGCCTCTTTGCCCCGAGCGTGCACGAAATGCCACGCTTGACGGCGTGTCGGCGTACAGACACGCACGATCGCGAATAAGTGAGTGAAGGAGATTCGATGACATCTGGTGGTGAGACCGCGGTCCTGGTCCTGGCCGCCGGGCCCGGCACTCGGATGCAATCTGACACCCCCAAGGTGCTGCATACGCTCGCCGGTCGCAGCATGCTGTCGCATTCGCTGCACGCGATCGCCAAGCTGGCCCCACAACACCTGGTCGTGGTGCTGGGCCACGACCACCACCGCATCTCGCCGCTGGTCGCCGAGCTGGCCGACACCCTCGGGCGACCGATCGACGTCGCGCTGCAGGACCGGCCGCTGGGCACCGGGCACGCCGTGGAGTGCGGCTTGCCCGCACTGCCCGACGACTACGCCGGCATCGTGGTCGTCACCTCCGGCGATACGCCGCTGCTGGACACCGACACGCTGGCCGACCTGATCGCCACCCACAATGCCGCCTCGGCCGCGGCGACGGTGCTGACCACCACGCTGGGCGATCCCCTGGGCTACGGCCGCGTCCTGCGCACCCAGGACAACGAGATGATGGCGATCGTCGAACACAGCGACGCCACGCATTCGCAACGCGAGATCCGCGAGGTCAACGCCGGGGTCTACGCGTTCGACATCGCCGCCCTGCGCTCCGCGCTCGACCAGCTCAGCGCGGACAACGCCCAGCAGGAGCTCTACCTCACCGACGTCGTGGCCATCCTTCGCCGGGCCGGCCGGATGGTCATCGCCCGGCACGTCGACGACAGCGCGCTGGTGGCCGGCGTCAACAACCGCGTCCAGCTGGCGGAGGTGGGCGCCGAACTCAACCGCCGGATCGTCGCCACCCACCAGCTGGCCGGGGTGACCGTCGTCGACCCGGCTACCACGTGGATCGACGTCGACGTGACGATCGGCCGTGACACCGTGATCCAGCCCGGCACCCAGCTGCTGGGCCGCACCCGGATCGGTACTAACTGTGTCCTCGGCCCGGGCACCAGCCTGACCGACGTGACCGTCGGCGACGGCGCCTCGGTGGTCCGCACCCACGGCGCGTCGTCGACGATCGGTGATGGCGCCACCGTCGGGCCGTTCACCTACCTGCGGCCGGGCACCGTGCTGGGCTCCGATGGCAAGCTCGGCGCGTTCGTCGAGACGAAGAACGCGACCATCGGCACTGGCACCAAGGTGCCGCACCTGACTTACGTCGGCGACGCCGACATCGGCGAGCACAGCAACATCGGCGCGTCCAGTGTCTTCGTCAACTACGACGGCACGACCAAACGGCGCACCACGATCGGCTCGCACGTCCGCACCGGGTCCGACACCATGTTCGTGGCCCCGGTGACCGTCGGCGACGGCGCATACACCGGCGCGGGAACCGTGCTGCGCGAAGATGTGCCGCCCGGGGCGCTGGCGGTCTCGGCCGGCCCGCAACGCAACATCGAGGACTGGGTGCAGCGCAAACGGCCTGGGACCGCGGCGGCACAGGCGGCCTCGAAAGCCAACGAGACGGTCAAGCGGGACGCCCGGAATCCTGAATCCGAACAGACACCCTGAATTCGTTATCTGGCAACCCAGCCAAATATCGGTACCCTTCGCTACGTACGATGAGGCATTCCATTCCTTCTTTGATCCCTATCTCTTCCCCGATATGGCGAGGGCAGCACGTTGAGCCACGACTGGACCGATAACCGCAAAAATTTGATGCTGTTCTCCGGCCGCGCCCACCCCGAGCTGGCCGAGCAGGTAGCCAAGGAACTCGACGTCCACGTCACCGCGCAGACGGCGCGGGAATTCGCCAACGGCGAGATCTTCGTGCGCTTCCACGAATCGGTACGCGGTTGCGACGCTTTCGTCCTGCAGTCCTGCCCGGCGCCGGTGAACACCTGGCTGGTGGAGCAGCTGATCATGATCGACGCGCTCAAGCGCGGCAGCGCCAAGCGCATCACCGCCGTCATGCCGTTCTATCCCTATGCCCGGCAGGACAAGAAGCACCGCGGCCGCGAACCGATCTCGGCGCGGCTGGTGGCCGACCTGCTCAAGACGGCCGGCGCCGACCGGATCGTGACCGTGGACCTGCATACCGATCAGATCCAGGGTTTCTTCGACGGACCCGTGGACCACATGCGCGCGCAAAACCTGCTGACCGGTTACATCGCTGACAACTATCCGGACGGCAACATGGTCGTGGTCTCCCCGGACTCCGGCCGCGTGCGCATCGCCGAGAAGTGGGCCGATGCACTGGGCGGTGTGCCGCTGGCCTTCATCCACAAGACGCGTGATCCGCGGGTGCCCAACCAGGTGGTGTCCAACCGCGTTGTCGGCGAAGTCGCCGGCCGGTGCTGCGTGCTGATCGACGACATGATCGACACCGGTGGCACCATCGCCGGCGCGGTCAAGCTGCTGCACGACGACGGCGCCGCCGCCGTGATCATCGCGGCCACCCACGGGGTGCTCTCCGACCCCGCCGCCGAGCGACTGGCCGCGTGCGGCGCGCGCGAGGTGATAGTCACCAACACGCTGCCGATCGGCGACGAGAAGCGTTTCCCGCAGCTGACGGTTTTGTCCATCGCGCCGCTGCTGGCCAGCACCATCCGTGCGGTCTTCGAAAACGGCTCAGTCACAGGACTGTTTGACGGAGACGCCTAGATGGCTTCCGGTTCCGCTGATGCCGTCATCTACCACAACCCCAAGTGCACCACGTCGCGTAAGACGCTGGACTTGCTGCGGGACAACGGCTTTGAGCCGGACATTGTCCAGTACCTGAAGACGCCGCCGTCCCGCGAAGAGTTGGTGCGCATGATCCGCGACGCGGGGATTGACGTGCGCACCGCGGTGCGCAAGCGCGAAGCGCTGTATACCGAACTCGGGCTTGCCGAGGCGACCGACGACGAGTTGCTCGACGCCATGGCCGAGCATCCCATCCTGATCGAAAGACCGTTTGTCGTGACGCCGAAGGGCACCCGGTTGGCTCGGCCGATCGACACGGTTCGCGAGATTTTGTGAAACGCTGCGCGGTCGGCGTCGCCGTGGTCGCGCTGACGGCGTTGGTGGGCGCGTGCGCGCCCAAACCCCCTGACTATCAGTCGATCTGGGCGAAGAGTTCGGCAGCCACAAGCGCCACCACGACGACCGAAAAGCCGGTGCCGCTTTCGCAGTACCTGGAAAGCATCGGCGTCACGGGTCAGCAGGTGGCGCTGGACAAGCTGACCGATCTGACGGTGTCCATCCCGACGCCGCCGGGCTGGGCGCCGTTCACCAATCCGAACATCGCGCCGGCGACGCTGATCATCGCGAAGGGCCGCAGCTATCCGACCGCACGGCTGGTGGTCTTTGCGCTGCGCGGGGATTTCGACCCCGCCCAAGTGGTCAAGCACGGCAACGACGATGCCCAACTGTTCGAGAACTTCAAGCAGTTGGACGCCTCGAATGCGGATTTCAACGGCTTTCCGTCGTCGATGATCCAGGGCAGCTACGACCTCGACGGCGCGCGGCTGCACAGCTGGAACCGAATCGTCATCCCCACCGGGTCGCCGCCGGACAAGCAACGATACCTGGTGCAGCTAACCATCACCAGCATGGCCGACCAGGCGGCGGCGGAGTCTAGCGACATCGAGGCCATCATCCGCGGATTCGTAGTCGCCGCAAAGTAATTGGGCCGCCGGTCGTTGTTCTGGTCACTTCTGCCACAGCAGTCGCCGGGGGCGGACTATGTGGGTCGCCCCACCACCCTTGGAGTTCGACATCGCGCCGTAGGGTTGGCAACCATGACCGACTGGACAGCCGCAGATCTGCCGTCATTCGCCGGGCGCACGGTGATCATCACCGGCGCCAACAGCGGGCTGGGCGCGGTGACCGCCCGCGAATTGGCCCGCAACGGCGCCACGATCGTCATGGCCGTCCGCAACACCG